>JAZNWF010000001.1:0-11391 GCA_045593165.1 Eubacteriales bacterium
TGCATATAACGTTTTGAGCAACGATGAGGATAGCGATGAGTGCATAAACGATACCTATTACCGCGCGTGGAATGCAATTCCGCCTGCAATTCCCAGAGTGCTTAAGCTGTTCCTTGCCAAAAT
Organism: Eubacteriales bacterium; assembly: GCA_045593165.1. Classification (GTDB taxonomy): domain Bacteria; phylum Bacillota; class Clostridia; order Oscillospirales; family CAG-382; genus Coliplasma. The sequence goes on from JAZNWF010000001.1 coordinate 124, forward strand.
AACACGTAACCTGGCGTTTGACCGTTATGACGAGTACAGACGTTTAAAGCGCATACCTACTGAAATGTCCGATTCGCTTTCGGATTTCGAAGGCTTTCTTCCCGATTCAAAGGGCTTGGACGAGGAGCTCGAGGCAAGGGAGATAGGCAGGGTAATAAACGAATACTTAAAGCACGCCTCCGATAAAAAGATGTATATCTTCATCAGCCGCTATTATTTTGCAATACCGATCAAGGATATTGCAAATAAGCTTTCCTGCAGCGAATCGTCTGTTAATAAGGCAATAGCGGAAATCAAAGCCGAGCTTTTGCAAAAGCTGAACGAGGAGGGAATCAATATATGAGCAAAAGAATTTTCATAAAGGCGGTCGGTAATATCGATGACGAGCTGCTCGAGCGATATGACGAAATCGATCAAAAGCTTGCAATCAAGCGTACTCATAAGCCGATCATTTTAAAAATCACCGTCGTCGCTGCCTGCCTTTGTATAGTGTTGAGCGTGGCATTTGCGGCGAATTACAACGATACTGATGTTCCGAGCGTACCCGACAACGATAAATCGGTCGCTTCGGGAATAGGGAATACCGCTTCCGATAACGAAAAAAGCGATAACGGCGAAAATTCAGGAAACAGCGCAAACGCGGAAAGCAGTACAGACGATAATTCGGAAACCATAAGCATCCCCGATGCTTCCGATTCTTCGGATATGTCCGATGATCCCGATAACTCCGACGATCCGGACGAACCCGACAAACCCGATGTACCGTATATCCCAAACCCGCCGGTTTCGGGCGATGCAGGATACTTTGTCGGCGAGGACGATTCTGTGTTTATGGGTAATTACGATAATATAGTAAAAGAGCCAACCGTGTCGGATGCTCCGCAGATTACTGCGAACGCATATGAATTTTATCCGCAGGGGATGATGGTAGTTGCTGCCGTAGAAAGCGTTCTGCCCGATACCTACTGTTACGTGGGCGACTATAGTTCCAAATGGGGATATCGAGTATTAAAGCTTAAGGTAAAGGAGGTTATTGTCGGTGAAAACGTACCCGAGGAGCTTTACTATATCATGTACGGCCGGAAAGACCCCGATCTACGTGAATACGACGATATAATATTTGCGTTTCGTCAAACGGGTGTGGGCGAGTTTTTGCTTGTAAACCGCGATAAACAGCGCGTCGAGGCGTTTGAAAACCTTGTAAAAGATTATTTGCCGGATGGCGCAGGCGTTATCGCGTACACCGACGGGAAATGCGATACAAGTCTTTGGGAAAAGAGAGGTTTTGACGACACTTATTTTCTTAATAACTGTATACAGGGTGAAATACGCGACGAATACGATTGTCCGGTCAAGCTGAATAATACGCTTGAAGAAACCGTAGCTGCTATAAGGGCATACGTTGATTTAACAAGTAAAGAGTATGATGGCGCAAGCTATAGATATCAGCGCTTTCTTCGTAAGCAAGATTTCGACTTTGAGGGTGCTGACGAGGTATTTGAATATATCAAGCCGTTTGAAAACGGATATTTCGCACAGCGTGAGTATGCAATTGATTGTACGAAGTTTGTTCGTATTATAAACGGCTTCTTCACCAACGAATCGATATACGTGTCGGCGCATTGGAGCGATAAGGGAATAATGGATACGGGCGTGCGGTTCACATCGGACGATATCGAAAATGCTGTCGATATAGGCTGTTTTTTATCAAATTTCGATTTTGATACGATCTCGCCCTCACATACCGACAACGTAACGGAGCTTACATTAGGCTCAAGACGTGTTACGGGAAAATACGTAAAGCATAACGGTGTGGTTTACGGAGTTGTGAAAATAAAGTGGATAATGCTATATGATAATTGGTCATACGTTCAGGACGATGCATATTACGTTGTAAATGCCGACGGTACGGGAGATCTGTTGGAACGCGACGAATTACAAGAGCTTATCGGCGCCGACGGAATCATAGAGGATTTCGAATATAACGAATTCATTGATATCTTATGGGAATAAAAGAAAAGCGTAGGTTTAATACCTACGCTTTTTTACGTATTAATTAAAAATTCTGTCTGTGAGCTTCGCGGATTATAGCCAACTGCTGACGTACCTGATAAAGCTTGATATCGTGCTCTCTGCCTTCGGTGAAGAGCGCATAGATCTGATCGTAATAGGTCTGAACAGCGGCAATAAAGGGTGCCTGAGGGTCGCCCTCCCAGGATTTTTCATACCAGGTGAGCTGTTCGCCGCAGTATGCGGGGAGCTTTTCCTCGCCCATAGTAAGCGATTCTCTTATAAGGTGCTGCTCGGGAGCTTCCTCTTCCTTGAAGAATTTCCAATCGATGTGCGCCATATTGCCCTTTAACGTGCCTCTTGTGCCCTCAACCTTGTAGGTGTAAGCAGGGTAAGCGTCGCAGGACGAAATATCAAGGTCGATAATAGGTCTGTCGGGAGCTTTAAGTATGAGCTTGCAATAATCCTCTGCATCGCCGAAGGTGTTGCAACGGTCCATATGACAGAATACCTGAGGCATACCGTGATAATAATCAAGCAGGTTCAATGCCTGATCCAACGGGTGAGGTCCTGTGTTTGCAAGGTTGCCGCCGTTAAGATCAAGACAGCACTGCCAGTCCCAACGTCTTGCAAAGCCGTTGAACTGAATGCCGATATGAACGATTCTGCCAAGCTCGCCCGATGCGATGACCTCTTTTACCTTTTCGAAGTAGTGCGCAAAGCGGCTCTGCTGGAACACGAGCAGCTTCAAGCCCTTGCTTTCGGCGATCGAAACAAGAATATCGTATTCTTCAACGGTGGGAACGAAGGGCTTTTCGCAAAGCACGTTGAAGTTGTGCTCGAGAAGGTCCTTTGTTACGCTGAAGTGAAGGTTGCTGGGGAGTGCGTTTACCACAAGATCGATATCGTCGCGGTTAAGGATTTCTTTGTAGTCTGCATAAACGTCACAGCCGTATTCCTCTGCCGCTCTGTTTCTGCGGATCTCCATTTGGTCGACAACGGCAACTACTTTAAATCTTTCGGTATCTTTTTTAAGGTGAAGACCGTGAATATCGCGGCCGCTTCTGCCCTGACCGAGTATAGCAATTCGAATCTGCTTCATAATTTAAAACTCCTTTCGGTTGCTTGCTTATATTATAGCAAACAAAACCGAAAAGTAAATAGAGTTACGTTATTTTTAACAGATTTTTTTCATCGGCTTCTTCGTACTTAAGAACAATGCTTTTGCCGTTCTCGATAAAAAATTCATAGCCCCTCTCGCGCAGAATAAAATTGTCGGTGCAGGGACGCGATTTGTATTCGCTCGGCAGTATATCGGATATCCGTTTGTCGAGCTCTGCCTTGCTCATAAAATACGTGGGCTTGCATTTCGTGCCGAATTTGCGCTCCCAGACCTGCGCCTTTTTCTCGGTCATCGGTATGCCCGCGCCGTCGGACACCGATATTTCGAGCAATATGGAAAGATATTCGTCCGACAGATATGTAACGCCGTACCGCATACACACAGAATAGGGCATAAAGGTATCTGCGTTTTTTGTCCTTTCGGTACGAGCGGCGGCTAAAAGGTCGCTTTTCGCGTAGTATGCCAGATTTTCGGCAACCCGCTTGTAGAAACCGACCGCGTTGTGCGATAACGGGTCGCGCTCCTTGCATTTTATGTCGGGATATTTAATATTCAGCCTTACCAAAGCTACGTTACCGTCCGTTATTTCTTCCTTTATAAGCCCGTCAGCTATTTCAAAACGGGTCTTCTTTTTAAAAAGCATATTATCACCCAAAAAAGTCTATTCGCCTTTAAGCGATAAAATGCATTTTATCGCCGCCTTTGCATTAAAAGCGGATGCAAGCACAGCAAGCGGCACGCAGATGAATCCGAACTCGGTTTCAGCACCCGAGCAGAGTATGAATACCGCACTTACACAAAGCCCCGATACGTACCCCGTAAACGCTTCACTGCGTGAAACGTTGTTTACGCTCGGCAGGGAAAGACATAACGCGACAGGGCATACGATCGACGATAAAAGCTCGGCGCGGTTGGGATAGTGCGAAAGAATACGGACGTCGCCGTTCATCGATACGATAAGCGTGTATAGTGCAAGTACGGCGGAAATAAAAAATATCGGCAGGGACGCGTATTCCGCGCCCTTGCCCTTATATGCCGATATTACCGCAAATATAACGCATACCGCGGATAATATTCCCGCAACCAAGCTTCCCAGTCCGACCACGCAGGCAGCGTATACCGAATATGCGTGAAGGGATATCGCAAAAAGAAAAAGCGGAATCGTTAAAAGGTCGCAGAATTTGAATCGGCTTTTAATGGGGAACAGGCTTAAAACCAACGGTATCGATATGCAAAGGCACATCGCAATACCTGCGTTTCCCGTCGAAAGCACAGCGGCTACGCAGGAGATAGGTATCAGCGCGTAGATAAACGTCATTTAAAGCGTTCCTTTCTGCCGAGCGTTTTTTTCGGCCAACTGAAAATAAAGTCCTGCATACCCGCTTTGTCAAGCGGTGAAAGCGGCGACATATACGGCACACTGAAGCTTTCCTTTCCGCACATAAGCAAAAGCAAAATGCACGCGCCCAAGCCGATGCCGAAAACTCCGAACAGCTCTGCGAGAATCAGTATGCCCAGCCGTGCAAGCACGATGACGTACATATATGCGGGCGTTATGAACGAGCATACCGCCGCAAACGCAACGGTTATTACGCCGACCGACGAAACTATGCCCGCCTCGACTGCCGTGTTTCCCAAAATTATCGAGCCGACTATCCCCACCGCGTCGCCGACGGTGCGCGGCATTCTTACGCCCACCTCGCGCAGTATTTCGAAAAGCAGCAGCACTGCGGCGATCTCCCAAAAAAACGAAAGCGGAATGTCCTTGCGCGATTCCGCAATAATACCGTAAAATTCCTGTGGCATGGATTTATAGTTGTATTTTATCGCGGCACATAATATTGCGGGCGCAAATATAGCGGCAATAAACGCAAACGTGCGCAGGATTCTTATAAACGTAGCGTAGTACGGAGTGTGGAGATAATCGTCAGCCGCCTGAATGCTTTCGATAAATACAAACGGAGCGGTAAGCACGTAGGGGCTTCCGTCAACTATTATTCCTATTCTGCCTGCCATAAGCTTCGAGGCAAGCTTATCGACCTTTTCGGTGCTTCCGCAGGAGGGAAGAACGGGGTTTTTGCTGCCCTCCAAAAGCATCTGGATATTCGCGCTGTCGGTAATAACGCTCGCCTGCATATTTTCGATACGGCTTGCGATATCGTCAAGCAGCTTTTCGTCGGCGCGCCCTGAAACGTAAGCAAGCACCACCTTTGTGCAGGATACGCTTCCTACTGTGAATCGGCGGAATTTAAGGTTGGGTGTGCGGATGTATTTACGCAGAAGCGCCATATTAGTTTCGGCGTCCTCGACAAATCCGGCTCGCGGACCGCGAAGCGTTACGTCGCTGTTCGGCTCGGTTATCGCACGCGAAGGCGTCTGCTCGGCGTTTACAAGCGTTTGAAAAAAGCCGCTTTGACTTTCCGCAAGAATCAAAACCTCGCCCTTTGCCACCGATTCCGCCGCGTCGCCTATGCTTTTCGGTGTTTTTAATGACGGACATTCGATAAAAGCACCGAAATCGCCGTTGAAGCTCTTCATATCGGTATGAAGTATGGGGCGTATTACCATTTCCGAAACGAAATCACGCATGGTAATGCCCTTTAAAAATATCAGCGCAAACCGCGCGCATACCTGTCCGCTTTCGCGAAGTATAATATCATCGCAATCCGAAAACGCGTTCATAACACCGTTGCGGAAATCTTCGTATTCGTTTGCCGTAAGATCACTTCCTTTACAGCCCTTATATTTCCCCGTTCTTATAAATATTAACCGAAAAAACTATTGACACGGCAGGAGCGATGTTATAAAATAATTTGTAATGATATTTTAGGAGGTTTCGATATGGCAAAGGGCAACGGCAACAAGGGCAGAAATCTGCTTGCCTTTATTTTTTGTGTACCGCTCGCGTTTATTCTGTATTTCTGGATCTCCTATTCCTCGCAGTCGATCACGCTTGAAAACGTACGTGCGGTAAAGGTAAGCTCGCCCGACGAGGTCAAGCTTACGCTTGAATCGCAATCGGATATCGATTTTTACGTAAATATGCTTACCAAATCAGTTTCTATAAACACCGCGATGCGCGACGTTTCGGGCGAAACTCCCGTGTATATAGTGTGCGAGCGTGAGGATAAATCTATCGAGTATAAGCTTTATCCCTCGTTAAACCTTTCGGGCTGTCTGCTCGTAGGTCCCGAGGGCAAGCTTTACGTGCTTGAAACCGATACCGCGAAATCGCTTTTGTTAAGACCCGAGTACGAATATCTTTATTCCACCCATTTTCTTCCCGAGCTTTCGATAATCAGCGGTGAGGAAAGCTTTAAGGTAAACCCCTTAAGCTGTGAATGGGAATATATCAAATCCGACGGAAAAAGCTATAAATACACTCCCGACACGTTCGCAACGGGTGATGAAACCTACACCATAATCAAGGGCAGGGAAAACCTGTTGAGCTTTGCAAAAAGCAGTGCCCTTGGAGGCTTCGAGCTGCTCGATGTTTCCTTCGTTGCCGAAAACGGAAATTCGTATAATATCACCGATATTTCGGAGATAGACCTTTCGGTAGATACGCTTCTTACTATTACCTATACTGCAAAATGGAACGCTACGGGCGGCGCAAAGGCGTACGGTAATGCAAGCTATAAATTCAATATCCTTTACGACGTTCCCGCGATGATCGAGCTTCCCGTGAAGGAATATCAGCCGGGTGACGTTATCGTGTTCTATGCAAACCATTTAAACAGTGACGAAACGGTTGATTTTAAATCCGATCTTACCGATAAAGAGCTTGTGTTCAGCCATGAAACAGCCGATAAGGGCGTTGCACTGCTTCCCATTCCTTATGGAACAGCGGCAGGCGAATACGAAATGGAGATAAACGGCGTTAAGGAAACCATTACGGTTCTTCCTCGCACCGATCGCGAATGGGCACCCATTTTTGCTGACGAAGCTCAGTACGAAGAATATCTCACACCCGAAAAAATGCAGTTGCTTGCCGATACGCTTGCAACCGTTACCGAAACGCGTCCCGATATCGATTATTTTGGCTTCGGCGAGGAAAATTTATATTCTCCCGTGGGTAATAAAACGCCTACCTACGTTTACGGCCAAACTGTTAACGTCGGCGGCAAGGACGCAACCGGAGACACGGGCGATAGGCTCGTTCAGGGCGTGACCTACGCACTTGACGCAGGCACGTCGGTCCGATCGGCACAGGCGGGCGTTGTGGTCTACGTCGGAAATATCGCACCTACGGGCAATACCGTTGTGGTATACCACGGCTACGGAATATATACCTATTATTACCATTTGGATACCGTAAACGTGTCGGTCGGCACTACACTTATCGATGGAGAAATATTAGGCACTGCAGGCAGTACCGGCTTTACCAACGGCAAGACTGCGCTTCACTTCGCAGTGAGCATCGACGGGGTATTCGTAGACCCGTTGCTGTTTGATTAATTGAATAAACATTTACAAAAAGGGAGCTTTTCGAAAGAAAGCTCCCTTTTCTTGTTTTTCCTGAATAAAAATAGCAATTCAAAATTGTTGAAACCGTAGAAATTTTAGGGGGTGGAAAAAGCGTTATTTTTATGGTATAATTATATCACACAAAGGAAGGAGGCAATCATATGAAAAGAATTATTATTTTGATATTATCGGTTTTGATGCTGATATCGCTTTTTGCCGCTTGTTCTGATGAAAAAAACGATGGGGATGATACATCGAGCAAATCCGTGTCAGACAGTGAAGAATCTGTCGGAGACTCTTTTTCGGGTGAAACGAGCGAAAATGTTGTTTTCGACCCGACGCCGAGAGAGCTTGAATATTCATATAAGCTTTTAAACGTAAAAGTTATGCCCGACGAAATGCGTGGATATACGGTGTTGTCGATCGAGAAATTCAAGCCGTTGATTATAGCAAGCCGCGATGACCTCTATGAGCTTATCGAGTGGATGGGCGACAATAATGCCGATTCGGACGCCGCTATGTATTTTAACGCGTTGCCCGACAATTATTTCGATGAAAAAACGCTTCTCGTAACCGATTATACCGATTTTGCATATAACGAACGCTCTGTTTCGAGCGTGTATGCTAATGAAAACGGCGTGACGGTGATATATTCCACCGTGTTCAACGGAAGCGAACTTATTGAGGTTGATCCCGTTCCTGACTTTATGGTTGTCGAACTGTTAAAGAAGGATATTTTGGGCTGTGAAAGCTTTAATGCAATAGCGGATATTTACGATAATTCTATTGCCGAGCTGGAGGAAAATCGCGAGATTCTTTATTACAACGGCGATTATGATTTTGAAAACTCGCCCGAAAGAAGTGAAACGGGAGTATTCGAGCAATATACCGATACACCCAATCCGTTGTCAGAATATTTCGGAAGCAACGAGTCTTCAAACGATGTTTTCTTCCTTGTTGGTCTTGATATCGATTGCGAAGATGAAACGCTTGTTTCGCACAAGCTCAGACAAAGCGGCTTTATTGCCTCGCCTTTGAAGTATTATCCCGAGGAGTCATCACGCTTTTCTTACGTGGGATTCATTAAAAAATCGGGATATGAAGCGCTGTCCGAAAACGAATCGTTTTCTACCGGAATCACTTGGCTGTCCAATAGTACAAACGTATCTGATGACCCCGACGAACCCGATACCCCTGACGAACCCGATGAACCTGATGTTCCCGATGAACCCGTTGAATACGACCCTACACCGAGGGATTTGGAATATACGGATAAGATCATTCCTGCGATGTTTAATGGCGACAGCAAGCATAGTATTGTCGGTAACGAAACGCCAACTCCTATCGTTATAAAAAGCTTCGATGACGTTGATGCTTTGTTGTCGAACGTGTCTGTTAAACAATCTGAAAAGCTCGTAGAGTACTTGAACGATCTGCCGCCGAGCTTCTTTTCGGAAAAAATCATTTTGGTCAATGATTTTACTCACGAAATGGATTACACGGATTGTGGTGTGATCGGTGTGCGTGCAGATGAAAACGGTGTTACTGTAAAGTATACGTATAAGCTTCCTTCGTCGGGGCAGCCTTCGTTGCCTGCGGAATATCCCTGCGTATGCGTGACAGAACTCGACAAATCCGACGTTTTGGGATGTGACAGTTTCAACGCCGAAGTCGAGGTTATTGATCCAGATGCATAAAACCAAAAACAAAAAACAAAAAAACGCTTGGTATTCCAAGCGTTTTTTATATTACATTTCAAGCAATACGCTTATCGCGGAAAGGACGTATCCGCTTGCCGTTTCGGTACGAAGGATGCGTTTTCCGAGCCCTGCGAGCGAAAGGGAAGCGTCCTTTGCAAGTGCCGTTTCCTTGTCGGAAAGGCCTCCCTCGGGACCGATAAGAAAGCCTATCGTTTCGGGGTTATCCTTTAAAAGCTTGCGCACGGGAAGTGTGCCGTCGCCCTCGTAGCAGATAAAGCCGATATCCTTTTCGGTGATTTCCTTTATAGCCTGCTCATAGGGAATAATTCCGCGTATTTCGGGAATGATGCTTCTTCCGCATTGTGCGGAAGCCGATTCGCTTATCTTTTTTAATCTTTCGATGCGCTTTGCAAACGCCTTTGAATCGGGACGCGCAACGCAACGTTCGCTCATCACGGCAACTATTTCGTATGCGCCGAGTTCTACTGCTTTTTGGATAACCGTTTCCAATTTATCGCCTTTGGGGAAGCATTGGTAGACGGATACCTTAAAGGGCATTTCGTTATTTGCTTTTTCGGGCTCGCCGAGTGTGGCGTAAAGCCCGTCGCGCGTTATTTCGTCAATAACGGCTTGGTAGGAATTGCCGTGCATATCGCAAACGTGAAGCGTGTCGCCGATGCTTTTGCGGAGCACGCGCAGAACGTGGTTCGCGTCGCTTCCGTCGATATATGCTTTTCCGTTTTCTATTCTGTCGCTTCCGACGTATATTCTCGGTATGAACGCCATATAAGCACCTCGAAAATTGATATAAAATATTATACATCATTTCTTATGATAAGTCAATCGGTGTCTGTTTATGTCGAGCGAAAGTTAAAAATACTATTGACATTCGCTTGTATAACAGGTAAAATACAAATGAAGAATAAATATTGTTCCGGAGGTTATTATGTCCGAAAATATCGAAAGAGAAAATATCTTCACCCTCACCGACGAGGAAGGCAACGAAAGCGAATTTGAATTGATCGGCGAGCTTCAGATCGACGATAATACTTATCTCGCGCTCATTCCGCTTGAAGGCGATGAGGACGAATACGTTGTACTTAAGGTTGAAGTTGACGAAAACGGCGATGAGCTTCTTGTTACCATCGAAGACGATGATGAATTTGACCGCGTAGCAGATGCATTCGAGGATTCCTTTATGGGTGAAATCGACCTCGATGAAGCGGTTGCTGAAAACGAGTAAATGCTTGTGTCAGAAAACGGTAGCCGTTAAAGGCTATCGTTTTTTACTCTGAAACGAAGTTTTCTACAAAAAGGGTTAAAAGCAAGCATTTATAAAGTAAAGATTTAGATACACCTTTTTGCGTGTTCTGCGCTATTATAAATGAACATTTTGGGCAATTTAGAATAGATGCAGAATGAACAATCGGAATCCGAAGCTGTACAAACGTACAGCGAGAGGTTCAGATCGTTCATAACGCAAAAATACAATAAAAATAGAAAACGAAGTTTTCTACCAAAAAGGCAAAAAACGAGTATTTATAAAGTAAAGATTTAGACACACCTTTTTGCGTGTTCTGCGCTATTATAAATGCCCAAATATCCTGCGGGGTGCGTGCATAGTTCAAGATACGCTCTTGCTGTTCCCTGTGTAAAAACCCACAATAATGAAAGGGAGTCCATATTCTTGCGTGGTGAAGCAGGCCTCCCGCATGCATTGACGCGTGCGGACGTTGGAAGCACTAAAGCGCCGGAGAGGAAACCCACCTGCACAAAGCAGGGTTTCATTCTCACGGGGGCACGGCTCTGCGGGGTATATAAAAAGTAAAAAAGGAAGCGGCAAACCGCTTCCTTATCTTTTTTTAAAACGAGAACTGACTTTTCATCATTTTGCTTAAGCTGTAAATATAATCGTCGCAGATATGCTGCATTTCGGGAGTGTCGTCGCGGCTTTCCTCGTCGAACACG
>JAZNWF010000002.1:0-2905 GCA_045593165.1 Eubacteriales bacterium
CCCCTGCGTGTGTGAATATCGCGCCATCCGTAAGTGCTTCGCCCGAGCCATCCTCGGACACAAACCATCCCTTAAAGGTATAGCCGTATTTGTCCTCGGTTTCGGGAAGAGTGAGCGGAGCGTCGAAGGTTTGGTCGATCTCGGTCGTGCTTTCACCGAAATCAAAGGTTACCTTGTAGACATTCGGGGTGAATACTGCATGAAAGTCCACGCTTTCCGTCTTGTTTCCGATGATGAAGTGTCTGTCAGCCTGATAATCAAAATCCTCGGTAAGAGTCCAAGCGGTGAGCGTGTAGCCGACCTTTTCAAAGGCAGGGCGCGTAGGATGCGCGCCGGAAGGAAGAACAACGGTTTCCTTGCAAACGCCGTCCATAAAGAACTTGAAGGTTACCTCGTGGTTGTTTGCGCCTACGGTAAACGTGCCGTAATAGTTTCTGTCACCGAGCTTCTCCTTGATGAAATCGGTGGAAACCGTAGGAGCGTGTACGACATGACCTTCCTCGTTGTACCACTGTGCAGGAGCTGCACTGCCGAAGAAGTTGTATCCGTTTTCCTCGGTAGGCTGTTCGTTTCTCGGTATGTCCTCGCCGTATATTTCATCAAGCACAAGGCAGCCCACGGTGTTTATATATGGGATGGCGTGCGTGTCATATAACCACGAGCCGCTATCATTTTGTATTTCGGAAATTTTTACGCCACAGGCGTTGTCACGTATTGAGCAAAACAGCAAATTAAGTTCAAACTGCTCATAAAATTCGGGATCATATGTAACATAGGTTGCGTAAATCGCACCATAGGCGCTGTCGGCATAATTGTCTGCGATTTCGGTATTGCTGATAGTAATATCTTTCGCGCCGTCAATGTAAATTGCACCGCCGATGCCGTTACAGCTTCCCACGCCAAGATATTTATTTTTATGCGCTTCTTCCAACACGGAGACTGCGCTGTTTTCCGTAATCAAGCAGTCCTCGATGTCAGCGGTAATGGTTTGCAAAGCGATTGCACCGCCATAAGAAGCGGAGTTTTTCGTCAAAACGCAGTTTTTCATAGAAAGCTCGCCATCCCACGCAAGGATAGCACCGCCCTCAAGAGTATCGTCGTAGAGAATAAAGTTGCCGCCCATTTCGGGAACGTAGCCAAAATCAAAGAAGCGGTCGCCGCCGTAAAAGTGGTTAGCGATGTTGTCCTTGAATTCGCAGTTATTAAATTCGGATTTGCAATCGTGAAGAGCAACCGCGCCACCGCCCGTGGCTTGGTCGTTGAAGCCCGAACGGTTATCCGTGAAAGTGCAATCAACGGCAGAGAGTTGGATATTACTCTTTGCTCGGAGATAAATCGCACCGCCGGAATTGAGCGCCGAATTGCTCTCAAAGCTGCATCCGTCAAGCGTAAGGTTTAAGGCGCAATGCGAATTGTCGCCGTCGAGATACCATGCGTAGATTGCGCCACCCTCGACCGACATATAATTCTTGAATTCACAATCGGAGAAATTTGCATTGATATTACCGATACAATTAATTGCGCGTTGACACTTTATCGGCGTGCTTGAAATCAACGAGCCGTCGCCACTATAAGAAAGCTCCCAATCGGTATGCGTGATCTCATCGGCATTCAAGCCCTCGTCAAAGGTGATTCCGACAAAACGGAACTCCGACGTCTTGCCTGCAACGTTTGTTCCGTTCAAGAGAAAGCTTGCACCCGTAAAGACGGCTTTTCCGTCCGTCTTGCCGTTTTTTATCGTTATGTTCTTTGTGATGGTAATTCTCTCTGCTTCGTTTACTGCACCTTCTCCCTGCAAATTAAAGTCGATATCTCCAACGAGAAGCGTGTCACCATCCTTTGCGGCGTTCAAGGCTTTTTCAAATTCGTTTCTCGTCGTAATCAGCTCTCCCTCACGGGTGCTTGCCGCCGCACCGACCACCGCGCTCGTCGCAAAAATCAAGCACAAAAGCAGTAAAAACGAAAAAATATGTATAAACTTATGTTTTATCCTCACCATAGTTTTCCTCCACGTCCGATAAATCTATACCGTTTTCCTTGCACCAAATTATGAGCTTGCCGATGGCTCTCGCCTGCGGCTTGCGATTTTCGCGTTCCCAACGGCTGACGGTTGAATAGGAAACGCCCACCGCATCGGCAAATTCCTGTTGGCTTAGTAGCCTCTCGGCTCTTATGTATCTTACCTTCTGTGACAGAGTCATGCGTTTTCCTCCATATTCATTCTTAATATGTCATATTATATCACAAAATCGCTGTTTCGTCAATAATTCTTGATGAATTTACGCGCGTTTTTTATTAAAAAAGCAACGGATTTTTCACCGATGCCTTGTTATTCTATTCGCCTATTATGTGTCCTTTTGCACCTCCATTGTGAGCCTTGCTCCGAGGCGGAAGGCGTATTCGAAGATAGCTGCTTCGGCAAGGCTTACGTACTCGTCCCAGCAGTCGTGGAATTTTTCGAATGTTTCCTTTTGCTCGTCGGTGAAGGTCTTTTCCAAGTCCTTGTGATGGCGTGATATATAGCCGAGCATTTCCTTCATTTCTTTCGAATCCTGTCACTCCGACCAAAAAACAAGCAGGGCTAAATGCCCTGCTTGTTTTATTTCATAAGCTCATCGGTTAATCTTATGATCTCCGGAGCTATTCTCTTTCTCTCGTTTTTAATAACCGCGTTATAAACCGGATAAGCAAGTCCTACAAGCACACCGCCAATAATACCGAGTATTATTCCAAACGGCACTGATAATTTACTTAATGCGCCAAGAAACTCTCCGATATCTGTCATTATCAGGCTCATTCCCATTCCGAGTATAAGCGCCCCGAGAACACCAACCACAAGTGAAAAAGCCTGAGCTTTCTGTGTTACTGATGCATCGAGACGGCGAAGACGCTCCATTTTATCCTC
>JAZNWF010000003.1:0-3204 GCA_045593165.1 Eubacteriales bacterium
ACAAATTTGTCTTCCTAAGACCGCTTGGCCTCCGACTTTAAGATTGACAACGCCCCAAATAGCAAGAGCTGCGCCGAGGGCGATTACAAGGGATTGAAGTACACCAACTGCCGAAGTAAAAAATGACATATATTTTCCTCACTTTCTGCCGCTTTGCGGCTGTAAAAATTATTGTTTAGATTTTGTGTTTTTGGGTATAAGAAAACCGCCGTATTTCTGCGGCGGTTTCGGGGTGTGCTACGTTACGCGCTGCCGAGTGGGAGCGCGTACCTCATAGCCCGTATGTACTTGTTTCAAATTATCCTCCTTTCCCGTCAACTTGCGTCAACGTCGATTTCGTAATAGTCAAAGACTTCGTTTTGCCCGACGATTGCGGGGCGACGCTTTAACTCCTTTTCGGGGTCAAAGGTGTTTTTCTTGTCGAAGTCAGAGAGGTATTTATAGTTCGGGTGCGCGGTAATATCGAATTTATCCGAGATAAAGGGGCGTACACCGCGCACTTGCAGAATACATTTACTGCCGTCCATTGTGGCAATTTCGTCTTGGGTCATAAGCTCCTTACCGAGCTTTTGGAAGTTCAGCCCGTGGGACACCTCGCGTCCTCGGTTTTCGCTTTTATTAAAGCTGTCGATTGTTTCCTTACCCAAGATTTCAGAGATTTCTTTGAGCGTCGTTTTCTCCTTGCCGCCGAGAAACAGCATAGTATCACAGTTGCCGACAATGGTATCTGCGTGATCTTTGTAAATGGCTTTTAGCTGACTTTGGGATTGCACCACAAGGGAGCAAGAGATTTCACGGCTTCGGAGTACAGCGATCAGACGTTGCATATCGGGAATTTTGATATTTGCAAATTCGTCGAGCAGACAACGGACGTGAACGGGAAGCCGCCCGCCGTACACGTCATCGGCTTTGGTACACAGTACGTTGAAAAGCTGTGAGCAGATCAGCGCGTTTACAAAGTCAAAGGTACTGTTGGTATCACTTGAAATGATGAATAACGCCGTCTTACGATCTCCGAGGGTGTCAAGCTCCATTTCGTCGGTTTCCATAAGCTCGCGCAACTCTTTTATATCAAAGGGAGCAAGCCGCGCACCGCACGATATGAGGATTGATTTTGCCGTTTTGCCCGCCGCGAGCTTGTATTTCTTATACTGCTTAACGGCAAAGTGTTCGGGGTCTTTTTCCTCTAACCTCTCAAACATAAGGTCAACGGGATTTTGAAATTCCTCGTCGTCCTCGCGGGCTTCGGAAGCGTTAATCATATCAAGCAGAGTGGATATGTTCTTTTCGCTTTCGGGGGCTTCGTAATGGATATATCCGATCAGCGCACAGTAATAGAGCTTTTCGGCTTTTACCCAAAAGTCCTCGCCGCTTTTCTCGCCGTCACCTTTGGTGTTCTCAATCAAGGTATTAACGAGCTTCAAAATGTCCGTTTCGTTATAAATATACGCAAACGGGTTATAGTGCATTGATTTTTTGAAGTTAATCGTATTGAGTACCTTTATCCGATACCCGCCGCGCTGTAACATCTTTCCGCACTCAATGAGGACAGTGCCTTTCGGGTCTGTAACAACGTAGCTACTGTGCATTTGCATTAAGTTCGGTTTGACGTAAAAGCGGGTTTTGCCGCTTCCGCTACCGCCGACTACAAGCACGTTTTTATTTCTCGCATATTTCGGGTGGGACGGACGGCTTGACATCATAAGACGCTCGGTGTTGGTAAGTAGTACGTTATTTTCAAATACGGGGTCTATGTACGGCGCAATATCCTCGGCGTTGCCCCAACGTGCCGAGCCGTATTCCATTCCTTTGCGGTACTTCCGGGCTTCAAGCCCGCGTACATACATCACAAGGAAAATAAGCCCCGTTCCGATCACGGCGACGGTCAAATCTACGGGGTGGAAGCTCGGCGCGAATGTGTCAAACGCTTCGGCAAAGCCCTCGCCCATAGCTAACAGCGTTTCCATAACGTCGTCCCGCAAGGAAAGACGGATAGCCTCTGTGAGCTTGTCAAAGAGATAGACAAAAGCGAGATACGGGAGCTTTAATAAAATAGGCTTGATTGATTTCTTTTTCATAGCGTCAGCCCCCGATCTTTCTTGTTGACTTTCTCGCGCTGTGCGTTCCGCGCCGCCGCCGTTTCTTTCATTGTGGCAAGCAGTTTCTTGATAGACGGCTTCTGTTCCTTTGTCAGCTTCTTTGCGGAAAACTCCTTAAATGCCGCCGTCAGAACGTCAGCGTCGCGCCCTTTGAAAAATACAAGGTAGCGGGGCGGGGTTTCGGTTACGTCCTTCTTCAGCGCGAAGTCTATCCCGTATTTTTTCGCCGTAGCGGTAAAGTCCTTGATATTGCTGACGGTGATCTCAATGTTTGAAATGCCCGTGTTCTGCTTCATAAGCTGTTTTAGGGTCTGCTTGCCGCGCGGCTGTTTTCCTTTCTGCGCTTTCATTTTTGCAAGCACTTGTTTGATTGCCGCTTGCAGAACGGAAGCGGTCAGCTTGGTTGTTTTGATTGAAACGGCTACCACTTTTTCGTTTACCTGGTCTTGCATTGTGTTCCTCCTTTCGCAAGGTAAATTTCTGTGTTAGGGCGGTACCCCCGAACGGTACGGATTTGTCATACGGTATCACCCCCTCGGATTATTCTTTTTTGAAATAGCCCGCCGCCATATCGTGAGCGACAAGGGCGGTATAGTAGTTGTCTATGGTGGACGGTGCATTAAAGAGTACAGCCCGTAGATACTGCTTGATGTTGCGTACCTTTGTTGTGTTCTGCTTCATACAATCCAAAACAAACTCTATATGCGAGCTATTCAGCTTCAAAAACTTTGACTTGACAAGCTCTGCGGGGTAATCGTCGCCCGCTATGCGTAGCGTCTTTCTCGCGGTGCAGACCGTTTCAAGAATGAGGTCAACGATCTCGTCGATACGGTCAGCGTCAAATCTGTTATCGTGTAGGAGAATATCATAGTCGATATTGTCCTTGATGATCTCCCGATATATTTCTACTGCGCTTTGTGTTGCCGCTTCTTTTCCTTTCCGTTCCGTCGGCTCTGCCGCGTCCTCCCCGAAAGGTAAGGGTTCTTGGGAAAGGATAGGAATGGAATCGGTATTTGATAAATCCGTAATTGATTTATCTTTTTTCGGTAAGTTAGTATTTAATATATCTTTATTTATTTGCGTTGGATTTTCCAACGTAGGTTTT
>JAZNWF010000004.1:0-64752 GCA_045593165.1 Eubacteriales bacterium
GGCGACGTATTCGTATTCGCAGCAGGCGCTGAAGACAGAGTAATCCTTTCTGACGATGCTAACCTCCGTTACAGCTGGCTCCTCGTAGCAGACGCTGACGGTAAGATCGTACAGATCGGTAACAACCTCGTTAAGGTATCCGAAGGCAAGGAAGGCTTCCAGAACGAAGTAACCGTTCCCGCAGGCGGCTTCCTCTTGGCATTCGTATACAACGCAACCGACGCAAACTACAACCAGGATCTTATGGATACCTACAATGCACTCGTTGCTAAGTACAATGGTGGCGAAGCAATCTACAACGAAACTATCGAAGTAGACAGCGACTTCTACCTTGGTGTAAACGCAGCACGTGACACCTACTACGTAACCAACGGCGCAGCAGTAGAAGAACCCGTTGAACCCGGCGACGCTTCCAACATGCTCGTATTCGCGATCCTCGCTCTCGTAGCAGTTGCAGGTTCTGCAGTAGTTGTTAAGACTCGCAAGTAATTAAAAGATTATAGATCTTCAAAGAAAGACGGCTGTTAGCCGTCTTTCTTTTTGCTTCAAGAACTATTGATACTATATTTGTTATATGATATAATACGAATGAAAGAAGGTGCATACCATTTGAAAACAAGATTATGTATTATATCATTTCTCCTGATTTGCCTTTTTTTAGCATCGTGTCAGGAAAATGCGAAAAATGACTCGCCCGATATTCTTGACGTTACCTCTGTCGAGGAATCGTATGACGTTTCTATTGAATCGGAAGCATCAAACGACCGATTCGAAGAAGAAGAAGAAGAAGAAGAAAGCATAGCTAATCCGCAAGCATATATTGAGGTCATGCGCGAGGGCGAAGCAAATATTATTCCCGTCGAGATAGCAAAAGGTACGGTTGGCAAGTATACTATTGCCTATGATCCCGAATATTTTGTTTTTTCGTCCGAGGAAAGTGTTGACAGATTCATATACGAAAGCTGGGGCGATAACCCGAGCGTTTATTATAACGTAACGATATGCAATACCGATGCCGAGGCCTTTATATCCGACAAAAAAGCTTCGAACGGCGAGCCTTACTACGAATTTGAAACCTTAATAGGTAACTACAAGGCGAAAGCTATATATTTCGAAAGCGATAACATTTGCTTGCACTATTACGTTATAGACTGTGAAAACGCGGCGTACGTTATCGAAGCACAGTTTGTTACCGAAATGTACGAAGGACTTTACGCTATTATGCAGGCTCTTTTTGACACGTTCACAATAACCCAATAAGCAAAAAAGAAGAAGACTTTGCGAGACTTCTGATAAGGAAGTCTCGCAGTTTTATTCGCCAAATATATTTGGCGAGTGATATTGCTTCGCAGTGATATGATGCTTCGCATCGTGATATTCGGCTACGCCGAGTTTGGCGAATAAAATAACACTGAAACCGAAAGGTTTCAATAACACTATTGCTTTGCAATAATATCACTCCGACGAAGTCGGAATAAAACTTGAATAATATAGACTGGTATGTTATAATAAAATGGGTTTGGGAATGGCCCAATAAAGCGTTTGTATTTACAGATGCGATGCTGGTTCTTTTGAATCAGTTCGATAAATAAGAAGTTGGTGGAGGCATGGTAGTGACATTTGGAGAACGCTTATATGAATTGCGCAAAACGAAAAATATATCACAAGAAGAGATGGCGGAATTATTGGATGTGTCCCGACAATCGATTTCGAAGTGGGAGAACGATAAGGCATACCCAGAGCTGACAAGACTTCTCTTTATGAGTGAATATTTTGATGTCTCTTTGGATTATTTAATTAGGGGAACAGAAGAGAATAAAAATAAAGAAGATGCAACAGTAAGCTACAAGGCCAAAAATATGTTATTGGTTTGGAATAACTTTGTATCAAACTTATCAGGCAATCAACGAAAATTACTGGTAGCATTATATGTTTTATTGATATGTGTTTGTATTATTGTTATTGTTAGTTTTCTTTATGGAGCAGGATATGCGATAGGAAAATTCATCGGCTATATACAAAATGACCTTAATTTGTAAATGCAACGGCAAGTTTACACAAGTGCAACCGTGATTTTATGGTGCTATTTGAAAAAAGATGTTACTTTCTATTCGTAAATTTTATTTAGGAGGTAACATAAATGAGTAAAATTAGTAATATCGTAAATGAAATTAAGGCTTGGGTAAATGCAGGAACAGAAAATGAGATTTTTATTAGGAGAGTACTAGTTGTTAGTTTAACACTGCTTGCGTTATATAAATTAGGATATGCCGTAGGAGTGTTCTTGGCACATAGTGGTTTGTAAACTGATAATTGGATGCAAAATTTCAGTTTGTCCGTTCGACAAATTCCAATTTATCGAACAGAATAAAACAACCCCGACAGACTTAAATATCTGTCGGGGTTTTAACATCCTTATGAGAAGTAGCCATTGCGAAGTCTTCTTCTTTTTTTATTAATCCAAAAGGTAAGCAAGTAAAAGATTCAACGTATTTTCTATACCCTTTATATGAGTACGCTCCATACCGTGACTGCAATATACAGCCATACCGAATGCGGCGGCACGCAGATTATTGCCCGCGCGGACAGCGGCATTTGCATCGGTTCCGTAGCGGTAGAAAATATCTACGTTATAATCACATCCGACCTTTTCGGCAAGTGCAATAAGATGGCTTGTAAGCGTATAATCATACGGCGCGGCATTATCCTTTGCGCAGATGCTTACGGATTTTTCGTTACCGTCGTAACCAGGGCCGATAAGCCCGATATCGAGCGCGACATATTCCGAAACACACTCGGGCACGTAAGTACCGCCAAAGCCGATCTCCTCACCGTAAGGAAAAGCGAAAACCGTTTTATATTTAGGCTTTAGATCGTTTTCCTTCATATACTTAAGCGCAGTAAATACACACGCCACCGCCGCTTTATCATCGATAAAGCGCGATTTGATATAACCGTTCTCTGTAATTTGACAACGCGGTTCGACCGAAATGAAATCACCGTTACGTATACCGAGTGCACGAACGTCATCCTTGGATTTTACATCCTCGTCGAGTAAAACGATCATAGTATTTTCATTACGCTCGAGCGTACGGGCATCATCAAAAACGTGCACAGAATGTGATTGACAAGCGAAAAGCCCCGTGTATTCCCTGCCGTCACGCGTGTGAACGGTTACCGTTTCGCCCTCCAAATTTGCATAATTCACGCCGCCAAGCTGACGCACGCGTATAAATCCGTTTGCATCTATCGTACGCACCACCATACCTATCGTATCGGCATGTGCACCGACAAGCACGGTTTTTGAATTATCCTCGCCGTCGACCGTGATATACGCTGTGCTTTTATTATCATACGTAACCTTTTCACCAAGCATTTCGGCATAGCGTTCTAATACCGGATTCAACTTTACGTAATAACCGGTAGGGCTCGGCACATCAATTATTTCCTTAAAGCAGGAGCAGAAAAAATCGTTATCGGTCTTGAATTTCATTATTTACCTCCGAAAATTTATGATATAGGGCATCAGACATCTGTTTAAAGCGAACAGTATCGACCTTTTGAACCCTTCGATCATACGTAAGCAGTCCGTTCGTTTCGTCCTCAACGTCGCTTACCTGCGTCAACACGGCTGCACAAAGTCCGTTTTCAATATTAGCCATAATTTCGCCTTCATACAGATCTACAAGTGCTTTTTCGAGCTCCTCACAGCTTTTGAAAAATCGGTATCCGTAGTTTTTATCCAGATTGAACGAATGTCCCTCGATCTTACAGGAATAGCCGCCGAATTCGGAAAGTACCATAGGTCTGCCCTTGACCGATTTCAGCCTTACGGGCTTGAAATACACGTGGTCGCTTTCAACGTCGGTTTGCTCGACCTTGAACCAACCCGACGTGGTGTCGTAAATACGTGATGGGTCAAGCTTTTTGAGCATTTTATAATAATAAGGTGCGTTGAACTGTCCCCATCCCTCGTTGAAAACAGTGTAATATACTACCGAAGGGTGATTGTACAAATGCTCGACGATTCCCTTGCAGGTTTCGGTAAAGTGCTTTTTGCGTTTCGCGCTGACGCGATGCGAAATACCCTTTCTGAAAAGCACGGTCGGCAGTGCCGTATCGACAAGAAAGCTGTAACGTCCGCTGTTTATCATATCCTGCCAAACGAGCATTCCGTGCTTATCGCAATAATAGTAAAATATATCAGGCTCGAGCTTAATATGCTTACGAAGCATATTAAACCCGCACGCCTTCATTTTTAAAATATCCTCCTCGTATCCGCGCTCGCTCGCGGGGAGAAATATACCGTCACTGTAATAACCTTGGTCGAGCAATCCGTGCGAAAAAATCGGTTTGCCATTCAGGCAAATCAAAGCAACACCGTTGATTTCCCTTATACTAACAGTACGCAACGCAAAATAGGAATCGACCCTATCATCACCCGATATCACCGAAAAATCATAAAGCTTGGGGTTATCGGGTGTCCAGCACACACCGTTTTCAACATCTAAACGGAAGCGACTTCCTTTGAATTTATATTCCCTTCCGTTGAAAAGCAATGTTTTTTGAGGCTTTCCGCCGAAAACCTCGATATCAACTCCGTTTAAATCGGGCGAGAGCTTGATACCTTGTATATAATCGTCACAAACGCTTTCTATCCAAACGGTCTGCCATATACCGCTTATTTTCGTATACCACATTCCGCCGCGCTTATAGGTTTGCTTTCCGTAAGGAAGATCGATATCGAGGGGGTCGCGCGCGATAACCCTTAACGTATTCTCGCCAACAGACACGTATTTAGTTATATCAAAGCTGAAAGGAAGATAGCCGCCAACGTTTTCGCCGACCGATTTTCCGTTTACGTATACGCTTGCATATTGATCGCACGCACCGAAATGCAAAATAACTTTATCCTTTACAAAACCGTGCGTTAAAGTAAACGTACGCTCGTATATAAGCTCGTCGCATTTATTAACCGGATGGAATATTCCGGATATACGGCTTTCGGGAGGAAAAGGCACCTTTATGGTTCCTGTATATACCGTTTTACTCTCTTCCCTTACGGAAAAATTCCAATCGCCGTTAAGGCACAGATATGAATCCCTTTTCAGTTGGGGGCGCGGATATACGGAAAACGGTGTTGCGTTATCGATTAATTCTTTTTCAAAGTCTGTTTGTAAATGCACCAATTTCGATTCCATAAAACGCCTCCTTGATATTTATTATATTATAAAATACAAATCGTTTTATTGCAAGAAAAATCCGCCCTTTCGAGCGGATTCTTTACTAATCAAGCATTATTTTAACTATTTCCTCATCGGTGGGCTGCATACCTACTCTGCCGATATGACCGACACAGCTTATCGTTTCGCCCGTATCATCCTGCAATATTCCCGTATTGGATTCATACGCTTTGCCCTGCATTGCAAGTGCGTGAGCGAACAGCGCCGCATCAAGCGCAGACGATATCTTCGCCGCGCACGACGCCTTTGCTCCATCGCAAATTATGCCCGGAATATCCGCAAGAGTATTGTCGATAGTATCCTTTATTTGCTTGAGCGTGCCGCCGAGCATATAGGTTATCGAAGCACCTGCCGCACAAGCCGCCGATACTGCGCCGCAGAATGCCGAAAGCTTGCCGATATATTCCTTCTGATAAACCGTCATCAAGCTTGAAAAGACAAGCGCACGACGCATGGTTTCCTCGGGAATGCCCTTTTCCCTTGCGTATACGATGATCGGAACGGTAGAGGTGATGCCCTGATTACCGCTTCCCGAGGTTATAATTACAGGCATATCGCAACCATCCATACGAGCTTCGGACGCGGCGGACGAATATGAACGTATTTTTGTAAACACGCTGTTTGCATATACCTCAAGAATCGATTTTCCGATACCAACGCCGTAATCGCCCTTCATTCCGCGCTCGGCAATTGCCATATTACAGCTTATTTGCTTATCGGTAAGCTCGCGTATCTTATCGATTTCCACTTCATTGGCAAAGGCAAGTATATTTTCAATGCTCAAAGCACTTCTGTCGGCAACCTCGCTTGCCGCCTGTAAGCTCTCGTCAACAAAAAGCATTTCGCCATTTTTGGTAATACGTACGATATTGATATGGCTGTAACGCACCTCGACGCTCACGTTATCGTTCCCTGCATACATTTCTATAATAAAATGAAGCGGCACAGAGGATGCAAGATATTCTACCTTACAGCGATCTTCCTTTATAAAAGCCTTGGTCTTTGCCAGCCCCTCGGGAGTAACTGCCTCTAAAACCTCCATATCGCGTTTTGCATCGCCCGATATTGCACCAAGGACACACGCAGGCTCGATACCCGTCATTCCGCCCGAATTGGGAATACGCACACAGCGTACGTTTTTGATCATATTGCCGCTACACTTTGCAAGTATATGTTCGGGCTCGCATCCCAGCACGTCACGCGCCTTGGCAGCGGCATAAGCCAACGCGATCGGCTCGGTACAGCCCATAGCGGGAACAAGCTCTTCGCGCAGAATATCCAAAAACGAGCATTTTATCTTTTCATTCAACATAAAACCCCTCCGTAAAAGCGGTTTATCTGTATTTTTTTGTATTATATCACGCTTTTTTTATTTTGTAAATGGGGTTTAATGCATCTTGTTTTTTGTATTATTTTAATAAATTTGTTTTTTACGTTTGCATACATTATACAAAATTCAAATTTATTCGGTTGCTTCCCTTGACTTTATCTGCAAAGCGTGCTAATATACTAAAGAACTTAAATGCGTTTGAGCAGGAACAAGTAGATTTAGACGGGCCCATACAGAGAGTTGTCGGTTGGTGCGAGGCAACGGGAAAAGCTATTTTGAATTCATCCTGTGAGCTGTGCACCGAACAAAAGGTTATCTTTTAAGTAAGCTGCAACGGGCGTTCCCGTAACAGAACAAGAGTGTTATTGCACTCCCCGAGGCCGCAATCGCGAGAAAGCGGTAAATAGAGGTGGTACCACGAGTCTTCTCGTCCTCTGTATTCTTTTCAGGAATACAGAGGATTTATTTTTTGTAAATTATTTTAATATAAAGGTGATAAAAATGGAACAAAGGTATTATCAAAAAGAAATTGAGACCATGCCCGTTGAGGAGATGAAAAAGCTCCAATCCGAAAAGCTGGTACGTCAGGTAAAGCACGTTTATGAAAACGTTCCTTATTACCGTAACCTTATGGATGAAAAGGGTGTTAAGCCCGAAGATATCAACGGTATTGAGGATCTTCACAAGCTTCCCTTCCTTACCAAAGCCGATCTTCGCGATGCATATCCTTACGGACTTCTCGCAAAGCCGCTTGACGAATGCGTACGTATTCAGTCTACCTCGGGCACAACCGGACGCCGTGTTGTTGCTTTCTACACACAAAATGACGTAGACCTTTGGGAAGATTGCTGTGCACGTGCTATCGTTGCTGCCGGCGGAACCAACAAGGACGTATGTCAGGTTGCATACGGCTACGGTCTTTTCACAGGCGGTCCCGGTCTTAACGGCGGCTCACACCGTGTAGGTTGCTTGACGCTTCCTATGTCTTCGGGTAATACCGAACGTCAGATTCAATTTATGACCGACCTTTCCGCAACTATTCTTTGCTGTACCCCCTCCTACGCCGCATATATCGGCGAAACCTTGAAGGAAAAGGGCTATAAGCCCGAGGATATTCCCTTGAAGGCAGGTATTTTCGGTGCAGAGCCATGGACCGAGGAAATGCGCAAAAATATTGAAGAAACCTTGGGTATAAAGGCATACGACATCTACGGTCTTACCGAAACCTCCGGCCCGGGCGTGTCGTTCGAATGCTGTGAGCAGACCGGTATGCATATCAACGAGGACCACTTCCTTGCGGAAATTATTGATCCCGACACGGGCGAGGTTCTTCCCGAAGGAAGCAAGGGCGAGCTTGTATTCACCTCGCTCGACAAGGAGGCGTTCCCGCTTTTACGTTACCGCACACGTGATATCTGCGTGCTCTCGCGCAAGAAGTGCTCCTGCGGACGTACGCTTATTAAAATGGCGAAGCCAATGGGCAGAACCGACGATATGCTTATCATCCGCGGCGTAAACGTGTTCCCGAGCCAGATCGAAACCGTACTTCTTAACGAAGGATACGAGCCTAATTACCAGATCATCGTAGACAGACAGAACAACAACGACACGTTCGACATTAACGTTGAAATGACAGCAGAAAAATTCTCGGACAAGGTAACCGAAATTCTTGCTATGGAAAAATCTCTTGCAAACGCGATGAAGACTATGCTCGGCATCAATCCTACCGTTCATCTTGTCGCACCCAAGACTATTGCGCGAAGCGAAGGCAAGGCTGTCCGCGTAGTTGACAAGCGCAAATTGGTTTAATTAAAGAAAGGGGATATCACAATGGCAATTAAACAGTTGACCGTATTCGTAGAAAACAAACAGGGCGCGCTCGTTTCGATTACCGACACGCTCGCACAGAACAACGTGAATATCAGAGCCCTCTCGATTGCCGAAACAAACGATTTCGGTATACTCCGTCTTATTGTAAATGATGAAGCCACCGCTGAAAAGACTCTTGCGGAAAAGGGTTATCTTATAAAGGTGACAGAGGTAGTCGGTGTTAAGATAGGCGATGCACCCGGCAAGCTTACCGCCGCGCTCGATGTGCTTGACAGATCGGGTATCAATATGGAATATCTTTACGCGTTTATGGCGCGTACCGAAAAGCACGCATACGTAGTTCTTCGCGTTGAAGACAATGAAATTGCAGAGGCTGCACTCGAAAACGCAGGCTTCCACCTCATTACAGACGCAGATATCTGCAAGCTTTAATTTAATTTAATTAAAAAGCATCGGACGTCGATTTGGCATCCGATGCTTTTTTGATTGCAGATATTTAGCGAAAAAGCCTTGACAAACAAGGCGTATTGTGATAAAATTCATCACAATAATAAACGCAGTGATGCGGAATAGTATGCAAAAGCATTCGCCGTACAGAGAGATGCCGTTTGGTGCGAGGCATTGGGAATTCTTTGCAGAACTCACCGCGGAGCGGCTGCCGTGAAAATCAGACGTAAGGGCAGACGGGAGCTCCCGTAACAGAGTAAAGATGTTTTTGCATCTAAGGGCATCCGCAACGGATGAAGAAGAGTGGTACCGCGGAAAAGTTAACTTTGTTTTTAACGTTTTCGTCTCTTTGAACCGACAAGGAGACGGGAGCGTTTTTTTGTCGGTTGAACTAAATCTTCTTTGAAAATTTCCGGATCACGAAAGGGTTAGAAAATGAAAAAAATCAACATTTCCGATATCACACTCAAAAAGCTTTCGCAGGATCGCAGCTTCTCGCTTCTTTTCCGTGAAAAGACCGCAATCGCAGTATGTGCAGATTCGCTCGGTGCAAACACTGTTGAGCTTGCACCCGTGAAGAACGCGCGCGAGGATGCTATCATTTGTAAAACGATCTCGCAAAACGTACGCAACGCAACACTAGCTATACCCGTAGGCTTTACTGCCGACGAGGTTCAGACTGCTTGGGAATGCATAAAGGATGCCAAATCTCCTCGTTTGCAGATAGAGATTCCCGCATCCACCGTTTTGATGGAATACACATACCACATCAAATCCGAAAAAATGCTTACGAAAATTGCAGAATTGGTAAAATGTGCAAAATCGTTCTGCGAGGATATCGAATTCTCCGCGCTTGACGCAACGCGCGCAGACGTTGATTTTCTCGTTGCCGCGGCAAAGGAAGCAGAAAGTAACGGTGCGAGCATTATTACCATTTGCGATGATGCAGGAGTATCTCTCCCGCAAGATATCGCGAATCTTACCGCAAAGGTAAAGGAAAACGTATCCATACCTGTATACGTTCAGGTATCCGATAAAATCAACATGGCGGTCGCTTCTGCAATTGCGGCGATCTCCGCAGGTGCAGACGGTATCAAATGCGCTATGGCAGGCAAGGACGTTCTTCTCACCGGCGAGTTGGCTGATGCGCTTAAAGCCTGCAATTCGCAGATAGGCGCAGAAACCGATTTAAATAACACAAAAATCCATACAAGTATAGAGGATATGCTTTCCAATATCAATCACGAAGCATATGAAAACGAAGCAACAGTAAGTGAAAAGAAGAGAATGCTTCTCGATGCTGACAGCACAATTGCACAGGTAGCACATGCAACACAGATACTTGGCTACGAATTATCCGATTCCGATATCGGTAACGTACACAAGGCGCTTATCCAGGTATGTGAAAAGAAGGATACCGTAGGTGCAAAGGAGCTCGAAGCGCTTATTGCAAGCTCGGCTATGCAAGCTCCCTCTACATATCATCTCGAAAGCTACACTACCAACAGCAGTAATCTTGCAAGCTCTATGTCGCAGGTTACATTGAAATGCAACGGCGAAACCATTTGCGGTGTCAGCACGGGCGACGGACCTATTGATTCGGCATTCCGAGCTATTGAACAGTGTATTGGCTTCCATTACGAATTAGACGATTTTCAGGTACAGTCCGTAACTGAAGGAAAGGAAGCGTTGGGCTCTGCTCTCGTACGCTTGCGTAACAACGGCAAGCTATATTCGGGTAACGGCATTTCGACCGATATTGTTGCGGCAAGCATAAGAGCATACATAAATGCACTCAACAAGATCGTATTCGAGGAGGCATAAAATGAAAATCGTATTCTCAACAAAAAACGTAAGCAGGTCATCCTTTCTCGACACCTGCCGTTATGCGTACGATTACGGTTTTGAAGGCTTCGAAATATACGATGCCATCAAGGAGCGCAGTCAGCATCACGACAGCATTTTACGCCGCGACCGTGTTTCAGACGCAAAAAGAAAGCTGATAAACCGCAATCTTTCCGTATCCGCACTCAGCTATCCCTATTCACTTGAACGTAACGACGCGAATGCGGAAACGATTTTGAAATACGTGGATATGGCGGCAAGCGCGGGCATCGCTTATATTATAGTCCGTATTGAAAATGAAGTTGAATTCGACGTATTAAAGGAAAAATTAGAGCCTGCAGTCAAGCGTGCAGAAATCTCCGACGTCGGTATACTTTTGGAAACCGTAGGATACCTTTCCGACACGGAAAAGGTAATAGAAATAATCAACCGCTTTTCTTCTGCCGCAATAGGCGCATCGTGGAACGTACGAGGCACTTATTTCGGCGCAGGTGAAACGGCTGAAACCACCATCAAGGTACTCGGCGCATACATAAAATACGTACGCTTGGGCGATATGAAGGACGGCAAGACCGTGCTTATCGGAGAGGGCGAGCTTCCTGTGGAAAAGCTCCTCGGTGCGCTTTCCTCGCTGAATTTCGACGGATTTATCTGCGCGGCGTGGAACGAGGAAATAAACGACGCAGATATCGTGCTCACCCATTTCACAAATTACATCGCATCTTTAAGCCGCGACAAAAAGGAGCACGACCGTTATTATTACAACCGCTCGAGAACCGGCACGTTCGTATGGAAGAAATACGACGTTATCGACGCAACCTTCTCCGACGTGCTTGACACAATGGTAGAAAACTACCCCGACCAGTACGCCTTCAAATACCCAACGCTTGATTACACGAGAACCTACGAGCAGTTCCGCCGTGACGTAGACGAATGTGCGGCAGCGCTCATTTCTTTGGGCGTAAAGGCGGGCGACCACGTCGCTGTTTGGGCAACCAACGTACCCGAATGGTATATTACCTTCTGGGCAACCACAAAAATCGGTGCAGTTCTGGTAACGGTAAATACCGCATACAAGATTCACGAAATAGAATACCTGTTAAAGCAGTCCGACACTCATACGCTCGTTATGATCGAGTACTGTAAAGACATCAACTACAAGGAAATTATACAAGAGCTCTGCCCCGAGCTTGAAACGCTTACTCCCGGAAAACCGCTTTATTCGAAAAACCTTCCCTTCTTGCGCAACGTTGTAACCGTTGGATTTTCGATGAACGGCTGTCTGGATTGGAATCAGATGCTTTCGCGTTCCTCGCTCGTTCCCCGCGAAGAAGTGCGCAGACGCGCTTCCTTGGTTAAGCCCGATGACGTATGTAATATGCAATATACCTCGGGTACGACAGGCTTCCCCAAGGGTGTTATGCTCACTCACCGCAACATAGTAAACAACGGCAAGACAATCGGCGACAGAATGGACCTTTCCACCGCCGACCGTATGATGATACAGGTTCCGATGTTCCATTGCTTCGGCATGGTGCTTTCGATGACCTCTATGATGACCCACGGCGGCACGCTTTGCCCTATTCCCTATTTCTCGCCCAAATCATCGCTTGCCTGCGTAAACGACGAGCACATAACCTGCTTCAACGGCGTTCCTACTATGTTTATCGCGATGTTCAACCACAAGGATTTTGCAAAAACCGACTTCTCGTATATGAGAACCGGTATCATGGCAGGCGCAAACTGCCCTGCAGACCTTATGCGCCGTGCGGCAGATGAAATGAAGATGCGCGAGATAATCTCAGTTTACGGACAGACCGAGGCTTCGCCCGGCTGTACTATGGGCGAGGTAAACGAGGACATTGACCACCGCGTTGAAACGGTAGGCAGCCCCTTCCCCGGTGTTGAATGCAAGGTTATCGACCCCGAAACGGGAGAAGAACTTCCCGACGGAGAAAGCGGCGAATTTGTAGCGCGCGGCTTCAATATTATGAAGGGTTATTACAAGATGCCCGAGGCAACCGCACAAGCGATCGATGCTGACGGTTGGCTTCACAGCGGTGATATATGCTGTCGCACCCCCGACGGATACTACAAAGTAACCGGCAGATTGAAGGATATGATAATCCGCGGCGGCGAAAACCTTTACCCGCGCGAAATCGAAGAGTTTTACCTTACCAACCCTAAGGTACGCGACGTTCAGGTTGTTGGCGTTCCCGACGAAAAGTACGGCGAGGAATGCTGTGCGTGGGTAATACTCCACAAGGGCGAAACGGCAGACGAAAACGAAATGAAGGAATTCGGCAATGCGTTTATCGCGCGTCACAAGGTTCCGAGATATTTCCTTTTCGTCAATGAATTCCCGATGAATGCCGCAGGTAAAATACTCAAATACAAGATGCGTGACGAATCTGTTGAGATTTTAGGGCTCAAAAAATAACGAGGATAAAATTCCGCATTTTTTCCGGAAAAACTATTGACAACGCGCTTAAATGAGAGTATAATCCCTTACATCGAAATTTGAATATCACAAACAACTATGACGAAGACGGTCGGATTGCCAAATCTTCAGAGAGTTGGCGGTTGCTGCGAGCCAACGATGAAGCTTTCCAATGACCCATCACTTCCGAGTTGGAGGACCGAAAATTTTATGAGTAGGCTCCTTCCGTAAAGCTGCGTTAAAGCAAGGGCTTGTCAGAGCCTATAAGGTGGCGGAATTTATTTCCGCAATTTGAGTGGTACCGCGAGTTGTATGACCCGTCTCAAAGCAAAACTTTGGGACGGGTTTTTTGTTTTATTCAAATCTGAATTATCCGTATGGAGCGTACAGAAACGAAAGGAGCAAAACGACATGGAAATGAATTTGAAAGAGGTAGCAGGCAGAATCAAAGCGCTGCGCGAGGCAAAGGGCTATTCGCAGGAGGAGCTTGCAAAGCTTACCGGTGTATCGGTTGAGGATTACAAGCTTTTAGAGCAGGGCGAAACCGATTTCAGCTTTACCTTCATCTACAAGTGTGCAAAGGCGTGCAACGTTGAGGTTGTTGACATTATCGAGGGTACGAGTACTACTCTTACCTCGTTTGCAATTACCCGTAAGGGCGAGGGTCTTGAAATAATTAAAAAGCAGGCAGGCGTTTATTACAACCTTGCACCTAAATTCAAGGATAAGCTTGCCGAGCCGTTTTTGGTAAAGATGCCCTATATGGCAGAGGAGCAGAACGCGCCTATCAAGCTTAATTCGCACAACGGTCAGGAATTTGACGTTATCGTTAAGGGCTCACTCAAGGTCCAGGTCGGCGGACATATTGCCGTTTTGAACGAGGGTGACTCGATATTCTACAACAGTATCATTCCCCACGGTATGATTGCTGTAAGCGAGGGCGGATGTGAATTCCACGCTGTCGTTTTGAATCCGCAGGACGGTGACTACGCCGAATCCTATCCCGAAGCACCGTTCATCGCCGCAAAGACCGCCATCTCCGAAAACACGGTAAAAACCGTTGCAGATAACTTTATCGAATCCTCATACGACGAAAACGGCGTATTTAACGGTATCGCCTTCAAGAACGACGACAAATTTAATTTCGCGTTTGACTGTGTAGATGCTATCGCAGAAAAGGACCCCGACAAGCTTGCTATGCTTTGGGTTTCCAACGATAAAGCTGAACGCAGATTCACCTTCCGCGATATGAAGCGTTACTCGGCAAAGACAGCCAACTATTTTGAATCGCTCGGTATTAAAAAGGGCGACACCGTAATGCTTGTATTGAAGCGTCATTATCAATTCTGGTTCTGTATGCTCGCACTCCACAAGATCGGCGCGATCGCTATCCCTGCTACCAACCAGCTTGTTGAGCACGACTTTACGTACAGATACAAGGCTGCACAGGTTAAAGCAATCGTATGCACCGCAGATGGCGAGGTTTCAACCGAGGCAGAAAAGGCTGCAAAGGATTTTCCCGGCATGATCAAGGTTCTCGTTGGCGGCAAAAAGGACGGTTGGAACGACTTTAATCTTGAAATGGAACGCTTCAGCACTCATTACGAACGCACCGAAGATTCTCCCTGCGGAAATGATCCGATGCTGATGCTTTTCACCTCCGGAACAACCGGTTATCCCCGCATCGCAACGCATTCCTTCAAGTATGCCTTAGGTCACTACCCCACCGCAAGACATTGGCACAACGTCAATCCCAACGGTCTGCACTTCACCATCTCCGATACAGGCTGGGGCAAGGCGCTTTGGGGCAAGCTTTACGGACAATGGCTCTGTGAAGCGGCTACCTTCACCTATGACTTCGACAGATTCCGTTCGGAAGATATTCTTCCCCTCTTTAAGCAATATAACATCACTACCTTCTGCGCACCTCCTACAATGTACCGATTCTTTATCAAGGAAGACCTTTCGAAATACGATCTTTCCTCTATCGAATATGCCACCACTGCAGGCGAAGCGCTCAACCCCGAGGTATTCAATCAGTTCAAAAAGGCTACCGGTCTTACCATTATGGAGGGCTTCGGTCAGACTGAAACCACGCTTTCTATCGCAAACTTCGTAGGATCTACTCCCAAGATTGGCTCTATGGGTAAGCCCAGTCCCTTGTACGACGTCAAGATCCTCGATCCCGACGGAAACGAATGTAAGACGGGCGACACGGGTGAGATCTGTATCAGCACCAAGAACGGAACTCCTTGCGGCTTATTTATCGGATATTATCTCGACGAGGAAAAGACCAACGACGTTTGGCACGACGGTTATTACCACACAGGTGACCAAGCGACTATGGACGAGGACGGATATCTTTGGTACGTTGGACGTATCGACGACGTTATCAAATCTTCCGGTTACCGTATCGGCCCGTTCGAGATCGAAAGCGTTATTATGGAGCTTCCCTACGTGCTTGAATGTGCTATCACGCCCGTTCCCGATGAGATCCGCGGTCAGATCGTTAAAGCGACCATCGTTCTCACCAAGGGCACTGTAGGCACTGACGCACTGAAAAAGGAAATTCAGGAATACGTAAAGACACACACCGCACCTTATAAGTATCCCAGAATAGTAGATTTCGTTGACGAGCTTCCCAAGACCATCAGCGGCAAGGTAAGACGTGTCGAGATCCGCAAAAAAGATTTGGAAAAATCCAACGGTTAATAAAAAAGCCACGCTTCCCAAACAGGAAGCGTGGTTTGTTTTTGCTTTATCCGATTTTCTGACGGTTTGCTTTAAAGCGAATATTTACGGAATATCTTTTTACCCTTCTTGAGCTTGATGCCCTCAGCAAGCGCAGCTTCCGAAACGGTCTGACCGACGGAGGTTACCTTTTCACCGTCGATGCTGATGCCGCCCTGCTCGATAAGACGGCGGGCTTCACCCTTGCTCTTTGCAAGCTCGCCCAACACAAGAAGATCGATAACGCTGATATTGCCGTCAACCAAAAGCGAAGCGTCTACAACGGTTGAGGGCATATTTGCGTCGTCGCCCTCGCCGCTGAAGAGTGCACGCGAGGTTGCTTCCGCCTTCTTTGCCTCTTCCTCGCCGTGAACGAGCTCGGTAAGGCTATACGCGAGTATGGATTTCTTTTCGTTGATGCGCGAACCGTCCCATTTTTCCATTTCGTCGATTTCTTCGATAGGAATGAAGGTGAGCATACGGATGCACTTCATAACGTCAGCATCATCAACGTTGCGCCAATACTGATAAAATTCAAAGGGCGAGGTCTTGTTGGGATCGAGCCATACTGCATTGCCTGCGGTCTTGCCCATTTTCTTGCCCTGCGAGTCGGTAAGGAGGGTTATCGTCATCGCATTAGCGTCCTTGCCGAGCTTACGTCTTATAAGCTCGGTACCGCCGAGCATATTCGACCACTGGTCGTCGCCGCCAAACTGCAGATTGCAATCGTAGTTCTTGAAAAGATAATAGAAGTCGTAGGACTGCATTATCATATAGTTGAATTCGAGGAAGGAAAGACCCTTCTCCATTCTTTGCTTGTAGCATTCGGCTCTGAGCATATTGTTTACCGAGAAGCAGGCACCGACGTCGCGAAGCATATCAACGTAATTGAGGTTCAACAGCCAATCGGCGTTGGTGATCATCATTGCCTTATCTTCACCGAATTCGATAAACTTTTCCATCTGCTTTTTGAAGCAATCGGCGTTATGG
Organism: Eubacteriales bacterium; assembly: GCA_045593165.1. Taxonomy (GTDB): domain Bacteria; phylum Bacillota; class Clostridia; order Oscillospirales; family CAG-382; genus Coliplasma. The sequence goes on from JAZNWF010000004.1 coordinate 16,856, forward strand.
TCGATATCTTCCTTGGTGAGCATTTTTCTCATATCGCTTCTGCCCGAGGGGTCGCCGATCATTGTCGTGCCGCCGCCGATAAGCGCAATAGGCTTGTTGCCCGCCATCTGAAGACGCTTCATAAGAGTGAGCGCCATAAAATGACCTGCGGTAAGGCTGTCTGCGGTGCAGTCAAAGCCGATATAAAACTTTGCCTTGCCGTTATTGACAAGCTCTCTGATCTCTTCCTCATTGGTTACCTGAGCTATCAGTCCGCGCGCTTTTAATTCTTCATAAATCTGCATTTTTCCGATGCCTCCTATAAAATAAAGCCGAATAGGAAAAACCTTATCGGCGATAACTGTCCTTTGATTTGCATATTATATCATATTCGGTCATAAAAATCAATCCTTTTTAAGCATAAGTTAATGCTGCAGATAACGCCATTACAGCAAAAGGACACCTTTTGGCGCACCTGCGATAAAGCAGGTGCACCTTCTCTTGCTGTACAGCAAGATATGTGTTATAATAAAAATAAGTCAATAATCTCTGCAAGGACAACTGAGGTATTCGTATGCTAAAATGTAAGCACAGAAAGGAGATGACTTTATGGAAAACAAAAACTTAATTGACAAAGCCATCGGATTCATACAAAAGAATCCAAAAGACAATCTGTCGCTACAGAGTATTGCAGATAACGCAGGATTTTCACTCACCTACTTTGATGCAATCTTCAGACAGCATACGGGATACAGCCCCGTGGAATACTCTCGTATTTACAAACTCACAAGAAGCGCACTTGAACTTCGCAGAACGCAAAAAAACATACTTGAAATTGCTCTTGACTTCGGCTATGCAAGCCCCGAAAGTTTCACTCGCGCCTTCAAAAACTTTTACAGTATCACGCCGAGTGAATACCGTGAAAAGTATTCTGGAGAGGCAGTCACTTGGCACGATCTTTCCGGTAAAATTGCAATCAGCCATTTCAGAAGAAGTTTTCCGGAATTAAAGGTGTCGGATATTGACCTCGCTCTGGACTTTTGCTTTACACATAATCCTCTTAAGTATGCCGAGGATATTGTAGGAATGACGGTTGCAGAGTCTGAGATCCTTACGCTTGGGAATCCCGAAAATCTTGAGCATTTTGTTTATGTGTCGGATTACAATTCCGTAGAGCCTGCCGTAATGCTCATCTGCGAAACAGAGGCAGACGCACTGCCTTATTTGAATCTATTCGGCAAACTCACAAATCCGAGATTCTCTGTACGCAGATCGGTTGATACGGAATGGGAGCTCTTTGATGCCGAAGTAGCAAAGTTAGGGCTTACCTGCCGTTACAGATACGATATGATCTATCCCAAAGATACGGTTTCTGTTCCTGAATATGAAGGTCTGGGAATTCGCTTGCTCACCATAGAAGATATGCCTTTAATAAAAACCTTCAAGCAAAGCGGCGGATGTGCAGAATGCCATGTCAGAGCAATCCAAATTCACTTTGATGGCAAGGGAAATGTAGGAATGACACCTATGGGGATTTTTGAAAATGAAGAACTGATTTGCCTCGCTATGCCTGATCTTGATCAAATCAGAGAACTCAAAAAATATGATATTGGTGCTATTTTTACGATCAATACAACAAGCGAAGAAAAAGCTATCGACTTGATATGGAGATATGCTATTGATTACTGTTTGAGAGACAATGCTACCATTGGAAACGCTAACTCAGACGAGGATGACTCACCTCTTGGAGTAGCAGTTTGTGAAAAAGTAGGCCTCGTAAAAGTTGCTAAAAATTGCGGTTATAGTAAATGATCCTCGCCCCGCCTCGCGCGGGGCTTCGCTTTTGTGTCCACAAAAGCAGTGCTTGTCAGGAAAAGAAGACAGGCTCTCGGAGCATACAAACCAAAGGCTCCCTCCGGGAGGGAGCTCCCGACGGAGTCGGGGGAGGGAGAGCGCGTTACAATTAAATTTATTAAAACTAAAGTCACGCGGGCTCTTTCCGTCACGCTCCGCGTGCCACCTTCCTCCCGGAGGAAGGCTTTACTATCGCCCGACTGTATGGGAAAGGAGTACGAACAAATCGTCCGTACTCCTTTGGTTTTAGGCAGGTAAAACCTGCTTTATGGAAGGCACCCCTTCGGTGTCCTTTTGATTATATTTTGATGAAATCAGGTATTCTTCATTATAACCGATCCAACGCATTCACTTACGTGCTCGCAAGCGTCGGCACAGGATTCAAGGCAATCGAATACCTTACGCCAGGAAACTATTGCAAGAATATCGTTGGATTCCTTTGTAAGATCACGCATTGAAGAGAGGTAAAGCTTGTCGCATTCCTCCTCGACGTCATTAAGCTCGATAATAAGCTCGTGTATCTTCTTGGACTTTTTGAAATTTTCAAACTCTCCCATAAGCGTGCAGAGAAGCTCGCAGGATTTTACGATATTTTTAGCAAACGCAACGGCAGAGGGATATACTGTCTGAATATTGTATATATAGAACTTCTGCAATATTTCTTCGATTTTATCGGTGACCTCGTCGAGATTATGGCTTAACATATCCAAATCCTCACGGTCGATGGGAGTTACGAACGCCTTTGCCAATGCTTCTGTCATTTCGTGCTTCTTGTTATCGGCGTTATGCTCGATAGCGTGCATTTCCTCAAGCATAGTCGTGATATTTTCGGGGTCGTAATTTTCAAGACATTTTACAAGATAGCATGCTGCCTGCTTGGAAAGCTCGGTGCTTGCAGAGAAGTTATCGAAATAGAATTTATCGCCCTTAGCCATTTTTTATTTTCCTTTCAAGTAAATATCATCATAAACAGTTTAGTCATCAAGAAGCCCACAAGTCCGCATCCGGGGAAGGTAAGCACCCAAGTGAATACCATTTCCTTAACCACGCCGAAGTTGATTGCAGAAACCCTCTTCACCGCGCCAACGCCCATAATAGACGTTGTCTTTGCGTGTGTGGTTGATACAGGCAAGCTGAATACCGAGCAGAACAGAAGCGACAATGCCGCCGCGATATCCGCCGAGAAGCCCTGATATTTTTCGAGCTTAACCATATCCATACCAACTGATTTGATTATCTTTTTGCCGCCCATAGCAGTACCGAGTGCCATTACTACCGAGCAGAGAACCATAAGCCACATATATTCGCCTGCGATATCTATATCGGAGGGCAGGCTTTCACCCTTGGACATATACACGCAAAGCAGGATAACGCCCATAAACTTCTGACCGTCCTGCGCGCCGTGCATAAATGCCATCGATGCCGCACCCGCGATCTGCGCACCCTTGAAGAAGGGTTCGGTTTTAGGTCGATTTGCTTTGTAGAATAGAATGGTAACCAATTTACAAACTATCCAACCCAAGCCAAAGCCGAGTGCAACCGAAATGCCGATACCGTATACGACCTTTATCCATTCGTCGCCGTTTACACCGCCCAAGCTGTTGTGAAGTGCTATGGCACTACCGGTAAGACCTGCGATCAGCGCGTGGCTTTCGCTGGTGGGAATACCGAACACCCAAGCAAGCGTTGCCCAAAGAACTATAGCAAACAACGCCGCGCTTAACGCGATAATGGCTTTATCGGGGTCTGCGCCGAAATCCACCATTTTGGTTATCGTTTCGGCAACGGTAGCGTTGATGAGCGTCATTACGAAAACGCCCAAGAAATTGAACACCGCCGCCATAAGTATTGCCGCCTTTGGTGGCATACACCTTGTTACGACACACGTTGCGATAGCATTGGGAGCATCCGTCCAACCGTTTACCAGAATTACGCCTAACGTCAGCGATACTGCGATAAACAGAAGCGGATTATCCGTCATTTGATTCCAAAATGCTAAAATAGAATCCATACTTTACCGTTCCTTTTCTGCCGTTGATCGAAAACACGATATTTACAGTTTGTCGCAAGAAGCAAAAAATATGCTCCTTCAATTATTGTATAATATTTTATAAAAATGTCAATACGCTTATCCCCATAAACATACTTTCTTAATCAAATATTAAATTCTATATAAAAAGCGTTACGGAAAGTGCTGTCGCACCAAGCTCGTAACGCTTTTATTGTGATTTATGAAGACATCACTTTAAAGATTATAATATCTTTCGAATTCGGCAGGATGAGGTATAGAAGCAAGCTGTCTGCATTCGTCACGCTTTGTCTTGATGAAATTGCGGATAAGCTCCTCGGGGAATACTCCGCCCTCGGTAAGATAAGCAAAATCCTTTTCTAAACAGTCGAGTGCCTCGTCAAGCGACACGGGAAGACTCTGAAGCTTTGCCTTTTCCTCTTCGGGCAGGTTATAAAGGTTCATATCGTAGGGACCCCAGCCGTTTGCATGAGGATCGATCTTATTCTTTACACCGTCAAGCCCTGCCATAAGGATAGCCGCATAGCAGAAATAGGGGTTGCAGGTCGCATCGGGATTACGAAGCTCAAAGCGACGCTTATCGGGGCTCTTTGCATATGCGGGAATACGAATAACCGCACTGCGATTGGAGGTTGCATAACCAACGGTTACGGGCGCTTCGAAGCCGGGCACCAAGCGCTTGAAGGAGTTGGTGCTGGGGTTGGTGATAGCACACAGTGAGCCGATATGCTTCAAAAGACCGCCGATGAAATAATGTGCGGTTTCGCTGAGATGCGAATAGCCGTTATCGTCGGAAAATACAGGAACACCGTCCTTGAACAGAAGCATATGGACGTGCATACCGCTGCCTGCCTCACCGTATATGGGCTTTGGCATAAATGTTGCGCTCTTGCCGTACTTAAGAGCGGTATTGTGAATGATATACTTTATCATCATCGTAGCGTCAGCCATATGAACGACCTCACCAAGCTGAGGTTCGATTTCGAACTGACCCGAAGCCGCAACCTCGGGATGATGGTAGTTTATTTCAATGCCTGCCTCTTTCATAAGAAGGCACATTTCACTACGGCATTCATAAGACGTATCGAACGGCTTTGCGATATGATAGTTCTTCTGCTTCGCAACTACAACACCGTGTCCCTCGTTATCGGAGTTCCAATAGGATTGCTTTGCATCTACGGTAGCACCGATATGCTTGCCGTCCACGTTCCAGGTAACGTTATCGAAAAGATAAAACTCAAATTCGGGCAATATCTTCATTTCGTCGGCAACGCCGCTGTTCTTCATATATTCTACAGCCGCTTTGATTATATTGCGGGGATATTGAGCTAAGGGACGGTTTTCGTGAGTATCGATTATCATCGCGTTGCCCGTCATAGAAAGCGTGGGAATATCGCAGAAGGGGTCGATGACCGCGGTATCGGGATCGGGGATAAAGACCATATCACTTTTTTCAACCACAGCGTAGCCATAGTTTGACGCGTCAAAGCCTATACCGCTTTTCATCGTATCCTCCGAAAAGTTTTCAGCAGGAATAGTAACGTGACGGTACTGACCGTTTATATCGACCATTTTAAAGTCGACCATTTTAATTCCGTTTTCTTTGATAAGGTTAAGAACATCGTGAACATTTGCCATAGGCCTATACCTCTTTCGTTCGTTGTTATTAAAAATAATATAGCAAAAACCGTGTTGTCTTGTCAATATACTGATTAAAACATAATAAAAGCCTCGGTTTCACCGAGGCTTTTATGCATATTCTAATTTAATCGTTTGTGCTTTCTTCGGTTTCCTCAACCGCTCTGGCAAGTCCTGCCGCTGCGGATACGGGCATAGAAAATACCATTCCCTGCGCCTTTTGCTGCATACCCATTTTCTTATACAAAGCGTGAAGCACGTTATCTCGGATATCCTTTTCCACTACAAGCATAAGTATTTCCTTTTCGGCGTGGATGGTAATGCCGAAAAACGCCGCTTCCTTTTCCTTTGCAACGCCACGTCCGCTGATAATAGTACCGCCGCGCGCGCCCTGCTCACGTGCTACCTGCATAGCATCCTCCGCGTAGCCCGCGTTTATAATAGCGAAAATTACTTCATAATTATTCGTAGCCATAATTAATCCTCCCTGCCCTGCTTGTTATTGCTCAAGAACTGATACATATTTATACTGATAACACTTGAAAGCGGCACGGCTATTGCTATGCCCTTTCCGTTTCGAATGGTTTCGAATTTGTTCTCAAGACATTTTATGATAGGAGCAACCATATCCTCACGAACCACGCTCAGTATGACCGCCTTGTGTATGTTAAGGCCGAGCATATCTATTATATCGGAGGTTGCGGTGCCCTTGCCGCCCGTGACCATTTGAAAGTTCACCTCGAACTGACTGAAAATATCAAGATAGAACTCCGCTTTGGTTCGATCCACTACAGTGATTATAAGCTGCAGCTTCTTTATAGCCGACTCGTTAATTGTGTTTGCCATAGTCTGCCTCCTTACATAAAATTGATGATATGCTCATCATCTTCAACCTGCAGGATTCGACGCATCGCACGTCTTTCCTTGATCTTATTTGAAACAACCGCCTTGAATCCGAGCAGCTGGATCGTAATAAGAGGAGCCATAGCAACCAAAGCAACCACACCGAAGCCGTCACGCAGTACCGCACTTTCGCCCTGCAGAGCCGCACATACACCGATAGCAAACGGCAGAATGAAGCCCGAGGTCATAGGTCCGCTCGCCACGCCGCCCGAGTCAAACGCGATTGCGGTATAAACAGGCGGAACGAACAACGACAACGCCAACGAAATGAAATAGCCCGGGATGATATAGTAAACCAAGGAAAAATCGTATACAATACGTATCACGCTTAACGCGATCGCTACACCTACGCCGGCACACAAGCCCAGCATCATCGATTTTTTGCTGACGTAGCCGCCCGTTACATCTTCAACCTGTGCGTTAAGTACGTGGATCGCAGGCTCTGCCATAACGACCAGAACACCCATAAGGAATCCGAGGCCTATAAGCAAGCCTGTCGGCAAGGACGACAGCTGTGTTCCTATTTTATAACCAATGGGCATATAGCCGACATTAACACCCGTTAAGAATATAACCAATCCGATATAGGTAAAGACAACGCCGACACCTATCTTCATCAGATGTCTTTTTTTAAGCTTAAGGAAAAACACCTGACAAAGCAGGAAGAAAACGACAATAAGGCCGAGCGCGATAGCAACCTCTTTTGCCACGTGAAGTATATTTTCAAGATACACCTTTACTATATCCGTTTCGACCGCTCCGTAATTTACCGTATAGTTCAAATCGTTACGGGCAAATATTCCGAGCACCAAGACTGCAAGAATGGGACCTATCGAGCAAAGAGCTACAAGACCGAAGCTGTTTTCCTGACTGCGACGGTCGCCTAAAACCTTAGAGATACCGACGCCCAGCGCCATAATAAACGGAACGGTTATCGGACCCGTTGTTACACCGCCCGAATCGAATGCCATAGGAAGCAGGTCAATATTGCCGTTTATCGAAAGCATCAACGCCAAGGCGAACAAAAGCATATAGAACAGCATCAGAATATTGGATAGGCGGCGTTTGAAGACTATACGCAAAATAGCGATCACCAAAAACGTACCAACGCCAAATCCGACGGTATATATCAAAAGCTTTCCGTTCATAACCGAGCTTACCTGATTGGCAAGCACCTGCAGATCGGGCTCTGCAACGGTAATAAGCATACCGAGAACGAAGCACACAGCCAAAAGTAATCCGATAGATTTCTGCTTGGAAAGTCCCGAGCCGACGTGCACGCCCATAGGAGTCATCGCGATATCGGCACCGAGATTAAAGAATCCGATACCGAAAACCAGCAAGATTGCTCCTACCGTAAAGCTTATCATTTCATATTTATTAAAAGAAAATCCGGGAAGCAGTGCCATCAGATACACCAACAAGGTAATCGGCAATACCGAAACCAACGCTTCTCGAATCTTCGCAAATAATTCCTTCAATCCGCTTCACCGCCTGAAATAATCATACTACAACCATACAATTTAATGTATTTATGTGTACTGTTTTATTATAGCATAAACCTATCACCCAAACAAGAAATATTTGCCTTGTTAACAATAAATTTACCGAGCCTTATCTTTTGAAAAATTGTGAGTTTTTACTAATAACGGTTGGATCGAAACAGAAAAAACGCCCTTTCGGACGCTTTCTGTTTTAGTATATCTGCGATCAGTATAGAAAAAAGACACGGTGCGTGTCTTTTTACATTCGTCGTGAAAAATTCCTTATTCTACTGTTTGGTATACGATTAATTGTCTGCCTTGAAATATACTTCAAGAATGCGATAGCTTATTTCTTCGACATCAAGCTTCGCAATTAAATCGCGGGCATTGTTGTGAGGTGTTATGTAAGTGGGGTCATTTGTGAAAATATATCCCAATATCTGCGAAATAGGATTATATCCCTTTTCGGATAATGCATCATATACGATTTTTAGAGTTTCATCGATGCTCAGATTATTCATATCCTCTGTTTTTGAAATAGACACGAGAAAGTGCTCCTTTGATTTGTATTTTAGTTTGTTCAGTATAACACATGGTTCGGTTCTTTTCAATAAAAATAAAATGATTCGCTCATCGGAATTATAACCGAATGTGGCAAGTCGACGCTTACCACGAAAGCCAAGAAAACTCACCTTTGAGCGATTCATTCTAGAATTTAACATAAAGAATAAACAGAGACTGCGAGAATAAATATTCCTATTGCAAGCAATGCTAATTCCGATAAGTGAACGCGACGAGCAAGTTTGATACAAGTGGGATTCTTTGCAGAAATATAAATGTCATATTTATCGCCCTCTTTATAATGCTTTAAGACATATTTTTGAGACAATGATTCCCAACATGCTTGTCTATAGGATTTTCCCTGATAACTGTAAATAAAAATCGGAGAACTATGGAGATGACCCTTGAACTGATAAAAACCATAATCAATCATTGTTGCAGATACCTTAATCTTACAACGATAAGTGATAATCATAATAGATATTGCTTCGTAACAAAAATAACTACCTACCGCAAATCCAATCACACTTTCTTTATATTGCGGCAAATGGTTTTCGAGAACAATTATAGCCACAACCGATAAAATCACCAATACCACAATAAAAATCAATCTATACTTCTTCACTACTATGCCACCTTTCAGCTAAATAAACTGAAATATAATACATAAAATTATAGCACCTATGCATTTATAAATCAATAGCATGTCACCCAAGGACTCATAACCCTACGGTCGCAGGCGCAACAACACACAGCGCAACCAAAGCAAAAAGGACACCTTTTGGTGTCCTTTGCTTTGGTTGCGGAGACAGGATTCGAACCTGCGACCTCCGGGTTATCGCTTCGCGCCGCCTTGCGGTGCCCGAAAAAATCTATCGTTCGCGTGGCTCACTTGCTTTTTTCGACCGCTGCGGGAAACACAGCTCGCTGTATCATCCGCAGGATGCGCGAGCTGTGTTTCCCCAACGAGCCACGCTCGTCGGACTCGTAGCCGAACGTGGCAAGCCGACGCTTGCCACGAAACCAAAAAGAAAAACCGTCCTTTTGGACGGTTTTCTTTTTGGTTGCGGAGACAGGATTCGAACCTGCGACCTCCGTGTTATGAGCCCGACGAGCTACCAACTGCTCTACCCCGCGATATTGATTTATATTAACATAAACGTTACTTTTAAAATGGTGCCGGAAACCGGGCTTGAACCGGTACGAGGGGTGAACCTCACTGGATTTTAAGTCCAGGGCGTCTGCCAATTCCGCCACTCCGGCGTAGTCCGCTCGATTATATTACCACAAACATTTCACCGTGTCAACCCTATTTTTGAAATTCTGTTACTAAATTTTTATCCCCGTTGACAGTTTACGCTTATTGAAGTATAATTATTACAACATTATTTTTGGAGGTCGATTATGAAATCCAAGGTTTATTTTACAAAATCTCTCGATCCGCAAAAGGTTATCGAGCTTTACGATCTCGTAGGCAAAGAATTAAACGGCAACGTTGCCATTAAGCTTCACTCGGGCGAGCCCGGCAACCAAAACTTTTTAGGTCCCGATTTCTGGGCGCCCATTATAAACAAGGTTGACGGTACAGCCGTTGAATGCAACACCGCATACGCGGGTGCACGCAACACCACCGACGCGCATTTGAAAACGCTTGAAAAGCACGGCTGGAGCACTCATTTCAAATTCGATCTGCTCGATGCCGAGGGCGACGATTTGGTGCTTGATATTGAAAACGGCAAGCGCATCAACAAAAACTACGTCGGCAAGAATTTAAAAAATTACGATTCGATGCTTGTTCTTTCTCACTTCAAGGGTCACCCGATGGGCGGCTACGGCGGAGCTTTGAAGCAATTGTCTATCGGTATTGCATCGTCATACGGCAAAGCATACATTCACGGTGCAGGCGAGCCCGAAAAGATATGGTCCGCTGACCACGATTCCTTCCTTGAATCGATGGCTGACGCGGCAAAATCTATCGTTGAATTCTTCGACGGCAACATCGTTTATATCAACGTTATGAAAAACATGTCGGTAGACTGCGACTGCTGTGCCGTTGCAGAAGACCCGAAGATAGCGGACATCGGTATGCTTGCCTCGACCGACCCCGTTGCTATTGACAAGGCTTGTCTTGACCTTGTATATGCAAGCGAGGACGAGGGCAAATCGCACCTTATCGAACGCATTGAATCGCGCAACGGCGCGCTTACGATAACAGCATCCGAAGCACTGGGAATCGGCTCGACAGCTTACGAGCTTATTGAAATATAATCAAAAACGGACTTCGTACGAAGTCCGTTTTTTTATTTCATCTTACGTTTTATGGCTTTTATACTTTTGCACTATCTCGTCCAATTTACGCTGGGTCATATTTTTAACCGATTCATATTCGGACGTAAAGGAGCCCTGCGGCTTCTTCATCATACCGCAAACGGTCTTATACATTTCGAGATTGAATATTTCTGCCAAATCACAGGAGCGTCCCGCGAAAATAATATCGAGCATACGCATCGAATCGTCATCGCGCGATATCTGATATTGGAGAGTCTGCTCATAATAAACGGGATTCAGCTTTTTATGCGACACAGCGGAAAGTGCTTCGATAAAATATCCCGCAAGTTCCAGATCCTCCTCGGAAACGTAGGTAGGAATAACGATACAGTTTGTTGACCAGCATCCGATTCGCGACACGTAATTTTCCTGCAGATCGTCGTATAGCGGCACGGGAAGAACACCGAAATCACTTTCCATATCGCGAATAAGTTCCAAATTCATTATTGATTCCATTAAGAACAGCAATCTGTCTGCCTTGAACTCGGGCACAATAACGTCGCTTACGGGAACTCTGCTTACATTGAAGTAATCATTTGCGGAAATAAATCCGCTTTGCGGGGATTTAAAGTACTCCTGTGCATCATTGATGACCGAGATCGCTCTTTGGTTATATACCGACAAGACGGGATAGCCGTCCTTATCGACCTCGACTATATTTTCGGCAGAGCCCGAAAGCATAACCGCGATCGCGCTGTCCTGACCGGCAAGACCGTTTACGTCGCCGACGTCGCAGCGATTATTCTCATTGGTATCCTGATAGACCGTTTTTGCCATTTCGTACATACGGTCCTGGGTCCACGCTTTTTCATCAACCATTTCATAAAGCGATTTATAACCGTAATTTTCGGCAAGACCGTAGGATTCCGCCATTTTTTTGTTAAATGCTACAAAAAGAGTTGCTTCCTTGCTTACGGTGCCTATATCGCTGATAGCAAAATAGCATTTTCCGCCGATGGTTACGTCGTTATTGAACTCTTGACACCACCACTCGCGAGAAAGGTCGATATTCGGAACTCCGTTTAAATCGTATAAAAGATTCTCCATCGAGAGCATACTTCCCTCGATAGAGCAGGGCATAGCGAACAGATAGTCGCCCGTACCGCTCATAGCGTCCTTTTGTATCTGCGAGAACATTGCTCCGCCATAGCGAGAGGAGGTATATATCACCTCTTCTTCGACCTTTACTCCCAATTCCGCCTCGACCAATCGGGTACATTCCGCCGCCGTATTGATAACAGACGGTGCCTTTTCGGAACTATACATCGAATTGTTTTCGGGTTGGATCTGGAAGGTATTTATACTTTGTGCGGTGGCGGTTGTAAGTACACGAACCGTTCTTCCTTCGTAATCTATTTCCTCGGGAATATCGAGTCCGAAAAATCTGCCCTCATCTATGCTTTCATCATCAACAGAATCGACAACCGACGAGGTATTTACCGTATCCTCTGCACAGCCCGACATCAAAGTAAGAACAAACACCAAAACAAGAGCAAGCGAAAAAATACGTTTTTTCATAAAGTCACTCCTTTAATTCAGCATCAAGCGGTTTTTCTTTAATACGTTAACTATTACGGGAATCGCGATAAGCTGAAGAATTATTCCGGGAATACTTGCCAAAACAGTTTTTGTCCAGATAAGCGCAAATCCGATTTCGCCGTTTGCCATACCTGCAAAGATAAGTATAAACATAACAGCGCCCCAAACAAGTCTGCCCGCAACCATAGCGGTAATAAGAGTTACGTAATACATAAAGATATTCTTATTCAATTTCTTATACAAAAGACCTGCGATAAAGGCGTATGCGGCAAGCTCGAAAGCCATAGCGACCGCACTCGGCATAAGCTCGGGCATCCCGAACATCATAGAGCGAAGCAACGGTGCGGAGACACCCACCGCCATTCCCCAATAAGGACCGCAGATAAAGCCGCACAATATTACGGGAAGATGCATAGGGCACAACGCCGCGCCGAAGGGCTTGATCTGTGCAGTCAGAAACGGCAACAGTATCGCAAGCGCGAGAAACATCGCCGAATATAATAATCGCGCAAGCTTTGCATTCGTTTTTTTAGCCATAAAACCACCGCTTTCTTACAATCTCTGATATATTTCAGTATATCATTCAAGCGACTATATTTCAAGTCCTTTTATTGTATTTGGCTATTGACAGTTTAATTGTATTGTATACAATTAAATCATTAGACAAAAGAGGTATCAAATGAGCATAAGACTTGCAAACACAAACGATATAACACGAATAGAAGCGATATTTTTCTGCGCAAAGCAGTTTATGCGCGAAAACGGAAACAAGCATCAATGGTCGGGCACATATCCCGAGAGGGAGATCATCGAGCGCGATATTTCCACAAAGAGCTGTTACGTATACGAGCTCGATAACCAAATCGTCGGCGTATTTTCGCTTTTTGACGGTCCCGACCCAACGTACGAAAAAATATATGACGGCGAATGGCCGAACGATAACGATTACGCAGTTATACACCGCATAGCACTTACCGTTCACGGTAAAGGGATAGCGGAGGAATGCTACGAATTCGGACTGAAGCGCAAGGGTGTGCTTCGCATCGACACCCACCGCGACAACATACCTATGCAAAGGTCGCTTGAAAAGAACGGTTTTACACGATGCGGCATAATATATCTCGCTTCGGGCGACGAAAGAATCGCATTTTGTAAGATTGCGGAAAATCATTGAAAACACGGCAGAAAAATGCTATAATATTCAAAGTCTATTTATACGGAGAATCCTATGCTTTTCGGCAAACACATTAACAAGTATTATTTAAAATATCTGCATTGGCTTCTGTTGGGCGTTTGCTCGCTGATTCTTGTTGACTATATGCAGTTGGTAGTACCCGAGCTGTACCGTACGGTAATAAACGGCATTAACAACGGCACGGCAATAAAGGACGGCGTAACCGTACCGTTTGATATGAATTATCTTCTCGACGAGGTGTGCCGTCCGCTGATTTTCGTTATTATAGCGATGATATTCGGACGCTTCCTTTGGAGGATCTGCTTCTTCGGCTCGGGAATACGCATTGAAACGGCTTTGCGCAACAGAATGTTTGACCGTTGCAGAGAACTGAGCCAGCATTATTACCAGCATAACAAGGTCGGAAACCTGATGAGCCTGTTCACCAACGATCTGGAAACGGTTCAGGATTGCTTCGGTATGGGCATAATGATGTTTTTCGACGCATTGCTTTTAGGTGTTCTTGCGTTGAATAAAATGTTCAGTATGGACACAACGCTTACTCTGCTTTCGATGATACCAATGGTCATATTGCTCGTCGGCGGTATGATATTGGGAAAATACATGACGATGAAGTGGGAAACACGTCAAGCGGCGTTCTCTTCCCTTTCGGATTTTTCGCAGGAAAGCTTTGCCGGCATAGCCGTCATCAAAGCGTTCGTTAAGGAAGCAAAGGAGCTTTTGGCGTTCCGCAAGCTGAACAAGGACAACGAGGACGCAAATATTGAATACACAAAGCTTTCGGTAAAGCTGAATATTTCGGTCACACTGCTTGTTGAATCGGTGATATGCGTTATACTCGGCTACGGCGGATACCTGGTATACAACGGCACGTTTGACGCCGGACAGTTGGTTGAATTCATAGGCTATTTCAACGCTATCGTTTGGCCTATAATGGCAGTTTCGCAGCTTATTGAAATGCATTCGCGCGGAAAGGCTTCGCTTAACCGTATAAGCGAGCTTTTGGATGCAGTGCCCGAGATAACCGACCGAGAGGATGTAATCGCTCCCGAAAAGATCGACGGTAAAATCGAATTCAAAAACCTTACGTTCAGATATCCAAGCGGCGAATACGACGTTTTAAGCAACGCATCGTTTACCATTGAAGCGGGCGAAAACGTAGGTATCGTCGGAAGAACGGGTTCGGGTAAAACCACTATCGCCGACCTTATATTGCGTACCTACAACGTACCCGACGGCACGATATTTATCGACGGATACGATATAAATTCTATATCCATAAAATCGCTTCGCGACAACGCGGCGTACGTACCGCAGGATAATTTCCTATTCAGCACCACGATTTCGGATAATATCGCGTTTGCATCCGATAACAATGCACCAAACGAAATTGAAGCCGCCGCAAAGCTTTCGGACGTACACAGCAACATCGTTGAATTCACCGAGGGTTATGAAACCGTGCTCGGTGAGCGCGGCGTTACCGTTTCGGGCGGACAAAAGCAGCGTATATCTATTGCGAGAGCATTGATGAAAAAGGCTTCGATACTGATTCTTGACGATTCGGTATCCGCAGTCGACGTGAAAACCGAAAAGGTCATTCTCGACAATCTCAAAAGCACACGCAAGGGGCTTACGACAATACTGATCGCGCACAGAATAACCACTATCGAAAATATGGACAAGATCATATTTATTGACGACGGCAAGATAATCGATATCGGAACTCATACCGAGCTTTACGAAAGAAACGGTGAATATCACAATATGGTAGAGCTTCAGCGTATGAACGATATCGAAGCGGCGATGTAGGAGGTATTTGATATGTATGAATTTTATCCTCTTTTAGCCGTCGGCGCGGTTATCGGCATTATGTCGGTAATCTTCATCTGCGCGTATTTTTCGATAAAGGACCGCAAGGAAGCCATCGGTTTCGACAGAAATATGAAGGATTCCGAAATAATAACGCGGTTGATGCAATACGCCAAGCCCCACGCAAAAAGCTTTGTTTTCGTATTGATAATTATGCTGTTTTCGATTTCCTACGATATTATCGCGCCTACGTTGGTCGGCAATATCGAGGAAATGATAAAGAAGGATTTTGAATACAGCAAGCTTTTGATATACGTCGCAATTTACGCGAGTATACTTATTATTTCGCTTATCTGCACCTACGTTCAGGCAATCGTTTTGCAAAAAACGGGTCAAAAGATACTTTCCGCTCTGCGCGAGGATCTGTTCTCGCACATCGAAAGCCTTTCGCATTCCCAGCTTCACACTATGCCCGTCGGAAAGCTCGTTACACGCGTTACCAACGATACCAACGCGATATCGATGCTGTTTACGAATATTCTCGTAAACCTTATCAAGAACGTTTTTGTTATATTCGGTGTTATCGGCGCGATGCTTCTGCTTAACTACGGATTAACGCTTATGGTGCTTTGCTTTGCGCCGTTTATCGTTCTGTTCACGGTTATTTTCCGTAAATTCTCGCGCAAGGCATACCGAGAGGTAAAGGACGGAACTACCGATATAAACACCTTTCTTTCGGAAAATCTTTCGGGCATGAAGATAATTCAGATCTTCAACCGCGAAGATCGCAAGATGCAGGAGTTCAACGAAAAGAACGACAAGCTTAAATCCGCAAAATACCGACAGATGTTCGTGTTCGGCATATTTCGCCCGATGGTATATATGCTGTATATCACGTCGGTGCTCTGCCTGCTTTATTTAGGCGCTCGCGGATACATTAACAACGTGGAATTTTTGGGACAGACGGTTACGAGCGGTGTTATAGTTTCGTTTTATATGTATATAACGAAATTCTTCAACCCTATCCAAAGCCTTGCGGAGCAATTCAACTGGCTTCAATCGGCGTTTGCGTCTGCCGAAAAGATATTCACGGTGTTTGATATCAAGCCCGAAATAGTAGATTCGGACGACACCATAGAATTGGAAAACGTTGAGGGCAATATCGAGTTCCGCAACGTATGGTTTGCCTACAACGAGGGCGAATGGGTATTAAAGGACGTTTCATTTAAGGTAAAAGCGGGCGAAACGGTAGCGTTTTGCGGCTCGACCGGATCGGGAAAAACGACCATCCTTTCGCTTATCTGCCGCAATTACGATATTCAACGCGGCGAAATATTTATTGACGGTATTGAAATACGTAAAATAAAGATTGCTTCCCTGCGCAAGCATTTCGGACAAATGCTTCAGGACGTATTTCTGTTTTCGGGCACTATACGCTCGAACATTTTGCTCCGCGAAGAAGGCATTGACGATAACGAGGTAATGGAGGCGTGCCGATACGTAAACGCCGACAAGCTTATCGACAAGCTCCCTAAAGGACTTGACGAAGAGGTTATGGAGCGCGGAAGCAACTTTTCCGCAGGACAAAGACAGCTGTTATCGTTTGCAAGAACCATTATTCACAAGCCAGAAATAATGATTCTCGACGAAGCGACGGCAAACATAGACACCGAAACCGAGGTGCTTATTCAGGACAGCCTCGAAAAGCTTATGAGCATCGGCACCTTGCTTATCGTCGCACACAGACTGTCAACCATACGCCACGCGGACAATATAATCTACCTTTCCCACGGTGAAATAGTCGAGCAGGGCTCGCATACCGAGCTTTTGGAAAAGAAGGGCAGATATTACGAGCTTTACAAGCTCCAGCAGGACAAGGCTTTACTGAAATCACAAAAATAATTTGAGGAGGGCAAAGGATGCAAGATACGACAAAACTGATGATGAAGCTTATAATTTCAAATTTCGGGATCGATATTACTCTTCCGAGCAGCATCGACGAAAGCGAATTAAAGCAGCTTTATGCCCTCTCGACAAAGCACGACCTCGCGCATATTGTTGCAAGCGCACTTGAAAAGCATGATCTTTTGAACGTTGAGGGCGCAAAAAAGGCGTTTTCAAAGCAAAAGATGATTGCCGTTTACCGCAGAGCGCAGCTTGATTTTGAAGAACAGCGCTTGTATGCGGTATTGGAAAACGCAGGCATCGACTTTTTGCCTTTAAAGGGTGCTGTGGTAAAGTCGCTTTATCCCGAAAATTGGATGCGGACAAGCTGTGATATAGATATTCTCGTGAGGGAGGATAACCTTGACTCCGCTGTTTCCGCAATAAAAAACGAATTGGGATATACAGACAAGGGCAGACATTTCCACGAGCATTCGTTATTG
The DNA here is from genome assembly GCA_045593165.1 of Eubacteriales bacterium. GTDB lineage: Bacteria > Bacillota > Clostridia > Oscillospirales > CAG-382 > Coliplasma. Next base: position 34,562 of record JAZNWF010000004.1, read on the forward strand.
TCGAAAAGCAACGTTCATCTTGAGCTTCACTTTAATATTACCGAAAATATCGAAACCCTCGATAAACTTCTTGAACGCGTTTGGGAATATGCTCGTCCTATATCCGACGGATCTCGCAGGCACCTGCTTACAAACGAATATTTTATTTTCCACAACGTCGCACATATGCAATATCATTTTGTTGCGGGCGGATGCGGTATAAGACCGTTTATCGACCTTTGGCTGATGCTGAATCAGCTTGATTACGATAAAAATGCGCTTCAAATGCTTTTGAATGAAAGCAAAAGCGAGGAATTTTATGCAAATCTTTTGAAGCTTATAAACGTGTGGTTTGAAAACGGCAGTCACACCGAGCTCACCGAAAAAATGGAGGAATACATTTTAACGGGCGGTGTCTTCGGCTCGCGCGTGAACCGTGCGGCTGTCGACCGCGAGCACAAGGGCAGCAAGTCGACCTATATTATTTCGCGTATATTTATGCCGAAAAAGGAATTGGAATCGATTTACCCCAATCTTAAAAAACGTCCATATCTTCTTCCCTTTTATGAAATCAAGCGTTGGTTCAGACTGCTCGGCAAAAAGGGCAGAAGCAATATGAAGGCCGAAATTATCGCAAATAAGCAGTTGGGCGAAGCTCAAAACGGTGTTCCAGAAATGTTAAAGGAGTTGGGGCTGTGATAACACATCCTATTCCCCCGTTATTCGATAAAAATTCGAAAATACTGATCTTAGGCAGCTTCCCTTCCGTAAAATCACGCGAGGCGATGTTCTTTTACGGTCATCCGCAAAACCGTTTCTGGAGGGTACTTTCATCGGTTTTGAACCATCCGTTGCCTCAAAGCGTTGACGAGAAAAAGGCCATGCTTGCCCGTTACGGCATCGCGCTTTGGGACGTTATCGCCCAATGCGAAATAACGGGCAGTGCAGATACCTCGATAACCGAAGAAAAGGTAAACGATATTTCGATAATTCTTAATAACGCCGACATAAAGGCGATATTTACCAACGGAAAAAAGGCGCATTCGCTTTACGAATCGAGAATTTATCCCGTAACGAATATAAAATCGATTTATCTCCCCTCAACAAGCCCTGCGAATGCCGTTTGGTCGCTCGATAAGCTTGTTGAAAGCTGGAAAGTGATAAAGGAATATATTTAAAAATATTCCTTGCAAAAAAGACGAAAGGAACAACTATGAACAAGCATTGTCCTCATTGCGGCGGAAACATCAGTTTGGCAAGAAGGCTGTTATCTTTAGAGGGCCATTATGCTAAAGAATGTCCGCACTGTAAAAAGAAGATCAAATTGAAGATACTCGGTATTTTCCCAACGTCAATATGTGTTGCATTGGTTGCTTGTATTTATTTTTGCAAAATCGATTGGATCAGAATCGTCTGTGCAATTGCCTTGATTGCTTTTTTGCTGTTTGAGAGCGCACATACTCCTATAATCTCGGGAGAAGACGAGGAAGAAGAATGATGTTATCTTTGGGTTTGTTAAATAGCAGGAATTAATAAAACGAAAGTTATGAACAAAAAAGCGGACAAAAATTGTCCGCTTTTTTATTTTGCGAATATAATGAAAATGATCATTATAAAAAGGGTGATATTATGCCGACAGGCAAGCTTATTGTTGTATTACGAACGGCATCGGGTGCGTTGCCGATAAACAACGGCTCGATAACCGTTTCCGACGAGCGCGGAAACGCGGTCTTTTACGAATTCCTTACCGCCGCAAGCAGCGGTATAAGCAAGGTTGCAACATTGGAAACTCCGCCGAAAAGCATATCGCTTGACAGCGACGAGGGCACCGCACGCCCATATTCGCTTTACACAGTGGATATTCGCGCAGAGGGCTCGTACCGAATGGAAATAACGGGGGTGCAGATGTTTGAGGACACGACCACGCAACTGCCGATAGAGCTTATACCTTTGCCCGAAAACATATCATCGCCCGACGACGCTGACATTATAATCATACGTATTCCCGAGCACGTATTACGCTCCACACCGCCGCAAAGCGACGAAAATGCGATTGCCATACCTGCGGTAAATATTGCCACGGGTGTTTACATTCCCGAAACGATAACGGTGCATTTAGGCACACCCGACGAGGGAGCGCCGAACGTAACGTTACCCTTTATAGACTACATAAAAAACGTAGCAAGCAGTGAAATATACCCTACCTGGCCCGAGGAATCGCTTCGCGCAAACATCATCGCGCAGATTTCGCTATCGTTAAACCGCATCTACACCGAGTGGTACAGAAGCAGAGGATATTCATTTGATATAACAAACTCCACCGCATTTGACCAAGCATTCGTTTACGGGCGAAACGTATTCGAGGAAATGAGTGTTATCGTTGACGAGATATTCAACAACTACCTTGTACGCCCGAACAGCATCGAGCCGCTTTTTGCATCGTACTGCAACGGAACCACTACAACTTGCGCGGGGCTTTCTCAATGGGGCACGGTATCGCTTGCAGAGGGCGGTCAAAGCAGTGAGGACATATTGGGATTTTATTACGGCAACGTAATTATTACCGAAACCGATGACATTCGTACTCCCGAGGAATCGTATCCTGGCGAGCCCTTATCCAACGGCGACGAGGGCGAAGACGTGCGCATTCTTCAGGAGCAATTGAACCGAATCGCGATAAATTTTCCTCAGCTTCCGTTAACAGAGGTTACTGGAGTATACGGAGAAAGCACGGTGAATGCCGTCAGCGAGTTTCAACGTCTTTTCGTATTGCCCGTAACGGGTGTGACCGACAGGGCGACGTGGTACAGAGTTTCGCAGATATATTCCTCGGTAAAGCGGCTTGCGGAAATAACAAGCGAGGGACAGCGTGCAACCTACAACCAACAGCTATACCCCGGCTCACCCATAAGCCGTAATTCACGCGGGTCGGAGGTGCAGGAGATTCAATTTTACCTGCAACGGATAAGCAGATTCAATCCCTTGGTGGAATCACCCGAGTTGGACGGTATTTACGGCAGAGATACCGAGAGGGCGGTTATATCTTTTCAAAACGCTTACGGGCTTACTCCCGACGGCGTTATAGACGAAGCGGATTGGAACAGACTTGTTGAGGTGTACAACGGCACCTTGGATAACGTCGAAGAGCCCTCAAACCAGATCACTTCCGTGCCCTACCCCGGATACGTGCTATCGCCCGGTGCAAGAGGCGAATATCCGAGATATATCCAGCAAATATTAAATGTTATAAACAACGTATTTATACCCATAAAGGAGCTTGACGAGGACGGAATATTCGGAACCGCCACACAACAATCGGTCAACTCGTTTGCCGCTATATTCGGATATCCCCAAAACGGAACGGTCGACGAAGCCTTATGGAACAAAATGAACCAAATCTACCGGGTCGTTGCCGCAGAATGTATTTTCCTGCAGGGCAACGCGGAGGGGACTCGAGATTATGCGGGAACAATGCTTTCGATAGGAAGCATAGGCGAAAACGTAAGCTACGTTCAGCGGCTTATAAACGAGATATACACCGCCATTCCCTACGTAGGCTCGCTCGACGTTGACGGCAGATACGGCACAAACACTGCGGCAAGCGTATCGGCATTACAGAGGGTATTCGGGCTTACCGAGACCGGTGCCGTCGACGAAAGCACGTGGTTGCTTATAAATTACATTTACACGGCGATAGTAAACGGATGTCTGCCGCGAGGCACAAATGCCGTGACCGCAAGTGCAAATATTCTGCCAAGATTACCGCAAAGCATATCCGAGCTAAAGGAAATAATGCGCAATAACGGAATAGAGGTCGGCACGGGACCTATGTTCGGATTGAAAAGCAGAAGCGCTTTGGCAAAATGGCAGTCGGCGCAAGGACTCATCCCATCGGGAGCTCCCGATGCGGAAACGCTTGAAAAACTGCTTAAAAACCGCTTGAAATAAAAGAAAATACATTAATTTTTAACACGCTATTATTGACATTGGCAACGTGAAAGAGTATACTTATTCAATAGCATAAAAATATAATGGAGGACGTATGGAAAAAGACCGCGACGTTAAAAAAGACGCCGAGATCATAAACAAACACGAATCCCATAAAAAGCTAACCTTAAAACGCAAGCGTATTATCGCTATCGTTTCTGTTATAATAGCCGTCGCCGTAATGCTTTGGTTAGGATTTTTCCTGACGAAAGCGTTGATGTTTTCCGTCGATACCGACGGCGGAGTAAGAACCGCGGCGAAGAACTTCAGGGACCTGATAAACAGCTACGGAAATGCAGGTATTCTGGTTGCATTCGCAATACAGGTGCTTCAGGTAGTTGTTTCGCCCATTCCCGGCGAGGTCATTGAGCTGGGTATGGGAATGTGCTTCAATTGGTGGGCAGGCGCATTGATATGTCTGCTCGGAGGAGCACTTGCGGCGGCAGTAATAATGCTGTTTGTGAAGAAATTCGGCATAAAGCTGGTAGAGCTTTTCGTTTCGGCAGAAAAGATAAACGAGCTGAAGTTCATCAACAACGAAAAAAAGCTGAAAACCACCGTCTTACTCTTATATCTCATTCCCGGAACACCTAAAGACCCGTTGATTTTCTTCTTCGGACTTACAAAAATAAGCGTTTGGGACTTTGTGTGGATATCGACTCTTGCAAGAATACCCTCAATAATCACCTCTACTATTGCGGGCGAGCAGGCGACAAAGGAAAATTTCTGGACAACGGCGATAATTTTGGTTATCACGGGAATTCTCGCGTTGATAGGAATGTTCTTCTACAAAAAAATCGTTTCACAAAGACAAAGCAAAAAAGAAAAGCAAACTACTGAAAACAAAGGATAAAACAATGGCTGTTACCGTACCCGCGGGCTATTCTCCCGTACTTAACATACGTCAGACAGAGGTCGCTATAAAAAAGGTCAAGGACTTCTTTGAGCGCGACATCGCTATACAATTAAACCTTACCCGTGTATCCGCTCCGCTTTTCGTGGATTCGGACAGCGGTCTTAACGATAACCTGAACGGTGTCGAGCGTCCTGTTGCGTTTGATATCCGCGGTATGTCGGGCAACAACGAAATCGTTCAATCGCTTGCAAAATGGAAGCGTATGGCGCTTGCTCAATACGGCTTTGAACCGGGCGAGGGGCTGTATACCGATATGAATGCTATCCGCCGCGATGAGGACACCGACAACATACATTCGGTTTTCGTTGACCAGTGGGACTGGGAAAAGGTTATAACCGCCGACCAGAGATGCGTAGAAACCTTAAAGCGCGCGGTCAAGCAGATATACGCTTCGCTTCGTCACACCGAAACCTATATCGCGGAGGATTATGCCTTTGTCGGCAAATTCTTGCCCGAAAGAATAACCTTTATCACTGCACAGGAGCTTGAAGACGAATATCCCGAGCTTACGCCCAAGGAACGCGAATACGCCGCAGTAAAGAAGCACGGTGCTGTATTCCTGATGCAGATCGGCGGAAAATTGAAATCCGGCAACAAGCACGATGGCCGTGCTCCCGACTACGACGATTGGTCGTTAAATGGCGATATTATAGTTTACTACCCCGTTTTAGATATCGCGCTTGAGTTATCCTCTATGGGTATCCGCGTAGATGCCGAAACGCTTAAAAAGCAGTTGTCCGAATCGGGATGCGAGGACAGAGCGTCGCTTCCCTTCCACAAGGCATTGCTCGAAAGCAAGCTGCCGCTTACCATGGGCGGAGGTATAGGACAGTCGAGAATGTGTATGTTCTTCTTGAGAAAAGCACACATCGGCGAAGTGCAGTCTTCACGCTGGACCGAAGAGGATATGGAGATCTGTAAGGCAAACGATATACATTTATTATAATTAACATTGCAAAGCCCTAGCACAAGGACTTTTGCACATTAATATGCTTATGAAAATCCACAGCAATACAAGCCAAGCAATCGGAAAAACCCCTTTGATAAAGCTTGGCAACATCGAAAAGGAATACTGCTTATCGGCAAAACTGCTTGCAAAGGCAGAAATGTTCAACCTTACGGGTTCAGCCAAGGACAGAGCGGCAAAATATATGATTGACGATGCCATTGAAAAGGGCATAATTTCTGCGGGTGCAACGATTATCGAACCCACAAGCGGAAACACGGGAATCGGATTGGCGGCTTATGCGGTGCCAAAGGGCTTTACGGTGAAGATCGTTATGCCCGACACGATGTCGCAAGAACGAATTGAGCTTATTAGGGCTTACGGCGCAGAGGTTATTCTTACCGACGGTAAGCTGGGTATGGCAGGTGCTGTTTCCGAGGCTGAAAGACTGCATAAAAGCATCGAGAACAGCTTTATCCCCGACCAATTCAAAAATCCGTCGAATGTCAAGGCGCATTATGAAACTACCGGCCCCGAAATATGGCACGACACCGACGGAAGCGTTGATATCCTCGTTGCAGGAGTCGGCACGGGCGGCACAATTACGGGTGCGGGCAGATTTTTAAAAGAAAATAACCCCAACGTAAAAATTGTTGCTATTGAACCGAAACGCTCGCCCGTCCTTTCGGGCGGAAACGCGGCAAGCCACGGATTACAAGGTATAGGAGCTAATTTTATACCCTATATTTTAGACACAAGCCTTATAGACGAAATTATCGGTGTTGCCGAAGAGGATGCCTTTGAAACCTGCAGAGCACTGGTGAAATCAGAAGGAATTTTGGCGGGTATTTCCTCGGGTGCGGCGCTTTTTGCGGCAATTGAGCTTGCCAAAAAGGAAGAAAACAAGGATAAAAGCATCGTTGTTATACTGCCCGATAGCGGAAGCAGATATTTATCGACGGGAATATTTGAGGATAAATAGATATGGATTACAAAAGAATTTTAACGATTCAAGATATATCGTGCTTCGGTCAATGCTCATTGACGGTTGCATTACCTATACTTTCGGCTTGCGGAGTTGAAACGGTAATTATCCCCTCCGCAGTTCTTTCCACGCACACTAACAAATTCACGGGTTTTACCTTCCGTGACCTTACCGACGATATCCCCTCGATCGCGGCACATTGGAAAAAGGAAGGTATTGATTTTGATGCTATATACACAGGATATCTCGGAAGCGTACGTCAAATAGATATGGTAACCGATATATTCAATACCCTCTCGCGTAAGAATTGCGTAAAGATCGTCGATCCGGCTATGGCAGACAACGGCAAGCTATATTACGGGTTTGACGATACGTACGCCGCCGCGATGACAAAGCTTTGCGCAGAAGCGGATATCGTATTACCCAACATTACCGAGGCTTGCTTTATGACAGGTCACGAATACAAGGAAAAATACGATGAGAATTACGTATATTCAGTACTTGAATCACTTGAAAAAGCAGGAATGAAGGACATCGTTCTTACGGGTATAAGCTACGACGACGAAACCACGGGAGTTATCGTAAAAACGGGCGATGATATTCAATATTACACCCACAAAAAGCTTCCCGTAGGAAGTCACGGAACCGGCGACGTGTTTGCAAGCGCATTTTCGGGTGCTCTGCTTCGCGGAAAGACCGAGTTTGATTCAGCAAGAGTTGCGGCGAACTACACGTTGCGTTGCATCGAAAATACAGTCGGCGACGAAAGCCACAAATACGGTGTCAAGTTTGAAACCGCTATCCCTTATCTTTTAGACGAGCTGAATAAATAACAAAAATAAACCAAGCTGTGTATTTGCAACTTGGTTTATTTGCTTTTTATTATGTATTCGAACATATCGAATTTCTTGATGCCGAATTTTTTTAACAGTTCAACGCTTTTTATACGGTTTTCCTCGTTATTATACCCTTTTATCAACGGTATTCTTGCGGTTATACGTTCGGGCTTGATATGTGACACGAGATATTTCAGATTTTCAAGCACTATATCGTTGCTTTTCCCCGTATAGCTTTTATATATCGCCTCGTCGGTATCCTTGATATCCACAAAAAAGTGGTCTACCACGCTTGCCGCTATCTCTACAGATTCGCGCGAAACGTTAAGGCTGGTTTCGGCACATATCCGCCATCTGTCGCCGCATATCGTTCGGAATTCGGAAATAAATTCGGGATAAAGCAACGGTTCTCCGCCTCCGAAGGTGACTCCTCCGTTTGTTGCAACAAAATAAAGATCGTCGATCTTAACACGCTCGTAAAGCTCCTGCGGTGTAAGCTTAATAACCTTGGTTGTATCCGAAAAGGAATGCGGATTGATACAGTATTTGCACCTCAACGGGCAACCGAAAAAACCGCATAGCGTTGTCACACCGTCCCCGTCGGTTTGTATCCTATGCCGTGATATTGAAATGAACGGCGTTTTATGTACTTCCGCCATATCAATACGCGATATCGCCCATAAGCTCTGCTTCGGTTTCCTCGGGAGGAGGTATCATACCCGCTATCATCTCATCGGATTCCTCGGGCAGCTCGCCAATTTCAAGCTCACTTTCGTCAGTTACGGGAATATCTCCGGTTATATCGTCAACATATTCCGACGGCGTACCCATAAGTTCATCAGAGGTTTCAACCGCATCGCTGCTTTCGTGGTCAACAGCTTCTCCCATAGTTTCAACAACCTCGCTGCTTTCGGGGAGAGCTATATCTCCCATGAATTCACGATTACTCAAATGCGTTTCCGTATCGGGTGTACAGCCTGCTGCACCCAAGGTTATCGTTGCGGCAAGACCTGCTACAGTTACCTTATAGCCAAGGCTTCTTCTGCGTTCAAGCTCCTTTTCCAGATAGCGCACCTCAGCTTCGCATTTAGGACATGTACCCAAGCAATCGCCCTTGTATTTGCACTCGGTAGTTACATACGTAATATCATTTTCCTCGGCAATACGGCGGCGTATGTCCTTTAATATTTTGCATCGGTTTTTACCTTTCATAATCGATCATCCTTTCGTTATAATACCCTTTCACTAAATAATACCCGGTACAGTAAGATTCGGTTGCAAAAATGGTATTAATTCTCGTGCAATATGTCGCGTATGGCAGGCAGACCCTGATTGGTAAAAAATTCAGATGCTTCCGACAAGTCGATGGCAGGTACATAAAATTCGCCCAAAAATCCCGATGTTCCGCTATCGCGGATATGGAAGCTGTAAACGGGAATGTGGTAATACGGTCCGAATGCATCACAATGGAAAACGTACTCAAACTCACAGCCCTCTATAAGATGCGTGTCCTTTGTATCGAAATTCAATATTGAAAACGGCTCGACGATGAATTCGCCGTTCAAAAGACGCCTGTACGCTTCATCATAATCGATGCAATCGAATTCAAACGTTAGCCCCGAATATTCAAACACCGATTTTCTTATAAGCTTACCGTCATAAAACGTATAATGAATTTTGTGATGAGCAGCAGAAAAAGTTTCGGCTTCGATCGTATCGGCAGGAGTGTAAAGCGTATAGTCAGTATATACTCCGTTATATTCTTCTGCGTAATAATATGCGATATTATCAATATCCAAGCCCGCAGCTTCTATAAACGTTTGGTCAAGCGCTATCAGTTCTTCGATCTCCATTTCCGAAGTAAGCTCTGATTCTTCGGTCCTGTATTCGATTTCTATGCTATTGTATCCGATGCTTATGCTTTCGTAATCAATTTGAGGATATATATAATAGTCGTAATTATATTCCCAATCCTGCTCGGTAACGTCCATATTCATAGCACTGAAAAATGCCTTTGCTTTATTATTAAGCATTTCAAAATACTCATCAGTAGCTTCGAAGTTATATCCTGCGTGATTTTGCGGATATAAATCATACATAACCTTCGCTTTTTCGGGCGAAATATCAAGCGCGTTGAATTGATCGGGAATAATTAATTTTTCAGGCTCCCGCTCCGGTTTTGACTCCTCGGGCTGTTCGGGCTGTTCGGGAATTTCGATATTATTATCGGAAAGAAAATCCTCGAAATTCCATGAATACTCATCCGATATATCACTTTCGTTTTTCTCGATGCCCTCGGATAAGTTATTATCTGAAATCGCCTTACTTTCGTCGTTACTTACGTTCTCGGTCGCAGTTTCCTCAGCACAAGCCGCAAGCAAAAGAATCAGTGCGACAATTAATACAAAAATTCGTTTCATAAGTGAGCCTCCTCTTTTTAACGGTTACACTTATATAGACGACAGAAACAATGATTTTGTCACATTTTTTTGGAAAAAGTTTATAAAAAAACACCTGCGGAGGTTCCGCAGGTGCTATAAGCAATTTTATGCCTTGCCGTTGCAGCCGAGTACGTTAACGAGCTTGTGCTTAACAAGTTCCTTGATGTTAGCACGAGCAGGGCTGAGGTACTGTCTGGGGTCGAAGTGTTCGGGGCTCTGTGCGAAGTGTTCGCGGATAGCAGCGGTCATTGCAAGACGGAGGTCGGAGTCGATGTTGATCTTACATACTGCCATGGAAGCTGCCTTGCGGAGCATATCTTCGGGAATACCGATAGCGTCGGGCATTCTGCCGCCGTTTGCGTTGATGATATCAACGTACTTGGGAATTACAGAGGATGCGCCGTGGAGAACGATCGGGAAGCCGGGAAGTCTCTTTTCAACCTCTTCGAGAATATCGAAGCGGAGCTGGGGCTTCTGGCCGGGCTTGAACTTGTATGCGCCGTGAGAAGTACCGATTGCGATTGCGAGAGAGTCAACGCCGGTCTTTTCAACGAATTCCTGAACCTGATCGGGATCGGTGTAGGAAGCGTCCTTTTCGGAAACGTTTACTGCGTCTTCGATACCTGCGAGTCTGCCAAGTTCGCCTTCAACAGATACGCCGTGAGCGTGTGCATATTCAACTACCTGACGGGTAAGAGCGATGTTGTCTTCGAAGGAGTGGTGAGAACCGTCGATCATAACGGAGGTGAAGCCGCCGTCGATGCAGGACTTACAAAGCTCGAAGGTGTCGCCGTGGTCAAGGTGAAGAGCGATAGGAAGACCGGTTTCCTGAATAGCTGCTTCAACGAGCTTTACGAGATAAGTGTGGTTAGCATATTTTCTTGCGCCCGAAGAAACCTGAAGAATAAGGGGTGCGTTTTCTTCTTTTGCAGCTTCGGTAATACCCTGGATGATTTCCATGTTGTTAACATTGAAAGCACCGATAGCGTAACCGCCCTTATAGGCTTTTTCGAACATTTCTTTTGTTGATACGAGAGGCATTTTGAAATCTCCTTTTATACATTATTCTTATGCATATTTGTGCATATACAGTTTAGCTTTTTTATATCTAATTGTCAATATTATTTTAAAAATAAATCATTTTTTTCGCTTACTCGATTATATTTTAACAAAAATCGACCGAAAACAACAAAAAAGGAACGGAAAACCGTTCCTTTTTGATTTTTATTTAATCGTATATGTGCCTACGCAAGCGCGTTTTATCATTATATAGTCAACGACATTGACCCTATCCTTTCCGCTTAAAAGCGCCGCCTTTAAATAGTTGCCCGAAAGCGTATAAGTGCCGAGAAAATGACGTTTTACGTAAATATAATCGTAGCTTGACACCTTGCCGTCGCCGTCAACGTCGCCCTTTACGATCACAGTCGCCTTTACCGAGGACACGCCGTTTTCGGTCACATATACCTTACATCCCGTACCGACAAGGTCCGCAGACGAAAGCTTATTTCCCGCACCGTCGGTTACGTATACCGTTCCCGTAAAGCCTTTTAACAATTCCTCTACTGTGGTTTTGGCATATACGCCGTTCAAAATACCGTTCGATATGGAAAGATTTGAATTCGTTATACCAAACGCAGGCTCGGGCTCAACGTCATCGGGAAATGCAGGCGCGTTTTCTGCCTTCAGCTTACCCGAAACCGTTACGTAATCTGCCGAGCAATAGCCGCTTGATGAATCGTATTCGGCATTATACCAGCCGTTTGATGCTTCTCCCACGATAGTAATTTCCGTATCTTTGGGAATCGTAACGATCTTATTTCCGCTTGTAGATGCACTATCACGAAGATTAAGGTTGGACGTTGTTGTGCCAGAATAAAGCAGCTTGATATATTGTGCCGACGAATATCCGTAAATAAAATTACCGTCTTTATCCGTACCGCTTACCTTATACCAACCGTTTTCAGCTTCACCGTAGATATATATCTGCGCTCCCAACGCGAACTGTCCGACGGACGTATAGCTTGAGCCGGCACCCTCGCGGACGTAAAGCGCAGAGGTCGTTCTGCCGTAATAAACGTCACCCGTTGCAACGGAAGTGCCCGGATTTGTAGTAGTGCCCGATGATTGCGAGTCAAGCAAAGCATATCCGTGCACCGCCACGAGATCGCCTGGGGTGACCAAGCCTACAACATAGCTCCAATCGCCGATTTTATTTATAACCGCATAATCCGTGCCCTCAGCAAGAGTGCGATAGGTAACAGACGTTGTATCCGCTTCCGCATAAACCGTAACGTTTTCGGGCGCCGTACCGTACGTAACCGAAAAGCTATCGGGGATTATACGTATATATGAAGAGTTTACATATCCCGTTATTACCGTTCCCGAGGCGTTTGCGCCACTTACGTGATACCAATTCCCTATCGGTTCACCCATGACGGTAACCTTTGAAAGAAACGGGAGTGTTCCTGCACGATCCGAGGAATTTGACGCTTCCTTGCGCACCGTCAGTGATTCATATCCCGAAACGAGCCCCGAATATATGCGCTGTGACGATGCCACGGTAACCTCGATTTCACGTTCCGTGCCGCCTGCGGCTCTCGCCGTAATAACCGCGTTGCCTTTTGATTTCGCGGTGATCACACCCGATTGATCAACCGTTGCGACAGTTTCATCGCTGCTCAACCAAGAAAGATCGGTATCTACCGCATCGGCAGGCGAAATTGCGGTGAGAACCTCATATTTATCCCCTACCGCAAGCGTTATGTTATCCTTAACGACCGCTATGGACGTAACGTTACGTTTATTGAGATAGATATTGGAAGCAACGGAATATCCGCTTACAAGAACGCCGTCGCTGTTATATCCCGTTACTTTATAGAACATATTACCGTTGGAATCGGTATATACGGTGTTATCAGTGACCTTGACCGCAGTACCGCGGTATATCTTACCGTTATTGCCCGCAGTCGCGGAGGGTGAGGTACGCACGTAAACATCACTGTCGATAACCGTTGCATTACAGTCAACGTAAACGATGCAGCAGGCTTCTCTGTCGTTTGCGAGGGTTGCGGATATAAGAGTCATACCGTGCGCATGCGCAGTTATGTTACCGTTATTATCTACGGTCGCAACAGACGGATTTGCGCTCGACCAGCTGATTTCGGACGGTGCTTTATCGGACGGATAGAACGAAAGCGCGACCTGATGCGTATCACCTATTTCCAAAAGAACGCGTTCCTCGTCCGCAACGGGAGCAACGATTCCGTCGGAATCGGGAGTGAGGTCGTCATAATAGGTCATTCCGTACTGCTCGATAAGCGCTATTACGGTTTCGGCATAGCCGTTATCATCGCAATAGCCCGCATCGACAATTGCGTGTGCGGCAACAGAATAATCCTTTTCGCCCAATACTGCGGCATATTTCGACTCGTTAATAAAAAGCGAGCTATGGGTATACACGCTTTCAGCCCAGCTTGCATGTGCACGCCAAGCGGACGTGGTATTCACGTGGCTTTGACCCGATGAAAGCAGATAATCGGCATAGGAATTATACAGAATAGAGTTTTTTTGGTCGTATACCATCCCCGACCAGGTGCTGTATGCCTTTATACCGAACAGATTTCTGCCGCCTACGGGAAGCGAATAGCGTCCCCAGCCGCCCTCGTAAATACCTTGTGAAAGGGTTATAGAGGCAAGCACGTCGGTTTTGTAGTAATCCGCCCTTGCAAGAGAGCCGATAACACGGAAGAAATACTGCTGTACCGTATTCAGCTTTTTAAAGTCGGTAGTTTCGGTTGGAACCGTATCATCGGCAAAAGCCGACAACGGCAGTGCAAATGCAGATAAAAGCATCACACATACCATCACAACCGATATGTATCTGCAAAGTCTCAAGCAATAAGACCCCTTTCGTCAAAGTTATACATTGTTATGATAACACAAAACCTTAATTATGTCAACGGAAACAGCCTTTATAAGCAACAAAAAACGCTTTCGACAAAGCATCGAAAGCGTTATGTTCTTATTGCAAGCCCTCTTTGAGCTTTTCGGCGCGGTCTGCACTGATTAGCGCATCGATCATATCGTCAAGTTTGCCGTTTAAAAAGCTTTCGAGAGAATGTATTGTATATCCGATTCTGTGATCGGTGATCCTGCCCTGCGGATAATTATACGTACGGATGCGTTCGCTTCTGTCACCCGTGCCGACCTGCGAGCGACGCTCGCTTGCAACAGCCTGCTCCTTTTGGCTGTTATAATAATCGGCAAGGCGGCTCTTCATAATTTTAAGCGCCTTTTCCTTGTTCTTTATCTGCGAACGCTCGTCCTGACAGTCAACCGTCATACCCGTAGGTATATGAATGATTCTTACCGCAGATTCAGTTTTATTTACGTGCTGACCGCCTGCGCCTGCGGAGCGGTGACGGGTTATTTCAAGCTCGTCCATATTAAGCTCGAAATCCACGTCCTCGACCTCGGGAAGCACGGCAACGGTAGCGGTTGAGGTCTGGATCCTGCCCTGTGCCTCGGTTTCGGGAACACGCTGAACACGGTGAACGCCGCTTTCACACTTGAAGCGCGAATATGCGTTTTCGCCCTCGACCATAAACGATACTTCCTTGAAGCCGCCGAGCTCGGTTTCGTTTGCGCTTAAAAGCTCGACCTTAAAGCCCGACGATTCGGCGTACATCGTATACATACGGTAAAGAACCGCCGCAAAGAGCGATGCTTCTTCACCGCCTGCGCCGCCGCGGATCTCGATGATAACGTTTTTATCGTCGTTGGGGTCCTTGGGAAGAAGTAAGATTTTCAGCTCGTCAAGAAGCGGAGCGAGCTTTGAGCGAGCTTCATCCTTTTGCTCCTCGGCAAGTGCACGAAGCTCAGGATCGTCTTCTATCGAAAGAATCTCGTCCGCATCGGCAATATCGGTTTCCGCCGCCTTATACTCGCGGTATTTTTCTACTATCGGAACGAGATTTTTATACTCCTTCATAAATTTCTTATAGCCCTCAAGGTCATTCATCACCTCGGGTGAGGAGAGTGCTTCCTCTATTTCCAGATATCTTTTTTCAATTTGTGCAAGCTTTGTAAGCATAGTTTTACCTCCGACGGTATATAAATTCATCAAGGAATTTAAGTTTAAGGAGCGATTGTTATGAAACAGCAGGATTACTGTTATGAGGGGAAAAGGTTGAAGACCGAACGCAACAGACACTATACCCAAAACGCCGACACTCTTTTTGAAGCTATGGAACAGGGCTTGATACTTGAGGGGGTAAGCTATCTTTGCGATTCCGACAGACATCTTCATATTAAAATAGGAGAGATCGACGGTATTATCCCGCGCAACGAGTGTGTTTACACGGCAAAGGGGCTACCCGAAAAGGATATCGCAATAATTTCACGCGTAGGAAAGCCCGTATGCTTTAAGGTTATCGGCATCGAACGGAATGAATTCGGCGAGCCGAAGGTCATTTGCTCACGCAGAGATGCGCAACGCGACTGCATGCGCGAAAAAATCGAAGCATTATGCACGGGAGACGTTATCGAAGCGAGGATAACAAGGTTAGACCCGTTTGGTGCTTTTTGTGATATCGGTTGCGGTATAATTTCGCTTTTGCCGATTGACTGCATGTCGGTTTCACGAATTTCTCACCCGCGCGACAGATTCCGCAACGGTCAAGTAATCAAGGCCGTTGTAAAGAACACCGCCGACGAATTCGGAAGAATAACACTTACGCACCGAGAGTTGCTCGGCACGTGGGAGGAAAACGCGGCAAAATTCACCTCGGGGCAAACCGCCGCAGGAATCGTACGTTCGATCGAGGATTACGGTGTATTCATAGAGCTCGCGCCCAATCTTGCGGGACTTGCAGAATGCCGTGACGACATAGAGGTCGGTCAGAGCGCGGCAGTATTCATAAAAAACATTATACCCGACAGAATGAAGGTCAAGCTCGCGATAATCGATTGCAGTGATCGCGAATCACCGATTCCCGATTACGAATATCCCGATATCGAGCACATCGACCATTGGAAGTATTCTCCCGACAGCTGTGACAAGATAATAGAGAGCGTTTTCGATTAATACATAAAATCAAAATCGATATCGTAAATAGAAACGGTGTCGCCTTCCTGAATACCCGCATCCTCGAGCGCTTGAATAACGCCCTTGTCGCGCAGAACTCTTTGGAAGAACTGAAGCGATTCGTAATCGTCGAAATTAACGTCGTTGCAAAGTCTGATAAGCCATTCGCCCGTCACCTCGTAAATACCGTCAACAACGTTTACCTGAACAGACGTATCGTTTTCGATAGGAATTTCGACGTATTCTTCCTCGTAATACGTCATAGGAGGAAGAGTTGCAAGTTTTTGGGATACCGCCTTCATCAAATCGGCAACACCCTCGTCCAATCCGCCTGCGATAAGGAATAGCTCGCATTCGTTTTCCTCGGCGTATTTCTTTATACGCTCAAGGTGCTCTTCGGAATAGCCGAGGTCGATTTTATTACCGACCAATATTTGCGGCCTCGAGGCAAGCTCGGGGCTGTATTTTTCTAATTCCGCATTGATTTTCAAGATATCCTCAAGCGGATCTTCTCTTTCGGATGCCGAAATATCGAATACGTGGAGTATAAGACGGCAGCGGTCAATATGGCGAAGAAAATCGTGTCCCAAGCCCAATCCGTCGGATGCGCCCTCGATAAGACCGGGAATATCCGCCATTACGAAGCTTTTTTCATATACGGTAACAACACCCAAATTGGGTGCAAGCGTGGTGAAATGATAGTTCGCAATTTTGGGACGTGCCGACGAAACCTCGGAAAGAAGAGTGGATTTACCAACGTTGGGAAATCCGACCAATCCGACATCCGCAAGCATTTTAAGCTCGAGAGTTATATTCTTTTCCGCGCCCTTGGTTCCGCTTTTGGCAAAGCGGGGAACCTGACGGGTAGGCGTTGCAAAATGCGAGTTACCCCAACCGCCCTTGCCGCCTCTGGCAGCAATATAGGGCAAACCGTCGGACATATCGTGTATAACGAGTCCGCTGTCGGGATCACGCAAAATAGTTCCGCGAGGTACGGGTATTTCAAGATCGACGCCGCCCTTGCCGTGACATCTTTTGCCTATTCCGTCGCCTCCGTTGGGAGCAACAAATTTGCGGCGGTATTTGAAGTTGAGCAGGGTGTTTTCACCCTCGGCTACAACGAAAACAATGTTTCCGCCTCTGCCGCCGTCGCCTCCGTCCGGACCGCCCTTGGCAACGTATTTTTCGCGTCGGAAGGAAACAGCTCCGTTTCCGCCGTCGCCTGCCTTGATATAAATTGTAACTTTATCGATAAACATTTAGAAACCTCCGTTTCATGATGTTTTGTTTTCAAAATTGTTTTTAACCGAAAGTCGGTGTGAAGCTTACAGCGTTTTCGCTATGCGCCGTATCAAACCTATTTTGACGAGTTCGAGGCGGATGCAGAGGGAAAAAACGGATTTCGATGCTGTAGCAGCCTACTGCGAGAAATTCGGTTTTTCGCTATGCGCCGTATCAAACCTTTTTGACGAGTTTGAGGCGGATGCAGAGTGGAAAAACGGATTTCGATGCTGTAGCAACCTACTGCGAGAAATTCGGTTTTTCGCTATGCGCCGTATCAAACCGTCAAAACCGTCAAATAAAAAAATAAAGAGTAGTCGGGGACAAATCATTCCCGACTGCTCTTTATCTTAATAGCAACTAATCTGCGTTTACAGCGTATACGCTGACTTTCTTTCTGCCGCCTGCCATCGGTTCGAACTTAACAGTACCGTCGATGAGAGCGAAGAGGGTGTCATCGGAGCCGCGGCCAACATTGTTGCCGGGATGAATCTTGGTGCCTCTCTGACGCATAAGGATGTTGCCGGCAGTTACGAACTGACCGTCCTGTCTCTTAACGCCAAGACGCTTGGATTCACTGTCACGACCGTTCTTGGTAGAACCAACACCTTTTTTATGTGCAAAGAACTGAATAGACAATCTAAGCATGGGATTGTGCTCCTTTCGGTAAAATTATTTTACGACTACCGAAATGTTTTTCGGAAAATCGTTTTCGAGTGCCTTTAATTCTCTTAAAAGACCCGAAATGATCAAATGTGCGCGTTCATCGCTGTTATTCACGCTGAAATCGATAACGGCGTTTTCTTCCTCTGTTATTACAGAAGCCAAAACTCCGAAATCCTCGGTAACGGTATTAACGGTAAGCATCACCATCGAGCTGACGGCTGCACATACTATATCGCTTCCCTGTTCGGAATAACCCGAATGTCCGCTGACACGGAAATTAACAAATTTGCCGTTCTTTTTAGTGAACGAAGCTTTAATCATCTCTTATTTAGAGATGCTGAGGATCTGAAGCTTGGTATAGGGCTGTCTGTGGCCGATGTGCTTCTTGGAATCCTTCTTGGGCTTGTATCTGATTACATGAATCTTTTTGCCCTTGCCGTTTTTAACGACGTTTGCGGTAACGGTTGCATCAACGGTAGGAGTACCTGCAACGAAACCATTGTCATCGGAATAAGCAAGAACCTTTTCGAAGGTGTAGGTTTCGCCTTCTTCGATACCGAGCTTTTCAACAAAGATGATATCGCCTTCGCTAACCTTGTACTGCTTTCCGCCTGTTTCCACGATTGCAAACATTTGTAAGCACCAATTCCTTTCTTAAGACTCGCTGCGATAGAGGTGCGCTTTGACGCGTCTTCACAAAACCCCATACATGCGGCAAATGAGAGTGTAACACAAATAATCCCCGTTGTCAATAGGTTTTTCAATGTTTTTCAACTGTTTTTCGCAAATTTCAAGGCGGTACAAAGCTGCACCGCCTTAATATAATTATACGTTCGCATATGATTTGTTTTTAAGCCTTAAATTATCTGCGATCATCGCTATAAATTCGGAATTCGTGGGTTTGCCGCGGGAATTTTGAACGGTATAGCCGAAGAACGAATTCAGCACGTCAAGATCTCCCCTATCCCAAGCAACCTCAATTGCGTGGCGTATTGCACGCTCAACTCGCGAGCTTGTCGTGCCATACTGCTTGGCAACCGACGGATACAATATCTTTGTAACAGAGTTTATGTAATCGGTATTGTTTATCGTCATTATTATCGCGGTACGAAGATACTGATAGCCCTTGATATGCGCGGGAACGCCTATCTGATGTATTATCTTTGTGACCTGCGCCTCCAAATCTGCTTCATCGCGGTTGGGAACGGTTGCACCGCCGCGGCGTCTTCCCTTATCTGCAAGACGCTTTACTCGGTCACCCAACGTCGTGAAGTCGATCGGCTTAAGCATACAATAAGTCGCGCCGGCTTCACAGCATTCACGGAATTGATCGTCACTCGCATAAGCGGTAACCATTATAAACGCAGGAAAATCATCGGGTATTTGCTTCTTTGCGCTTCGTATAAGCCCTACTCCATCTATCTTTCCGAGAAAAATATCCGAAATGACTATATTCGGCTTATGCCTGACTATCTTCTGAAAGGCCTCATGCCCATCAGATGCTTCCGCGACAACTTCTATATCCATCCTTCTTAAGCTTTGGACACATTGATTTCTGAATTCGGCGTTGCTATCCGCCACTAATACCTTCGGCTTTTCCATAAATTTGTTGCTCCTTAAATGTTTATTTTCTGTGAAGATATTTTATCACAAAAAAGAACGAACAAGCAATAGATTTTGTCCAAAAATCCTTGATTTGCAAGGACTTTCGTCCGTCACGATTCGTCAAAAAAGATTCACTTTTCACACGAAAACAGGTCATTTGCGGTATTTCGATGAAAAATTTGTAATTTTTTGTCGTTTTTTGTCGAATGACTCATTTTGTCGAAATATTATCACAAATACACCGTTTTGTCAACAAAAAACGAATTTACACGATGCTTAATCATCTAAGCTTCTCGACGATTTTCAATTCACAAAAACCGTGTTTTGTTAACAGGTTGTTCATATTTCCGGCGTTTGTTGTCACTTTTTACCAAACGAGAGGCATTTTACACAAAAATAACGCTTTTTCTTTGTTGTATTTTTGCAAAAACACTTGCAATCGATATTTTTTTGATATAAAATTATAGAAAGGTAATAATTTTTTGCCTTATACGTAACGTTGATAAAATGATTCACCAACATATAACTAAGGAGAAGTTCAAATGAGTAACAAACTTTTTCAGGGATTGATCTATCAAATGCGCGAGGCTGTTGACCGCGAAATCGGCATTATTGACGACAAGGGTGTCGTTATCGCCTGCAGTCAGCTTACCAAGATAGGCAGTATGCATCAGGAAATCCTCGACGAGCTTTCGTACAGCTACGAAACGCTTGTTATCGGCGATTACACCTACCGTCCTATCGGCTCTCACGCAAGAATCGAGTATATCGTATTCGTAAGCGGCAACGATGATATCGCAAGAAGCACCTCTGCTTTGCTTTCGGTTTCGTTCTCCAATATTAAAACGCTTTACGACGAAAAGTACGATAAGGCTAACTTTATTAAGAATATCATCCTTGATAATATTCTCCCCGGTGATATCTATATCAAGTCCAAGGAGCTTCGCTTTGACAGCGAGGTAAACCGTGTTGCTATTCTTATCAGATTTGCAAACTCGGGCGAGATCATTCCCTACGACGTTATCCAGAATATGTTCCCCGATAAAGCACACGACTACGTTATCAACGTTGGCGAGTCGGATATCGTTCTCGTTAAGGAACTCAAATCGGCAACCGATCCCAAAGTACTCGAAACCATCGCAAAGAGCATCGTCGACACCGTTCAGTCGGAATTTTATCTCAAGGTACATATCGGTATCGGTTCTGTCGTCAACAACGTAAAGGAGCTTGCGCGTTCTTATAAGGATGCACAGGTTGCGCTCGAGGTCGGCAAGGTATTCGACACCGAAAAGAACGTTATCAATTACGAAAGCCTCGGTATTGGCAGACTTATCTATCAGCTTCCCACCACGCTTTGTGAAATGTTCCTTCAGGAAGTTTTCAAGCGCGGCTCTCTCGAAAGTCTTGACAGAGAAACTCTTCAGACCATTCACGCGTTCTTTGACAACAACCTCAACGTATCCGAAACCTCAAGAAAGCTGTTCGTGCACCGCAACACGTTGGTATACCGTCTTGAAAAGATCAAGAAGCTTACCGGCTTGGATCTTCGCGAGTTCGAGCACGCTATCACATTCAAGGTTGCGCTTATGGTCAAGAAGTATCTCATAAGCAAGCCTTCCATTTATTAATAGTGAATCAATATGAAAGAAAACAAAAAGCTCGCATTTGAAGAAATAAACGATTCAAACGAGTCAATAATCAGCTTTCAGAACGTTTCAATGACCTATGATAACGTATCAACGGCGTTAAACGACGTTTCGCTCGACATAAACAAGGGTGAATTCGTATTCATCGTCGGTGCAAACGGCGCAGGCAAGACCACTCTTACCAAGCTATTGATATGCGAGGAGCGTATTTCATCGGGCAGACTGACCGTGAACGGATTTGCGCTGCACAAAATACGCTCGTGGAGAATCCCCAAGCTCCGCAGAACCATGGGTATGGTGTTCCAGGATTTTAAGCTGTTTGACAATATGACGGTATACGAAAACGTTGCCTTTGCGATGCGAGTAGTAGGCGCAAAGCCGTCGTTAATAAAAAAACGCGTTCCCATCTTTCTTGATATGGTGGGAGTCAGCCACAAAAGCGATTCCTTCCCGACCGAGCTTTCGGGCGGTGAAAAGCAGCGTGTGGCATTTGCGCGCGCTATTGTAAATAACCCCGATATAGTTATCGCGGACGAGCCTACGGGTAACATCGACACTGAAATGACCGAGGGTATTATGGAGCTTCTTCTGAAGATCAACAAGCTCGGAAAAACCGTAATCGTTATTACCCACGACAGCAATATTGTGCAAAGCTACAGCAAACGCGTAATAAAGCTCGAAAACGGCACAGTCGTTTCTGATAAGATAGGAGGCGACTTTAACGAATGAAACCGAGTGTATTTTTATACAACATAGGGCAAGGCTTCAAGGGTGTTTTCCGTAACCGGGTTATGACCACCGCCTCGATTCTCGTGCTTATCGCATGTATGATATTGGTAGGTACGTTTTATCTTGTTATCGATACCATCGACCGCAACTTCAATGCCATCGACAATTTAAACGTTATTGAAGTGATGTGCAAGAAGGACTTCAGCGAGGGCGAGATCATAGAAATCGGTGAAAAGCTCGCAGACATCTGCAACGATTCACCCGTTGTTCAATGGACACACGACAAGTGGCCCGAAGACGCACGCGTTCCCAAGGTTGACGAAAGCATCCCCGAATCCAACAACTTCTTCTACGTTTCCCCCGATGAGCATCTGAAGATGATGGAGGAGCAGTACGGAGATATTATCTCCTCAATTATTACTAACAGCGAGGAGCACGGCAACCACGAGGGTGAGCACGACAATATCACCACCTCGTTTGCAGACAACCCTTTGCGCGGCAGCTACCGCATAAGATTCGTTAACTTCTCGAACTTCGACGAGGTACAAAAGGTAAAAACCGCTATCGATGCAATAACCTACACCGATTCGAGCGGTGCACAGATAGACGCGGTTGCTACCGAGGACATAAAGGACCATTTAGAGCTTTACAACAACGTAATGAGCATTAAAAACACTCTTTATATTGCAGGGCTTTGGCTAATGGCAATATTCCTGCTTATCTCGTTGTTCGTTATTATGAACACGATCAAGCTCGGCGTTTATGCACGCAGACACGAAATTACCTTTATGCGCTTATGCGGCGCAACAAAGAGCTTTATACGTATGCCCTTTATCGTGGAGGGTGTTATCATCGGCATCCTTTCGGCAGCCATTTCGTTCGGCATTGAATTTTACCTTTACGAATATCTGCTCAAGGATATCATTTCTTCGGCAACCGGTACGACAGGCGGAAGCGGTATAATATCCGCGCCCTTCTCGGAATACGCGTTATTCGTTGGTGCGGGATTCCTTGCAATAGGTCTTTTCGCCGGCATTATTTCTTCGAGCATTTCTTTGAAGAAGTACCTCAAGGCATAAAGGAGCATAATTAATGTTTCGCAAACTAAAAAAGACGCTATTTTTATTGCTCTCGGTATGCATAGTATTCAGCGCGACAGCAATAAGCACCTCATATGAAACCGTTGAGGCTCGTTCGATAATCGAAATCGAAAACGAGCTAAAGGAATATAAGAATCTTCTTTCGAAATTGCAGTCGGAATTAGCAGACATCACTGCAAACATCGCCGATCTCGAGGGCAAATCCGGACAGACTGCCGAGCTTATGGCACAATATCAGGCAGAGATCGATTTGCTCGAAAGTGAAATCTCGATAAACAGCGCAATCATGGAATCCTACGATATAAAGCGCGCCGAGGTTCTCACCGAAATGGCGATAGTTCAAGAGGATTACGAATACCGCGTATCGATGTATAAAAATCTGATGCAGTTCATATATGAAAACAGCCAAACCAATGCATTTGCATTACTGTTTTCATCGGAAAACTTCTCGGATTATCTTACACAACGCGACAATTTCAACGACATAATGGCGGCCGCGAGCGTACTTATCAAGGATATTGAGGTTTCGCTTGCGGATTTGGAAACGCTTGACGCCGAGCTTGCGGAAACGCAGGAAAAATACAGCGAATACGTAAAGGAGCTCAACCGTTCGCAATCCGAGCTTCAAACGAAAATAGAAGAATTCAAGACGATTGCAGGCGAATTGAACCTCAACGTAGAAGAGCTCTCCGAGGAATACAAAAACAAAAATGCAACCGTAAAAGAGATCAAGGAGAAGATCGCCGCGCTCGAAAAAGAACGCAAGGCGTATTACGACAACAGCGCGCCGTTTTTATGGCCCGTTGAAAGCGGTTGGCGTATAACCAGCCGTTTCGGTTGGCGCGGTAACCCGTTCGGCGGTTCTTCCTCCGAATATCATAAGGGCATTGACTTTGCCGCACCGCGCGGAACTCCTATTCGCGCGGTACGCGACGGCGTAGTAACACGCGCGTCCTACAACGGCGGATACGGTGAATGTATAATCATATATCACGGTGACGGTCTTTCCACCCTTTATGCACACTGCGACAACACCTCGAAAACCAAGCCGGTTTACGAGGTTAAGGTTGGCGACAGCGTAAAGCGCGGACAGATAATAGCTTACGTCGGAACAACAGGCAGATCCACAGGCTATCACCTCCATTTCGGCGTTATTGATACCAATACATATTCATCGCTTTCGGGTAACTACGTGAATCCCGAAAAATATCTCCCCAAGGGATAAGTATCATTAAAGAAGGATCTTAATGTTCAAAAAGAAAATCACACCGTTTGCTTGCATAATCATATCACTCATAGTATGTGCAACCACCTTCGTAGGCGTTTATTCACATATGACGATAGTCAACAAGGCAGAAGACAGCGCAGAGCGAATAGAAGACGCATCATACGGTAAATACAGCACGCTTAACGAGCTCGACGGCGACGAGGCAACGCGATACAACAAATTGGCTTTGTTGCTTACGTTGATCGAGCAACGCTATATCAGAGAATACGATAAGGACGATCTTTGGGATAACGTATACCGTTCGTTGCTCATATCGATAGGTGACGATTACTCGCAATATCTGACTGCGGAGGAATATAACGCGCTTATAGATTCCGGAAACGGCAATTTCGTAGGCATAGGCGTTCACGCTACGCACGATACGGATACCGGTGGTGTATACGTATTCGGAGCAATCAAGGATTCACCCGCGGAAAAAGCCGGAATCACCGAAGGCGACGTAATTATCGCCGTTGGCGATACTAAAATAACCGCGGATAATTATTACGAGGCGCTTGATATGGTACGCGGCGAAGCGGGCACAACCGTTCAGCTTACCGTACAGCGCGGCGAAAGCACCTTTGATATTACGGTCGAACGCGAAAATGTCGCAAGCGAAAATGTGCTTTATAAAAAATTAGATAACGATATCGGATATATGCGAATCCTTTCGTTTTCCGACGAAACCGTTTCCGAGGAATTTGAAGCAAAGATAAAATCGGCACTTGACGAGGGATGCAAAAGCTTCATCTTCGACGTACGGCACAACGGCGGCGGATATTTAGACGAGATCGAAGCGATTCTCGATCTGCTGCTTCCCGAAGGCCCGATAATAAATATCGTCGACAAGGACGGAAACACCACGACGCATTATTCGGACGAAGGCTGTATAGACCTGCCTATGACCGTGCTGTGTAACGAAGGCACAGCGTCGGCGGCAGAACTGTTCACGGCCGCTCTGCGCGATTACGAAATGGCAACTATAATCGGCAAAACCACGTTTGGAAAAGGAACGATGCAATCCACTACTCCTCTTTCTGACGGAAGTGCATTAAAGCTATCGTACGCATATTACAATCCGCCCAAAAACGTAAGCTATGACAAGCTCGGAATAACCCCCGATTACGACATCGACCTTGATGAAAAATGGGCAAGCCGCTTTTTTAAGATGCCTATGAATGAGGACGCGCATCTTTTAAAGGCTATCGAGATACTGAATTCGGCAAAATAAACGCCGTTCAATAAGTAAAATATTATCACATATAAAAGGGAGAAAAAACAAAATGGCAAAGCAGATCATTGTTTCCCACGAGGGACTCAAAAAGCTTCAGCAGGAGCTTGAGCATCTTAAAACAGTTAAACGTAAGGAAGTTGCACAGGCTATTCAGAAGGCTCGCGCATACGGCGACCTTTCGGAAAACAGCGAATACGATGAAGCTAAAAACGAGCAGGCAGAAATCGAAGGCAAGATCGCGCACTTAGAAGAAACTCTTGAAAACGCTATTGTTCTCGACGACGCAGAGCTCGGCACCGACAAGGTAAGCGTAGGTAACAAGGTTACCGTTCATAACATCGACGAAGGCGAAGAAACCGAATACAAGATCGTTTCCACCACCGAAGCAGATCCCATTCAGTTCCTTATCAGCGACGACAGCCCTCTCGGCAAGGCTCTTATCGGCCAGCGCAAGGGCGACAGCATCAACGTTGAAACTCCTATGGGCGTAGTTAAGTACACCATCACCAATATTTCCAAATAACCGTTATATAATTAAAGGTAGAAAAACATGAGCGAAGAAATCAAGAACACTTCCGCACAGCCGGAGGTTAATTTAGGCGACCTTCTCGCAGTGCGCCGTCAAAAGCTTGACGATCTGCGCGCAGACGGCAAGGACCCGTTTGTTATTACTAAATACGACGTTACTCATCACAGCGACGAGATCAAAAACAACTACGACGAGCTCGAGGGCAAGGAGGTTTCTATTGCCGGCAGACTAATGTCGAAGCGTATTATGGGTAAGGCATCATTCTGCCACGTTCAGGACCTGCCCGGCATGATACAGATATACGTAGCACGCGATAGCATAGGCGTTGATGAATACGCAGGCTTCAAGAAGTTCGATATCGGTGATATCGTTGGCTTCGTGGGCACGGTTTTCAAAACGAAAACAGGCGAAATTTCGGTTCACGCAACTGCAGTAACTCTTCTTTCGAAGAGCTTGCAGATACTGCCCGAAAAGTTCCACGGTCTTACCAATACCGACCTCCGCTACCGCCAGAGATACGTTGACCTTATTATGAATGCCGAAACCAAGGACACTATGATAAAGCGTTCGAAGATAATCAGCTCTATCCGTCGCTTCCTTGATGCGCAGGGCTTCCTTGAAGTTGAAACCCCTATGCTTGTTTCCAATGCAGGCGGCGCGGCGGCAAGACCCTTTGAAACCCATTTCAACGCGCTTAACGAGGATCTTAAATTAAGAATCTCGCTCGAGCTTTATCTGAAGCGTCTTATTGTTGGCGGATTGGAACGCGTTTATGAAATCGGCAGAGTTTTCAGAAACGAAGGTCTTGATACGCGTCACAACCCCGAGTTCACGTTGATGGAGCTTTATCAGGCGTATACCGATTATCACGGTATGATGGATCTTACCGAAAATATGTACCGCCACGTTGCTATGGACGTGCTCGGCACCACGAAAATCGTTTACAACGGTGTAGAGATGGACCTCGGCAAGCCGTTCGAGCGTATTACAATGGTAGATGCCGTTAAGAAGTATTCTGGAGTTGACTTTAATGAGATCAACACTCTCGAGGAAGCACGCGCTATTGCAAAGGAAAAGGGAATCGAATACGAAGCTCGTCATAAGAAGGGCGATATCCTTAACCTCTTCTTCGAAGAGTTCGTTGAAGAGCATCTTATCCAGCCCACCTTCGTTATGGACCACCCCGTTGAAATTTCTCCGCTTACCAAGCGCAAGCCCGAAAATCCCGATTACGTCGAACGCTTTGTGTTCTTTATGAACGGCTGGGAAATGGCAAACGCGTATTCTGAGCTTAACGACCCGATCGACCAGCGCGAGCGCTTTGCGGCTCAGGAGGAACAGTTTGCGGCAGGCGACGAAGAAGCCAACCACACTGACGAGGACTTCCTTAACGCTCTCGAAATAGGTATGCCTCCCACAGGCGGCATTGGCTACGGCATTGACAGAATGTGTATGCTTCTTACCGACTCGCAGGCAATTCGTGACGTATTGCTATTCCCCACGATGAAAAGTTTGGATAAATAAACGGAGACCTATATGCAAAAGAAACTTTATAAATCAAGCACGGACAAAAAAATCGACGGTGTATGTGCAGGCATTGCCGAATATGCAGGAATGGACCCCACAGTAATTCGTCTTTTGTGGATTCTTGGGACAGTTTTTGTAGGTGCAGGCATATTAGCATATATAGTTGCGGCAATCGTTATGCCACGTAAGCCCGATTGAATAACGACTATACGTCACGTATCATATTGCTATAATTCTTCGGAAAGAGTTACTTTTACAAATTTCATACTGATCAAAAGGTGCGGTTTATGAGTAATTATATGGGTATTCCTAAGAAAATACATTACTGTTGGTTTGGTAGAAACCCCAAATCAGAGTTAATAGAAAAATGTATCCAATCTTGGCGTGACCGTTGCCCCGATTACGAAATCATCGAATGGAACGAATCCAATTGTCAGCTAAACGATAATTTATTCATTAAGCAAGCTTATGAAAGCAAAAAATGGGCTTTTGTATCCGATGTAATAAGATTAAAGGTTCTTTACGAACACGGCGGTTTTTATTTGGATACCGACGTCGAAATTTTAGCGAATAATCCTTTTGAGCAATATAGAAAATACAAAAACGTCCTTGTTTTTGAAAGTGAAATAAGAATTGCTACTGGATTGTTTTGTGGCGCCCAAAAAAGCTCTGCCGTTATGAAAGCATTGTTATCTTCTTATGAAGACTTAGCCTTCAAAGGCGACAGGACGCAAATTAACGTAATTGTTAATCTGCCTGTTATCCAACGCGCTTTCCCTTCTCTCTGTTGGAGCAACGCAAACCAAGTTATCGAAGACACATACTTTATGAGTTCCAAGGAATATTCTCCGAAAATGTATCATTACGGAGTACATTCGTGGTTAGATGATAAGGTAGAATACAAGCCGGTCAAAAAGAACAAAGTTAAAAGAATTATTCAAAATCCGAAGGTATTTAATTTTTTGATAAAAAGCAAATTCGGGCGCAAAATACTCCCGTGTTATGAATTCGTATGTTACGACTTGATAGATATGGGACCGATGTATTTTATAAAGCTTAACTGCAAAAAAATCAAAAGAAAATTCCAATCCAAATAAAAGTACTTAAAAAACCGCTTTGCATAAGCGGTTTTTATTTGCAATATTATTCTCATCACAAAAACAAGAACATTTCGAAATAAGCAAGCACTTAATCCAAAGAAACTCATTGTTGTTTCGGGTTTGAGTGCTTTTTTGTTGATGGTTTTAAAAAACACATATTGTAGTTTGTTGCACAATTAAATCTTTTTGACATATTCGACAATGTTTTTTTTGTTGATAAAATAAATTTGTGCATTTTCACATTTATCTATTGCAAAATCCTATAGGGTGTGATATAGTGAACTCATAGTTTTGAAAAATTAGCCAATTCGAAGGGAGAAAGAGAAATGAGAAATTTCAAAAAAATGTTATCATTAGTAATAACATTATTGCTGTTGGTCAGCATATTCCCCGTGGGCCACATCACCACAACTGCAGCAGGAGAAACCGCTGCAAATCTTACTTATGCAAACGGCTGGGACTGGAGTGATAGCTTATGCTACCAGAACCAGATTTTCGTTTATGCATCCTCCGGCTCGTCTGCTACCCCTGCAAGCATTCACGGCCAAGGCGTTGGCTTTTTGGCTTGGCAGAACGGCATCGTTTTTGAATATAACGAAACGAACGATACTTGGACGGTTATTATTGCCGACTTTGAAGCCGACGGTGTAAACGCGGCTGAATCTGCAACTTTGGGAAGCGACAGATTTGCTGTTATCTTCCATAATGAAGCTTCTGTTGGTCAGCAAGACAGCTACAACTATCTTATTAATAATGTAGTGTTAGGCGCCGAATTCATTCTTAACGGAAGCATTTCAACTCTTCAATCCGCTTCCGGTGAAATCACCGGTGTATCTATTTCTTTAGCATCTGTTGAAGAAGACGACACCACTACCCCCTCTGAACCCGAAGTTGAAACCGATCCCGATGCGGACGGCGACGGTATTCCCGACAGCTACGGCGTATCTATCGACGAAGACGGCGATTACAGCTTTGACAACGCATACGGCTACGTATTCGATATTGATTACACCAATGGCACTATCGCCGGTGAAGATTCAACCATCGTAACAAGCTCCTCTTACTACAGCAGCTGTAACCCCAACTGGGCAATCAGCGTACAGTTGAGAAGCACGGGCAACACCAACGAATATTACGTTGTTAAGGTAGTTGTAACTCCCGGTTCTGCATCTGCAGCAGGTATTTCCGGGACCAGCGGCGACCTCGTAATGGTAGTTCACTCCGCTTCCTCCAATCCCGATGACGGATATGAAAACTGGATGAGCAAGGTAGCTGCAGTTGCACTTAAAGAGGGCGACATCGTTACCGTTGCAAGCGATAAATCCACCG
>JAZNWF010000005.1:0-4793 GCA_045593165.1 Eubacteriales bacterium
ATCGACGATGCATCTATCCTTATCACCGATAAGAAGATCTCCAACGTTCAGGAAATCCTTCCCGTGCTTGAGCAGGATGTTCAGAACGGTATGAAGCTCGTTATTATTGCTGAAGACGTTGAAGGCGAAGCGCTTTCTACTCTTATCGTTAATAAGCTTCGCGGCACCTTTACCTGTGTTGCAGTTAAGGCTCCCGGCTTTGGCGACAGACGTAAGGATATGCTCAAGGATATCGCAATCCTCACCGGTGGCGAGGTTATCTCCTCCGAGCTTGGTCTTGAACTCAAGGAAGCAACCCTTGCACAGCTTGGCCGTGCACGTCAGGTTAAGATTAATAAAGAAAATACCATTATCGTTGGCGGTTTCGGCGATGCTGATGAAATCAAGAGCCGTATCGCACAGATCAAGGCATCTATCGAGGTTTCTACCAGCGAGTTCGATAAAGAAAAGCTCCACGAACGTCTTGCAAAGCTTTCTGGCGGCGTAGCGGTTATCAAGGTTGGTGCGGCTACCGAAACCGAAATGAAGGAAAAGAAGCTTCGTATCGAGGATGCTCTCAACGCTACCAAGGCAGCTGTTGAAGAGGGTATCGTAGCAGGCGGCGGTGTTGCACTTTGCGACTGTATTCCCGCTGTTGCTGCTCTCGTTGACACTGTTGAAGGCGACGAAAAGACCGGTGTTAAGATCGTTCTTCGTGCACTCGAGGAGCCCGTTCGTCAGATCGCTGAAAACGCAGGCTTTGAAGGCTCTGTAATCGTTCAGCAGGTTAAGAGCGAAGCAAAGGGTATCGGCTTCGATGCATATAACGAAACCTTCGTTGATATGATCGAAAACGGCATTGTAGATCCTACCAAGGTAACCCGTAGTGCCCTTCAGAATGCTGCAAGTGTAGCTTCTATGGTTCTCACCACCGAAGCACTCGTTGCCGATAAGAAGGAAGACCCCGCAACCGCAGCAGCTAATGCGGCTGCAATGGCAGGCGGTATGGGCGGCGGAATGTATTAATCGCTGACGCGTACAATTATAAAATTTATTTATACAACAAATAATCGAGCGCAATCATTATGGTTGCGCTCGATTGTTTGTTGTGGACTTATCAATAAGATTGTGATAAAATAATTTCAAAATCAATGCAACCAAATTGGATATTGCCACACTATATGAGTGAAAGGAGGCGAGGAAATGCAAAAATCGAATGGAATGTGTGCTAAGCTTATCAACGAATTTACCGAAAACTATATGGGTAAGCTGTTTTACTTCTGTCTTAAGAAGACAAGCAACACTGTTGAAGCCGAAGACTTAACGCAGGATATAGCATTACAAATTATCACGGCTCTGAATAAGGGAACAATCCCAACAAACTTTTCGGCTTGGGTTTGGAAGATAGCACGCAATCGTTATTCTATATGGGCGAGAGAAAAACATAATCGAAACGAGTCGGTAACCGGTTCCGATATCGTAGATTATGAGCTTGAAGACGAAGATGCAAACGTGCTTGATGAAGTGATTCATACAGAGCATCTGGCTCTGCTTCGACGGGAGTTGGCGTTCATCAAAAGCGATTATCGCAATATTGTCGTTGCCTATTATATTGAGAATAAATCTATTCGCGAAATTGCATCCTTGCTCTCACTACCTGAAAACACGGTTAAGTCAAAGCTTTTCCGTGCAAGAGATATTTTGAAAGAAGGTATGGAAATGGCAAGAGAATTTGGAAAACGCAGTTACAATCCTGAAGAAATCGTATATACAAATGTTTGCACAATACCCGGAGACCTCGGTCAACCTTGGACTTTAATGGATCCTAAACTAAACCAAAATGTGTTTCTTGCGTGTTATGATAACCCTATGACAGCTGAAGAACTTGCAATAGAGGTAGGGATAGCATTGCCGTATATGGAGGATACCGTAAACCGTTTAACTTCGCAGACGTTGCTAATAAAAACCACCGACAAATACGAAACGAACTTTCCAATCATCAGCCGTGAAGCACAACAGAAGATTCATTTTTATTACGAAGGAATAATTCCGCAGTTGATTTCGCTCCTTACAGAGCATATAGACAATCTAATGGCGCAGTATGAAGAAGCGGGATTGTGTTACTACGGAAAATATCAAAGCTACGAAGAAGCAAAATGGATGCTTCTTCCAAACTTCTATAAAGGGTTGTATGCGCTTTGCGAAAATTCGCCCAAGCTGAAGCTTGGAAATACCAAGCGAGAAAACAACGGCGTTTGGGACGTGGTGGCATTTGAAAAGTGTGATTTCATTCCAGATATGGTGGGTTATCATTGCCAAAGCAACGGTTTTGTTCATTATCGCTTTGGTTATGCAGGGATTTTTAACAGGACACCTGCAAACCTTTCCGTAGAAGAAACGTATGAGCTGTTGTTAATGGTTGAAAATGTTAATCCTAATAATCTTAAAATTGCGCAAAAACTTGTGGAATACGGATATGCTTTTAAAAAAGAAGATAAGTTTATTCCAATAGTATCTGTAATTAGCAAGCGTACGTGTGATGAATTTATAAGATTCAGCAAAAAGAAAAAACTTAGCGAGGACTTTATAAAAAGTACTGAACGCCAAAAGGAAATATACGGCAAGTTAATGGAGATATATGGTAACATAAACATAGCCGTCCGTGATATTCTCATCGATGATTTACCCGAATGCATTCGCAAAAATCCTGCAATGGTTGAAGCACTGCTCGAATCCGTTTGCACCACAAGTCATACCCTCGGATATGTTGTGAAACACGCACTTGTCAGCGGTTGGCTTAAATATGAAGAAAATACTACACCTGCAATAGGCGCATATTTTAACATATAAATACTTAAATTAAAAATTACGATATACCAAAAAGCTTATATTTATAGGAGGATATATGTTTTTCGCACCTCTACCGCTTATAAGGCAAAAAGTAATAGTCAGAAAATTATAGGCGAGCGGCGCAGTATCGGAAGAAACAGCAAAGTCATTATCTGAAGCAGGGATATTCAATCCTGATATTTTTCCGCGTACTACTGAACGTCTATTAAAAAAGGGTATAATAAAGAAAACATCAACAGGAAAGTATTATTTGTAAACAATTTTTGAGTTAGCCACACAATAAAAATCGCTTGACAATTTATTAACGCGGTGATATAATGTCATCAATATAAACCGTTGATGCGGAGATAAAGGCAAAATAAGACCACACAGAGAACCCGTGTTGCTGAGAGTCGGGTTGGAAACTGTTTGTCAAATGGACCGCGGAGGGTGCAAGGAAATGCGTAATTCGCAAAGTATTCTGCAACGTTACGGCGTACGTAAATCGCCGAGGGTATGTATGTACCCGTGAAGCGCACGGAAAACCGTGAATCAAGGTGGCACCGCGGATAATCAGTTTATTCGTCCTTGACAGTGGATAAATTCTGTCAAGGGCTTTTTATTTTGAAACGGAGGCACTTAATGATACTTTTAACAAAACGATGGCGTGATTCGTTAAAATAAATTAATAATCTACTTTAATATATCAGGAGAATTATAATGATTTATAACGGAATCGATTTTGATACATATTTTAAAAACTACCCCGATGCAAACGGCTATTTCGGTAAATACGGCGGTGCATATATTTCCGAAGAATTAAAAAAGGCGATGAAGGAAATTACCGACGCATATTTCACAATTTGCAAATCGCGTAAGTTTATTGCAGAGCTTCGCCGCATTCGTAAGGAATTCCAGGGCAGACCTACTCCCATTTCACATCTCGAGCGCCTTTCCAATAAGCTTGGTGACGTTCAGCTTTACGTAAAGAGGGAAGACCTTAACCATACCGGCGCACATAAGCTTAATCACTGTATGGGTGAAGCCTTGCTTGCAAAGTATATGGGCAAGAAAAAGGTTATTGCCGAAACAGGTGCAGGTCAGCACGGTGTTGCGCTTGCTACCGCGGCGGCATACTTCGGCCTTGAATGTGATATTTATATGGGCTCCGTTGATATAAAGAAGCAAGCACCCAACGTTGCCAGAATGAAGATTTTGGGCGCAAACGTTGTTGAGGTCACTCACAGCCTTGCAACTCTTAAAGAAGCAGTAGACGCGGCTTTTGAGGCTTATGCGAGGGAATATAAAGATGCTATCTACTGCATCGGCTCGGTGCTCGGTCCTCATCCGTTCCCGATGATGGTACGTGATTTCCAAAGCGTTGTCGGTATCGAAGCGCGTGAGCAGTTCGTTGAAATGACGGGCGAACTTCCCGATGCAATCGTTGCTTGTGTCGGCGGCGGCTCAAATGCGGCAGGCTTCTTTTCGGGCTTCCTTAACGATCCCGTTGATATTTTCGGTATCGAACCTCTCGGCAGAGGCGAAAAGCTCGGCGACCACGCGGCAAGCCTCAAATACGGAGAAGAGGGTATTATGCACGGATTCAACAGCATAATGCTTAAGGACGAAAACGGCGACCCTGCACCCGTTTATTCGGTTGCAAGCGGACTTGACTATCCTTCCTCGGGTCCCGAACACGCATTTTTGCACGATCTCGGCAGAGTAAAGTACGATGTTGTAAACGATGAAGACACCATCGATGCGTTCTTCACGCTTTCTCGATTGGAGGGAATTATTCCTGCAATCGAAAGCTCACATGCTGTCGCTTACGGCATTAAATTAGCAAAGACGATGGGCAAGGGCTCGGTTCTTATCAACCTTTCGGGCAGAGGCGATAAGGATATGGATTATATTATCGAAAAATACGGCATCCGCTGATTCGCGGGAAACATTTTGTTCAATACGCAAAAATAAAAGCAAGAACC
>JAZNWF010000006.1:0-2706 GCA_045593165.1 Eubacteriales bacterium
TTTGCAAAGTGCTCGGGAATACGCGCATGGGTATCAAAGCTATCGACAACGTTAAAATACTTTGCCAATTCGGGTGTCTGCACAGGAAGATCCTTTGCACTGCCGCCGCAAAGTATCATAACATCGATATCGTTTACCAATTCGCTTACCTTATCCACGTGATATACGGGTACACTCTCGGTATTGATTTTCAATTCGGACGGATTACGGCGAGTAAATACCGCAACCAATTCCATATCATTATTCTGTCTTATTGCAGATTCGACACCTCTGCCGAGGTTACCGTATCCGTAAATACCTATTCTTATGCTCATTTTACTTCCTCCGAAGCTATGTTACTCAACAATTGTATATTCTAGCATTTCGTAATGCAGCCTTGTTCCTATATCCGTGCCAAACGGCAATAAAGCAAGTGCAATAAAAATATCGTTATCGGCATTTAATGCATTTATCTCACGCAGATACGCGTATTCGCCCTCGATTTTTACCACAATATAATCCTTAGGAATCATAGTCAGCACCTCATTTTTCAGTATTATACATCACCGTTTTTAATATTTCAATAAAAACATAGAAAAACCGAAAAAAATATGTTATTATCTATATAAGAGGTGATACTATGCGTTATAAAAACCTATCAACAGAAATGACGGAACGTATATCGACAGACCGAAAAAGCGGAAATCTGCCTAACGTTGCCTGTGACAATACTTACGCATTGCGCCGCGACGCAAGCCACGACAAGCCAAGCGTTATTCGTCCTGCATTTATTCGTGACATAGATAAGATAATACATTGCCCCTACTACAACCGTTATGCAGACAAAACTCAGGTGTTTTCGTTTTACAAAAACGATGATATCACAAGGCGCGGTCTGCACGTCCAATTGGTGTCACGAATTGCGCGTACAATAGGTCGATCGTTGAACCTTAACCTTGACCTTATTGAAGCAATTGCACTTGGGCACGATATTGGACACACTCCCTTCGGTCACGCCGGCGAACGCTACCTCGACGATTTGCTCTATGAATCTACAGGTATGCACTTTTCTCACAACATACATTCCGTCAGAGTGCTTGACAGGATCTTCTCTTACAACATAACCCTTCAAACACTTAACGGAATCGCCTCGCACAACGGCGAAATGGAGCTGCCAATATACACGCCGAAGCCAATGCTTGATTTTG
The DNA here is from genome assembly GCA_045593165.1 of Eubacteriales bacterium. Lineage (GTDB taxonomy): Bacteria > Bacillota > Clostridia > Oscillospirales > CAG-382 > Coliplasma. The sequence continues at coordinate 1,188 of JAZNWF010000006.1, forward strand.
AAGAGTTCGATGCAGAGATCAAAAAGTGTTATTATGATAAGGAACACATAAAAAAGCTGACGCCCTCAACGCTTGAAGGATGCGTTGTACGCATTTCAGACATCATTGCATATTTAGGCAAGGATAGGCAGGACGCTGAGCGCGCTAACATCAACATTTCACAGGAGTTTACAGACGGCGCGATCGGCAGACACAACGCAGAAATAATTAACAACCTAATTGTGAATATTATCGAGCATAGCTATGGCAAAGACCGCATCGAAATGGACGATGTGCACTTTGCCGCTCTGCAGCAGGCAAAAATCGACAATTACGCATTAATATATAAAACACCCGAAGCCAAGGACGCGCTCGACAACACGGCACGTCCGATGATGCACGATTTATACGAAAAACTGCTTAACGATCTCAACAATCACAACGTATCCTCCCCTATTTTCAAGCACCACATATCCTACGTAAACAAATCGTTTTATACAAGGAAAGCATCCTATGAATCGGAAGACCCGTGTATGATCGTTGCAGATTACATAGCAAGCATGACAGATGATTATTTTATCGATTTACACGCGCATTTATTTCCCGACAGCAAGTACCAAATTGAATACAAGGGATATTTTGAGTGAAAAACTTATAGCGGCAAGTCTTGATATTGTGACTGAAAAACAGAAGCACAGAATTCAGAAATGAATACTGTGCTTCTTATGTTTTAATAAATATCGCGTTGCAGATTCAATCATATTATTTAGCCACGAAAGCTTCAAAAAAGAAAGAGAATACCGTCTTCATATATCAATTATCTACGCTTTCGGCAGAAGTCAAGTCAAACGTTTCGCTACGCCAATTGGTTTTATCATTATCAGCAGGATTGAAACACCAAGCGACTGTCAATATATTGCCGTCTTGTTTGATCTCGTATAAGCCTTCCTTAAAAGGGCAGAATCCATCGTCGCCACCTGTCGTTTTTCCTAACAGAACGGGTTCTGTGTTATCTTTTTGGTAATACACCTCGGCTCCACTGCCCAGAAGATAACACCATTCCTTTATGATGAGCTTATCAGATGATTCTTGCAAGGTGATGACAATATCTTCATGGTATTCGCGTCCGGTTGTATTACATCCAACCGCGCCAATAGCGAACAAAAGAGCAGTAACCAACAGAATGAATCTTTTCATACAAATCACCTCTTTATCATATTCAATTTGATTTTCCTTTAATATCGTGGCGCAACATACCGATAACGATCGAGATGATACAAAGTATCTCACAGACAATTCCGCCGATTGCAAAATTCACCACATTATACACGAGCCACGACGGAGAACTGACAAGTCCGAGTCTGCGTACCGTTTTTGCTTCGGTAAAGAAGAATCCAAAATTCGATGCAGTCATACCGATTATCGGCAGGAACTCGACGACGATATTAACTGCATTCGGCTCTTTATCAAATACGTTGAACGTCAACACGTATGAGAGCAGGTAGAGGGATATAAACACCACAAGCCACCACGTGCTGTC
>JAZNWF010000007.1:0-57868 GCA_045593165.1 Eubacteriales bacterium
GAAAGAGTTGTCGCATCAACTATAGGAGTACCGCCGCCGGTTACACAGCCGCCGGGACAGCCCATAATTTCGATGAATTCATATTCCTTTTCGCCGTTCTTGACCATATCAAGAAGTTCCTTTGCATTGCCGGTGCCGTGAGCAACAGCTACGCGAACCTTCTTGCCGTTGAGGTCAACCTCTGCTTCCTTGATACCGTCGGTACCGCGAACGCAGGTGAATTCAACGTTTTCAAGGGTATTGCCGGTAACAACCTCGTAAACGGTACGGAGAGCCGCTTCCATAACGCCGCCGGTAGCACCGAAGATTACGCCTGCACCGGTGGATTCGCCGAGGATGGAATCGAATTCCTCGTCCTTAAGACGCTTGAAATCGATACCTGCATTCTTGATCATTCTTGCAAGCTCACGAACGGTGAGAACTGCATCAACGTCCTGAAGACCGTCGTTGCCAAGCTCTTCTCTGCCTGCTTCGAACTTCTTGGCGGTACAAGGCATTATAGATACAACGTAGATGTCCTTGGGATCGATGCCTGCCTTTTCGGCGTAGTAGCTCTTAACGAGTGCACCAAGCATTTCGTGAGGAGATTTGCAGGAGGAAAGGTTAGGAATGAATTCGGGATAGAAGGATTCGCAATACTTGATCCAACCGGGCGAGCAGGAAGTGATCATAGGAAGCTTGCCGCCGTTATTAAGTCTGCCGAGAAGCTCGGTGCCTTCTTCCATAATGGTAAGGTCAGCCGCGAAATCGGTATCGAATACCTTATCAAAGCCGAGTCTGCGGAGCGAAGCTACGAGCTTGCCGGTAACAGAAGTGCCGATAGGCATACCGAATTCTTCGCCGAGAGTTGCTCTTACTGCGGGAGCGGGCTGAACAACAACGTGCTTATTGGGATCGGAAAGTGCAGCGTATACCGCATCGGTGCTGTCCTTTTCGCGCAATGCGCCAACGGGACAAGCAAGGATACACTGACCGCAGTTGATGCAGGGGCTGTCTGCAAGGCTCATACCGTAGATACAGCCGACGGTGGTATTAAATCCACGCTTCGAAACGCCGATAGCACCGATCTTCTGAACCTTATTACAAGCTGCTACACAGCGGCGGCAGGAGATACATTTGGTGTTATCGCGAACGATAGAGGGGCTGATTTCATCGATAGAAGCTTCGGACTTATTGCCGTCATACGGATAATCTTCTACGCCGTATTCCTTGCAAAGAGTCTGAAGTTCGCAATTGCCGCTACGTACACAGGAGGTACATTCACGGTTATGGTTGGAAAGGAGAAGTTCAAGATTGATCTTTCTCGCTTTACGGAGTTTTTCGTTATTAGTCCAAACCTCCATGCCTTCGCCTACGGGAGATACGCAGGAAGCCTGAAGTGCACGCGCACCCTTGATTTCAACAAGGCAGAGACGGCAAGCGCCGATCTCGTTTACATCCTTAAGGTAGCAGAGAGTCGGGATATTGATATTTGCTTCGCGAGCAGCTTCGAGAATCGTATAGTTGGCAGGTACAGTGACCTTGATGCCGTCTATTGTAAGTGTAACAGTATTCATTATCCTTCCTCCTTATTTCTTCGAGATAGCGCCGAACTTACAGCTATCGATACAAGTTCCGCACTTGATACATTTATCCTGATCGATAACGAACGGGCTCTTTACGACGCCTTCGATTGCGTTAACGGGACATTTTCTTGCACAGAGGCTACAGCCCTTACAGAGATCGCGGTCGATAACGAATCTTGCAAGTGCCTTACACTGACCCGCGGGACAACGCTTTTCTCTGATATGTGCTTCGTATTCGTCACGGAAGTAACGAATGGTGGAAAGAACGGGGTTAGGTGCAGTCTGACCAAGGCCGCAAAGTGCGGTTGCCTTGATGTTGTTTGCAAGCTCTTCGAGCTTTTCGATATCGCCTTCTTCACCCTTGCCCTCGGTGATACGGTTGAGAATGTCGAGCATTCTTCTGGTACCGATACGACAGGGAGTACATTTACCGCAGGATTCATCAACTGTGAATTCGAGGAAGAATTTAGCGATGTCAACCATACAGTTATCTTCGTCCATTACGATAAGACCGCCGGAGCCCATCATAGAGCCGATAGACATAAGCGATTCGTAATCAACGGGAGTATCGATAAGCGATGCGGGGATACAGCCGCCGGAGGGACCGCCGGTCTGCGCAGCCTTGAACTTTTTGCCGTTGGGAATACCGCCGCCGATATCCTCGATAATGGTGCGGAGCGGAGGACCCATAAGAAGTTCAACAAGACCGGAGTGATTGATGTTACCGCCGAGTGCGAATACCTTCGGGCCGGTGGACTTTTCGGTACCAACCGATTTGAACCAATCTGCGCCCTTATTGATGATCTGCGCAACATTTGCAAGAGTTTCAACATTATTGATAATAGTGGGTTGTCCGAAAAGACCCTTTACTGCAGGGAACGGAGGACGGGGACGGGGTTCGCCGCGATGTCCTTCGATAGAGGTGAGAAGTGCAGTTTCTTCGCCGCATACGAATGCGCCCGAGCCAAGACGGATATGTACGTCAAAATTGAAATCGGTACCAAAGATATTCTTGCCGAGCACGCCGTATTCACGAGCCTGCTCAAGTGCGATAGCAAAGCGTTTAACTGCGATAGGATATTCCGCACGAACGTAAACGAAGCCCTCGTCAGCACCGATAGCATAGCCTGCGATAGCCATTGCTTCGATGATAGCGTGGGGGTCACCCTCGAGAACCGAACGGTCCATAAATGCACCGGGGTCGCCTTCGTCAGCGTTACATACAACGTACTTTTTATCGGAAACGGAGTTCTTTGCGAACTGCCATTTTCTTGCAGTCGGGAAGCCCGCGCCGCCTCTGCCGCGCAAGCCGGATTCGAGAACGACGGAAATAACGTCATCGGGAGTCATTTCAGTAAGAACCTTGCCGAGTGCCATATATCCGTCGGTAGCGATATATTCATCGATGCTTTCGGGGTCGATAACGCCGCAGTTACGGAGAGCAACACGCTGCTGATCCTTATAGAAGCCGGTTTCGTTCAATGCAACGGGGCCTTCAGCCTTTTTGCCGCCGCCGATATCGTCGTAAACAAGACGTTGAACGAGGTTACCGTTAACGAGGTGTTCGGATACGATTTCGGGAACGTCCTCGGGGGTTACCTGACTATAGAAGGTTCCTTCAGGATATACGATAACAACAGGACCGAGTGCGCAGAGACCGAAGCAACCGGTCTGGATGATCTTTACTTCATCTGCGATGCCGTTGGCGTTAAGTTCGCGGTCAAATACCTCGCGGATAGTAACCGATCCGGAGGAAGTACATCCCGTGCCGCCGCAAACCAAAACATGTGCACGGATTTTATCATTTGCGCCCGATTTATCCGCCATACGAATTGCGATATTCTTCTTCATATTTTCGCGGATTTCGGCGAGTTGAGCCAAAGATTTCATAAATTCGATTCCTTTCGACATATTTTAGTATGCTTTAATATTTTGCGAGGATGTCCTTTACATCGGCGGGCTCGAGTCTGCCGTAAACGTCATTATTGATGACCATTACGGGTGCAAGACCGCAGCAACCGAGGCAACGGGTATCCTGAATAGAGAACTTACCGTCGGGAGTGGTTTCGCCGGAATTGATTCCAAGCTGCTTTTTAACCTCATCCAATACCGCAGCCGCGCCTTTAACGTAGCAAGCCGTACCTGTACATACCGAGATTACGTGGTCGCCCTTCGGAGTGAGCGAGAAGAGTGCGTAGAAGGTGGCTACGCCATAGATTTCGGATACCGGAACGTCAAGTCTTTCGGAAATGAGCTCCATAATTTCAAACGAGAGATAGCCGAAAAGTTCCTGTGCTTTCTGCATAACGGGAATGAGCGCGCCCTGAACATCCTTTTGCTCTGCGATATACGCTTCGAGCTCGGCTGTTTTAGCTGCGATCTGTTCTGCTGTAAGTGCCATTCAGTGTTCCTCCTGAGTGATTTATATTTTTTTACAACCCAATTTTATGATACGGTCAATCGAACATGCCCATATCGATATGAGTATATCACATTTGATTTATATTTTCAATGCTTTTATACAAAAAAACGGCGTTAAATCTTGTATTTTGTTGAAAAATATGGTATATATAAGGTACTTACAAAAAGGAGTGTCTTACGTTATGATCAAAAGCGATGCTTGGAAAAGAAAAATTGCATATCAAATATACCCCCGAAGCTTTTGCGATGCCAACGGCGACGGCATCGGCGATCTTAAAGGCATAACCTCGAAGCTTGATTATTTACAATCCCTCGGCATAGATTACGTATGGATATGCCCGGTTTACGCATCTCCTATGGACGACGGCGGATACGACGTTTCCGACTATTATTCCATAAACCCGATGTTCGGCACTATGGAGGATATGGACGAGCTTCTTGCAGAAGCAAAGAAGCGCAACATAAAAATAATTATGGACCTTGTGCTGAACCACTGCTCGGACGAGCACGAATGGTTCAAAAAAGCATTATCAGACCCCAACAGCGAGGAAGCGGAATATTTCTATTTCCGCAGAAGCGAAAACGGTCCTCCAAACAACTGGCGTTCAATGTTCGGCGGCAGTGCGTGGGAGCAGGTTGAAGACGGCAGATATTATATGCACCTCTTCTCGAAAAAACAGCCCGATCTTAACTGGGAAAACCCGAAGCTTCGCGAAAAGCTTTACGAAATGATACGTTGGTGGCTTGACAAAGGTCTTGGCGGATTCCGTATTGATGCGATAACTCACCTGAAAAAAGAGCCGACGCTTTCCTCGCTTCCCCCCGACGGAGATGACGGAATGGTTGGATGCTTCGAGCCGACGAGAAACTACCCCGGCATCGGTGATTTCCTTACCGAGCTACGTGAGCAGACCTTCGACAGATACGATTGCATTACCGTTGCCGAAGCGGCGGGCGTGCCTTATCATCAGCTTGGTGAATATATTGGCGAAAACGGTTATTTCAGTACACTTTTCGATTTCTCGTATTCCGAGCTTTATTCCTACGGACACGCGTGGCATACCTGCAAAAAGGCTTGGGAATGGCCGATTTCCCTGCTCCGAGACAAAATGTTTGCTTCTCAGATCGAAACCGCAAAGATCGGTTTCGGCGCGGTATATTTCGAAAACCACGATTACCCCCGCGCAAGTGAAAAATTCATACCCAAGGAATATCAGAGCGAGCTGACGCAAAAGATGCTCGGCATGCTGTTCTTCAACCTCCGCGGTATCCCGTTTATTTATATGGGTGAAGAGCTCGGTATGACCAACACGACCTTTGACAGCATCGACGACGTTGACGATATTTCCACCAAGAACCACTACAAATTGGCACTTGCCGACGGACTTACTCCCGAAGAAGCAATCAAGGCGGTCAACGTATACAGCCGCGACAACGGACGTATTCCGTTCCCGTGGACTTCCGGCAAGAACGGCGGATTTACCGAAGGCACGCCTTGGATGAAGCCGCACCCCGAATATATTAAATTCAACGCCGAGGACGAAGCGAACAATGAAAACAGCGTGTTGAATTTCTACAAAAAGATGGTTGCGCTCCGTAAGAGCGAGGAATATTGCGAAACCCTATCGGTAGGCGACATTCAGCCGATACTACTCGATTACGACGATGTTATTGCATACAAGCGGATCGGAAACGGAAAAGAGGTCGCGGTTATTTGCTCGTTTTCTCCATATCCTTTGGAATTGAAGACCGATGTGACGGCAAAATCGGTGCTTATCTCCAACTATCCCTCCCCCGATATGCCTGCGGATAACAAGCTGAAATTGGCTCCGTTTGAAGCAGTGATGTTTGAGCTTTAATAAACAAAAGTGATGCGAATTTCGCATCACTTTTTCATTTATCTTCGTTTGTTTTCGGGAAAGTAAAGGATGCAGTCTTCGACTGATTCTATAAGCGCTTCCCATCTGCACGGAACAAGCGAAAGCTCCGCACCGAACGATTCGCTTTTTACGTACTTTTTCATCGAACCAACTGTTCTTTCAACCGCAACGGGCAGTGCACTGCGCTTGAATTTGGGTATTAACAAGTTCACAACGTCGCCGTTTGTAAGCTGCTTCGCAACGATATATACGCGTTCAAGCGAATTGCGGTCGACAGATCCGATAAATACCTTTATACGTTCACGTTCTTCCGCAGTAAGAGTAGCCTTGAAAAGCTTATCGGATTCGTTGATCGCGCCGATTTCCATATTGCGTGCGACAATACCGTTAAAGCTCTTTATGGTATCTTCATACTCATCGAGCTTTTCGGTTCTGCCGGTATAATAGAAATACGACCTAAGCTCTGCCTTACCCCGTTCTATTCTGTCGGAGTCCAGCGACATCGAATGAAGTATGTATTCTATTGCCTCGTCATCGTATTTATGGAGCAGTAAAACACCCTTTGACCAGTATGCGAACGCAACCTCGTCGCCGTACATTTCTATAAGCTCGTCGCAAAGCTCGAGCGCCTTTTCAAACATATTGAGCCGCACGTACGCGTCTATCAATTTTGATGCGCATTCGGGATCGAAGCGTTTATCCTCGTTATACTCGATTATACGCATCGGCTCGAGATAATTTTTCGTTCTTTCTTCGCGGTATTGGCCCTCTACGCTTTTTGCATACTCCCTGTCGACAAAGCGTATTGCAGACATCATTTCATCGAAAAACGCAGTATCTCCGGTTTCATCGAGAAAAACGATATTATAATCGGTTACGTTTAAATACTCCGCGCGCTCCTTTAACGAGGGATGGGTTTCAAACGCTTCGGAAACGCTTGCATTGACAATTTCTTTCCAACGCTCGCGGTTTTCCTTTGCCTCCGAAAGAATCCTTTTGAAGCGTCGCATTATATAATCCCCGCGGTTCTTTTCGGATTTATAGTAATTATCGTTTGCATCGTGCAAAAACCATTCAAAATCGTAAACCGTTCTCGCCATCGTAAGCTTTGCAAGACCCGAAATATTATCCTCCGCAGACGAATATTTCGCACTGAGCTTATCGGCCTTCAGCTCGGTTTCCTTGGAATATCCCATACGGAACGCAACGTAATTTGACGAAAAGAGAATTCGCAAAAGCTTGAACGGTGCGCCTAAAAAGTTAAAGCTTTTTTCGTTCTTGTTCAAAGCCAGTCGCGTCGTATATCTTTCAAAGACGTGTCTCGGTCCGCATTCGCGTTTATAATGCGCAAATTCGTGCAGAAACGACGCATATATTTCTTCCTTTGTCATAAAGGGCACGGACTCGACGTCCACGGTAACGTAATACCTGCCGAAAAGCTTGACTATAGTTATGCCGTCCAAGCCGTTAAGACGTATTTTTACGCCTCCGCGTATTCTCATTTTCTTCGCCGCTTTTCTTGCAAGCGAATAAAGCGTAGGCACAAGCTCTTCCTTGGCATGTATTCCGTCGAGAGGTCCTTGTCGGTTTATTTCCCAAAGAGTGAAGGGTGTATTGAAATACAAGGCGCCGCTGCACATAGCGTAAACACCGACAGGAATATACCAAAAGCTCAGATCTGCAAAGGCAAAAACAACACACAAATAAGTGCCTACAAGCATAAAGCATACAGACATGATCTGCATTATCTTATAAACCGCCCAAACCTTGAAATACGCCTTTTTGAGCGAGGATTTTGAAAAGGCGGATGCTTTTTTCCGATTGATCTTTATGTGTATTTCCCCAACGATAACGCCGAGAATCGCCAATATTATAACCGACCACACCAGCGCATCGGATATTTTAACTACCTTCTCTACCGATTCCTCGGAAAAAAATTGAGGTTCTGCTCCGGCTGTAAACATAAATGCCATTACAACAAGCATCAGAGCTATGAAAAAAACCGCGGTATACAGATTCTTTAATCTTGAATCTATATCAAAATCGCCGAATATTCCCCTTCTTTCATCCATGAACAAAACCTCAGAAAATCTTTTTTATTTCTTCTTAAATGCATTAAGCACACGCAGAATAACGGGTCCAAGCACCATATTCGTGCCGAGCTCGAACAAAAAGTTGAACCCTACGAGCCCAGTGATGATATATACTCCGACGTTTGCTCCGCCTGCCCATTCGGTGATCGTTTCCATAAAGAACAGCAAGCATCCGAGCAAAAATACACCCGTATTTACAAGCGGACACACGATAGCGGATACCAGCACTGCAACGTAGCGGTTTCTTTGTGAAATCAGCTCGTATGCCCAACCCGCCAAAAATCCGCAGGCTATGCCCTTTACCAGCACCGTGATTATAGTACCGAGCACATTTACTGCCAAAAATGCCGCCGCATCGCCGTTGAGTAAAACGACCATACCGAACACAAATCCGAGCCACGCGCCGATACCCTTGCCGCATTTTGCCGCACCTATTACGATAGGAACGAGCACAAGCGACACCTGAAACATTCCGAATCGGATAAATCCGCCCAGCATTTGCAGTATTATGACGAGTGCCGTCAATACCGCTCCGAGAGCGATTGTTTCGACCGAAAGCTTCTTACTGTTTGTTTTCATAAAAATTCCTCCTTGCTGTCGTCCGTTTAGCCAAAGCATTGGAGTTTCAATGCTTTAGCTATGCAGTACAACGCCTTTAAAATTTTATATCAGCTCCAAAAGAAGCAATATTACGTATTCAATTATTTTTCAAATAGATAAGCAATAATCCCTTGAGAACAAGATGCGGATCTACCGTTAATTCGTGCTTACAATGCTCGATTATCATAGAAGCCATACCGCCCGTTGCATAAAGCGATGCCTGCTCCCCTACCGATTCGGTCATACGGTCTATCATTCCGTCGATAAGCGAGGCGTTTCCGTAAACTATACCCGAGCGCATACTGTCGGCGGTGTTTTTGCCTATTACCGAGGGCGGATTTTCGAGGCTGACCTGAGGAAGCTGTGCGGTTCCCTCCGCCAACGCATTCAAGCCCATATTCACACCGGGGATTATCGCAACACCCTCGAACGCGCCCTTTCCGTTAAGCACGGATATCTTTGTTGCAGTACCCATATCCACTATGAGTGCAGGGGTTTTATACAAATCGCGTACAGCAACACACGCGCAGATAATATCCGAGCCTACCGAAACGGGATTATCACAATGTATATTCAACCCTGTTTTCACACCCGGACCGACTATTAACGGCTCAACTCCGAAAACAAAGCTTACCGCCTTCGCCATAATTCTGTTAAGAATCGGCACGACCGACGATATCACTATTCCGTCCACCGAGCAAGCGTCTGCGCCGTGAAGCGCGAAAAGATTCTTAATATCACTTGAATATTCATCCTCGGTCTTTGACGGGCTTGTGGATATACGCGCCACAAAGGAAAGATTCTTATCCTCGAAGCCGCCGAAAACGATATTTGAATTTCCTATATCGATCGCAAGAATCATAGCGTTTCCTTTCTTATAGAACGATATAATTATAGACTATACATCCAAAGTGCAATATCGCGAGAACGACCTCGGTTGCAAGCCATTTTTTCTTATTTTCGGTAAAGACGCACATCAGGCAGGCAAGCCCTACGACAAGCGTCGCCGCAACAAGAAATATCAGAGCATCGGTTTCGGGCATTTTTATCTCCGAAAAGAGCTGAACGTATATCTTATCGGGAAGCAGAAAGAATCCGACGACTGTTGCTATTACAGAAACAGCAAGAACCGAAAGCGATGCTATTATATTTTTATCCTTGAGTTTTTCTGTATTCATAAAAATCACTCTTCATCAAAGCGGAACAGCCATATGCATTGGGTATGAAGTTTAGTACCCGATTTAACAAGGGTGGGGCTATTAAGATCGTATTTCGAAAAATACAGCTTATTATCGGTAGTATTCATATCCCAGAACGACGTTTTATAGCTGTTGATCTGGTTATCAAGCGAATCCGCAAACGTATTCACTCGCACGTCAAATTTAAATCTTGTATCCTTATATCCGTAAATCACCGCACGCGTAGCGGCATTACCGCTGTATTGCGGTCCCGAATAATCGGCAAGTCCTACCTTTTCGGTTTCGATGGTTTTTATAAGATTGCCGTCCTTATCGATCATATCGCACCACAAGCCGTATTTTTTGCTTATGGGGAACATACAGGTATAGGAAAGCCATTGGTACGAATCCTTGACGTAGTTGTAATCGACGTCAAGCTTTATCTGAGGTCCCGTAAACGTATACGTGCGCGTTACCTCGCAGTAAACGTCAGATTCGGAATACGGGTCGCTTTTATTGTTATATCCGTATCCGTCACCATCGGTATCGGGCGTATAGAGAAGCTTTGTTTTTTCAACTACTTTAAGCACGTTTACGGGAATTTCCGTACCTCTGTCAAGCTCAAGCTTTTCCTCGGTCTCGCCGTTATACATTTCGAGCGACACAAGCACCTCGTTGCCGTGATTTCCTCCCGACCACACCCACGCTGAAGGCGTGCTTCCTACACGGTAAACGTATTCAAGGTCGGTTGCACCCGCAAGAAAGGAATGGTATTTTCCGTCCTTATCGGTAAGTGCCCAGGCACCAAGATTGAACGTGCCCCAATTTTTCAAATCGAAGGTCAGAAAAAGAGTACCCGCATCGGTTTCCGTTGTAACAGTATATTTTCCCTGATGAACGCATTTGAATATCATTTTATGTGACGTTATCTCCTCGGGCGCACCCGGATTATTATCAATAGTCGGCATATCGTTTTCGGAGGATTCGTTCACAGATGATTCATCCTTGCCGTTTTCGGCCGTTTTTTCGGAAGTATCATCCGATATCTCCTCTGATTTGCTCCCGCAGGATACAAAAGAGCCTATGCACATTAAAATCGCGAGCAAAACCAACGCAATTCTTTTGAATAACATATTATTCTCCCCAGCTCATATCGCCCCAGCCCATTTCATCCCATAGGCTGTTGTAATCAACGATAACCTCGTTCTGAACGGTGCCGCCCTTGAAGCCTTCGGGAATATCAACATAGATATCCGATGGGATGCTGTTGCTGTACTCTTCAAAAGCAATAGTCATAGTAACCTCACCGCCCGAAAGTATTTCGATAGCAACCACCTTACCCTCGTCAAAATAATATCTGTCCTGACCGGTCACTTCGCTGCTGCCGGGCGCGGCACTGTCGTACACCTCACAATAATATGTCTTACCCTCAAAATCCGCTTCACCCGTGATCGCCGGATATTTGAACATATTCGGCGTGTAATCGCCCAACAGCAATCCTTGACCGTTTTCGGTTATAAGGGTGTCGTATTTCTTAGCCGTTAAATCGAGCGTATGCACACAGCTTCTTTTCGAATCTTTCACGAAAATCTTATACGAATCTCTATTCGTCCCCTCGTAGTCGGTAATCGTGGTAACGTTATTACCGTTTGTCGCTTGTATAAAGGAATAGGTTTCGTTATTGACTGTCAGCTTCATTTTAGCATAAAAATTATTCTTGTTCATTCTGCCGTAAAAGGCGGCGGCACGTGTTGCGTAGCCCTCGTCAACCTTATAAAGATCGGGTTCGTCCTCGCTGCAGGAAACAAAAGCCAATAAGAGCATCAAAGCCGCAATAATAAGCGCGGTAATACGTTTCATTTTAAATAGTCCTTTCGGTGTTGAATCGGTAGATATAATTATACGAATACATTATAACCCAAAGTAACGTATATTGCAACAGTTTTTGACTATTCGGAGCCAAAAAACACTTGAAGATTCATATTATGTATGCTAAAATATCAACACAACACTAACACAAAGGAAGGTACACGCTATGGTTATGCGCACACCGCCTATGGGCTGGAACTCCTGGAACACCTTTGGCAGAAACATCGACGAAAAGCTTATAATGGAAACCGCCGACGCGATGGTTGAAAACGGATTGCTCGAGGCAGGCTATAATTATCTTGTTATAGACGATTGTTGGGCAGAAATGAAGCGCGACGAAAGCGGCAGAATGGTGCCCGATAAGGTGAAATTTCCCAACGGAATGAAGGCTGTCGCCGATTACGTTCATTCCAAAGGACTGAAATTCGGTATGTATTCCTGTTGCGGCAATCTTACCTGTGCAGGATATCCCGGTTCTTTTGATTATGAATTTATCGACGCGCAGACCTTTGCGGAATGGGGTGTCGATTATTTAAAATACGATTACTGCTTCAAGCCGATGAACCAAAAGGGCGACCAGCTTTATCGCAGGATGGGCTTGGCACTTGCCAATTGCGGACGAGATATCTGCTTCTCGGCGTGCAGTTGGGGCGCTGACCAGACTAACGAATGGATAAAGACCACGGGCGCACATTTATGGCGTTCTACGGGTGATATTAACGACAGCTGGGCTTCGATAAAGGAGCTTGCAATGAAGCAGACCGATTATTTCACCACCAACGGACAGGGCTGCTTTAACGATATGGATATGCTCATCGTAGGAATGCGCGGCAAGGGCAACGTTGCCGTTGCCGGCTGTACTGACGAGGAATACCGCACGCATTTTTCGTTGTGGGCGATGCTCGGCTCACCCTTGATGATAGGCTGTGACATACGTGATATGGACGATATCACAAAGGAAATATTGCTTAACAAGGAAATTATCGAAATCAACCAAGATCCTGCGTACCGCCAGCCGTTCCAATGCGGTCACCATTGGTGGCACGACGTTGTGAAGGTTTGGGCAAAATTCCTTGAAAACGGCGATATTGCAATCGGTATATTCAACCTCGGCGACCACCCTGCCGACCCGTTTATTTCGCTTGATACGTTGGGAATCAACCGTGCAACCGGAAAGGCGTTGGCATTCAGAGACCTTTGGAAGCACGAGGAGCTTGGCGTGTTTACAGATATATTCCGTACCGACTTCATACAACCGCACGAATGCAGAATGTACCGCGCAAAAGTAGTTGACGCAAAATGAAGTGTATAAAATGCGGAAATGATGTTACGCCCGATGAAATCGGCGCAACGAAAAAGCTGATAAACCGCGGAACAAACGAATTTATGTGTATCCCCTGCCTTGCCGAAAAATTCGGAGTAAGCGAGGAAAGGCTACACGAAAAAATAGAACAATGGCGAGAATCGGGTTGCTTGTTATTTGTAAAAACGAAATAGAAAAAACGCTTGGAGCTTTGCGCCCCAAGCGTTTTTGATTTTTTTATTTATCAGTTGAATTCGATTATATATCCGTTTTCTCCGTCAAACACCCAAGCACGATTGTTAAACGGCTGTGAGCCGCAGGTGAATCCCTCGGGAGTAAGCACAACGCCTGTCGACGAAATGTAATAGGCCCTGCCGTCCTTTTCAGCGTAATATACTCCCTTTTCGGTTTCGGTCTGATAACTGCAAATACGGTCGTATTCAAACGGGATAATTATTTCGCCATCCTTGATAACGCCCCACTTGCCGAGCTTGGATTCGTCGATAGCCAAATCGAAGTCAGCATCCCATTTTTCTTGAAGAGAATAATCGGACTCATAATATTGGCATATAGCTGCAACACCGGATTTAAATTCATAAAGGAATGAATCACAACAAGGTCTGTATACATACGCCATTTTATCAAATTGGGAGTATATGTTCATTTCCTCATGATCCGGCAGACCGTCTGTATAAGTGCTGTAATCTACAAAAACGCCGTTTTCATCGAAATTCAATTTCAAGAAAACAAGATCATTATAACCTTCTCCGGAGATAAACAAATCGTCGAGCGTTCTGTGATATTTACCGTAAACAGCGCAGTAGTAGGTTCCGTCTATGGAGTTAAAAAACCTTGTTACAGAGCCGTCGTAGATCGCAGTAACTTTGGAGAGCGCATTAGTTTCGCATCCAACAGCGTTAAGCGCGCTGGATTTGGTATACACGATTATATACCCCTTCGCTTCGCTTGCAAAAACCATACCGTCAGCCTTATAAGACTCTTTATCCTCCTCGTTAGGCTGTGTCGGTTCGTCCGGAATTGACGGTTCATCAGGCTGCGACGGTTCATCAGGAACGGAGGGTTCATCGGGCTGCGACGGTTCATCGGGCGCAGAGGGAGTAAGGCTTACCGCATTATCGTACCAATTCGAAGTGGTTTGAGAACTGTCGTTCGTTTCGGAAGACGGAGGAAGCGAAGATTCTGTGTTATTCTGAGAAGTATCGCCCGCTTCGGTTGCTTCTCCGCAGGAAACGAGCAACACCGAAAGACAGATTACAAGCGCGAGTATCAAAAGTATTGACTTCTTCATAATTTCACCTCGTAAAAACGTTTTCGATATATAAGACGAAAATCATACGCATTTTGTCACATTTATTTTTGACTTTTTTTATCGAAGCGGTTACGGCAGCGGGGACAGGTGACCGTTATTTCTCCTCTGCCTCTCGGAACACGAAGGCGCGATTTGCAATTAGGGCATTTGAAATACTTATGTTTTCTATCCTTTAACCGCGAGAAAAATCCTGAAACACCCGAAAAATTCGGAGTAAGCGAGGAAAGGCTACACGAAAAAATAGAACAATGGCGAGAATCGGGATGCTTGCTGTTTGTCAAAAAGCAATAGAAAAAACGCTTGGGGCTTAGCCTCAAGCGTTTTTGATTTTTTTATTTATCAGTTGAATTCGATTATATATCCGTTTTCTCCGTCAAACACCCAAGCACGATTGTTAAACGGCTGTGAGCCGCAGGTGAATCCCTCGGGAGTAAGCACAAAGCCTGTCGACGAAATGTAATAAGCCCTGCCGTCCTTTTCAGCGTAATAAACTCCCTTTTCGGTTTCGGTCTGATAACTGCAAATACGGTCGTATTCAAACGGAATAATTATCTGTCCGTCTTTAACAACGCCCCACTTGCCGAGCTTGGATTCGTCGATGTTCAATTCGGAATTCGCACTCCATTCCTCGTGAAAAGAGGTTGCGGATTCATAGTATTGGCAAATAGCAGAAGTGCCTGATTTAACCTTATAAAGCGTATTCTCCGAGTCATAGGCGTACTCATCATAAAAATATTCATAAACATACGGTTTTTGGTCGCATGCAGAATAAATACGAGTAAAATACGTAAGATTATGCGTATCGTACGGATACGTTTCGTAATCGACAAACGCACCGGTTTCATCGAAATTCAAGGTTACCGCATAAGCACCGCTAAAATCGCTTTCATCACCAGACAAAAACGCATTATAATCATACGCAAAAAGGTATTTTCCGTATACTGCGCAATAATATGTTCCGTCAACCGAATTAAAAAATCTGGTTACAGAGCCGTCATATATCGCGGTAACGTTAGCAATCGAGTGGGTTTCACAGTTAACGGCATTGAGAGCGCTTGATTTTGTATACGCGATTCGATAACTCTTTGCTTCACTTGCAAAAACTCTGCCACTCATCTCCGCAAGAGCATCATAGCCCTTATTGGGAGTAGTGTCGGGCACGATAGGTTCGTCGGGAATTATAGGTTCATCGGGTACGCTCGGTTCGTCAGGTTGCGATGGCTCATCGGGTTGCGACGGTTCATCGGGAACGGAGGGGGCAAGGCTTACAGCATTATCGTACCAATTGGAAGTGGTCTGAGAGTGAGATGAATCGTTCGTTTCAGATGACGGAGGGAGTGACGATTCCGTATTGTTTGCCGATGCATCGTCCGTTTCGTTTGCGACGCAGGAAGCAAGCATCGAGATACACATTAAAAGAGCGAGAACCAAAAGCATCAATCTTTTCATATTTTCACCTCGTAAAAACGTTTTCGATATATAAGACGAAAATCATACGCGTTTTGTCACATCCGTTTTTTGAATTTTTAGCTTTTTTTATCGAAACGGTTATGGCAACGCGGACAGGTGACCGTGATTTCGCCTCTGCCTTTCGGAACACGAAGGCGCGATTTACAATTGGGGCATTTGAAATATTTATGCTTTGTGTCCTTTAAGCGAGAGAAAAATCCCGAAATACCCGAAAAATTCTTTTTCAGCTTATACCAAAAGGTAAGAAAGACCTTATTTTCCTTTCTGCGGGCGTAAAAATTGCGCGAAAGCGAGCGCATCGCCCAAAGACCCAAAAGCATTAATTGAAGAAGCGAGAAAACAAGGTCTGCAACGCCGCTGACGAAAAACGTCATAACGCCGCAAAGAAGCGACAAAATTACTATTGCAAAATTAAGTTGGTCGTTTCCGTAGCGACCCATTAAAAACCTGCGGAACAAAATATCACATCCGATTTTAAAATTTACTTTTATTTATGGTTCTTTTCGAAATACCACGAGGACGCGCACATTTCATCCAATCCGCGCGTTGCCTTCCAGCCGAGCTCGAATTCTGCCTTGGAGGCATCCGCATAGCATTCCGCTATATCGCCCGGGCGGCGAGGAGCGATCTGATAAGGTATTTTGATATTATTCACGCGCTCGAACGTATGAACGATATCCAAAACGCTGCATCCGTTACCCGTGCCGAGATTATATACCGAAACACCCGGAACAGACAACGCCTTTAACGCGGCATAGTGACCCGATGCGAGGTCGAGCACATGGATATAATCGCGCACACCCGTGCCGTCTGCGGTTTCGTAATCGTTACCAAACACGTTAAGGTGAGGCAATATCCCCTTTGCAACACGGGTTACATAGGGCATAAGATTATTGGGAATCCCGTTGGGATCGTCGCCGATAAGTCCGCTTTCGTGCGCACCGATGGGATTAAAATATCTCAAAAGCACAATAGAAAAACGATTATCCGCAACACATAGATCCTGCAAAATACGTTCTATATAAAGCTTGGTAGTGCCGTAGGGATTCGTAGTAGAAAGCGGAAAATCCTCTTTTATGGGAACCGTTTTAGGCTTTCCGTAGACCGTCGCGCTTGACGAAAATACAAGCTTGAAGCAATTATGCTCACGCATCGCATCGAGAAGATTAAGCGTGCCTACGATATTATTGCGGTAATATTCAAGCGGCTTTGCAACCGATTCGCCGACTGCCTTAAGACCTGCAAAATGAATAACGGTATCGATATCGTTTTCATCAAAAACTTTTTTTACCGCATCGGCATCCAACAAATCCGCCTCATAGAATTTGGGGCGTATACCCGTTATGACTTCGATATGGTCTACAACCTCCGCCTTGGAATTGCAAAGGTTATCGAGAATAACTATATCCTGACCCTTTTCAATAAATTCAACGCAGGTATGAGAGCCGATATAACCTGTACCGCCTGTGACAAGGATGCTCATAAAACACCTCTTAAACTATATTCTGAATACATTCACAAACTAAAGTATATATATATTCAATCCTTTTGTCAAGCGGTAAGGTAAGTCCAAATAATGAACTTTTTATTGACAACTCAGCTTTTGTAATATAAAATCAATTTGTTATATGGCATTATTCCGTTTGCGCCGTAATATAATTTTTCGGGGTGAACGGTTTGAAAAAGAAAAGCTTGTTTTTCGGTATCGCCATATTATTTTTATGTATCAGCTTTTTGCCTATATTCAAAAACGGCATATTAAACAACCTATCCGTAACGGCAAACGGAAGCTTATCGGTTGATTACCGCAAAAGCATTCCCACCAACGCGGCAAAAAGCGCGATCGTTATCGACGCGAAAAGCAAAAGCGTGCTTTTTGAAAGCAACGCCGACGAAAAGCGCGGTATGGCGAGCACCACTAAAATAATGACCGCCTTGGTCGTTATCGAAAACAGTGACCCCGAATACGAATTTACGATTCCCAAGGAAGCAGTTGGCATAGAGGGCAGCTCGGTATATTTAAAAGAGGGAGAAAAGCTTACGGTACGTGAGCTTTTATATTGCTTGATGCTCGAAAGCGGCAACGACGCGGCGGTTGCATTGGCAATATGCTGCGGCGAAAGCGTGGAAGGCTTTGCAGAAATGATGAATGCGCGAGCCGAGGAAATGGGACTTACGAGCACACATTTCACCAATCCGCACGGGTTGAGTGACGAAAATCACTACACAACCGCACGCGAACTTGCGATAATAACCGCCGAAGCGATGCAATATCCGTTATTCCGCGAAATCGTATCGACAAAGCGCATGCAGGTAAGGTATAATAATGCGGAAAACGGCAGAACGCTTATCAACCACAACAAGCTGCTTTTCGGCTACGAGGGGGCAACGGGCGTTAAGACGGGATACACGTCTGCCGACGGAAAATGTCTTGTCAGCAGTGCCGAAAGGGAAAACCTGCATTTGATCGCGGTAACGCTTCAGGACCCCTTCCCTACCTCGACACACCGCACGTTACTTGATGCGGGCTTTGCACAATTCGAGCAAAAAACGATTGCTTGGGACGGACAGCTTCGATCGGTGATATCCGTAGAAAACGGAGAAAAGCAATTTTTGAACGTTTGCAACGTTGGCGATGTAAGCATATGCGTTCCCAAGGATGTGGAAATACGCATTGAGCTTCAGCTCCCGAAAGCAATTCAAGCACCCGTCGAGCAGGGTGAGATCATCGGCAAGGCGGTATGCATCTGCGGCGAGGATGAAGTTTACATAATTAATATAGAATCGCAAGAAACGATAAAAGAAAAAAAGAAGAGTCTTTGGCAAAAGATATTTGGAGAATAAAATGGAAAGCATCAAACTGCAAAAGTACGTCGCAGACTGCGGATTAATGTCGCGCAGAGCGGCTGAAAAGGAAATAGAAGCCGGCAATTTTGCCGTTAACGGAGTAACGGCAAGCATAGGAATGCGCGTGGACCCCGATAACGATGCCGTGACCTACAAGGGAAAAAGCGTTACGCAGAAAAGCGGACGCAAGGTTTACATAATTTTAAACAAGCCCAAGGGCGTTGTTACGACTATGAGCGACGAAAAGGGCAGAAAAACGGTTGCGGATATTGTCGACGTCGGCGTTCGTGTTTACCCTATCGGACGGCTCGACCTTAACAGTGAGGGGCTTCTTTTGATGACCAACGACGGCGAGCTTACAAATGCCGTTGCACATCCCTCGGGCGAAATTAAAAAGGTTTATTCGGTAACGCTCAAGGGCAAGGTCGAGAACGAGGAGCTTGACCGTTTACGTGCGGTGCGCGAGCTTGACGGAGAAAAGATCGCACCCGTAGGAGTTGAGCTGATAAGCCGCAACGAAGTAAACAGCGTGGTGCAATTTACCCTCTCGGAAGGCAAAAACCGCGAGATAAGACGTATTTGCGAGCAGGTCGGTGTATACATTACGAAGTTAAAGCGCATTTCTTTAGGTCCGATTCGTTTGGGCGACATCAAAACCGGTGAATACCGTGAGCTTACAAGCAGTGAGCTCCGCGCACTGAAAAACGCAGTTATGAAGAAAGGAAAATAAAAGATGGGCAACGAAATAAGCTTTGAGCAGGCATTAGCCAGACTCGAACAGATAGTAAAAGCATTAGAGGGCGGAAACGTACCGCTTGAAGACCTTATAAAGCTTTTCGATGAGGGCACCTCGCTTGTAAAGCTTTGCACCGAAAGACTCGACAAGGCTGAAGAAAAGGTTAAAATGCTTCAAATGAAGGACGGCGTTCTTACCGAAGAGGAGTTTACACAGCAATGAGCCTTTTTACCCGTTTAAGCAACAGCGCGGATATTGTCGAATCGCGTCTTTTTGAAACAGCAAACGGCAAAAGCGGCGGCAACAAAAGGTTGAACGATGCTATTTCATATTCCGCATTGGGCGGTGGTAAGCGTTTACGCGCTTATCTCGTGAACGAGTTTTGCCAGCTTTGCGGAATCGAGGATAACAGCGCTCTGGATTATGCCTGCGCGATAGAAATGATACACGCTTTTTCGCTTATCCACGACGATCTTCCCGCGATGGACAATGATGATATGCGCCGCGGAAAGCCCTCGAATCACAAGGCCTTCGGCGAAGCTACGGCTATTCTGGCAGGCGATTCGCTTGCCTTGGATGCCTTTTACATAGCAGGCAAAAACGCGCTCTGTTCTCCCGAGCAAAATGCAAAAGCGTGTGTACTGCTTGCAGAAAAGGCAGGCTCTTTGGGCATGTGCGCGGGACAGCAGACCGATATCGACGGCGAAGGCAGAAAAATCGATATTGACGAGCTTACGATGCTGGTTGATCTTAAAACCGGCGCATTATTCTCCTGCGCGTGTATGCTCGGATGTATTGCCGCGAACGCGAGCGACGAGCAAATAAGCGCGGCAGAGCGTTTCGGCTTATTAACGGGACGCGCGTTTCAGATAACCGACGATCTTTTGGATATATATTCCACCCCCGAGGAATTGGGAAAAACCATCGGCAAGGATATCGATCAGCAAAAAAGCACCTTCGTTTCGCTTTTGGGCGAAGACGGCGCAAGAAAGCACGCAAAAGAATGTGTTGAGGAAGCAAAAAAATGTCTCGACCTCTTCCCCGACGGAGATGCTAAAAATGCATTGATTGAATATTGCGATTACATACTCGTAAGAAAGAAATAATCATTGAAAACGGAGCAAAAAGCTCCGTTTTTTTACTTTCGTGAACAAATTGTAAACATGTATTGCTATGCACTGTTTTTTTGTTGAATTTTTACCAAAAAATGTTATAATAAAAATATAGTAACGTGGATCATTCAGAAAGGGGTGTTTCCGATGAACTGTTTTACATATTCGGCAGATAGTTTTTTTGTAAACAGAAAGGCAAATACTATGAAAAAGATCATATGCTATATACTAACGTTTATAATATGTATTCTTTTGTGTTCGTGCGAAGGAAATATGCCCGACGGTAATTCCGTTAATCCCAACGCTTCAAAGGGCGAAGAAAACAATTCGAAAACCGATGGATCAAACGATGTTTCCGATATTACCGACAACACATCCGAGAATGAATTTATCGATTTTCCGAAGCTTCTTTTAGGTTATTGCGGAGATCCGAATTTGAAAGACATTAGTGTTTCAGAAGCGCCAAAGATGTATCCTGCATCGGAAGATACGCTCGACGAAAGCTCGGTAGAACAACAGATGCTGACAGATTGGTACGGGCATGATGTACAATTCAAGTTTAAATATATTATTTATCCGCAGTATTATAGCAAACCCTTGGCAGCGTATGGGATTATGGCTTCTGACGATAATACCAGTGTTTCTATATTAGTTGATATAGAAACAGGACGAATTATCAGAAGTAGTTTCAGAATATCCCAACCGTATTATTCCAAAAATTCGGAACGACCGAGTTGCTTTACCGAAGGTATAGGATTCAAAACCGAATATATCGATCTATATGAAGCGGAAAGACTTTCCAAACATTACGTTGCCGAATATTTGCAAAGTGATCTGTCCGAATACACCGAATGTACTTCAGAGGTAACAACAAATATGTGCAATACCGGTCTTTTGGGGTATAAATTACGTGCGATTAAAAAAGTAAACAACGTTCAAACACGATTCATTCTGGTTACTCTCGATTTATACGGAAATATAACTAAGCTTTCAGAAGACGGTTACCCCGAAATAGAAAGTGCTGTTCCCGACTACAGCATGGAAGACTATAAAGCAATCGTAAAAAATCGCATAGAGGAAGAATACAGCAAAGCCGGTATAAATGCTGTTATTAAAGATATTAACATTCCCGAACACGATATGAACATGGAAATGACATATTCGTTCTATACAAACAAATACTATGTTGACATAGATGTATATTACACGGTTGTTACGGAAGACGGAACCGAACAGGAAGCCTATATGAATTTTGATTTACCGATAGAGTCATAATGCAAACTTTCTGTCATTCTCATGGGAAGGAGATGTTTCATGAAAAGAAAATTATTAATCATATTGTCCCTATTGCTTGTTTGCGGATTTTGCTTTTCGGCGTGCGGTGAATCAAAGGCAGAATACATTGAACGGATGAAAAGCGAAGGTTTAATAACATACGAATTATTAGCAGAGCCTAACATTTCGTTTGATTTTCAAAGCGGCAAGATAAATAAGCTTCCCGAACAGGACAACAAAGGAAACGAACCTATCAACGAAATAACCGTAAAAGGCGAAAAATACGACCTGACACAAGCAGGATGTTCTCCGGTGCGGAAAGAATCTACTAACGAGTCCAAGTCCACACTCGTATATTTCCGAGGCATTAACGAAAGCTCACAAGATGTTCGAATTATTTATGACGAGGCTTCAGGTGCTCCCGTTTTGTATGAGAACTACAGCGTATCAAGTGATACTTTCGAAAGTGATATTGGGGTTGAAAATGCACAAAGTAATGCTTTGAAATATATAAACAACGTACTTAACGATGATTATGGACGCAATATTGATATTGAGCTTTACGAACTATCTTCAAACAATTTCAGCACGGAGCATAAATCCACGTATATCTTCAAATGGCAATACAAAAAGAACGATTTTTTGATACATGAAATAACAATAAAAACCACAAAAAGCGGAGAGGTTTTTTATTGCGAATGTTACCCTATCGCAGATGAAAAAAGCATCGAACGTATTCCCGATTTAAACGATAGTGAATATTTAAGCATTGCAACAGAATTGCTAAAAAAGGGGTATTCTCGCAAAAATGATAGCTTTACTATTTCAAAAGTAGCAATCGACAAAGAATCGAAATACAACGAGGTGGTATATTTGCACGAATACGAATGTTATGCAGTCAGACTCAACATAACGTGGTGTGTCGCAAAAGAAGACGTTGATGATGATTGTGTCGGATTTCTTTACCTGCCGTTGAAGTGATGCAGTTCATACAAGAAACACATTGAGCCGAGCAAACGCTCGGCTCTTTTTATATATTTTAATTATTTTAAATACTCTTGTATTTTTATACATAATATGTTATAATACGTAATGATGGCGCAGTATTCTAGTTGTCCCTTCGCTGCTGAAAGCGTGCCTAAAAATACGCGTAAAGGCAAATCGATGAAGCTCCTTGTGCTTGCTGTCAATGCCCAATTGAGGGTGGGTGCTGGGAGAATAGGTTTGTGGGCGGGCTGTAATGGCATACGGATTTCGACCCACTTACCTTTGGAGGCTTTCTTCTGTGGGTATCCATACGCCGATTGGGGTAATCCCTCGGAATAATGAGATATCTACAGATTAAAGATTAAACCTATCGCGCGGTGCTGTATACTTGACGCTGTGGATAGATGTAGCCTGCCTTGCGTGGATATCGGCGGATACAGGTCACGCCCGTCGGAGATTAGCTACCGAAGACGGGATTATCCCTGTTGAAATCATATCTGCAAAAGAGGATTAGGCAGATAAGAAGGGGCATTGTGGAAAACACCTAGACTGTACTTTAATTTGTGTTTCAGGCACAAAACGGATTGCAGTGTGGACTTATAGGCAATCAAGTCGCGGATACAGTGATGTACCGACGTCGGCTTTAAAGGGGAACCGCTTCATTGGCGACAAGGAGTAGCTTACGGGGAAAACCTACTTGACCGCATGCCACAAAGTTTACGTTTTGTGCCGCCATCATTTTTTTACATAGCCAAAGACGATAAATTAAAATTTGCCGAAAAGCAAACGTGGTTCAGCCATTTTGGGATGGTTTGAGTTCCGTTGCTTCGGCTAATCGAAAAAGGATATTTTATGGACGACAAGCCTCTCCCGCGAAGTAAAACCGATAAAATTGCAAAAAGCAAGGAAAAAAAGGCAAAAAAGAAAAGCAACACTCCTTGGATAGTTGCTGCTTTTCTGATGAGCTTTTTTATAACCGCCATTCTTTCCGCCGCGAGCGACAAGGTAGTGGATGTTCTTCCCTTATTCGTTGCCGCCGCAGTGCTTATCGGCATTATCTCGTTGGGTATTCTTTTTGACATTATCGGTCTTGCCGTTGCGACAGCGGACATAAGTCCGTTCAACTCTATGGCGGCGCGTCGATTAAAGACCGGACAGAAGGCGGTATGGCTGATAAACAACGCAGAAAAGGTCAGCTCGTTCTGTAACGACATAGTTGGCGACATCGCAGGTGTCGTCAGCGGTGCGACGGGTGCCGGAATAGCTATAAAGCTGTTTGCAGAGCTTGACACCGATATCGCATTTTTACTTACTCTTGCACTTACATCACTTATATCCGCCGTTACTGTTGGCGGAAAGGCTATGGGCAAATCCGTAGCCATAAAGCACAGCACGAAAATAGTGCTGTTCGCATCGAAGCTTTTATGCGGCTTCAGAAAATAAACACACGGAGGATAACTCCGCTTTATCGCGCCGGCAAACACCGACGCGATATTCGGCTAACAAAGAAATGATCCTCGAAAGAATTGATTCACCGAACGATTTAAAGGCGCTTTCCGAAGAAGAGCTGCCTATACTCGCCTCGGAAATAAGACAAACGCTTCTTGACACCGTTTCGAAAAACGGCGGTCATCTTGCGGCGAATCTTTGTATTGTAGAGCTTACCATTGCTCTGCACCGAGTTTTCGATTCGCCCAAGGACAAAATTATATTTGACGTCGGACACCAAAGCTACGTCCACAAGATTTTGACGGGAAGAAAAAACGAGTTCTCTACCCTGCGCAAGCTTGACGGGCTTTCGGGATTTCCCAAGCGCAGTGAAAGCGAGCACGATGCTTTCGGCGCGGGTCACAGCTCGACAAGTATTTCCGCCGCCGCAGGTATTGCAGCGGCTAATCTGCTTTCCGGAAACGACGGATACACCGTCGCGGTAGTAGGCGACGGAGCCTTTACGGGCGGTATGATATACGAAGCGCTTAACAACTGCTCGGACAAGGAAAAGCTTATTATAGTGCTTAACGACAACGATATGAGCATTTCCGCAAACGTTGGAGGAATGAGCACATATTTCTCGAAATTCCGTTCGAGCGTTAAATATTTCCGCTTTAAAAACGGCACAAAGCGTTTCTTTAACAGCATTCCGCTTATCGGTAACGGGCTTATAAGAATCGCACGTAAGATAAAAAACAGCTTCAAGCGTGTTGCATTAAGCCAGAACTTCTTCGAGCAATTCGGGCTCGGTTATTACGGTCCGCTTAACGGAAACGATATAAAGCACCTTGAACGCGTATTATCCGAAGCCAAGGACGACAAAAAATGCAGTGTCGTTCACATCTGCACCACGAAAGGAAAGGGCTATGCACCCGCAGAGGAGCATCCCGACCTATTCCACGGTGTTTCGGGATTTGATATTGAAACCGGCAAAATAAAGAACGGAAGCAAGGAAAGCTATTCCGACCGCTTCGGAAAAATCATCTGCGAGCGCGCCGCGAACGACAAGCGTATCGCCGCGATAACCGCCGCTATGCCCGACGGAACGGGGCTTGCGGGCTTTGCAAGGCTCTACCCCGAGCGTTTTTACGACGTAGGTATTGCCGAGGAGCACGCGCTTACCTTCGCCTGCGGTCTTGCGACAGAGGGAATAATACCCGTATTTGCGGTATATTCCACGTTTATGCAAAGAGCGTTTGACCAGCTTATTCACGACGCGGCTTTACAGAATCTGCATATTATCGTTGCGCTCGACCGTTCCGGCTTGGTTGCCAACGACGGTGCAACACACCACGGTATTTTTGACGCGGCGTTTATTTCCGAAATACCCAACGTAACGTTTTACGCACCGAACAGCTTCGACTCGCTCGAGGAATGCTTTGACCTTGCATTGAAGGCAAGCGGACCCGTTATAATACGCTATCCCAAGGGTAACGACAGCGAAAACGAGGGCTTCACAAAGCAAAACGGGTTCGACGTACGCGATTACGGAGAACATCCCGTTGATGCGTTAATTACATACGGCAGACTGACGGAAAATGTAATTTCCGCCGCAAAGTCACTTCAGGAAAACGGAAAAGCGACCCGTGTTATAAGCATTACCAGGCTTTCTCCCCTGCCTGTAAGCGATATTGCTTCGGCATTGAACGGCATAAGCAACATTGTTTTTGCCGAGGAGGGCATTAAAAACGGAGGCATAGGACAAAGGCTTTGCTCCGATCTGACCGAAAAGAACGCGCTTGAAGGAAAACGCTTCAAGATACTTGCAATAGACGGGATATTCCCACAGCACGGAAGCAATTCCGAGTTATTGGACATTTTAGGTCTTTCATCCGACGACATAGCAACGGCGCTCACCGAATTATCGGAGGGTGCTAAGTGATGAGACTGGACGTATATCTTGCCGAGCAGGGTTATTTTCAAAGCAGAAGCAAGGCGCAATCCGCCATATCCGAGGGACGTGTTTTTGTAAACGGTCAAAAGGCGGAAAAGCCGAAGCTTGAAGTCGACGGAAGCGAAAGGATCGAAATCGTTTCATACGAAAAATACGTTTCGCGCGCAGGCAACAAGCTATCGCACGCGCTTGACGAATTTAATATAAGCGTTGACGGGCTTACCGTTTTGGACATCGGCGCATCGACAGGCGGATTTACCGATTGCGTTTTGCAGAGCGGTGCAAGATTTGTATATTCGCTTGACGTAGGGCGCGCACAGCTTGCCGAAAAGCTGCGCTCGGACGAACGCGTTGAGGTTATAGAGGGCTTTAACGCGCGTAACGCAAGAAAAAGTGATTTTGACAAGGAAATAGATATTGTCGTAATGGACGTTTCGTTTATATCGCAAACGCTTATTTACGAAGCCTGTGCGGATATTTTGGCAAGCGGAAAACATATGATAACGCTTATAAAGCCACAGTTTGAGGCAGGACGCAAGCACATAGGCAAGGGTGGAATCGTTCACGACAAGGACGGCAGTATTATAAAAGAAATACTTTTAAAGCTCGATACCGAAGCGCGGGAACACGGCTTCACGAGGATCGGCTTTACCGATTCGCCCATTGAAGGCGGCGACGGTAACAAGGAATATCTCGCGCTGTTTATTAAAAATTGATTTTAACGAAAGAGTGATCCCGATGACCATTCAAAAGGTTTTACTGTTTCCCTCTCCAAAGGGAAGCGTAAAGGAAAACGACATACTGAATATCGAAAGCAAGCTCGACTCATTCGGCATCGCTCACGAACGTTATACCGAGAACGCTGACCAGAGCTTTGATGCAATAATCGCATTGGGCGGCGACGGTACGATGCTCAACGCATCGCGGCTTGCATTCCGTAAAAGCACGCCGATAATGTGCATCAATTTCGGCACGCTCGGATATATGAGCGGTCTTGAAAACGGCGAGTTGGATATGCTTTCCGCATTAAAAACGGGATGTGACACCGAAAAACGCATGCTTTTGGACATAAAGGTCGAAAGAAACGGCGATATCATTGCCGAATCCACCGCACTCAACGAGGCTGTTATAGCACGTCATACAGACAGCGGTATTGCAAAGATCGGCTTGAAATGCGACGGCGCGGCGGTTTGCGAATACCGTGCCGACGGCATTATTTTTGCCACGCCTACCGGCTCAAGCGCATACGCGTTAAGCGCAGGAGGTCCGATAATCGACACCAAGCTCGATGCCTTTTGCGTATGCCCTATCTGCCCCCACACCATAGGCGCAAGAGCTATGATATTTTCCCCGAACTCCTTACTCCACGCGGTTAACCTGAACGAAAGCGGCAACAACACGCTTTTATCCGACGGAAGAACGATTTGCGAGCTGGAGCAGAATGATATTATACATATAAGCCGTTCAAACCGCACTTTAGAGCTGATAAAGCTTAAAAAAGACGCGTTTTATGAAACGCTTTACAATAAAATGTCTTGAAAAAGGTGACTTATGAAAAGCATCAGACAGGCAAAAATACTTGAAATTATAAAAGAATATCATATCGATACGCAGGAGGAGCTTCAAGCGAAGCTCAACGAATGTGGCTTTAAAGTAACGCAGGCAACCGTTTCCCGTGATATTCGCGAGCTCGGTATCATCAAATCCGAGGGCGAGGACAGGGTATATAAATACCGCGCAGGCAAAGAAAAGGAAAAAAGCGAGATAAACGGAAAATTCTCATCTATTCTTCGCCAAGCGGCATCGAGCGTTGCGTTCGCAAACAACCTTATCGTTGTTAAGACCTACACCGGCATGGGCTCGGCGGCAGGCGCGGCGATAGATGCGATGGAGCTTGAAGGCGTTATAGGAACGCTTGCCGGCGACGACACTCTGCTTATTATCGCGCACGACACCGAATCCGCAGAAAGAATCACTACTATTTTGAACGAACTTATCGGCTGAGGACAGATATGCTGCTTTCAATTTACATTGAAAATATCGCATTGATAAAGAAGCTCTCGTTAGAGCCTTCTTCGGGCTTTTGCGCCTTCACGGGCGAAACCGGCGCGGGTAAAAGTATAATTATCGATTCGCTCGGTCTGCTTTGCGGCGCAAGAAGCGACAAGGATATTATCCGCACGGGCGAGGATGAGGCCTTGGTAGAGGGTATATTCACGGTGGACAACAAATACACCGAGGAATCGTTGAAGGAGCTTGATATCGAGCCCGAGGAGGACGGAAGCATTACCGTCACGAGAAAGATCTCACGCGATGGACGCTCGGGCGCAAAAATTAACGGACGTGCAGTTCCCTTATCCCGTTTAAGAGCCGCAATGTCACAACTGATATCCATACACGGTCAGCAGGACACGCAGGCGTTTGCAGACACGGCAAGACAGCTGGCTATGCTCGATTCGTTCGCCGATAACGGCGATATACTGAACGAATACGCAAAAGCCTATGAAGAACACAAGAGCATAAAGCAAAGGCTTGATTCTTTAAACGAGGACAGCAGGGAGCGCGAATACCGACTCGATATGCTCCGCTTCCGTATCAACGAGCTGAAATCGGCAAGAATACAAAAGGGCGAAAAGGACGAGCTCGAAGCCGAGCGCAAGCGTCTTGCGAACAGCGAAAGAATAGTTTCGCGCGCAAGCGAGGCGTATGACGCGCTTTACGGCCGTGACGGCGCGGCATCGGAGCTGATAGAAAGTGCATATTCGGCAATTTCCTCGCTCGAATCGATAATTCCCGAGGCGAGCGAGCTTTCCGAACGATTGGAAAGTGCAAAATACGAAATAATAGATATTGCCGATTCGGTAAAGGAATATCTCGAAGCCGACGGCGAAAATCCCGAAAAGCGTCTTGACGAATGCGAAACAAGGCTTGAGCTTATTAAAAAATTAGAATCGAAATACCGTGCAAGTGCCGATGACTTCCCCTCTCGTCTTTCGGAGTGGGAGGA
The DNA here is from genome assembly GCA_045593165.1 of Eubacteriales bacterium. Lineage (GTDB taxonomy): Bacteria > Bacillota > Clostridia > Oscillospirales > CAG-382 > Coliplasma. Next base: position 29,059 of record JAZNWF010000007.1, read on the forward strand.
CGAGCTGAGCATAAACGAAAACAGCGAAGAAGAAAAGCAGAGATTGGAAAAGCTACTCGCTTCTGCCGAGGCTGATATGAAAAGGCACGCAGAAAAGCTTTCAAGATCACGCAAGGTCGCGGCAGAAAGCTTATGCGAGCGTGTGACCGAGGAATTAAACGCTTTGGATATGCCGGGTGTAACCTTTGAGGTGAGCATTAACCCGAAGGAATGCTGTGAAACCGGTGCGGACGATGCCGAATTCCTTATAAGCGCGAACAAGGGTGAGCTTCCCAAGCCGATGTCGAAGATCGCATCGGGCGGCGAGCTTTCGCGAATTATGCTCTGCCTTAAATGCGTGTTTGCCGACTGCGAATCGATAGGCACGCTTATATTCGACGAAATAGACGCAGGCGTTTCCGGCAAAACGAGCGAAAAGATAGGTATACGATTGAAGAAGGCATCCGACGGAGGAAAGACGCAGGTCATATGCGTTACACACTCTGCGATCCTTGCCGCAAAGGCGGATGCGCACTATAAGATATCCAAAAAGGAATCGGATGGAAGAACCGTTACCAACGTTGAAAAGCTTGATATGATCGGACGACGCGACGAGCTTGCACGGATAATGGGCGGTCTGAATATTACTGAAACCGTTATTAAGGCGGCAGAGGAAATGTTGTCGGAATGAAAACTGAATTACAGAAAAAAGGCATTATAACAAGCGCGGTGCTGACCGTTGCGATTACAATATTCATTTTTATGAATTCCCTGCAAATAGGCGAGGATTCCGCAAAAATGAGCGCGGGCATAACACAGCTTATCGTTGACCTTTTGCAATCGCTGAAATTTGACATCGAGCTTGCCGACCTGCATTTCTTTATAAGAAAGGTAGGCCACTTCACCGAATACTTTGCGCTGGGCATCTCCACGTCCGTATTGCTGAATTGTATATTCGAAAGTCGGCGTTATACGGCAATTTCGACGCTGTATTGCTTTATTATTGCCGTATGCGATGAATTCATTATGCAAGGCGCGACCGCGGGCAGACACCCTGCCTGGACGGACGTTCTTATCGATACCTGCGGTGCAATATGTGCCTGCGGCGTTGTAATATTGATCATCATATTATTAAAGAAGCGCAAGGCAAAAAAATCGGAGCAAAACTAAAAGGGAGGACACTTTTCCTCCCTTTACTGATAAAAGGGATACATATGTTAGATTACGATATTCACGTTCACACTCATCTATCCTCCTGTGCATCGCGCGAGGCATTTATCGGCGATTATATAAAAGCGGCAAGAGAGCTTGGATTTACCGCGATAGGCTTTGCCGATCACGCTTGGGACGAAACGGTTGCAGGAGCTTCTCCCTGGTATTCGAGCCAAGGCTATAAGCGTTTGCAGGCGCGACGAGATGAAATATCAAGCATCGACACACAGGGCGTAAAAATACTTTTGGGCGCAGAGGGCGAGTTTGCACAGCTTATATTGGGCTTGGGTGACGAGGGCAGAAAATACGTTGATTACGTGCTCATCCCCCACTCACACACGCATATGAAGGGGTTTGTTCTGCCCGAGGAATGCGTAGGTAATGCAAAAAAGCACGCCGATTATTTGGTGAAAAGCTTTTTGGCGCTATGCCGCCACGAAAAACGTGATTTGTATTTCGGAATCGTACACCCGATGAACCCTATCGGAGAAAAATACGAATATTTCGAAGAGATATATTCACATATAAGCGACGCAACTTTATTCGAGTGTGCCTGTGCGGCAAAGGAAGCGGATATTGCCTTAGAGGTAAACCTTTCCTCATTAAAAGAAATACCGCCCGAAGCAAGCGAGGAAAACTGCTATCGCAGATTCTTCGACGCCTGCAAGCGAGCGGATTGTTGTATGTTTTTAGGCAGCGACGCTCACAGCAAAGAGGTTCTTATTTCGAACCACACGAATAAAGAAGCTCTCTTATCAAAGGTCGGTATATCGAGTGATGACCTTACAGCTGCAAAACACCGTATATTGAACGTGTAAACGCGTCGAGTGCGCGTCCGCGGTCGCGGTAAACGGTTGAGCGCTCCTTATACCAGCGAAGCATAAGCTCCTCCACGATACCCTCGTCGTGTTCTATAAAGAAGCCGTTGATCAAATCGCGCTGGTAATCGGAAAGACCGTTCATCCCCTTTTCGATTTTTATAAGCTCGCGCTCGACGACACTGCGGCGGAAGCGGCAATCGTCGATATCGGCGAGTATGTTTATGAGTCTGTCGTCGTATTTCGAGGCGTCTGCACCTCTGCTTTCGGCGTGGAGCATTGCCGTTTTACACGACTGCTTTTCCTGTTCCAAGCATTCAAGCTCGGCCTTGATTGCCGAATATGCCGAAACAAGTGTGTTTTTTCGCGCAAGAAGATCCTTTGCGTATTCTCTGTAGTCCATTTTTCATCCTTTCGTTCTAAAAATCAAGCTAATCGTCTTACCGTCGGAACGGATGGAGCGAAACCGTTGACCCGACGTCCGCGAACCCGAACAAATGTTCGGTGTTTGAAATTATAGCAGACGTAATTACGCTTGTCAAGTACATACAAAAAATTTTTATAACGAGGTTATTCGTATGAAAAAAACCTTAATATATATAATAGCTTTTCTACTGATTTTCTGCGCGGTAGGCTGTGATAACGGTAACCAAACGCAGACCTCGGGCACGTCGCGAAACGAAAGCTTGGAAAGTATTGAAAGCATCGGCACGAGCAGCGAGGTTCTGATTCAGAATTATCCCTTTTTAGAGTCGGCGTACGTAGTAACATCTTCTCGCGAGTCGGCAGGAATACTGTACGTATGCAATTATTATTTTGTAGACGGGCTTGTTGAGGGTGCAAGACTTACGACCACGCTTCCCGACGAGGAAACGGCATATAAGTACTATCAGGAATCCTTGGAGGATTATCCCGATACCGCACTGAACGGAAAAAACGTGACGCATTATTTATACGACGAAGATCTTTATTATTACGGATATACTCTCGAAAAGCTCGAATTTGTACTGACTACCGCGCTTTACGAATACACTGTGGATTTTGACAAGGATATCTTCAACGCGTTGTTTTACGATACTTCCGAGGACTAAAACGTTCCTTGCGGTTTGAAAAAACGAAGAAAACGCGAAAAAATCGAAAAAAACACCATCAAAAACGAAAAAAGTTTTGAAAAAGGTATTGACAAAGGCTTTTCTTGTGTTATAATGGCAAGGCATGAAAAAATAAGACAACTCGAAAGGAAATTCAACTTATGTCCACAACTATGTTGAAGAAAGAGGAAGTCAATCGCAAATGGTACGTTATCGATGCGGCAGGCAAGCCCCTCGGTAAAGTAGCAGTTCTTGCGGCAACTATCCTCAACGGCAAACACAGACCCGAATATACTCCTCACGTTGATTGCGGCGAATGCGTTATAGTTATCAATGCATCCAAGGCAGTTCTTACCGGTAAGAAGCTCGATCAGAAGGTTTACTACCGTCACAGCGGTTACATTGGCGGCCTCAAGGCAGTTAAGTACCGCACCCTTATGGCAACCAAGCCCGAATTGGCTATGGAGCTTGCAGTTAAGGGTATGCTTCCCAAGAACAAGATCGGCGATGCAAGCTTTGGCAGACTCAAGGTTTATGCAGGCGGCGAACACAAGCAGCAGGCACAGAACCCTATCGCTGTGGAAGTAAAGTAAGGAGGAAATCAATATGAACTATCAGTCCGCTATTCCCTATTTCTACGGCACCGGCAGAAGAAAGAGCTCCGTTGCTCGCGTTCGTCTTATCCCCGGCACCGGTAACGTTACCGTAAACGGCAGAGATATCAACGAATACTTCGGCCTTGAAACCCTTAAGATGATCGTTACCCAGCCCTTTGGCGTTACCAAGACCGAAGGCAAGTTCGACATCATCTGCACCGTTAAAGGCGGCGGCGTTTCCGGTCAGGCAGGCGCAATCCGTCACGGCGTTGCTCGTGCACTTCTTCAGGCAGGCGATGAATACCGCGCTCCTCTTAAGAAGGCAGGTCTCCTCACTCGTGACCCGAGAATGAAGGAAAGAAAGAAGTACGGTCTCAAAGCAGCTCGTCGTGCTTCCCAGTTCTCCAAGAGATAATCTGTTATTTCAAAGAGTATTCAAAAACCCCGAAACCATCACGGTTTTCGGGGTTTTACTTTTGCTCTCATTTTTGATTTGGTGCAAACTTGGTGCAAATTATTTTAAAAGGACTATGACACACGAAATGTCATAGTCCTTTTTGATTATTTGATTTAAAAGGTCAAATTGCGCCCATTTCTTTCATCGCATTGATATATGTTTCTGCTTCTCCGTTGGGGTTTGCTTTTTGGGTTGCCTCAATATCATACCAAGCACATTCAAGTCCGTGAATTATGATAGGAAGTGTTTTTTTGAATTGGTTTGTAATAAAACCCTCTTCTTGTAATTTTTTTGCAACATTGGCAGCGATTCCGACTAATTCGTAATGACCAACAGGACCCTTTCCAATGTAATTATATTCTTTATCGTACATATTATCCATATCTTCAAAACCAATGTTTTCAATACCCTGTTCTGCATACCATTTATACAAAGCTGCGGTACATTCATCAGGTTCGTCAATGTCAATTATGCTCGTTTCATCCTGTCTCCAAAAAGCATAGTTCCATCTTTCTTCATCAAGTGGACCTGCTCCTTCGCAATCCGCCTCGGTGTTGTAACTAATAGCCCATGTTGATACATTTGTGAAGTTCTTAAACTCGTATGCCTCATTCGAATAGACGAAAAATGAAATAGCGTAAATGCCGTCCTCATCCCAATTTGACATTTCAGATTTGACCTTATCATACAGCATTTTTTCAATATCAATCATACTATAACCTCTCTATACGAAGTGGATTTGTTTTATTATAACACAGAGATGTGAATTTTTCAACATTAGCAATCTTCATAAGTCATAACGATTCTATATAGAATCGTTATGACTCTTTTTCTTTATATAAGACGCTTTATTAATCATCATGATTATAATCATCGTCTCAAATATAGAGTAATTAGAATTCCAGAACAATCAAAAACCCCGAAACCATCACGGTTTTCGGGGTTTTGTTTTTTCTTAAAAATATGTCTTGGTGAAAAATCGGTGTAATTACTATGACCGCTTTCTAATGACCAAATATGTAATATAATCAGCCATAATAAACAATATCATCGAACATCCAACACACCACGCCATATCATCCATATTTAAAAATGAGAAAACAATTAACGCAATATCAAGAATAACAACATAAATATCAAAAGCAATATTTCTGGCTTTACTTCTGATATAGATATTTCTTTCATCATTTTCAGCAACAATTCGATTTTTGATTTTTTCCTTGTTTCTTGAGATTCTAAAATAATATGTAAATACCAAAACGCCTATTGCCAAAGATGCGATGCCGAAATATATGAGATTAGAATTATAATACGTTTTGCTCGCAAGCCCGCCTAAAATCGCTATGACACCGGCTATTATCAAAATAACAGCATTTCTTGATTTTGATTTCAGCTTTTTTTTGAAATCCACAATTTATCCTCCTCATCAAAAACGAAAATATCTTCAATACTTTTTCCAAAATATTTTGAGATTTTATACGCAAGCAGTAATGTAGGATTGTATCGCCCATTTTCCAAAGATATAATCGTCTGTCTAGTTACTTTCACTGCGTTTGCCAAATCATCTTGTGTTACCTGTTTTTCTTTTCGCAGCTCTTTTATTCTATTATGCAAATGATCACTCCTCGAAATAGTAAAGTTTGCTTTACATTTTCAGTATAAAACACATTATTCAGAATGTCAAGTTTATTTTACATTTTAACAAATAAAAATGAATGTATTTACAATCTGTAAATTTTGGAGTATGGTTTTTTATTGTTATTGACATCATTTTGTAAATACTATATAATGATGACAGTAGATACGTTATTATTTTTCAGAAAAGGAGATATTTTATGAAAAGACGTATTATAGCATTTCTTACCGCGATCATGATGCTCGTTTCGATGTTCCTCCTTACCGGATGCTTTGGCGATAAGGATGACAAAGACGATGACAAGAGCACCGCAAGCGGCGGAAGCGAAATCACCGATGAAGTAAAAACCGCAAAGGATATTTTACTTAACGCGTTACAGAACACATTCAACAAAGATGATAAGGAAGAAATTAAGCTTCCCGACGTTCTTACCAACCATACCGGAGATATGAAATTCGATATGTCGCTTAATGTAAACAAGTTAAGCGCTCAGGGTGAGGATATCACCGGCGGCAAGCCTATTAATCTTTCTATGACTGCTCAGGCAGACCGCGAAAGCAAGCTATACTCGGGACAGATGTCGCTTGATTTTATGGGCGAAAATCCCGTGATCGATATGGTTTACGACGAAACCGACGGTAATTACTATTTCAACATTAAGGATATTACCGAAAAACCCATTCAGCTTAACCCCGAAATGATGGGCGAAGAGGCCGTTGAAAGCTTTGACTACGCTTCTGTTTACGAAGCAATTTCCGAAGCTATATCCACCGCTATTCTCGAAAACATGGACGAGAGCGCATTCACTTCCGAAACCAAGGACGTTACTATTGACGGAACCGAATACAAAGGTGCAACCGTAATCACCGTTGCATTTGGTGAAAAAGCATTTGCGGAAATCGAAGAATCTATTACCAAGATACTTGAAGAAAACGAAGCCGTAAAGGATTTGATCGAAAGCGGCAGATTGAGTCTTGATTTCGATCTTGACGAGCTAAAGGAAATAAAGGTAGTTGCAACCATCGCCGCAGAAGCGCTCGTAGGCATGGACATCGAGATCACCGCAGTTGCAGACGATACCGAAGATGATGACGAAGACCAATCCGGCGTTATCGGTATGGCTGATACCTTTGTAGGTACTACCGAAACCTTTGCGATTCGTTGCAGCATCAACGGCGACAACTACAAGATAAAAATGGGTATTCTCGGCGAAGACGACTACGATTACGATCAAGGCGTAGTAGCAATCGAATACACATACGACAGCGAAACCTTTGCCGAAGTATTCAGCGTGGATCTTACCGAAGGAAAAGAAACCACTAACGTATTCAAGGCAGAAGGCACTTACAAGGATAACAAGCACGAGGGTGCTCTTACTGTTGAGATCGAAGGGCAGCCCGTAAATATCGAATACTCGATCGAGTTGGGCGAAGACAAGGGCAAGATCGAAATTCCCGAGATCAATATGGAAATGAACGGTATGACCATTACCATACCTCTCAACCTTTCGATCGAATACCTAAACGAAGAAACCAAGAGCTCGTTCAGTGGCTCGATCGATACCTCGTTTATGGGCATGATCGAGGTTGACATTGAATTCAGCTTTGATATCGAGCTTGTCGACGTTACTGTTGAAAAGGTTACCGATTCCGTTGCCGCAGACCAATTGGATACCGAGGCATTGGGTACCGCATTCATGCAGAAATATCCCACCATATTTGCATTCATCGAAAGCATGGGTGGCTCGGAAGAGTATCCCGATAATGATGAAAATTGGGGCGACGATTGGACTGACGAGGAATGGGAAGACCCGTTTGAAGATTATTACTCCTTACGCGGCGACGATTCCAAGCTCCAAGGCGCTTGGGTATGCGAATATGAAGAAGGCACAATGACCTTTACCTTTGATGACGGAACCTTCACTTACCATGACGTATACTACGATGCATACGAGGATGAAGAATACGTTTACGAATACACCGACAAATACTACGCAAAGGACGGCGTACTTTGCCTATACCTTGAAGGCGTTATTGATTACGTTTGTGAATACGATATAGACGGTAACGAGCTTACGCTTGAATACCTTTACTATGAATTCACAGAAGTATATGAAAAGCAGGTAGAAGGCAGTCTTTAATCAAATATTAAAAGCGTTGGGCTTTGGCGAGATACTCTTAATGGAGCATCTCGCCAGTTTTATTCGCCTGCGGCGAGTGATATTGCTTCGCAGTGATATTTGGACCTAGTCCAAGTGATATTTGCTACGCAAGTTTAGGAGCGAATAAAATATCACTAAGCCCACAGGGCTTAATATCACTTTTGCAACGCAAAAATATCACGCTGACGAAAGTCAGCATATCACTTAACAGACAAAAAAAGAAAGAGAAGACTCATGAAAAACGAATCTTCTCTTTTCTGTTGTTAGTGAGTTTGGGCTACTTCCCAACTGAATTTGTGCATACAAATGCAATGCTGGTTCTTAACAAGAGTTGAAATTTTTTCAAATTCTCCGATAAGGATAATACATTTTCGCCCAACGCTTTTTCTTTACGATTTTACATATTGATTATTTCCGCGCCCAACAGCTCGGCATCGCGGGCATCGTGGGTAGAAAACAGAAGCGTTTTACCATTTGTACGCGACAATATAACCTGAACGGTTTTTTCGCGCGTGGCATCGTCAAGACCCTTGAACGCTTCGTCAAACACAATAAATTCGCTTTCGGCGAGCAGTGCTCTTGCTATTGCGACACGGCGGCGCATACCGCCCGAAAGTGACGAAACCGGCTGATACATACTGTCGGCCAAGCCGAGCTCGGTAAGACATTTTTCAATGTCCTCGACCGCAACGCTTTTTCCGGTTACTGCAAGCACGTTCGCAACAGCAGAAAAGGCTTCGCACAGTCTATCCTCCTGAAACACGGCGGATATTCTTTCGGGAACGCCCGAAATTTCACCCGAATCAGCTCGAACGAGCCCCAACAGGATATTGAAGAGAGTTGTCTTTCCCCTGCCCGACGCACCCATCACACAGGTACGGGAGCCCGATTTTAAGGTCATATCGACAGAATTAAGCACTGTTTTTTCGACAAAACATTTGGAAAGATTTTTTACAACAATACTCATATCTTCTCTACCCCCTTGAAAAAGTATTTTACAAGGAGAAGAAACAGCTTTTCAAACACCACCGAAACAAGCACTATAAACACAGTCCACGCAAACAGATCAGTAGTATCCAAAAACAGCTTTGAATAATAAAGCGCTTCGCCGACAGAGCCCTGCGGATAACCGATAAGCTCGGCCGCTACGCCTGATTTCCACGCCAAGCCCAACGCCACCTTACAGCCCGAAAGCATAAACGGCTTCATGGAGGGCAGCCATATAAAACGCAGTCTTCGCAAAAACGGCATTCTGAAAACGTCTGCCATTTCGAGCATTTTTTTATCCACGGATTTTATGCCGTCAAGTGTATTCGTATAAATTATCGGAAGAACCATTAAAAAGGATATAAGCGACGAAAGCTCGGACGCGCTTATCCATATAAGTGCGATAACCACAAACGACGCCACGGGCACGGATTTAATGGTGACCATATAGGGCCAAAGCAATATCTCGACAAACGAGAACCTACCCGAAACAAGCGCAAGCAAAACGCCGACGAGCATACCGCCGAGGAATCCCGACACTATGCGTGAAAAGGTAAATCCAACCGTACCGAAAAAGCCCTCCTCGCCAACCATCTCCGCCATTCGCTTCACCACGTCAACGGGCGACACAAGCAAAAGCTTCGAGCCGACAAGCACGCTTGCCAAATGCCACAACAAGAGCGCCAGCACAACTGCAGACGCTCTTGCGATATAATTTTTATTTCGCGATATAATAGAAGTTGTCGTCGGGGAGCTTGCCGCCGACCGATTTCGGATTCTGTTCATAGCTTACTTCCAGATACTTGCTGACGGGATCCTTCATATCCGCGCCTGCGATATAGGTTATATTACATTTGGGAATAGCCTTTTCCATTACAACTGCGTTATCGAATATACCGTGCTTTACAACAAACTGTGCGGCTGCAGTTGCGTTTTTCAAAACCATATCGACACTTGCCTTATATTCGTTCAAAAACGCCTTTACGGCCTCGGGATTCTTTTCGGCAAATTCACTGCGAACCACGATAACGCCAGTTACAAGACCGCAACCGGGGTTGAGCTTTTCCCATTCAGCATTGAGGTCGATAACGGTTTCGAGTCCCTGCACCTTGGCTGACGCCACGGTAACGTAAGGCTGAGGAAGCATTGCAACTGCGGATTCTCTATTTATGAGCTCGGGAAGAACAGCGGACGCTTCGTCGCGGTATTCGATAGTTACATCCTTATCGGGATCGATTCCGTTGCCCGTAAGAATATGACGGAGTGCGATTTCGGGGGTAGAGCCCTTGCCCGTAGCGTAAATGGTCTTGCCCTTTAGATCCGCCACGGACGAAATGCTTTCATTCTTTGCAACGATATATACAACGCCGAGGTTATTGACCGCGAGCAGCTTAACTGCGCCGTTGGTATTATTATAAAGAGTAGATGCCAAATTTGCGGGAACAGCTGCGATATCAAGCTCGCCCTTGGTAAGCTTGGGAACTATTTCGGTAGCCGCACCATGAAGCGAAAATTCATATTTATTCTCAGTCTTGCCCTTTTCGTTTTCTTCAAGCAGACCTGCAAGACCGATAGAGGTCGGACCCTTCATACCTGCAAGACGAACGGTTACAGGATCCTTGCTTGCGGACGATCCACTATTGGATTCGATTTTGGATTCGGTTTGAGATTCGGTGCTTCCTGCTTCATCCGCACCGCAAGCGGCAAGAGCGAACAGCATAAATACGGAAAGTAAAAGCGCGATGATCTTTTTCATAAAATACCTCTTGTTTATATTCTGAAGGTATTATACGACAAATACAGCGCGCTATCCGTTGCAGTTGCAACGTTATTTTAATATTTTAAATGTGTTTTTATAAAATTCGATAATACCATCCTTTTGCATAGCCGAAAGCTCACGCGAGAGCGCAGAACGGTTCACTCCGAGATACAGCGCAAGCGTTTCGCGGTCGAACGGCACGGAGAAGGTTTTTCCGCCGTTACGATTGCTGTATTGCGAAAGGAAAGTGATTATTTTTTGCCTTATATTAGGCTTTGTTAATATTTGGATTCTATCGTTCATCGACAAGGTCTTGTGCGCAAGCATCGAAACAAATCGGTTACGCAGTCCCTCAGCCACGGGCGAGCATTCGCTTCTTTCGAGTATTTCGGGAGAAAGCCAAAGCACGCTCGCATCGGTAAACGCGGAAACGGTAACGGGTATTTCCTCTACCTTAAGCCAGCAAAGCGATTCACCAAACGTATCGCCATCGGTAACGCTTGCCATTATCACGGCGTTCCCGTCGATATCGTTAAAGCTTACCTGCACCGTACCAGAAAGCACGACACCGAACCTATACATTCGGTCGCCTGCCGATGCAAGTATGGCTCCGCGCGGATAATCCTGCTTAACTGCCGAAAGCATACCGAGCGCAATATTCAGTTCTGCTTCGTTCATATCCTTGAACAGAGGACACCGCAACAATACTTTTTTCACTACGCTTTTATCCTTTAATTGAAGCTGTAAGTACCCAAATAATAACGCTTTAACAACAAATAATCGAAATAAGTAAATTCGCCGTCCGCATCAACGTCTGCCGAGGATCTTTGCGATTCCGTAAACGTATACGTGCCCAAAATTGCGCGTTTGATCATTATCAGATCAAGCGGATCGAATCTGTTATTACTACTGAAATCCACCTGCTCTTCTTTGAAAACAGGCTTTCCTTCAGTAAAATCGAGCTCATACGAGGATACGAACTTGTCCTTGAGCAACAGCGTTTTACTTTGTGCAAAAAATACCTTATCGTTATTTACATACAGTGCAACAATACATCCGTTTTCTCGGTCCGGTTCAAAAAGCTCGGTTATTTTTTCGGTTTCAACGTCATAGCACATCAAAGCTCTTTCGGTATTGAAGATCAATTTACTGCCGTAACTGCCAAAGCCCGACATATAGCCAAAAAACAGACCGCTTCCGCCCGTCCAGGATATCTTGCCGAGGTTATAGATCCTTTCGCTTGTGCCCGATGCAAGATCGGTGCGCTTTATTGTATCGTAATCAAGGCAATACGCATCGCCGTTTGCAAATCCGAAGGGCAGTTTTATATCGTGCCAGAAGCGTGAATCGAACGAGGTATCTGAGCTTTTATATTCAGCAACAAAATCGTCGCCGTGCGATTTGGCTATAACGCTATCGCTCACAAGGAAATTATTGTGGTATGCACTGCCGAATCTATCGGGCGTAGGGTCATCCCAAGTCACGTCCACGTGATACCACGTACCGTTTATCTGAACCTGACTCCACATATGGTTGATGCTTTCCGCAACAACCGCGCGCGAAGCGATTCCGACGCGGCTCAAAAGCTTATCGTAAAGCAGAGCATAGCCCATACAAACCGCAGAACCGTTTTTGAGCATATTATAAATATCATAATCGTTATAAGTCGTGTCGTATTCGTAATTTACACAGATGTAGTCGTGCAAATACAACGCTTTTTCATAATCGTCAAGACCATCGGGAAGCGTTGATACGATATAATCGATTTTGCTTTCGACAAAGCCGCGTACGCTTTGAAGCAAATCACCCTCAAACAGATAAGCGGGGACAAATCTTACAACCTTATCGTCGCCATTGAAGAACGTACCACCGCATCCGTATCTGTTAACATGATACAAGTCGGGCTCGTTATCGAGAAGTTTGGTAAGTATTGCTGAAACCTCTTCGAACGTAAGCTGCAGATCGTAAATAAAAATACGGTCTTCACAGTTCAGCATACCGTCAAGCAACCTTTGGTATGCAATTTCTTCAAACTCCATACCCATAAGAGCAGGAGCACCTGCAAATGAATCGAGGTCATCCATGCTATCAAGCAGTTTCAGACATTCTACGCCCTTATATTCAGCAGTTGCGGTAAATGAAAAACAAGATATAAACAACAAAAATGCCAAGAATAACGAAAGGTACTTTTTCATACGTATCTCCCATATAACATTATTTGCTTATTTTGTAGTTACATTATACAACTCTTTTGTGTTTTTTGCAACACATTTTTTACATTTTCACTATGTATTTATTTAAAAATCGGTTGACAAATTCTTATTTTCGGGTTATAATTTGCTTTGCGCGGCAATAATGCGTAAAAATTCAATACAGGGATGTAGCCAAGCGGTTAAGGCACCAGACTTTGACTCTGGCACCTCGCTGGTTCGATTCCAGCCATCCCTGCCAAAAAAAGCACGCGCAAGCGTGCTTTTTTCAATGAAGCGCGCTGACGCGCATGAAAAATGAAGCAGGGCTTCGCCCTATGAAGCATGCCTTCGGCAACAGAGAGGAAACACGCGCTTCGCTTCATGGCGGCAACGCCGCCGCTTCATACAAGCCGCAGGATTGTGCTTCATATTCGCGAAGCGAATGCTTCGTTCCCCCATCATCTCCAAAACCGTGGACAGATTCGGACTTGCGAAACGGTTGAAATGTTTACAAAGTCATGCTATAATAAAGTCACGAAAGGCGGTGGAATCTTTGAACATATCGATAATGAAGAACGGAACAAAAATACGCCAGGAATTTATAGAAAAATTCACGACAACGTGGGAAGAATTTCAAATCAGAAATAAAGAGTGGATCGATAACGCCGCTGCACACAATTATACAATTACTTATGAGAGCCGTTACCTTTGGGAACTAATAGATCATCGCGCGATTTCTTTTGCAAAGTCGCTTGAGTTTTTAAGGTCTATACAGGGTGATGTATATGTTATGTCGGAAAGCGAAAGCCATCCCTCTTATAAAACATTTATAATAGACGGAGTGGCGTATGAAGAAATCGTTGCCAAAGCAAACGCAAAGGAGCTTGCTGACCTCATTGAATACGAATGGTATGAACCATATCGTCTTGAAGCCTTAGGGATGTATTTTGCAAATCCTGTCCTGCCTCAAGATATATACGTTTTTGATGAGTCTATGGATCGTCTGCTTGTCTTTACACACGAAAACGACTATTGGGAGTTAGAAAGAGAACAACCGATGAAAGCAGCCGCAAGTCGTTTCTGTATGATGTATGGATTTGAATTACCCAAGGCTGTTACTTACGAGAAGATAAAAACAATACTCGAAGCGGAGCTTGCATCCGATTCTTCTTTTGAAATTGAATTTTCTTATTCCTGCTACCACTTTTTCCGTCAGTTCGTAGTTTCAAAACGAGCGAAAGAAAACAAAAAGGAATACGAATATCGGTTTGACTTTGACCCCGATACCGCATATGCGACGTGGGAAGAAGCAGAAAATTCCAAGGTGTTCAATGATTTGTCGCTCAAAGATATTTCTAAACTTAACGACGTAAGATTCGATATAATAACAATAGACGGCAGTCAAGACTTTGCACCGTAATGCCATCTCAATTATAAATATAGCGATAATCTGTCACAAGAGTATTAACGCGCCGTAACATTTTCCGCAACCGTCCGGCAGATGATACAGGTAGCTCTCATCGTATACTGTTGATTTTTTGATCGGGGTTTGATATAATAATGCTACAATATCAAAGGAGAAACAGCTATGATCGATAAATCCATTCCCTACTACCCGCTTATTATGTACAAATGTGACACGAAGGATTATCCCAAATACGAGTTACCCGAGGGATATGAATTTGTATTCTATAAGGACGGCGATGCGGAAAAATGGTCGGAGGTGCAAACGGCGGTTGGCTCGTTTGAATCGGTCGAGATAGGCACACAGGTTTTTCTCCGCGATTTCGTGAACGGTCAGGTGCTTAACGCAGAGGAAAGAGTTATATTTGTAAAAGCTCCCAACGGCGATTATATCGCATCGGCGGCTCTTTGGGACGGCGACAATTACGGAGACAGAGAGCAAAGGCTCCACTGGATAGCAGTCCGCGACGAGCACGGCGGAAAGGGTATCGCAAAGGCGATGCTTACCTTCCTTATGGACCTATACAACAAGCTTGGATACGACGGATTTATTTATCTGACCACAGGAACGCGCAATTATCCTGCAGTTAAGATATACGAAAAATTCGGATTCACCATATACGATGACAAAAAATCGCTCTTCCCCGAGCTTACCGACGAGCAATTTTCCGAAAGAAACAACATAGCCATAGAGCTTGTAAATAAAATGCTGAACAGATAAAATACACGAGATCCCGTACGTTAAGCGCGGGATCTCTCTTTTATATATTGATACATTTGTATATTGACTTTATCGTGATAACGTGATACAATGGGAGCGTTGTATCAAATTCACTTGACATTTTTTTATTGGGGGACAATATGGATAAAAATACAATACAAATCCTTATTGCGATGGTGCTGTATATGGCGGTCGTTATTATGATCGGCGTATTTTATGCTCGTCGCGCAAATAAAAGCTCCGAGGAGTATTACCTCGGCGGGCGTTCGTTAGGGCCTTGGGTCACGGCCATGAGCGCAGAGGCATCGGACATGAGCGGTTGGCTTTTGATGGGTCTGCCCGGTGTTGCATACTGGTGTGGTCTTGCCGACGCTGCTTGGACGGCTATCGGTCTTG
The DNA here is from genome assembly GCA_045593165.1 of Eubacteriales bacterium. Lineage (GTDB taxonomy): Bacteria > Bacillota > Clostridia > Oscillospirales > CAG-382 > Coliplasma. Next base: position 44,528 of record JAZNWF010000007.1, read on the forward strand.
CTATCGGTACATATCTTAACTGGCTTATCGTATCAAAGCGCTTGCGCCGCTACAGCGTAAGAGCAAACAACTCTATTACCCTGCCCGAATTCTTCTCGAACCGTTTCAGAGAAAAGAAAAAGGTTATAATGTCTATCGCGGCGATATTTATTCTTATATTCTTCACCGTTTATGCCGCAAGCTGCTTCGTTACCTGCGGTAAGCTTTTCTCTACCCTCTTCGGCGCATCCTATACCTCTATGATGATAATTGGTGCAGTATTCGTTCTGCTTTACACGCTTTTGGGCGGATTCCTTGCAGAAAGTATTTCCGACTTTATGCAGGCAATAGTTATGATAACCGCGCTTTCGGTTATCGTTATTATTAGCACCGTAAGTGCCGGCGGTTTGGGCGCGGTTATCGACAACGCACAGGAGATTCCCGGATTCCTTGAATTTTTCGGTATGGCAACGCCCGTTACCGATGAAGCGGGCACACAGCTTCTCGAAGCGGGCAAGCCCTTATTTGGCGCGGCATCCGATTACGGATTCCTGACTATATGTTCTATGCTCGCTTGGGGCTTGGGTTACTTCGGTATGCCTCAGGTACTGCTTCGCTTTATGGCTATCCGCGACGAAAAAGAGCTTAAGCGCTCGCGCCGTATCGCGATGGTTTGGGTTATTATTTCCCTTGCGGTTGCTGTATTTATCGGTATTATCGGACGTCAGCTCTATCCCGACGTGCATCTTACCAAATCCGCTGCAGAAAATATTTTCATTACGCTTGCCACAAGCTCGCTTCCCGCTATACTTGCAGGCTTTGTAATGGCAGGTATTCTTGCAGCTACAATAAGTTCTTCCGACTCTTACCTCCTTATTGCCGCATCGGCGTTTGCAAAAAACATCTACCAAGGTGTTTGCAAGAAGAACGCCAACGACAAGCAGGTTATGTGGATGTCGCGAATCACGCTTTTGGTGCTTACCCTGATCGGCGTAGTTATCGCATTGGATGAAAACAGCGTTATATTCCAGATAGTTTCGTTTGCTTGGGCAGGCTTCGGCGCAACGTTCGGCCCCTTGATGATATTCTCGCTGTTCTGGAAGCGCATCAACAAGGCAGGCGCGATTGCAGGTATGATAAGCGGTGCCGGTATGGTATTCCTTTGGAAGCTCGTATTGAGCAAGCTCGGCGGTGTGTTCGCGATCTACGAATTACTGCCCGCGTTCATCTTCTCGAGCATTTGCATTGTGGTATTCTCGCTTATTACAAAAGCTCCCTCGAAGGAGATCGAAGAGGATTTCGAAGCTGTTCGCAACGGCAACGTAGAATAATCATAAACCCGACGCATTGGTGCATTTCACTTGAGCGTCGGGTTATTTTTTGCATTGAAAAAGCAAATCAGTTATGGTATTATATAAATAACAAATTCGGAAGGCGGTCGTTATGTCAGAAGGCGTAAACAAAGCACACATCGCTTTTACACCAAGCAACAACTGTTTGAACTTCATACGGCTGTTTGCCGCTTTACAGGTAATGATAAAGCATTTGGTTGTACATATTCAAGCTCCGATACCCCAATGGCTATACGGTATGATCGGATTTTTTGGCGGAGTTCCGATATTTTTCGCAATAAGTGGTATGCTTATCTGGTTTTCGTTAAAAAGAAACGATAACTTAAAGCAATATGCCAAGAAGCGTTTTTTGAGAATTTATCCCGAGTTATGGCTGGGTGTTTTAATAGAATTAATAACAATCGTGGCTTTATACCGCGATTGGAATCCTGTGCAATTAGCCGCTTTCACTGTGACTCAAGGCACGTTTTTGCAGTTTTGGACACCCGAATCGCTTCACGGATATGGTTGCGGCACGCCGAACGGTGCATTATGGACCATCGGTGTAACGGTTCAATTTTATATACTCGTTTGGTTTTTATACAAGCTGATGCGCAACAAACGTTTATGGGTTTGGCTCGTAGGGTTCATCTGCACGATCGGAATAAGCTATTTCGGACACATTGCTATGATAATGACGGGAAGCGAAATTCTTGTTAAGTTTTTCTCGCAGACGATTTTCAGATATCTATGGTTATTCTATATCGGTTGCTTTATTGCAGAGCACTTTGACCGGATCATACCGACAATATCAAAGCTTTGGTACGTATTTTTATGCGTTGCCGTTATACCGCATGTTTTCGGATTCGGATTACAACTCGGAAATTACAATTTATTGTGGGCGTTGCCGTTATGCATAGGTATTATAGGCTTTGCGTACCGATTCCCCAAAATACGAATCAAGACGGACATTTCGTACGGGCTATTTATATACCATATGATAGTCGCAAACGTATTTATAAGCATCGGCGCGATCGGCAATTGGTATTATTTGGTTTTGGTCGCGGTGATCTCTTGCTTGCTTGCATATTCTTCAATGCTGATCTTCAATAGGTCGAATCATACAAAAAAAGCCGCATAAGCGGCTTTTTGTTTTTGCTTTTTTTACTTGATTTCCTCGGGCTCGGGCTGTACGAGTGCGCGCAGAGCATCCATTCTTTCATCAAGCTCGGCGGAAAGGTTTGCACAATGCAAAAGCTCGTTAGTCATATGCTCGTCAAAGGCATATTCCTTTTTATATTTCAGCTGATGCTCCAAGCTTGCCCAAGAGTCCATAGCGATAGTGCGAAGCTGTATTTCCACCTCCATAAGACGCTTTTCGTGCGCAAGAAATATCGGTACGGTAACAATGAGATGCAGACTTCTGTATCCGTTGGGCTTGGGATTTTTGATATAGTCCTTCATCTCGACGAGCGTTATATCATCCTGCTTCAAAAGCGCGTTTGCAAGAGTATAAACGTCCTGCGGAAACGAACAGATCACTCGTACGCCCGCTACGTCGTGGAGATTTTCCCAGATTGCATCGACCGACATCGGTACGCCATATCTTTTGAGCTTTTCGCGCATGCTTTGTATCGATTTCAGACGGCTTTTGATGCTGTTTATGGGGTTTCTGTCCAAGCGTAGAGAATATTCGACGTTAAGCACGTTGAATTTGGTTTCTATCTCCATCATAGCGCAACGGTAATACGCCATTAACGTTGCGAATTTTTGCATTAACGGCTTTGACCATTCGATTACTTCGTCGGTAATAACCTCATTTAACTGTTTTTTTATTTCGGTTTCGTCAAATCTTGCCATTATTCATTCTCCGTATCCGAAGCATTGGAACTTGAACCAGCCCAAAAGAGCTGAAACGCGTTTGCTTCGGCAAATTTCAATTTATCGTCTTTGCAATACACACGTATTGCTACATCCTCTGCATTAAAATTTTCTCGAAATTCAGATCCTTTTGGGTCAAAGACTTTCCAAGTGAATGATTTATTGTCGATACAAGGAAAAAGCGGAGTGAATACTAACGTATTCTCGAGCATTTTGACGCAGTAGCGACTAAAATCCTGCCTTGAAAAGCTGATTCAAGTTTCAATGCTTTGGCTAACGTCCAAGGCCATAGCGAACAACTCGGCGTGATCGCCTGCAAGGGGCGTATTGCCGACAGCTTTGTATATCGGGTCGGCGCGCAATCCGATTTTATCGATACTGCGTGATACCTTGAAGGTATGCCTTTCGGAATCGGCTACAATGCTGATTTCAAAAAGCGTTACGCCATTCATCGCGTATTTCTTAAACGAATAAGGACACCATTTTGCCGCCATAGCATCGTCGCTTGCGGAAAGCGCATCGGCATTTTCGACGTCGGCAAGAAACGGCACGGTAATTATCCTCGTGCGCGGGTCGCGACTCGGCTCGGAAGCAACGCGAAGCTGACGGAGATTTTTCACCTTTAAGCAGGTTTCCTCCATAAGCTCACGCTTTGCCGCGGAATATACGTCCTCGTTCGGCTCGACAAAGCCTCCCGGAAACGCCAATTTGCCTATACAGGGATGACCTCCGCGACGAATAAGCAGGACCTTATTATCCTTCATAATAATTATGTCAACCGTTACGGACGGCCTTTCGTATTTTGTTGCATCATATTTTGCCAAAAATTCCTTTTCGGTAAGACCGTTACGGTCGCGAAGCTCTTCCATATTAATTCACCATATCAAAGCGGTTTTTTCTGTATTTGACTGTTGCGTCGAGGGTAATCCTTCGGCGTGTTTTTTGTTTTCTTAATTATTACAAGCGTATGAAGATACTCGAATTCGGGAACCTTTATATCGATTATGTCAACCAATTCACCTCCGAGCACAGAGATTGCCTTTTTAGCCTCTTCCACCTCTTCTCTGCCCTTTTCGCCCTTCATAGCGACAAAATATCCGCCAACCTTTACAAACGGCATACACCATTCGCAAAGCACGTTTAACCTTGCCACTCCGCGCGCAACCGCGATATCGTATTTTTCACGGTATTCCTTTTTAAGTCCAAGCTCCTCGGCGCGACCGCAGAGTGTTTTGAGATTTTTGATTCCCGCCTTTTGCGCGGTTTCCAAAACGTAATTCAATTTTTTTGCGGTTGCATCGTTCGAGGTGACGGTGCAGTTATTAGAGCAAAGTGCAAGCGGAAGTGACGGAAATCCCCCGCCGCAGCCGACATCAATAACGCTTTTATCCTTAAAAAGTCCCGTATCGAGAAGCGTTAATGAATCCCAGAAATGAAGCAATCCCACGCCCTTTTCATCGGTAAGCGCGGTAAGGTTCATAACAGCATTCGTTTCGCGCAGGCATTCGCCGATGATATCGAGCGATTTACATTCGGATTCGGTAAGCGAATCGCGATATTTTTTCGTTAATTGGGAAAAACTCATTGTTTTCCTCCTTGTGCGAGATAGATAAGAAGAACCGAGATATCAGCAGGTGAAACACCGCTTATGCGTGATGCTCTGCCCACGCTTTCGGGACGAAGCTTTTGAAGCTTCTGTGCCGCTTCGAGACGCAAGCCCTTGATCGAGGTATAATCTATTCCATCGGGAATACGCTTTTCCTCTAATTTTGAGAAGCGTTCTACCTCGGCAAGCTGACGCTTGATATATCCCGAATACTTAATTTCGGTTTCCGCACGCGAAAGCAGGTATGGATCGTATTCTATTTCGTCATCGGAAAGCACAAATATATCGTCTATCGTAACGTCGGGACGACGAAGCAGCTCTGCCTTTACGATACCCATACCGGTACGTGCATATCCGCGCAATTCAAGCAGATCATCAAGCCTTGTCGAAGCCTTTATGCTTTCGTGCTCAAGGCGGTAGATAAGTGCCGCAAGAGCGTTTTCGGTTTCTACGAATTTATTATATCTTTCCTTCGAAACAAGACCGAGCTCATAGCCCTTCGGCAAAAGCCTTGTCTGTGCGTTATCCTGACGCAAAAGCAAGCGGTATTCGCTACGCGAGGTCATCATACGGTAGGGCTCGTTCGTTCCCTTTGTTACGAGGTCATCGATAAGAGTACCTATATAGCTTTCGCTTCTTAAAAGTGTAAAAGGCTCTTTACCCTTAACCTTAAGCGCGGCATTAATACCTGCAACAAGCCCCTGTGCAGCCGCCTCCTCGTAACCTGAGCTTCCATTGAACTGACCCGCACCGAACAAACCGTTTATATTGCGGAATTCAAGCGTGTTCGTAAGCTGTAACGGGTCGCAGCAATCGTATTCGATAGCATACGCGGTACGCATAAACACAGCGTTTTCCAAGCCCTCGATGCTGTGAATGAGCTGAAGCTGTACCTCCTCGGGAAGCGAGCTTGAAAGCCCCTGCAGGTATACCTCCTTGGTATCAGTTCCCATTGGTTCAACGAATATCTGATGTCTTTCCTTTTCGGAAAATCTTACAACCTTATCCTCAATACTCGGACAGTAGCGCGGACCCGTGCCGTGAATAACGCCCGAATAAAGCGGCGAGCGCGAAAGATTATCGCGGATTATCTGATGTGTTTTTTGGTTGGTATACGCGATATAGCACGGTAAAAGATTCGGGCGCGAGGGTGCAAAGCCGAACATTATGGGATCTGTATCTCCATCCTGACGTTCAAGCTTTTCGTAATTTATCGAATCGGCGTGTATTCTCGGCGGAGTTCCGGTTTTAAAGCGGACAAGCTTAACGCCTAAGCTTTGAAGCGAATCAACAAGACGGTTTGCGGGCAAGGTATTATCGGGACCCGATTCATACGCCTCCTCACCGACGATAATTCTTCCACCGAGCGACGTGCCCGTAGCAATAATTACGCATTTGCACGGATAAAACGCTCCGAACGAAGTGGTTACGCCCGTAACGCCGTTTTCGTCCGCCTCAACGGAAACTACCTCGGATTGCTTTAAGGTAAGATTTCCTGTGTTTTCGACGATATTCTTCATATAATCGCGGTATCTTACCCTATCCGACTGCATTCGCAAGGATCTTACGGCAGGACCCTTCGAGGCGTTGAGCATACGGCTTTGAAGCATTACCTCGTTTGCCGCCTTTCCCATTTCGCCGCCCAAGGCATCTATTTCGAAAACGAGGTGTCCCTTGCCCGTGCCGCCGATAGACGGATTACAGGGCATATTGCCGACAAGGTCGAGTGTAAGCGTAAACAACGCGGTCTTTACACCCATTCTTGCGGCGGCCAGCGCGGCTTCAAGACCGGCATGTCCTGCGCCGATCACAGCTACGTCCAAATTTTCTGCTTGATATTTTATCATAGGTTTTTATCCTTAATTTTGCTTTTTATTATTTGCCCACGCAAAAATGCGAGAAGATTTCGTTCACAATATCCTCGTTGACAGACCTTCCGTCTGCTTCGGCAAGCGCCGAAAGCGCATGCTCGATATCCATACCCGCAATATCCTGCGTAAACGAATCGAGCGCATTTATCGCATTTCCTACCGCAAGCGACGAATTAATCACAGCGGCGCATTGACGCGCATTCACAACGATCTCATCGTTTTCGCCGATATTGCCTGCTCCGAACATTTCGGAAACGGTTTCGACCAATTCTTCAAGTCCATCGTTATTAAGTGCGCTTACTGTAACCGTTTTTTCAAATGGGAGCTTATGGCAGGAGATATCCGAGGAAATATCCGCTTTATTGTAAATACAAACCGATTGCGCTTCCTTTCCGCTTTCGAATATCGCTCCGATCAGTCTTTTATCATCGTCATCGATGGGTCGCGATAAATCGAATACCGCAAGTATAAGCGATGCCTCCTCGATGGCTTTTATACTGCGTTCGATACCGATTTTTTCAACGGTGTCCTCGCTATCGCGGATGCCGGCAGTATCGGACAGGCGCAGGATCATATCGCCGAGGCGTACCGTTTCGGTAACTACGTCACGCGTGGTACCTGCTATATCGGTAACTATTGCCCTTTCCTCACCGCAAAGCGCGTTCAGAAGCGAGCTTTTGCCCGTATTGGGCTTCCCGACTATTGCCGTTGCGATACCCTCGCTTATGGCTTTGCCGTATGTATGGCTTCCCGCCAATTTATCGAGCCTTGATTTTACTTTTACGAGTCTTTCGCGCATTTCTTCAACCGATACATCGGTCATATCCTCGTCGGGATAATCTATAAACGCATACACCGAAGCGGCAAGCAGACGGAGCTCGTCGTAGATTGCCGAAAGTGTTCTGCTGAGAGAACCGTTCGCCTGCTTTGCAGACACCTCTAAATGCTTTTCGCTTTTGGAATCGATTATGCCGCCGATGGCTTCCGCCTGAGTAAGCGATATTTTTCCGTTGATAAACGCACGACGCGTAAATTCACCCGGGCCCGCGGGGACTGCTCCGTTCTTGAACGCGGCGGAAAGAAGCTTCTGTGTGACCAGAATACCGCCGTGGCAATGCAGTTCGACCACTCGTTCGCCCGTAAAGGAGCGAGGCGCTTCGAAAAGAACGCACAAGCCGTCGTCAAAAATACCCTTTTCGTCGACAAACGAGCCGTAATACACCTGACCGTGAAGTCTTTGCGCAAAGCGTTCTCTTGATGCAGGTACGAATATTTTTTCAGCGACCTCGAATGCGTCCTCGCCGCTTATTCTTATCATCGCCACACCGCCCTTACCGTACGGCGTACCGATTGCAGCAATCGTGCTCATAATTATCTCCAAACACAGTTATTCAATTTATTATAACGCTTTTTTTCCGTTAATGCAATTATTTTTACAAATAAGTATATACTTTTTTATGATTTTGTGATAATATGTATTTTGTATAATTATAACGTATCAACCCAAAAGGAGATATATAATGTCTTTATTCACGAAGCTTTTTGGAACTTACAGCGAAAAGCAGCTTAAAAAAATATATCCCATAGCGGATAAGATCGAGGCTCTTGCCGAAAAATATTCCTCTATGGACGATGCAACGCTTAAGAGCCAGACCGAAATATTGAAATCGCGTCTTGCAAAGGGCGAAACGCTTGACGATATACTTCCCGATGCATTTGCCACGGTAAGAGAAGCATCCACGAGAGTTCTCGGCAAACGTCACTACCGTGTTCAGCTTATCGGCGGTATCGTTATCCATCAGGGCAGAATTGCAGAAATGCGTACGGGCGAAGGTAAAACGCTCGTTGCTACGCTTCCAGCATATCTCAACGCGCTTGCAGGCAAGGGCGTTCACATCGTTACGGTAAACGATTACCTCGCAAAGCGTGACAGCGAGTGGATGGGCAATATCTACCGTTATTTAGGTCTTTCGGTAGGTCTTATCATTCAAGGTCTTGACACCAAGCAGCGTCAGGAGGCGTACAACGCCGACATCACCTACGGCACGAACAACGAATTCGGATTCGATTATCTGCGCGACAATATGGTTATTTACAAAAACCAGATCGTTCAGCGCGGTCACGAATTTGCAATAGTTGACGAGGTCGACTCGATACTTATCGACGAAGCGCGTACACCGCTTATCATTTCGGGCGCAGGCGGAGAATCGAGCGATATGTACGAAAAAGCAGACGCCTTTGTTCGTAAGCTCAAATGCTACCGCATAAAAGAATTCGACGCCAAGAAAAGCGACGAGGATATTATCGAAGACTACATCGTCGACGAAAAGGCGAGAAGCTGTATGTTCACCGCAAGAGGTCTTGAAAAGGCCGAAAAGCATTTCGGTATAGACAACATCGGCGAGGGCGAGCACAGCGAGCTGATGCACTACTTGAACAACGCCATACGTGCGCGCGGTATTATGCAGCGCGACATCGACTACGTTATGAATGACGGAAAGGTCGTTATAGTCGATTCCTTCACCGGCCGTATTATGCCCAGCAGAAGATTCTCAAACGGTTTGCATCAGGCAATCGAAGCAAAGGAAGGCGTAAAGGTACAGAACGAAAACAGAACACAGGCAACCGTAACCTTCCAGAACTATTTCAGAAAATACAGAAAGCTCTCGGGTATGACGGGTACTGCCATGACCGAGGAAAACGAGCTTCGCAACATATACGCGCTTGACGTTGTGGAAATACCCACGAACAAGCCGATGATAAGAATTGACCACAATGATCTTGTATACAAAAACATTTCGGGTAAGATCGAGGCGATAATCCAGCAGATCGAAGCCTGCCGCGCAAAGGGTCAGCCCGTGCTCGTAGGTACAGTTTCGGTCGAAAAGAGCGAACAGCTTTCGAAAATTTTAAAGGCACGCAGGATCCCTCACAACGTACTTAACGCAAAATATCACGAAAAGGAAGCCGAAATAATCGCGCAGGCAGGTAAACTCGGTGCAGTAACCATTTCCACCAATATGGCAGGACGTGGTACGGATATTATGCTCGGCGGCAACTCGGAATTTCTTGCAAAGGACGTTCTCCGCAAGGAAGGTCTTGACGATTATATGCTTTACGAAGCAACCAACTGCGGCGAGACCGACGATCCCGAAATCCTTGCCGCAAGAAAACGCTTCGAGGAACTAAAGGAAGAATTTGAAAAGGATATCCGCATCGAAGCTGACAAGGTGCGCGAGGCAGGCGGTCTGTTTATTCTCGGTACGGAAAGACACGAAAGCCGCAGAATCGACAACCAGTTACGCGGCCGTGCAGGACGTCAGGGCGACCCGGGCGAAAGCTGTTTCTTCCTTTCCATGCAGGACGACCTTATGAGATTATTCGGTGCAGACAGGGTGTTGGGCGTTGTCGAAGCCCTGAAGATGCCCGACGATCAGCCTATCGACGCTCGAATCCTTTCCAACTCCATCGAGGGCGCACAGATGCGTATCGAAGGGCAAAACGCCGACAGACGCGAACGCGTGCTTCAATACGACGACGTAATGAACTTACAGCGCGAGCGTATTTATAAGGACCGCAGAGCCGTGCTTGACGGTGACGATATCTCGGCTAAGATCAAGAAAATGGTCGATAATTACATTTCCGCAACCGTTTCGAGATACGCAACCTCCGACGTGCCCGATGAATGGGATTTCGACGGCTTACGCAACACCTTCAAGGGTATACTCTGCGACGAAAACGATTTTAAATATTCGCAGTCCGAGCTTGCAGACCTTAATGTAGAGGATATAACCGATATGCTGTCCTCGAGAGCCGACGAGGCCTTGAAGAAGCAAGAGGAAACCTTTACGCCTGAGGTATTCCGCGAGGTCGAGCGCGCAATATTGCTTCGCAACGTTGATATGCGTTGGGTCGATCACATCGATGCTATGGACGATCTTATGGGAAGCGTCGGTCTTAACGCATATGCACAGCGCAACCCCGTTACCGAATATAAAATCCAAGGCGAAGCGATGTACAGCGAAATGGTAGACGGCATCTGCGAGGGAACTGCAAGAATGATACTCACCGCAAGACCGCGCCAAAGCACCATCGAACGCAAGCAGATACTCAACGGAAACGCTGCAATTAGACAGGACGGAAAGCAAAAGGTAAAGCCCACTCCGGTCAAAAAGGCCGAAAAGGTCGGACCTAACGATCCCTGTCCCTGCGGCAGCGGTAGAAAATACAAAAAATGCTGCGGTTCCTCGGGTAGCGAAAGTGCTTCCGACAAATAAACCGCATACGAGGTAAAAAATGGGATTCGGAATCGCATTATTCGGATATGCATTCTTATTGCTTAACGAAATGGGCGGAGTGCTTTTCGGCGCGCCAATGCTGGCGTACGGATTTTTTCTCGCATCAAGGCTCGAGGGATATTTTATGCACGCGGCCGTTTCGTCGCTGTTTATGATTCCGCGAGGAATATATCTATTCTGCTCGTTGATGTTCGGACTCGAGCTGGATCCGCTCATAAACACGGTAACCTTTATCCTGCATATGTGTGCATGGATAATGATGACGTTCTTTTGGTTGACCGCAGTTATACGAATATCGCGCGACAACCAAGCCGCCAAGCTTGAGCGCCAAGCAAGAAACAGACTTGTTTTAACAACGGTTTTGCTTACGCTTGCGCTTGCCTCGGAGCTTTTGAATCTCGACGGAATGTTGGGCTCCTTCGCAGGAATAATAATGACTGCAAACTATATAAGTCAATACGCGGTTATAATAATCAACACGCTGTTTCTTCACACCTGCTTCGTGCTCATAACAAGCGAGCGTCAATACGAAAGGGACAAGCAACAGTTGGCAAAGGAACGCGCAAAAGCGCTCGAAAAAAAGCACAAAGAACAGCAGGAGGCGGCAGAACGGCTTGAAAAACGCAAAAAACGTTAAAAGCGTATCCAAAAACAGCAAGTTTTTATTGCTTATAGGCTTTGCGTTCTTTATAAATCCGGTTCCGTTGGGGCTTGATATCATTCCCGACGTATTCGGCTGTGCTCTGATATACCTTGGGCTTACTCAGCTTGCGTATTTTGACGGTCAGATAGAGCAGGCACGCAGATCGGTGCTGTATCTTTTCATCGTCGAAGCCGTAAAATTATTTATGATGCGTTCGGTATTTCTTGCCGAGATAAGCTCGAACAGAATGCTTGCGGTTACGATATTTTCTATAATCCAAGGCATTTTGTATATTATGCTTTTCAAAACCCTATTCGGCGGAATCAATTATTTCGCGATGAGGAACGATTGCAACAAAACGCTTGCAAAATGCGACGGAACTGCGTTTTTATCCTACCTTGCTTTCTTCACGAGAATCGCCGCCACCCTGCTTCCCGAGTTGTTGGCGACGGTCGAAATATATCTTTACGCAGAGTCCGACACCGATCTCGATCTTGATAAGCTGAACACCATCGAGGCTCTGTTATCCGCAAAGCCGTTATTGGTCATTCTGCTTTCTCTTATCGCGCTTGTCACCGGAATCGCATGGTTCGTTTCGTTCTGTAAAACGGTAAGCCTGCTACACAAGGAATCCGGCGAAATGCTTGACGAAAGATATTTTGCGGAATATTCATCGCATCCCGAAATGGTGCGTCCGAAAACTTTGAACCGCGGAATATATACGCTTTATATTGCGCTGTTTTTCGCGTTGGATATTGCGTTTGACAACATACGTATAATTCCCGCATACACAATGTTTTTGCTGATTTTTACAGCAACCCTTTTGCTCAAGAAATTGTACGATTTCAAGGAAACAAGACGCTATGCACCGTTTGCTTTCCTTTTACTTTTGGGCGCGGAAATATTCCAAAGAATATTCGTGCCGTACGGTGCGGTAGTTATTTACGAAACAAAGCTTTGGATAATCTGCGTAAATGCGGTAATATGCCTGATTGCCGTACCGATATGCCTGCTTTGCATACGCTGTTTCCTTATCGAAGCCAACAAGCTTCAGCTTTCATTGGGCGGAAAGCCGATATCGGTAAACGCAGCGTGGATATCATATTGCATATCTATCGTTTTGTGGACGATCGGATACGTCGTGCCGTATTTTTACGCTTCCGTAGCAACATTAAGGCTGTTTGCATCCTGCGTATTTATATGGCAAACGGTAAAATTATTGAACGTCATCAAGGAAGATGAATACGAGCGTTTTATAATGTACGAAAAAAAGTAATCTATTGCTTTTTCACACGCAAAAAAGTCCCGAAGCTATAAAAAGCATCGGGATTTTTGTTTTTTTACATATAAACTGTTTTCTCTGGCAATTTCGTCATTTTGCACAAGCAGATATTTGTTGACACGCAAAAAAATGTATGGTATACTTTCTCTATCAAAGGGATAAACTCCCATACAATAATATTATTGAAAGGAAACACACAAATGAAGAAACTTCTGGCTCTTCTTCTCTCTGTTGTTCTCGTTGCATCCTTGTGCACCGTTTTCGTTTTTGCAGAAGACGTTAAGTATGACGAGACTCAGACAATTGACCCCGAAACCGGCAATGCTTCTTTTGAAGTTGCATACGGCTTCACCTTCTCCATTGACTACATCAATGGTACTATCGCAGGCGAAGACGTAACTCTCGTTGACAGTGCAGATGCATATGCTAACGCTAACCCCAACTGGGCTA
>JAZNWF010000008.1:0-58164 GCA_045593165.1 Eubacteriales bacterium
TTGCCGCAACGGTAACAAAGCTCGTTTTCGCAATATCCGTTTGCGAAGAACTCGTTGATGTTGTTTAATGTCGTTTCGGCGATGTTGTTTAACGCCTCCTCGGTCAAAAATGCCTGATGCGAGGTGACGAGCACGTTTGGCATCGATATCAGCCGTGCGAGCGTATCGTCGTCCATAATGTGACCCGAGAAATCCTCGAAGAATATGTCCGATTCCTCCTCGTAAACGTCAAGACACGCCGCGCCGACCTGACGCGATTTTATACCTGCGAGCAGAGCCTCGGCATCGATAAGCGCACCGCGCGAGGTGTTGATGATAACAACGCCCTTTTTCATCTTTTCAATAGCGTTTTCGTCGATCATATGGCGCGTTTCCTCGGTAAGCGGACAGTGGAGCGAAATAATATCGCTTTTTCTGAATAGAGTATCGAGGTCAACGTATTCGAAATCGGCGTCGCTTGCGGGGAATTTATCGTAGGCAAGCACCTTCATGCCGAATCCCTTGCAGATATCTATAAATACTCTGCCGATCCTGCCCGTTCCGACCACGCCTACGGTTTTGCCGTGTAAATCAAAGCCCGTCAGCCCCGAAAGACTGAAATTGTGGTCTTTGGTGCGGATATACGCCTTGTGTATACGGCGGATAGAGGTAAGAAGCATCGCTATTGCGTGCTCGGCAACCGCGTAGGGCGAATATGCGGGAACGTGGAAAACGTGTATTTTGCCAAAAGCGTGGCGTATGTCTACGTTGTTGTATCCGGCACAGCGCAGGGCTATTGCCTTTACTCCAAGCCCGTAAAGCTTGTCTATGACCTCGGCGTTTACAGTATCGTTCACGAAAACGCAAACACCGTCACAACCGCTTGCGAGATTTACCGTGTCGGGATTCAATTTGGTTTCCAAAAATTTAAACTCTATTCCCGAATCCTTTCCGTATTTTTCGAACGATTTTATATCGTATTGCTTTGTATCGAAGAATGCAAATTTCATAATATCATCTCCTTTGTTATATTATAACCTTAAAAGCGTTTTTCTTTCGTTGCATAAGCAACAGAAAGTTTGCTGTTGTTCAACAAAAACAATTTGACATACTATACGCAATAAAGTATAATAAACATATCCCGAAAGGAGGGTGCATAAATGCTCGAAACAAAAGGTTTAACAAAAATATACAAGCCCAAAAGGGGTGTGCCCGTAAAGGCGCTCGATCAGGTAACGCTCAAGTTTCCCGATACGGGTATGGTGTTCCTGCTCGGTAAATCGGGAAGCGGTAAATCCACGCTTCTGAATCTGCTCGGCGGCTTGGATAAATACGACGGCGGCGAAATTATTATTAAAAACGTTTCGTCGAAGAAATTCAGACAGTCGCATTTCGACTCCTACCGCAACACTTATGTCGGATTTATTTTTCAGGAGTATAATATTTTAGAGGAATTCACCGTAGGCGCGAATATTGCGCTTGCGCTTGAATTGCAGGGCAGAAAGGCAACCGACGAGGCGATAAACCGCATTCTTAACGACGTTGATCTTGCGGGCTACGGCAACCGACGCCCCAACGAGCTTTCGGGCGGTCAGAAGCAGCGTGTCGCTATTGCGCGTGCGCTTGTTAAGAACCCCAAAATAATTATGGCGGACGAGCCCAGCGGTGCGCTCGACTCGGCAACGGGCAAGCAGGTATTTGAAACTCTTAAAAAGCTTTCCGAAACCAAGCTCGTTATCGTCGTTTCGCACGATAGGGATTTTGCCACCACCTATGGCGACAGAATCATCGAGCTTGCCGACGGCAGAGTTATAAGCGATACCTCGATATGCCGCGATGAAGAGGAAGTGCAGGCAGAGGGTATCACCTTCGAGGGCGCTACGGCAACCATTCCCGTAGATTACCGTCTTACCGAGGAAGATAGGATTGCGATAAACGAATACCTTGAAAAGCTTCAAAGCGGTGCGGAGATCGTGTTTGCCGACAATAAGCGTGCGAACAAATTCGTCGATACCGATGTCGAAAGCATAAAGACTACCGATAACTCACCGTTTAAGCTTATAAAATCCAAGCTTCGCGCGAAGCACGCGTTCAAAATGGGCGCAAGCGGATTAAAGCACAAAAAGTTCCGTCTTGTAATGACGATACTTCTTTCCTGTATAGCGTTTACGCTTTTCGGTCTTGTCGATACCTTCAGCGCGTATAACCATATACAGACCACCGCGAATTCGCTTTACGATTCGAATATCACCTATGCATCCGTAAACAAGCTCGTCTTGCAGAAATTTGATGATTTCGAATATTGGGAAACCTACGGCAACAAGCTTACAAAGGAAGAGCTTCAAAAGCTTTCCGATGAAACCGACATCGGTTTTTCCGGCGTGCTTACCAACGACGGTAGCGGATATTGGTTTATGGATAACCTTAATTATTCGTACGATTACTTCGGCGGATACACGCTTACTCCCACGAGCTTGAGCGGTATGGTCGAAATCACGCAGAGCACCCTTGACGAAATGGAATATTCGATCGTTGCAGGTAAGCTTCCCGACGGAAACAAAAACGAAATCGCGATAAGCAAATATATCGCAGAGGTGTTTGTGGAAAACGGCTATACCGAGCTGAAGAAAGTAGAGGAAAACTACTTCGAAGAGGTCAAGGATATAACGTTAAAGAACGTATCCGAAATGGTAGGAAAAGCTCTTGTTCTTCAGGGAATCGAATACACCGTTACGGGTATAGTCGATACCAATTTCGATATCACGCGTTATGAATCGCTCGAATCCGATGAGGTTACCGACGGCGCATCGGATTTGATATTGGATTACGTTCTTTATGAAGAGTATAGGTATGCGTTGAATAACAACTACACGGGCATGATGCTTGTCGGTGACGGCTATATCGACAGATACTTAAACGCTATGGGCAATTTTGTTCCCGTAGGAGATGCCGAGCTTTCGTATACGTCCGATGACGCATATCTTTACGTTGAACAAGTTGCTACGCTTGACGGCGTATCCGGCAACAATATAATTTGGCTCGACGGTGAAAAGACTGCCTTGGCAGAAAACGAAATTATTATTTCGAGCCAAGCGGCACAGATGTTCCCCGACGTAATCGTATATGACGAATACGGCGAAATGACTATCGATTACAGCGTGTTGAAGCGTCAATCTCTTGAGATGTACTACGTAACGTATTTCGACGAAACCTATGAAAACGAATCCGGATATAAGATAGTCGGCGTGCTCGATGCGGGAACGGATAAGTTGATTCCTATCGGAAACGCTGTTGTGGTAGACGATTCGTTCTATAACGAATATTTCTCCAACGACGGCGGCATTTACGATCTCGCTTTAGGAGTTATGCCCGAAACGAAGGACGGCATAAAAATGCTTGCCGAATACTGCTACACCGAAAAGGGCGGCGTAAAGTATGCACTCAACAACCCCGCAAGCTTCGAATTGGACGCGCTCGACGAGATTTTAGAGGTGCTTTCCGAGGTATTCCTCTATGTAGGTCTGGGATTTGTGCTGTTCGCATCGATATTGCTTGCAAACTTCATCGCAACAAGTATTTCCTACAAAAAGCAGGAGATCGGTATATTGCGTGCGATCGGCTCGCGCGGAAACGACGTATTCCGTATCTTCTTTGCCGAGGCGTTCATTATCGCGATGATAAACTTCACCCTCGCCGTATTGGGCACGGGCATGATAACCGCTATTATCAATACGGTTATGCGCGAAAACGTAGGCTTGCTAGTTACCGTTCTTAACTTCGGCGCGCGTCAGATACTCGTTATCTTTGCGGTAAGTATTATCGCGGCGGCTGTTGCAAGCTTCCTTCCCGTTAAGAAGATAGCATCGAAGAAGCCTATCGATGCAATCCGTAACAGATAATACGGGCTGTCGCTTTCGGGCAACACCGAAAAACACGCGACAATAAATCGATATGATGAGTCGTGTATAGGCAAAACGATTCAATTAAATAGGAAGAAATTCTGCGAATTTCATTGAATGCGTGTTTTTCTCTCGCGTTTCACAAGGCTCGACGTACCAATGTACGCCTCACGCCTTGCGAAATCGCGATTCTTGCCTCGAAATCGTTCGCCCTGCCAAATTGGGCTGTCGCTTTCGGGCAACACCGAAAAACACGCGACGATAAAGCATAAAAGCAAAATAAAAGAAGGTTCAAATCGAACCTTCTTTTTTGTTTTATTGCTTATTATCTTACCAAAACGCGTACGATGCCCTTGATAGCCGCGATATCTGCAACGACGGCGTCATTGATCGCATCGTTGGTATCGAAAATCGAAACCGCGTTGTTGCCCTTTGCCTGCGAGAGAAGCGATTCGATATTTACGTTATCACTTGCAAGTGCGGCGGATATCTGCGTGATGATGTTCGGCACGTTTTCGTGGAGAACGATAACACGGTTGCTTTCTGTACGGGGGAGCTGTATTTCGGGGTAGTTTACGCTGTTGCGGATATTACCGTTTTCGATGAAATCGATGATCTGCTCAGCCGCCATAACGGCACAGTTATCCTCCGATTCGGGAGTGGATGCGCCGAGGTGGGGGATACATACCACGTGGGGAACGCCCAAAAGCTCTTCGCAGGGGAAGTCGGTAACGTAGGATGCTACCTTTCCGCTTTCAAGCGCTTCGATAAGGTCGGGGATGTTTGCAAGGTCGCCTCTCGAAAGGTTGATAATACGTACGCCGTCCTTCATCTTTGCGATGTTTTCTTTGTTTATGATGCCTCTCGTCGAGGGGAGAGAGGGAATGTGGAAGCTGATGTAATCGCTCGTTGCGTATATTTCATCATAATCGTCTGCCTTGCGGACTGCACGGGAGAGCGACCACGCGTTTTTAACGGTGATGTAGGGGTCACAGCCGACAGCCTTCATACCGAGGCTGTATGCAGTGTTCGCAACCATACCGCCGATCGCGCCCAAGCCGATAACGCCAAGCGTTTTGCCCTTTATTTCGGGGCCTACGAATTTGCTTTTGCCCTTTTCCACAAGCTTGCCGACAGCATCGCCCTCGCCCTTAAGACCGAGCGCCCAATTGATACCGCCTACGATATCACGCGATGCAAGTAAAAGTGCGGCAACTGCAAGCTCCTTAACGCCGTTTGCGTTCGCGCCGGGGGTGTTGAAAACAACTATACCCTGCTCGCTGCAACGGTCGATGGGAATATTGTTTACGCCTGCGCCTGCGCGTGCGATGGCGATGAGCTCCTTATTAAATTCAACCTCGTGAAGCGCGGCACTGCGGACGAGTATGCCCTCTGCGTTTTCCGCTTCTTCGGAAACGTTGTATTTTTCGGCATCGAACACGTCGAGGCCGATCTTGCTTATTTTGTTGTAAAGCTTTATATTATGCATTTCAAGCATTCTCCTTTTCGTAGTTGCTCATAAAGTCAACGAGCTTTTCTACGCCCTCGATAGGCATAGCATTGTAAATGGAAGCGCGCATACCGCCGACAACACGGTGACCTTTAAGATTTACAAAGCCTTCTTTTGCCGCTGCCGAAACGAATGCCTTATCCTTATCCGCATCGCCGGTAACGAAGCATACGTTCATAAGCGAGCGTACTTCCTTGTCGGCGGTTGCCTTGAAGAGCTTGGAGTTATCAAGGAAATCGTAAAGGATATTTGCCTTCTTAACGTTGATCTTTTCGCGTTCCTCGAGTCCGCCCGTTTCGAGCAACCACTTGAACACGAGTCCCGCAACGTAGATGGAGTAGCAGGGAGGAGTGTTGTACATCGAGCCGTTGTCTGCCTGAACCTTGTAATCAAGCATAACGGGAGTGCCTTCTCTTGCGCCCACGAGAAGATCCTCGCGTGCGATAACCACGGTAAGACCGGAGGGACCCATGTTCTTCTGCGCGCCTGCGTAGATAAGACCGTATTTAGAAACGTCAACGGGCTTGGAAAGGATACCCGAGGACATATCGGCTACCAAGGGAATATCGCCGGTTTCGGGAACGTAGTTGTAAACCGTACCGAAAATGGTATTGTTGTAGCAGATGTGAACGTAATCCGCATCAGGCGAGAATTTATCGACGTAAGGAATGTATGCGAAATTTCTGTCCTTGGAGGACGCGATAACGTTTACTTCGCCGAACTTTGCGGCTTCGTCTGCCGCCTTTTTCGAGAACTGACCCGAAACTATGTAATCTGCCTTGCGGTTTTTATTCATAAGGTTAAGCGGAACTGCGGCAAACTGCTGTGTTGCACCGCCCTGAAGGAAGAGCACCTTGTAATTATCGGGGATGTTCATCAGCTTGCGGAGATCGCTTTCCGCCGTGTCGATAATGCCCTGATATACGGGTGAGCGGTGGCTCATCTCCATAACGGACATTCCGCTTCCGTTGTAATTGGTCATTTCGGATGCCGCCTGCTCGAGCACCGACATGGGAAGCATAGAGGGACCTGCGGAAAAATTATAAACACGTTGCATAAGCTTATCTCCTTAAGAAACACTAAAAATAACTATGATATCGAATATATTACTACATTATCGCGTTAAAGTCAATAGAATTATATACTAAAATAATGCAACAGAAGATATTTTTCTGTTGCTATTGACATCTAAAATATGATTTGATAAAATAACATTTGTCGATGTATGCAGTTTTGCGGAAAACATTATATTGTCGGCAGAAAGGCACGACTTCTTATGCAAAAGAAATTCGGATTCGGAATAATAGGTTGCGGCGTGATCGCTGATTTTCACGTTAACGCTATACGCGCCTGCGGTGACGATGCAGAGCTTATCGGCGTATGCGACGTGGTCTACGCGTCGGCGGAAAGATTTGCCGCAAAGCACAATACAAAAGCATTTGCCAATGAAGCTGAAATGCTTGCGTGCGACGAGGTGGATATCGTTTGTATATGCACTCCGAGCGGATATCACCACACCTCTGTGGTAAATGCCGCGAATGCGAAAAAGCATATCGTTTGCGAAAAGCCGCTTGCTATAAACAAGGAACAGCTTGATGCGGTTGAAAAGGCTTGCAACGATGCGGGCATAACCGTTTCGGTAATATCGCAGAACCGTTACGCACACGATATAAACAAGGTAAAGCGCGCGATCGAGGACGGTAAGCTGGGCAGAGTTGTCTGCGCCGATATATATATGAAGTATTATCGCTCGCAGGAATATTACGATACGGGCGCTTGGCGCGGCACGAAGAAAATCGACGGCGGCGGTGCTTTGATGAATCAGGGAATACACGGTGTTGACCTTTTGATGTATCTCGCAGGCGAAATAAAGAGTGTTTACGCGTTGTCGAAAACGCTCGTAAGAAATATTGAGGTCGAGGATACGCTTTCCGCGGTCGTTGAATATAAAAGCGGTGCGACGGGCGTTATTCAGGCGACCACCTCGGTTTATCCCGGTTATCCTCGCAGATTGGAGATCAACGGTGAAAACGGCACGGTAGTGCTTGACGAAACCTCTATATCGCGTTGGGACGTTGCCGGCGAAGAGGGAGTGACCGTTTCCGAAAACACGGTTGCATCGGGCGCGGCTGTTCCGTCTGCCATATCCAACGAGGGACACACCAAGCAGATAGCGGACACCATTTCGGCAATACGCGAGGGAAGAGAACCTCTTTCGGGCTTGAAGGACGGAAGACGTGCAGTTGACGTTATTCTTGCAATATACCGCTCTGCCGAAGAGGGTAAGCCCATATATATTGATTAAAAAATAAAACGGAAGGGTCTTTGAAGATGAATATAACACTCGAAAAGATCACGCATACAATAAAAAAGCACTTTATAGTGCTTATCGCGGCGGCGGTGCTCTTCTTTGGATGCGCATTTGCTTATATGAAATTTTTTGTGGCACCGCGTTATTATACGTCTGCGAAATTCTATATAAAGGATACGGTAATGATAAACTCCACGTCGCCCACCGACGTTAACCGTACGCGTTTGCTTGCCGAAACCTTTATTCAGATTTTGGACAGCGATAACTTTTTTGAAATCGTTCACGAACATCTTTCCGAGGATCTTGCGGATAAATATACTCCCGGCTCGCTTCGTTCGGGTGCTTCGTTTGTTATTATGAACGAAACAGAGGTAGTAAACGTAACGTTCACCTCGCTTTCCGAATCCGATGTTCAGCCTGTTGTTAATGCGATACTTGCAAGCATTCCCGAGCATCTTGCAATAGCTTACGGAGAATGCAGCTGCCATATAGTCGACGATCCTTCGGGTACTTACGTTTCCTCCAGCAGAACGCTTATCGTGTGCTCGGTGGTTACGTTCGTCGGTGTTATAGCTATACTGCTTGTGTTCCTCATCCGTGATGCGCTCGATGTCCATATTCGCAGTGCTTCCGATATCGTAGAACGCTACGGTGTACCTGTATTGGGAACTATCCCCGAATTTGACACGGCAAAGCTCAAGAAGAAGGAGGATGCAGGCGATGGCAAAGCTAACAAATAAAGGCACAGGCTACGGCTACGGTTACGGCTACGGCTACGGCGGCTACGGTGACAACGGTATGTTCTCGGTTCAGGAGGCATACAAGGCTATCCGTACTAACATCATCCTTTCTATAATCAAGGACGGATGCAAAAAAATCGTTATCACCAGCGCAAATCCTCACGAGGGAAAATCCACCACGTCGGTAAACGTTGCTATTTCGCTTTCTCAGGCGTTCAAGCGCGTGTTGCTTATCGACTGTGACCTGCGTAAAGCGAAGGTCCACAAGGCGTTGGGCATCCCCGGTGAACCCGGTCTTACTAATATCATTTCGAAATTGGCTGACGCGGAGGACGCTATCCAGCCTACCAAATATCCCAATCTTTTCTGTCTTCCCGCAGGACTTTTCGCTCCCAACCCCGCGGAAATGCTCGCAAGCGGAAGAATGGCAAAGCTTTTGAGTCAGCTCGAAGAAAAGTTTGATTACATCATCTTCGATACGCCTCCCATCAACGTCGTTTCCGATGCGCTTCCCATTATCAAGCTTTCCGATGGCGTAGTGCTTATCGTAAGAAGCAAGGTTTCGGTGTATAACGAGTTCGAGCAGGCGTTGGCATCGCTCGAATTCATCGATGCACATCTGCTGGGCGTTATCGTAAACGGCTATGACGGAAGCGAGGACGAGGGCTCTCGCCGTAAGTACGGCAGATACGGAAAATACGGTAATTACGGCTACGGAAAAAGCCCCAAGGCTTCAACCGTCGAAACCGTAGAATCCGATAAGGAATAACAAATAGCAAAAGGGCTCACACGAGCCCTTTTTGTTGTACAAGGACATCCTGCTACGTTGAGTATAGGCCGGGAGTACGTCCAGCTTTATCTTGCAAACGTTAAAAAAGTGTGATAAAATGTTTTATAGATATATCGTTTTGGAGGTTTTATGGAATTTCGTGCAGTAACTCAAATACGCGACGTTGTCCGTAGTAACGTAAGCAAAATTATAGTAGGTAAGGGAAATGTTATTGACCTTTTGATGCTTGCGCTTTTTCGAAGCGGACACATATTACTTGATGATGTGCCCGGAACCGGCAAGACGGTGTTGGCAAAAAGCTTTGCCGCATCGCTTGGACTTGATTTTAAACGCATTCAATGTGTTCCTGATATGCTTCCTTCTGATATTTTAGGCGTTAATTTTTTTGATATGAAGCAGTCGGATTTTCGTTTTGTTAAAGGTCCTGTTTTTACGAATGTTTTATTGGTTGACGAGATAAATCGCGCTATGCCCAAAACGCAGTCGGGTTTACTTGAATGTATGGAAGAACGTCAGGTTACAACGGATGGCGTAACGAGAGCCCTCGACGAGCCTTTTATGGTTATCGCAACCCAAAACCCTGTGGAAACGAAGGGCACTTTTGATCTGCCCGAGGCGCAACTTGACAGTTTTTTGATAAAAACTTCAATGGGGTATCCATCTCACGAAGAAAGCATAGAAATTCTCGCGCGTAAGCTTGATACTTCGAATATAAAATCCGCTGATGTCGGGATAACCAAGCAGACGATACTTGATGCACGCAAGGAATGTGACAGCGTATACGTACATCGAGACCTTTTGGAATATGCTTCCAACATATGTGAAGCCACACGCAATGACAGAAACGTACTTATAGGCGCAAGCCCGAGAGCAATGATAGCATTGGTAAAGGTTGCGCAGGGCGTTGCCGCGCTTTCCGAACGCAATTACATTTTGCCCGACGACATTAAAAATTCCGCCGTGCCGGTTTTGGCGCACCGTATTATATTTAACAATAATCTTTTTCACAGAAGCGATCTCGGCGCAGAACTGATAGACAAGGTTATTGAAAACACTACGGTTCCCAGCGAACGTATAAATTTTTCGAAGCGATGAGTGTTATTGAAAGCGTACTTGTTGCTTTCGCTGTGATTGCGGCAATTTGTATAGTGATAGTAATCATTTCGGCATACAGAAGTATAAAATCGGAAGCATTAAAAATGCTAATCTACCGGCGCGACATTGCTAAGGATGGTATATTTACAGGAGAAAGCTTGGAATTGACGGAAATTGTTTCAAACCCAACCTGGTTTCCCTTGGTCAATTTAAGGATTGAATTTATTTGTCCCGGTGGTTTGACGTTCGACGGAATAGAATGCTATGAACACACAAAATTGACAAGCGTGTTCAATATTCCGCCGTTTTGTACCGTTACAAAGCAACACGAAGTGCGAGCAGACAAAAGAAGAAAATATGAGTTTAAGGATGCGGGGTTTAAATATCGCAAATTCGATTATAACTTTGAATCGACGGTGCACTTTTATGCCTACCCTGACTGCCAAGCTTTAAGAAAATTATGTTCTCCCAATATTTATACGGCGGGAAACAGTGTTTCGTCACAGAAATATATCGAGGACCCGTATTTTGTTTCCGGTACACGTGGTTACCGCTTTGGAGATCCTGTACACTCGATAAATTTTAAGGCATCAGCCAGATCGTTTTCCGGTGGCAAACAAACTCTCGTGGTGAACGATTACGATAGTTCCCGTATGTACGACACGATGATATATTTGGATCTTGGCAGTTATCGCAAGGCAAATATATCCGACAATGATTTAATCAAAAACGGATTAAACTACGCTTGTTATTTGTTTTGCGAGGCGGTAAAAAACGGAGGACGAGTCGGGTTTGCAACAAACCGTTCGCCGGACAACAGCGATTATGTTTTTGTCCCCTGCGAAAGCGGTGAACAACATATAAAGAGGATACTTGAGATCTTTGCCGAACTTAACCCATATTCAAAGAGAAGTTATTCGATGTCGGCGTTACTTTCGGCAACATTGGAAAAACTACCGAAAAACTGTGATATTTATTTTCTTTCCGCGCTTGATGACGAGCAGTGCGGTGAGGTGTTATCCAAGGCGGAACATGCAGGGATGAACGTACAAACGATAAAAATAGTAAAGTGATGCAGAAGGAAGGCTCGGGATATGAAAAAGAAAGGTCGCATAAGTCTGTTGTGGCTTGAAATACGTTTAGTATTCCTTGTCGCTATGCAGTACGGGCTATACGATTATTTGCGGCGTTACCAAGATATGAATCCTTATGCAAAATCAGCACTTGAGGTCGCTTGCATTGTGATAATCGTGTTGATTATCAAAACATTGCGCGATATATGGCGACGTGAATTAAAATCGGTTATCGGAACTGTTTTTAAAAAGCTTGTGACCCGTTTGGCGGGCGTTTTTATGAAATATAGTGACAAGCTTATAAGCTATTTCAAAGTAAAAAATGTTGCAACAGGCAAAACAAGCGTGAAATTTGATTATTCGGTTTTTAAGGCACGGAAGGAAAAACAAGTCAGATTCCAACCTCCCAAGTGGAAAGATATGAAACACGGACGCGAAAAGTTAGGCTATTTATATTACAGAATCATCACTGAGCGAATAGACCGAGGTGAAGATGTATATGCTTCGGATACGCCTTCGGAGTTAAGAGCAACCGGTTGCTGCTCCGAGCAGGAAGCGCGCGTGTTTGACATATATATAAAAACACGATATGACGAACGGGAGTTTGTTTCGGAGGATGAGATTGTAGAGTTAAAAAACTCTCTATTTTAATATCAAAAAGGTGTCACAGCAACAACTGTGACACCTTCTTTTTGTTTATTAATATGCTTTTGCCCAAACAACGCCGTGCTTTGCATCCTTGCCGCAGCATACGCATTTTTTGCCCTCGTAGGGAATATCATCGAAGATACAGCGCGAGCCGATGCCGGTTTGTGCCTTTACCTCGTCCTCGCAAGCCTCGTCGCCGCACCAGGCAGCGAATACGAATCCGTCGCCCTTTTCGGCAAGAACCGATTTGATTTCTTCTATATTTTCTGCGCCGTAGGTATGCTTTGCGCGGTTTTCGAGCGCCTTTGTGAGCATATCCTTATGAGCCTGCGCGAGTGCCGCCTTTACGGTTTCGCCGATGTTTTCGAGCGATACAACGGTCTTTTCGCCTGTTACACGGGAAACGATAACGCAGTTGCCTGCTTCGATATCACGCGGACCGAGCTCGATACGAACGGGAACACCCTTCATTTCGTATTCCGAGAACTTCCAGCCTGCGCTCATATCGGAATCATCAAGCTTGATTCTGATGCCTGCCGCAAGGAGCTCTTCCTTAAGCGCGTTGCAACGGTCAAGCACGCCCTCCTTATGCTGTGCGATAGGAATGATAACCGCCTGAACAGGAGCAACTGCAGGGGGAAGAACAAGACCTCTGTTGTCGCCGTGGGTCATAATTATCGCGCCGATAAGACGGGTGGTAACGCCCCAGGACGTCTGGAAGGGATAAACCTTTTTGTTTTCCTTGTTGGTGTAGGTGATGTCGAACGCCTTTGCAAAGCCGTCGCCGAAATAGTGGCTCGTGCCTGCCTGAAGCGCCTTGCCGTCGTGCATCAAGGCTTCTATCGCGTAGGTTGCTTCTGCGCCTGCGAATTTATCGCTTTCAGTCTTGCGTCCCTTTATAACGGGCATAGCAAGACTGTTTTCACAGAAGTCCGCATATATATCAAGCATCTGCTTGGTTTCGATAATAGCCTCTTCCGCAGTGGCGTGGATGGTGTGACCCTCCTGCCATAAGAATTCACGTGTACGGAGGAAGGGACGTGTTGTCTTTTCCCAACGTACAACGCTTACCCATTGGTTGTAAAGCTTGGGAAGATCGCGGTAGGAGTGGATTATATTCGAGTAATGCTCGCAGAAGAGTGTTTCGCTTGTCGGACGAACGCAAAGACGGTCCTCTAGCTTTTCGCTGCCGCCGTGGGTTACCCAAGCAACCTCGGGTGCGAAGCCTTCGACGTGGTCCTTTTCCTTCTGGAGCAGGCTTTCGGGAATGAACATAGGCATACAAACGTTTTCGTGTCCCGTTGCCTTGAAGGCGTTATCGAGTATTCTCTGGATATTTTCCCAGATAGCATACGCGTAGGGACGGATAACAAGACAGCCCTTTACGGACGTGTATTCAATAAGCTCTGCCTTTTTAACAATGTCGGTATACCATTGCGCGAAGTCCTCCTCCATGGGAGTGATCTCCTCGACAAATTTCTTTTCTGCCATTATTTATGTTCCTTTCGTTGAAAAAACTTCCTTTTATTTGTAAAGTCTTTTGGTTTGGTCTTGCATTATTCGGAAATTTCATTATAATATATTCTTGATAAAGTATAACAGATTGATATTGACTTGTCAATCGGCATAAAACATTATTTTTCGGAGGAGCTATGAAAAGAACCAACAGATTAACAGCGCTGCTTATCGCGGTGCTTATGATGATAACCGCCTTCTCCTTTGCTGTGTTTGCAGAGGGCGAAGGAAGCACTACCGAGCCTACCGAATCGACCACCGAGTCGACTACCGAATCGACTACCGAAAGCGGCGATGAAAGCAGCACCGAGGGCGGCGACGAAAGCGGCGACGAAAGCGGCGGAGAATCCTCGGGCGACCCTGTCGAACCGATAACCGACCCGTATTTTATCAGCATCACCGTAACGGGCGGCGATATGGACAGCATCGCGCTTTCCGTTAACGGCGAAAACGTACACGAAAATCAGTACACCGGCTCGGTTTCCAAGGGCGTGAACATTTCGCTTACCGCGGCAGACGGATACGAAATCAAATCCGCATCCTTCGGCAACCTCGCGTACGGTCTTATGAGCGATCTTGCGCTTTCCGATGGAGTATATACTCATACCTTCGGTTCTCCCATTACGAACGTTACCTATGACCTTGCTATAACCGTTGAGCAGATAAAAACTCCCGCTATGGTTACCGTAAATACCTACGCGCCCCACGGTACGACGTTTGCGTACGAGGCATCTGTCGGCGGAATGGTTCCTCAGGGATATTATCTTAACGATATCGTCACTATCACCTTCGGCGTTGAAAATTTCGATCCTACGCTTGCATTCGTGGTTCACAACGGCGAAATAAAGACTCTTACCGAGAATCGTTATGAGTTCCTTCTTGTTCAGAACGCGACCATCGATCTTCTTTATAACGTTGTTCCGGTAACCTTTACGCTTAACGGTCCCATGACCATTGATCTTAAATTCACAAGTGACAGCTCGGCTGTTCAGACTATCACCAACTCGGGACTCGAAACGCTTGTGAAAACGCTTTATCTCAACAAGGATGAAAGCTATAAATTCACCGCAGAGGCGGCTGTCGGCTATGCTATCGACGGAACCGTACAGATAAGCGAGCCCAGACGCGACCTCGT
This sequence comes from Eubacteriales bacterium, assembly GCA_045593165.1. Classification (GTDB taxonomy): domain Bacteria; phylum Bacillota; class Clostridia; order Oscillospirales; family CAG-382; genus Coliplasma. The sequence continues at coordinate 14,696 of JAZNWF010000008.1, forward strand.
TGAAAACGTTTATTACTTCGCGCCCGGAACCGTAACCACTGTTGATGCAAAGACCAAAACCGCAAGCACCGGTCCCGTTGTTTCCAACGTTACCGTAAACGTGCAGGCAGGCAGCGGCGGTATAGTTCACGCAGGCGGCGTTTCGGTAAACGGAGGCTACGGCCAGCCCGTTACCGTTACCTACGGCGGCACGCTTAATATAGTTGTAGTTCCCGACACGGGATATACCGTAAACACCTTTACGGTAAACGGCGTTCCCGCACAGCTCAGCGCAAGCAACACCTATGCGCTTGCGGGTGTTACCGCAGATGCGACCATTCAGGTCACCTTCAAAAAGCTCAGTGCTGACAGCAACATTACCGCGGACAAGGTGAATTGGAGCGCAAGCCCTATCGTTGTTGACATTCGCGGTGGCAAGCTCGTCGCAAAGGACGTGTTCGACAGAATCAGCGGACTCACCGCGGGCGAGGGCAAATACGTTGAATTCCGCAGTGAAAACGGCGTTATCTATATTCCTTACGGTGCAAAGGTCACCGGCACGGATGCAACGTACGATCTTTCGATAACCGCACTCGTTGCGGGCGACACCTATAATAAGATCGCTCAGGCAATTGCCTCCACTACCGATGCAAGCATCGTTTACAAGGCGTACAGCATCAAAAAGCTTCCCGTCAGCGCAGGCTGTATGGTTGCGTTTGAGCTTGGTATCGGCTTTGTTGATTCCGAAGTTATAATGCTTTCCTATACCGACGGTCAGGAAAAGCCCTTCAAGAAGGTGGGCGACGCGCAGTCGGTATCCTCTACCGGTCTTTCCTCGAAGTACGCTTACAACAACGAATCGGTTGTAGTGTGCTCCAAGGAGGTAGGAAGCAAGTTCACTATCACCTCCTCGGTTAAAAATTCCGTAGGCGGCTCTATCAACCCCTTGGGAACACAGTCCGTTCCCGTCGATTCCACCTGCAGCTATACCATTACCGCGCAGGACGGATATATTATCAAGGCGGTTCTTGTAGACGGCGTTGCAAAGGAAGGCGTTCAGGGCTTGAAGACCTATATCCACACCTTTACAAACGTCGGCACCAACCACACCATTGAGGTTGAGTTTACTCCCGGCACTCCCACTACGAGCGGTAACGCTTCCGATGCGAGCGATGCCGAGGAGGACAGCAGCGGAACCACCGTTGTTATCGTGCTTATAATCGTATTCGTTGCGGTTGCGGGCGCAGCGGCTCTGTTTATCGTAAAATGGCGTCAGGAAAAGTTTTAAATGAAAGATAAGCTTAATAAGGCGTTGGACTTTATAAAAAAATACAAGCTTGCGTTTTCCGTCGGTGTGGCAATAGCTGTCGTTCTGATAGTTGTGCTTATAATCGTAGCCGTCAGCGGCGCAAGCGATGATGAGCAGGGCTCGAGGTATGATTGGGGAGAGGGTGTTACCGACGGTATTCCCGAATTTTCGGCAAAAACCGATTCGGTAAACGTGTCTTCCAAGCATGCCGCGGCATATTACTCGGAAATAACGAGCGAGCAGGTGAACGAATATATCGCATTGGTCGAAAAGGAATGCGGTGTAAAATTCGAGGGCGAAAAATATCCGCGCTCTGCCGTGCTCGAGGATAAAATAATAGTTATTCATTACAACGTAACCGAAATGAACTTTTCCGTTACAGTCGCCGCAAAGGGCGATATAGCAAATACAGCATCCGGAGATTAAAAAATGATCATCAATAACTCGATTAAAGCTATAATTATTAAGGATACCCGTCTTCTTACCGTAGAAATGAAATCACCCGAGGGCAAGACATATTATACTCTTCCCGGCGGCAAGCAACGCCCCGATGAGCTTATGATAGATGCGCTCAAGCGCGAGGTGGCGGAGGAAACCGGATATACCGTTGAACCGAAAAGCCTGCTGTTTATCCGTGAGGGCTTCAATTACGAATCCGAATCGCATAAGATCGAGTTTATGTTTATCTGTGAGATCGTAGGCGAAAAGGACGAAAACAAGCTCGAATACGATGAAAATCAGGTAGGAACCAAGTGGCTTTATATTGATAACATTCGTCATGAGGAATTGTATCCTGTGGATATGCGTAATATAATCAAGCAGTATTTCCTCGGCAAGAGTAATGCCATATATCTCGGTGAAATGAAATAAGGATAAATAACGGGGGATAAAAATGTTTGTTTATCTGGCAAAAGGGGTCAATGCAGACGCGGTAGACAAATACGTGCGCGGCTGTGCCGAAAACGGAATTTATATACGCGCGCTTCAGGTTATAAAGGGTAAAGAGCCTATGATAAGGCTCGCGTTCGAGCCCTACGGCTTCGACGATCCTATGCATATGTATTCGCTTTCGAAATCCTTTACCTCCATCGCGTGCGGAATTTGTATCGACAGAGGATTGCTTTCCAAGGATACGAAAATGTGCGAGCTGTTTTCGGATAAAATGCCCGAAAACATTTCGAAAGAGCTTTCGGAAATGAAGCTTTCCGACCTGCTTTCGATGCAGAGCGGTCACGGTGTTTGTGCATTGGATAAGATGCGATGGGCAGAGGATTCGCTGAAGGCATTTTTCGAGCAGCCCATCGTTCATAAACCCGGCACGACGTTTATTTACAGCACGGGTGCAACCTGTGTTTGTGCCGCGGCGGTCGAGCGTGTAACGGGAATGAAGCTTGTCGATTTTCTTGATGAGAATCTGTTTCGTAAATTAGACATCAAAAAGCCGCGCTGGGCGGAATGCCGAGACGGTCAGACCTTGGGCGGCACGGGTGTTTATCTTTCGAGTAACGATATCACCAAGTTTGGTATGATGCTGAAAAACAAGGGCGTTTATAACGGCGAACGCATCGTGAGCGAGGAATATATCGCCGATGCGACGTCGCTTCATTCGGTTGACGTAAACAATGGCTCACCCGATTGGACCGCAGGTTACGGCTTCCAATTCTGGCTCAATGCACGTGGCGGCTTCCGCGGAGATGGCGCATACGGTCAGCTTTGTATGGTATTTCCCGAGGAGGATACCGTTGTTACGCTAATGGGCGAGGTTGCCAATATGCCGCTTGAGGTATTGAAGATATATGACCTTTTGGATACCATGTACGGCGAAAGCACCGATTCTTCATCGCTCGAGCAATTTATCGAGAATGCCTATAAGCCGAACAAAACCGAAAGCTTCAATAACGATATTTCGTTTACGGTCGAGGATAACGAAGAGGGAATAAAGGGTATTCGTCTTTTCGGCGAATCGCTTTTGCACGTGGCGCTTGATACCGATTACGGTAAAAAGGAATTCGTTTGCGGAAACGGCGAATATATATTGAACCACGTAATGCTTAAATGCATGAATCCCACTATAATTACGCTTGACCCTGCTTTGTGGACTATCGAGCGCGTAAGCGCATTTGCAAGCTATGAAATAGCAGACAACGGAAAAATAAAAATTACCTTAAGACATCACGATACCTGTCACGTTCAGCATTGGACGTTGGATATAGAAAAGAACAGGCTCGATATTGCGCTTCACGTAGGCGGATTGAGCCGTACCTCGTTTTTACTTTCTCCCGTTGTTGCCGAAGCGGAATAACGGAAAAACAAAACGAAAAGAGATGATATGATGATAAATTTCAGATATAAGCATGCTCAAAGCATAAACGAGAGCGATTTTGCGGCATTTGATACCCGATTGAAGAACGCCGATATAGCTTTGCGCGAGGGTAATGCCGCAGGACACGATTTTCTCGGCTGGCGTGATCTGGGCATACGTGCAGACAGCGAGGAGCATACACGCATAAAGGCTTGCGCGAAGCGTCTGCGTGAAATAAGCGACGTTTTGATAGTTGTGGGCATCGGCGGCTCGTACCTCGGTGCAAGAGCAGTAATAGAGTATATTAAAACGCCCTATCACAATCAGTTGAAAGAGGGCGACCCCGAGGTATATTTCCTTGGCAACTCCTTCTCGGGTGGTGAGCTGAACACCGTGCTCAAGCTTTGCGAGGGCAAAAGAGTCAGCGTGAACGTTATAAGTAAATCGGGTACTACGACCGAAAGCTCGGTCGCGTTCCGGATATTACGCGAATATATGGAAAACCGTTACGGCAGGTCGGGCGCGGCAGAAAGGATCGTCGCAACCACCGATGCGCATCGCGGCGCGTTATTAAAGCTTGCCAAGGAAGAGGGATACGAATGCTTTGTCGTTCCCGATGACGTTGGCGGCAGATTCTCGGTGCTTACCGCGGTAGGTCTGCTTCCTGCGGCTGTTGCGGGCGTGGATACCGATGCGCTGCTTTCGGGCGCAGCGGCGGAAAGAGAAAAAATATTCGCATCGGGCATCGAAAGCGATGCCTGCAAATACGCCGTGCTTCGTAATATAATGCTCGCGCGCGGCAAAACCACCGAGCTTCTTGTTTGCTATGACCCTGATTTTCGTTGTATGGGCGAATGGTTCAAGCAGCTGTTCGGCGAAAGCGAGGGTAAGCAGAAGAAGGGATTGTTCCCTGCAACTGTTACCTACTCGAGCGACCTTCACTCGTTGGGACAATTCGTTCAGGACGGTACACCGATTCTTTTCGAAACCATCGTTCATCCCGTATCCGACGGAAGCGGCTCGCCCGTTGTTCCCTTTGATGCGGACGACGGCGACGGCTTGAATTTCGTTGCAGGAATGACGATGCACGAGATAAACGAAAAATCGATGTACGGCACGCTTCTTGCACACCGTGACGGCGGCACCGAAAGTCTTATCATCGATTTCGGCGGCAAGGACGCGTATTCGTTGGGTGAGCTTATCTATTTCTTCTTCGTAGCGTGCGCTATATCGGGATATATCCTCGAGGTCAATCCGTTTGACCAGCCGGGCGTTGAAGCATACAAGAAAAATATGTTTGCTCTGCTCGGAAAGCCCGGTTACGAGGCGGGAAGAGAAGAACTTTTGGAAAAAATTGAATCAATATAATAATATGGTATTGATTTTTTTATTCAAATAAAGTAAAATAGTAACAGAAAGACCGCTGTACGCACCGGCGCAGTCGGCGGCTAACAAAATCCAAAAGCCGGAAGAACGGAGATTTATTATGCAGCTTATCGTCGGATTAAAAGGTACCGGTAAGACCAAGACTCTCATCGAGGAAGTAAATAAGGCTTCCAAGGAAACCAAGGGCGTTGTTATCTGCATCGAATACGGCAGAAAACTCAATAACGATATTACTACGCGCGCACGCCTTGTTGACGCGCTTGAATATGGCATCGACAGCGCAGACAAGCTTTACGGCTTCGTATGCGGTATGATCGCTTGCAACTATGATATTACCGAGCTCTTCATTGACAGCGCATTGAAGATCTGCAACGACAACGTTGCTGAATTCGAGGAATTTGTAGTTAAGGTTGAAAAGCTTGCTACCGCTTACAACATCGAATGCATGATCACTGCATCCGTTGAAGCGAGCGCACTCAGCGAAAAGACCTCCTGCTACATTTCCAAATAATGAAAAATACCAAGCTCGGCAGAGCACTATTCAGAACCTTTGCCGCATATTCTGCGGTCAGCTTTCTGTGGGTCGCATTTATCGCGGCAGGTATGAGCAATTCAAATGTAGACATAAGCTCCTTCGCGTCGCGATTGGTTACAAGTAATCTCGTGCTGTTCGGCTATTCTGCAATCTATGGCTTCTCGCTTTATATTATGGAAGCGAAAAAGCTTTCGGGTCCCGCAAAGCGTTCCCTGCATATGCTTGTAAACTACATCGGCGTGCTTGCATGCTGCTATGCATTGAATGCTAACGTAACCCACGCGGAATACGTCACACCGTCCACCTATATCGTGGTTATATTGGCAGGTACGGTTGTGTTCTTCGCCATCTACGGTGTTGTTTCGCTTGTTGCATATCTGGTAAAGAGAAAAAACAATAGTATTTAAACAAAAAACCGCGTACGTATAAACGGACGCGGTTTTATTTTGAAAAGAAAGGAGCTTCCGATATCGGAAACTCCTTTTTTATTATTATGCTTTGTAAATGTCAAACGTGTTGAGCACGTGACGCTTGATCATTATATAGTCGTAAACGCTTACATCTCCGCTGTTGCTTACCATTGCCGCAAGCTTCTGCGAATAGGTCAGCTCCATGGTTTTAAGAACCTGACGCTTTATAGCGATGTAATCCAAAACGTCGATCTTGCCGTCGGCATATACGTCGCCTTTGAGTGCGAAATAGAAGGTGGAACCACCATTTGTGATGTAGCAGTCGGTGAATACCGCATCGTTATTGCCAAGCTCGACACCGTCGCAGAATACCTTACCGTCGATGATATAGGATTTTACGTCTGCAACCTTAGTGGGAGCGTCAAGGTAGATGTAGTGCACCTTGCCGTCGGTAGAAACAGTGCCCTCGGGAAGATTTTCGGATACGTAGGAAATATCGCGAAGCTCACGGATCGTGCACCACTTGAGGAAATCAAGGTCTAATTTCAAGCGGTTAAGAAGTGCTTCGTTCTTTACCGATTCGATCGCGGTGTAAAGTGCGTCGATATCGTCGCAAGCGTAGCCTGCGCTTTCAAGATTCAACAACGCGTTGACCTTCGATTTGAGCGAGCTTGAAACCGAAGAGGATATCGTGCCTGCAGAAGCCGCGGCGGTAAGTCTTTCGGAGATGCGGGTTATTTGTGCTTCGAATGTAGCCTGAATATCCAATGCGGGAGCGGTTGCTACGTTGGTGAATAAAAGATCGGTAAGCTTTGAACCGCAGCCCTTGGATAAGAACGATTCGCTTTCGAAGTAAACAACGCCCGCACATCCGACCTCGAGCATTTCACGGGTCTGATTGAGCATATCGGTTGCGTCGAATTCCTCCATATATGTGCCTAAGCCGGGAACTACCAGGCATTCGTCGCCTGCCATATCAAAGAAATCGTACATAAGCGGCGAATAGTCGGTGCCGTATGCCATCGGGTGGATCATATCCAACCAGCCTGCTTCGAGCCAGGTTTCATAATCCTGATAAATGTGGTTGTATGCAGAGCTCTTGGAAACGCCTACGTCAGCGGTAAGAAGCACGTCGGGAGCAACGGTATCGATAACGTTGCGCATACGTTCTACAAACTTGGTTACCTGTGCCGCGCGGAAGGCAACGAATTTATCCCAATACATTGATTGAGTGCTGTATTTGATGGTGTTGTACTGATATGCGGGGTATGCTTTTTTGAATTCGGAAATAGTGTATTCGTCGTAGCCGTAATCTTCGACACCGTTAGCGTCGCGGTAACGGATATAGTCGAGCTGGAAGCCGTCTACGTCGTAATTTTCAAGAATATAGGTGTAGGTTTCCGCAAGGAAATCCTGAACCTCGGGAAGTGCGGGGTTAAGGAACGCCATACCGCCGGTCGTTTCGCCGGAGTAAAGGTAATCGCCGTTGTTGGTAGTCAATCTCCATTCGGGCTTTTTGTAAGCAACCGAACGCTTCCAGTTAGAGCCGTGTACGTCTGCCGAATAGAATACGGGCATCCATACGTGAAGCTCCATACCGTATTTGTGGCATGCGGTGATGTACGCGTCCAATACGTCGAATCCGTAGAATATGGGGTTGTGCTCGAAAAGACTGCTTTTCGGGGTGGGATAGATCATCGTGCTGTTATACATCGTTTCAACGGAGATCATATTAAGACCTGCGTCATAGCAACGCTTAACGTAGCTTTCTACCTGCGCATAATTTGTCTGCTTGGGTCTTATCCATACACCGCGGTATTCTGCAGTTGCACGCTCGGTATAGCGAGAAATAAGCTCGGTGTAGCTTGCGGTGAGAGTGTTTATGGTGTACTCGGAGGGGTTCGAAAGCTTGATAAGAGCGGCGTAATCATCCTCCAGCTCCTCAAAATCGGCATCTGCGGTCTCATCGTAGACCAAAGCGGCTTCAATAGCGTTTGCCTTTGCGGCGATAGCCTTATCGCGTGCGAGGTTCAAGCCGTAAAGAAGGGTGGTTTCGTCATAGGTAAAGGTAACGATATCGGTAGATGTGCTGTAGGAAGCCTTCATACCTACGATAATATTAGCCTGAAGCCAGGTCTTCATCGTTCCGTGACCCGATGCAACGAAGCTGTTGCTTCCCGCAGGAACGGTGGCGTTATTAAGTCCGATGTCGGTAACGATACCGTCGGTTACAACGACCTCGTAGCCGTACGCGTTGGTTCCGGTGCTCGTGCCGTTTTTGTTGTAAATAACAAGGTAGTTTTCGTATCTTGTCGAGTTGTATGCCGAAATGCTTTGTCTGTAATTGGTTGCCGCCGATACGGTAAAGGGAACAGACACAATAAGCATTAGCATAACGAGTAAAAGACTGACGATTCTTTTGGTCATTTTCGATTCTCCTTATTTCTTTTTAAGGGTAAGAATTATTACTGCGGCACAAGCGGCTAATATAAGCGCGCCTGCGATAATAACTATAAGAAGCACGGTATCGATGCCGTTTTCTTCGTTTTCGCTGTCCGTTTTGTCGTTTTTCGATTCCTCGGGCGAGCTTGATTCGCTTTCTTCTTGCTTGTCGCTTTCGTCGGGAGTATTTGTCGGCGAATCGGGAGTTTCGGGTGCAGCAGATGTATCAACGCTCTTGTTGAGTATCGAATAACCCTTTACGGCAATTGCAAGGTCGTTTAATACGCGTTTCTTTGCCGTATCGTTTATTTCGACCGAGTCGAGCTTGGTAACTACTGCATCGTATTTGGCTTTATCGTAATTGCGTTCCACGCAGGAGCTGGTCAATTCGTCGATCAGCGATACGACGCTTGCCGCGTCGCCTTCGCTTATTGCACCGAGGGGAACGAGAATATCGTTAAGTCTGCCCTTTGCAAATTCAAGCTGAGCCTTTGCGGATGCCTGAATGTCAAAAGCGGGCGCGAGTGCATCGGAGCTGTAAACGCCCTTTATTAAATGCTCGCCGGTTTTCTTTCTTAAATACTGCAATGCAGAGAAGTAAGCAGAACCGTCTGCGTAATGCGAGCTGTTGAAGCTTGCCTGTCTTTGCATATCGGAGGGACCAAGCTCATCCATAAATATACCAAGACCTACTGCTATGTAGGATTTGTCGCCGCAACGGTTTACCTGTGCGATGATATCGCTTTCGTATCCGTTGCCGTACGCCATAGGATAAACTATATCAAGCCAACCGTTATCGAGCCACTTGAAGTAGTCCTGATAGTTCTTCGAAACGCTGTCGGTGGGGTCGGGAACTACGTCTGCGCCCAAAAGCACGTCGGGAGCAACCTCGTCGATGAGCTTTCTTACGCGTAGCACGAACGTCGATACGTAATCGCATCTGAACTGTACCCATTCGTTCCACAGATGCCAACTGAGATCATATCTCGGGCGTTCGCCGTATTTTTCCTCGAACGCCTTCATTGCGCCTTCGTTATAGCCCATATCGTAGTCGGGAGTGCGCTCGAAATAACGTATATAGTCAAGCTGTAAGCTGTCTATTTCGTAGTTTTCAAGAATATATCTGTAGGTGCTTAAAAGGAAATCCTGAACCTCCATATTGGAGGGATCAAGCATTACGTAGCCTTGGTTTTCGTCAATTCTGCCGTTGCTGGATTTGCTTCTCCATTCGGGCTTCTTCGTGCCGACGCTGTAAACGATGTTGGCAGAGCCCGCGTCGCCTACGTAGAATACGGGAAGCCATACGTGAAGCTCCATCTTTCTCTTGTGGCAGGCGTCGATGTATGCCTGAAGCAGATCGAAGCCGTTAAGCTCGGGATCGTGTACGAAAAGACTGTTTTCAGGCATCGGCATTATCATCACGCTGTTCAAAAGCGTTTCTACGCATACGGTGTTGATTCCGCGCTCGTACAGCTTTTGAACGTATGCGTCAACTTCTTCTGCCGAATATTCGTTGGGTCTTATCCATACCGCGCGGTATTCAACGGTTTTGCTTTCGGAGATAAGGAGTGCAACGTCGTTCGCCATTGTGTCGAACTGCTGGACTACCTTTGAAAGCGCGCTGTTATCGCCGCTCTTTTCAAAATCCTTTTTGGCGGTCGAGAGTGTGTTTTCAAGCTCCTCGATAGCCGCTTTTGCGGAAGCGTAGTTGAAATAATCGTATCTTGCCAACGCTTCGTCGTAGGTGCTCCATAAGCTGTCGACCTTTAATTCCATACCGCGAATAGCTGCCTTTTCGTCGTACGAGAAGGTTAAGGTGCGGGATTTATCGTCGTAGCTTGCGCTCATACCCAAAAGCACGTTTTCCTGAAGCCAGGTAACCTGCGTGCCGTGACCCGAAACAACGAAGCCGTCTGCACCGTCGGGAACAAGGTTATTGTTGCCGCCGAGCGATACTACCGTGCCGTTTTCGACCACGATCTCGTAGCCCCAATCGTTAGTGCCGGTGTTTTTGCCCGATGCGGTGTATACAACGATTGTGTTTTCGTATCTGATTCCGTTGGTAGATGCAAAATTCGTGCTCATTTCAAAGAATACGTCTGTAGATACAGGCTCGTCTGAAACGGTGAGCACGCCGTTGGGAGAGTAGTAAACGTAGTCGCCTACGTGGATGTTTTCCTTTATCCAAGTGCCCATTTTCTTTCCGCCCTCGTCTTCATCGTGTCCCGAAACGACAAATCCGTTTTCGGGAATACTGCTGTTTCCGATGTTGAACGAAACAGCAACGTTGTTTTCAACCACAACCTCGTATCCCCATTCGTTTGTACCCGTGGTTTCGCCGTAATCGTGAGTGAATACCACAAGATATCCGCTGTCACGGTATACGTTGAAGCCGTCTATCGTTGCAGTCACCTGCTGTGAGGCAGACGCAGGGAAGACGAAGCAGGGAAAGGTCATTAACAGCATAACTATTGCGGCAATAAGCCTTGACGTTCTTTTCATTATATTCTACCTTCCTTTTGAAGTTCCTTGAGCAATTTCTCCATTTCGGTTTGCGCTTTTAAGAGCTTGGAATCGAACCTTGAGCTGTAGTTTACATCTACAGAAGCATATTCGTTAAGCAATCCGCCCCAATTAAATGCAGAACCGAGGTCGAATGTGCGCGAATTGAATATGATATCAAGCATTTCGCCCGATTCGTCATCGCGTGAGTCACGGTATTTGAGCTGAACGTCGTAATATGCGGGGGTTACCTTGTGCATAGAAAGCTCCGCTATTGCGGTAACCAACGTTCCGACGTCCTCGACGTTTTTAAGCTGCGCGGGTATACTCATCACGGTAGAGTTACCTACCGAAACGGTATGGTAATATCTGTCCTGATAGTCGGTGGCCATAGGAATGGGGAGTATACCGAATTCGTCCTCCATTACCCTGAAGGATGCGGCGTGGAGAAGTCCGCACATATAGAACATCTGGCGGCCCTCGATAAACGCCTTGTGTACCGTAGCCTCCCAGGGATTCGAAAATCCCTTGTTGCTGTATGGCGGTGCGTCCGCTATCATAATAAGGTCGGGATTATTGTAAAAATCAAGTACGTCCGTAAGGATAGAATAGGTTGCTTCCTTTTCTTGCTGTAAGCAAATGTAGGGGAGGTCATTACTGTCCTTTTTGGTTATCTTCTGACCGCCTGCAACGACGTGAACGTAAACGTTGTATATCTCTGTGCCGAACGCCCACGTGTCGTTTTCGTCAAGCACACCGTCTCCGTTGGAGTTTGAGGTTATATCGTATGAGTTGCAGATTTCGGTGAATTTATCAAATGTCCATTCCTTATCACGTGCGAGCTGATAAAAATCCTCGGTGATGCCGTATCTTTCCTTGAGATTTTTATTAAAGAGCATACACCACGTGCCCTGATCGTCATATGTATTTATGTCGCCGAGCGTGAAAAACACCTTGTTGCCGATAGAAAGGTCCTTTACTGCGTTCTGGTCCCACCACGGATCGGAAAGGTCGATGGTGGAAACTGCGGTAAGATCCTGTAATATATCCTCGGAAAGCAGAGGCGCCGTACCGGAAAGTCCGGTAAAGCAGATCTGATAATCGGCTCCGCCCGAAAGTACCTGTTCCTTCATCATTTCGGGAACGGTTGTGGTAGAGGTCATTACACCCTCTATCTCGCAATTGTAGGTTTCCTCGACGTAATCGATTACTTCCTTTTTTGCTTCGTCTACCGAGCCGGGATTATCTTCGGAGTAGATGATTTCGCCCGTGTATCCGAGTATCGATTTCGAGCCTGCGCCGAAATCCCAGCAAAGAACGGTAAAGGTCTGACCGCCCAAATCCTTTATGGGAGCGGTAAGCGATATGTCGCCTAATTTATGGGTGCCGTCATCGCTCGATTCGCCGTTGCCGGAGTTCGTTTCGGTCGTTTGGTCGCAGGCGGTCATAAGCGGAATAAGCATCAGCAATGCAAGCAGGCAGATAAAAAGCTTTTTCATAGGTCTGTTCCTTTCATTGCGGTGTATTTATTTGCTTTGTATGATAATGTTGCGTTTTTTATACGTTGAACCTGAAGAGCACGACGTCGCCGTCGTTCATAACATATTCCTTGCCCTCGCTTCGTACAAGCCCCGCTTCCTTACAAGCGGTAAGCGAGCCCTTTTCGATAAGCGTTTCGTAGGGAACTACCTCGGCACGGATAAATCCGCGTTCGAAATCGGTGTGTATCTTACCTGCCGCGCCCGGAGCCTTCGTTCCGCGCTTGATGGTCCATGCACGTACCTCGGGCTCGCCCGCGGTGAGGAAGGATATAAGTCCGAGCAGGGAATAGGATGCGCGTATGAGCTTCGAAAGACCGGTTTCGGTTACTCCGAGGTCGTCGAGATACGCCTGCTGCTCCTCGGCGTCGAGCTCGCCCAATTCCGCTTCGATCTCGGCGCATACCGAAATGATTTCGGCATCCTCGCCTTCAACTGCTTTTTTTAATGCACAATAATATTCATTTTCCTCGTCGGGACGGGTAAGATCGTCCTCGGAAACGTTTGCGCAGTATATAACCGGCTTGCCCGAAAGCAGAGGAACGGTTTTCAATACCTCGGCTTCGGATTCGGTCAATTCCACGTTTCTTGCGCAAACGCCGCGTGTAAGCTCTGCGCAGACCTTTTTCAAAACCTCGGCATCAACAAGTGCGCTTTTGTCGCCCTTGCCCTGCTTGGTAAGTCTGTCTATTGCGCGTTCAAGCATTTCGATATCGGAAAGGATAAGCTCGGTATTTATTGTTTCAACGTCACGCGCAGGGTCAACCGAATCTTCAACGTGGATTATCTTGCTTCCTCCGAAGCATCTCACCACGTGAACTATCGCATCTACCTCGCGGATGTGCGAAAGGAACTTGTTACCCAAGCCTTCGCCGTTTGCCGCACCCTTTACAAGACCTGCGATATCAACGAATTCAACTGTTGCGCGTGTAAGCTTTTTGGGATTGTAAAGCTCTGCCAAGCGGTCGAGTCTTTCATCGGGAACGGGTACTACGCCTACGTTGGGGTCGATAGTACAGAACGCATAGTTTGCACTTTCTGCGCCTGCCTTTGTAAGTGCGTTGAAGAGTGTGCTCTTGCCGACGTTGGGCAAGCCCACGATACCAAGCTTCATATTATTATATCTCCTTGAATAATTAACGTTTTGCGGGAGGGGATAATACCCCCATTTTTGCATATTGATACCTAATAATTATAAAGCATTCCTCGCTGATATGCAATATATAATTTTATTTCATATTTAAAGCAATAAAAAGTTTAACAGAAGTTAATAATATATACAATAAGTTCCGTTGACAAGCAAGGAAAAATGTGGTATCATTTGGTTGTAAAGCAAACTTACGTTAAAAATCCAATTGTTAAGAAAAGGAAAAATTGATATGGCTACGAAAATACTTGTCATAGATGACGATACAAATATCTGCGATCTGCTCCAGATGTACCTTGAAAAAGAGGGATATGAGGTCAGAACCGCCAACGACGGACAGGAGGGTATTACCGCTTTCCGTATGTACGAGCCCGATATGGTACTTTTGGATATTATGCTTCCCAAAAAGGACGGCTGGCAGATCTGCCGCGAGATCCGCGAGCACTCCTCCAAGCCCATTATTATGATCACCGCAAAGGGTGAAACCATTGATAAGGTATTGGGTCTTGAGCTTGGCGCTGACGATTTTATCGTAAAGCCGCTTGATATGAAGGAGGTTTTCGCACGTATCAAGGCGGTGCTCCGCCGCTACGCAAAGCACGATACTGCAGATGGAGAGCTTATCAAGTTCGATAATCTTGAGATCTCGCTGCAGAAATACGAGCTTAAGGTGTGCGGCAAGGTCGTTGACCTTCCTCCCAAGGAATTGGAGCTTATCTATTTCCTCGCGTCGAATTACAACCGCGTGTTCACCCGTGACCAGCTTTTAGATAAGGTATGGGGCTTTGATTACCTCGGCGACAGCCGTACCGTTGACGTTCATATAAAGCGTTTGCGTGAAAAGCTCGAGGGCGCATCCGATAAATGGATTTTGAAGACCATTTGGGGCGTCGGCTATAAATTCGAGGTTGCTTCCGAAAACTGATTCGTATATATAAGCTGTTTCCTTTCAAACAAAAAGGGCCGCGTTTCAAAACGCGGTCCTTTTTTATTCCATATCGTATTCTTTGCCGTCGGCAACCAAGGTGTCGTTATCCTTCCAATATATTTCCATATCGAAGCCTTCGCCCCATTTTCCGATATAAACGCTTTGTGTTTTATTGAAAAGAAAAGCATCGTTATCTGTTACTTCTATTTTCGTCGAGCCGCCCATTGCGCCTTCGCTGCGGTCGATAAGCTGTGCCGTGTATCGTCCGTCGGGCGAGGTTATATCCTGCAAAACCGTTTCTTCGCCTATCGGTCCTACCAAAAGGAAGAACATTATCATAGGCAGATTCATCAGCATCAATAATGACACTACTACCGAAATGATCGTTACAAGCGTTTTCATTTATTCTTTGCCGAGAAGCTTGGCGTATACAAACGAAAGCAAATAAGAAGATACGCAAAGGATAACGATAAGGAGAAGATTCAACTCTCCCGCAAGAACGCCGTAGTGGAGGGTTGCCCATATAAATGCGGCGGATATACATAAAACGGTTGCGATAAGCGAGCATACCGAAAAAGAATCTTTGCTTTTGTAAAGACGGATAAAATACCAATTTGCAAGTGATAACATAAATCCGGTTACGGGCACTACAATGTTGAATGCCCAATATCCGTTATCGTTGCCTATGGGGGTTGCCGCTTCGAGCGCGACGCCTATCGTTATTGCCAAAAACGAAACGAAGAATAACGCCGATTGCATGATCGAAGCCAACCACATGTTTGTCTTTTTGGGCTTTGCACTCGGAGGTGCGATTTTTACGACCTCGGTCACGCTTGCTTGCATATCGTCAAGCATAGCTTTGCATTCCTTGCATTCCTTCAAATGATTTTCAACCGCCCGGTTGCTTTCGTCGGAGCAACAGCCGTCGATATAAAGCGGGATAAGATCTTTAATTATTTCACAGTTCATTTTGCTACCTCATTCCTTCTGCAATTTGTTGTTTTGCGCGGTATAATGTGACTCTTGCCCAGCTTTCGCTTTTGCCAAAGGCTGTGCTGATATCCTTAAGCGATACCTGTCCGAAAACAGAAAGCATAAATACCTCTTTGTACGGCTCGTCAAGCGTTTTTAAAACACGCATCGCTTCTTCGGTAAGAGCTTTGTTCTCTACTGCCTGTGCAACGTTTTCTGCCGATTGAAGCTCTGCAGCATCTTCAATGGGTGTCGTTTTGCCTTGCTCGTTGTACCAGGCGTAAAGCAGATTTTTCGCAATCTGGCAAAGCCAGACGGTTGCCTTTCTGTCGTCACGAAGCTTTTTGATATTTATAAACGCGCGAAAAAAGGTTTCCTGTGTAAGCTCCTCTGCCAGATCCTCGTTATGACATTTAGATATGAGGAACCTGAAAATAAATCCGTAGTAATCTCTGTAAAGCCTTTCGATATCTGCCACATTCTCACCGCCTTTCTGCTGTGGTTTCATATATTAGATAGCAATAACAGCATAACGTTACAAAAAAGTTTTGTCAAGGCATTAATATAGAGAAACGAAAAGGACCGCGTTTCATAACGCGGTCCTTTTTTATTTATTTGTAATCCTTTTCCCATTCCGCAGGATCGTATTCGGCTGCGGGGATTTCGTAGTCGCGCATTCCGTGTCCGTGTTCATCGTAGGCTTCTTCACGGATGCTGTAAACATCAAGGTCGGAAATATAGCTTATATGTATAGTGCTGCCGGTATCACTGAAATAGTGCCAGTAATAATATTCGATAATATTGCTGTTTTCGGTGCTGACTTTTTTGTCGTAGTAAGAATTTTCACTTGCATCGTAAGCGGTCGTCGAGATGCGTTCGATGCCGTCGTTTATCGTTTTTTCGATTTCCGCTGCCTTCACTCCGTCTTCATGATATTCTACGGTGTAATCCAAGGTAACGATTCCGTTTTCGGTCAACTTGCGCGAGGCGATCTTTTTGTTGACATCAAAGTATATATAGCTTTCTTCCTCTGTTCTGATAACGTTTCCGTCACCGTCAACGCGGGTGGTGACCTTGTGGTCCTTGGTAGATTCGACGTTTTCGGAGTAAACGATCTTGCCGTCCTCGTATTTGGTGCTCTTTACGGTTTCGTTGTTTGCGTCGAATTCCTGAACGTACTTGATTTCTTCGTTTTCATCGTATTCGGTCGTGGTTCCCGAGCCGTCCTCGTTACGCTTTATAAGTGATTCGATCTTGCCGTTTTCATCAAAGCGGGAGATCTCGGTTATTTTAAAAGCATCCTCTGTGTCCGTGAACGTAAGCTTCATAGAGCCGCCGTCCTTTGAAGGAAACTCACAAACGGATTCGATCGCCAATTTATAGCTTTCGTATTCGGCAGAATCCTTTACGGATTCCAAAAAGTCGGTCTTCCATTTTTCCGCGTCGTTTCCGCGTACCTCAATTGCTAAATATTGTTGAGTCTTTGCGGTTGCGTTTATTTTATCGCCCGAAACGGTATAGGTGCCGTACGCTCTGGTGACGATTCTCCATTCACAATCGTATTCGGTTCCGTTTATGGTTGCGGGTCCCCAGCCTTCGCTGAAGTTTAGCTCGCATTCGTTATTTTTGAAAAGCTTGATAGAGGTTTCGTTCTCGATATCCACGGGCTTTTCAATAAAATCATCCTCTACACCCTCCCAAATATCAAGAGTAGGCACGCTTTCGGCTTTGCTCGTGTCGGTGCTTTCGGTGCTGTCGCTTGTCGATTCGGTATTGGATTCACCGCATGCGGTAAGACACAAAAGAGTAATTGCCAAGAAAATTATAAGAAGTTTTTTCATGTTCTCCTCCGGTTTGTTAATAATTTATACACAATATATCACAAAAGGCAATTACAGTCAAGCGATATATGCGCGTTCTTTTTTTATGTTTGTCCGCATACAATCGAATAAAACGGGGTGATAGACATCAAAGGCAATACAGGCGTTTTAATAAAGGGTGCGGCGGCGATGACCGTCTTTTCGCTTATAAACAAGCTGTTGGGAGTTTTTTTGCGTTTGTTCCTTTCCTCGCGCATAGGTAGCGAAGGTATGGGATTGTATCAGCTTATTATGAGCGTATATACTATGTTTTCGACCTTTGCCACGGCAGGCTTTACCGTTTCGGTGTCGCGGCTTATTGCCGAAAAGGATTCGAGAAGCAGAAGCGATTCGAAAATTCTGCTGAATAATTCTTTTGTTGCCGCATCTTTAATAAGCGCCGTTGCCACGGTATTAATGCTTATTTGTGCCGATTGGATAGCGATACGCTTTTTGGGTGACGCGCGATGCGGTACGCCGTTAAGGATATTGGCGTTGAGTATGCCGTTCATGGCAATAGCAGCATGTCTTAAGGGGTGGTTTATCGCCAAGCAAAAGGTTACGGTTACGTCATCCGCCTCGCTTTTTGAGCAGGTTATAAAAATTTCGGTTACGGCGTTGCTTTTGAACGTTTTCCTTGTTGATACCGATGATATCGGCTCGCTGTGTACCGGAATAGTGCTCGGCGTGACGGTTTCCGAGATGTGCTCGTTTACATACCTGCTTTTGTTCAAATATATTCCGCGCCGAAAAAACAAGACGGCATCCGCACCTACCGAAACGCGTGCCGACAGTATGCGCTCGCTTATAAGCGTTACGCTTCCGATATCGCTTTCTGTTTATCTTACGAGCATACTGCACACGGCGGAAACCCTGCTTATACCCTATGTGTTCGAAAGCTATTCGGGTGACCGTGCATACGCGCTTTCGCAGTTCGGTATGATACGCGGAATGGTCGTGCCGATATTATTTTTTCCTTTTGCGTTTTTGGCAAGTCTTGTTTCGGTGTTCACTCCCGAAATAAGCCGCTTGAATATGCTGACCGAACGCAGACATTTAAACGCGCGTATATCCTCTATAATGTCGTTCGTGTCGTTACTTTCGGTTGCTGTGGGAGGCTTGTTCTTCTTCCTGCCAAACGAGATAGGCGAGGCGTTTTATCCGAACGAAAACACTTCGAATGCCATAAGGATACTTGCGCTCGTTACACCGTTTATGTACGTCGAAACGGTGTCCGACGGACTTTTAAAGGCTATCGGCGAGCAGGTGCAGACGCTTAAATTCACGGTGTATAATTCGGTCCTGCGCGTAATACTCATACTTCTGCTCGTTTCGCGCACGGGTGAAAACGGATATTTGTGGCTGTTGGTTATCTCCAATACCTTCACCTACGCGCTTTGCCGCAGACGTGTTTATATGGCAACGGGTGTCAAGCCGAGATTAAAAAGCGATATCCTTTTCCCTCTGCTTTGCGCGCTTGCCGGCGGGCTTGCGGCAAGAGGATTGCTTTCGAAAATCACGATGCAAAGCAGTGTTGCCGCCGCCTCTGCGGGCACGGCGGTGTATCTCGGCGTGTTTATGCTTATGTTAACGCTTTTCGCGTTTGAAAGAATGAAGGAACTATATAAAAGGCTGGTTAAAAACGGTAATGGCTGATTCTATCGATGCGCTTTTTAAATATCTTCCGTTGCGGATATCTCTTGCCGTGCATTCGCTCCCGAGTGATATTTTCGAATCGGCAAACGAAATACGGCTTCGCCGAAACGCGCCGATATCCGTAACGGTGGGGAGAAACAATATAACCTTTAACGAAAAGGGAAGAATATGCGGTGTTTCGGGCGCGATGCGTGCGACTGACAAGGAAATTGCGGAATGCCTTTCGCTTCTTACCGGCGGCTCGATGTATACCTGCGACGAATACGTAGCCTCGGGCTTTATCCCTTTATCCGAGGGCGGCCGTGCGGGAGTGTGCGGCAGGGCGGATATGCGTTCGGGCAGGATCACGGGATTTACCGAGATATATTCCGTCAATCTGCGTTTACACAGGTTTATACGCGAGCTTGCTTCTCCGCTTATTCAAAAATATCGCGAAGAGGGTGTATGCGGAGCAATAATCTGCTCGCCGCCCGCACTTGGTAAGACTACGTTTTTGCGCAGTGCAGCGTATTTACTCGCCACGGGAAACGGAATAGATTGCAGGCGCGTCGGTATAGCGGACGAGCGTTGCGAGATATCTGTGGGCATTAAGGCGCAGGGGTTAATAGATATAATTTCGGGTGCGCCAAAGGCAGATGCGATAAATATACTCACACGCACGATGTCGCCCGAGATCATAATATGCGACGAAATATCGGCTACGGAGGTCGAAAGCGTGCTTGAGGCACAGAACACGGGTGTAACACTTATCGCATCGGCTCATTGTACCGATATAAAGGGGCTTTATAAGCGCGGTCGAATGAAAACGCTTATCGATGCGGGCATATTTCCGCTTTGCGCGGTGTTGAGCTACGACAGCGAATACAGATGCGAGATAATGAAAACGGAGGAGCAGTTATGAAATGGTTGGGTGCGGTGATTCTTGCCACGACAGCGTATCTTCTCGGTGCCGCTTTGGCAAAAAAAGAGCTTGAAAAGCTCCAAGCCGTTACGTCGCTTATTTCCTTTTTTGGCTTTATGCGACGCAGAATGCTTTCCGAGCGAGCACCGCTTTACGAGGTCTTTTCATCGTATAACGACGAGCTTTTGGAAAAAACAGGCTTTCTTCCGGAGCTTCGTGCGCACCGATCCGGTATTAACGGAAGCTTTGAAAGGGCGGCAAGGTGCTTATCCGTTGATGACGATATATATCGCGAGCTTTTGCTGTTCGGTAACGAATTGGGAAGCTTGCCGCTTGACGAGCAGATAAAGCGAATCGACGCGTGCTTAAGCGCGCTTGAAGAAAAAAAGAAGATATTGAGCGACAGCATACCGAGTAAGCAGAAATGCATTAAAACCGTGTGTTTGCTTGCGGGAGTGCTCGTTGCGATAATTATGTTGTAGGAGAAGCAAAATGGGAATATCTTTGATACTTAAAATCGCAGGAATCGGGCTTGTTGTCAGCGTCGCCTGCCAGATATTACAGAAAAACGGCAGGGACGAGCAGGCGACCTTTGTCACAGTTGCCGGAGTGGTTATAGTTATGCTTTTGCTTGTCGGCGAGATCAGCACGTTGTTTACAACGCTTAAAAGCGTTTTCGGACTATGAGTCCCTTTACTGTGTGCGCATTCGGCGTGGTTGCGGCGTGTATAATCGCGGTCATAAAGCCGCTCCGTCCCGAAATATCTTCGATCGCGGCGGCTATCTCGGGCGTGCTTATATTCGTTTATATAATAAACGGAATCACACCGTTTGTGGAGTTTATAAAGGGCGCGGCTGCAAGCACGGGCGCGGAAAGCTATTTCACACTTATGATAAAGGCGCTTGCCGTATCGCTTTGTTGCCGTATGAGCGCGGACATTTGCCGCGATTGCGGAGAAAATGCGATCGCATCACGCGTGGAGCTTGCGGGCAAGGCGGGGATAGTAATAATAAGTCTGCCTGTTGTTCAGCAGTTGTTCAATATAGCAAAGGATATGCTCGGATGAAAAAAGCTTTAACTGTCCTTGCACTCGTACTTTTCATAATGCCGATATTGCCCCAAAGGGTGCTTGCTTATTCCGACCCCGTTACCGAAAGCATAGCCGACGAGGCGGATACCGATAAGCTCGAAAACGAGTTTCTCGATGAGGACGAGCTGTCGGGCGATAAAAGTATAAATGTGTTTGAAAAGGCGTTTCACATCATTACCTCGGCATTCAGCGAAAACGGGAATACATTGCTCAGATCGTTCGGTATGATAATGGCTATGGTGATACTTGCATGCGTGATGGGCGCGATGAAATTCGGTAGCAGCGAATCGCTCGACAACGTATGCGGATACATATCGGTGCTTGCGCTTTCGGGCGTGGTTTATTCGGTTTTTTACGATCTGTTCGTATACGTGGTTGCATCAATGGAGTCGTTAACGCTTATGATGAGCACGCTTTCGCCCGTTATGGCGGCGCTTTACGTTTCGGGAGGAAGTTACGCGGCGGGCGCGGCGTCTTCATCTGCGCTTTCGCTGTTTCTTACCGTGCTTTCCGTGATATGCACGAAGATATTGTTGCCCCTGCTGCAGATAGCGTTCGCGTTATGCCTGGTCGGCGCAATACCCGGGAGTATAAATTTAAGCTCGGTGACTACGCTGGTCAAAAACACCGCGACAACGGTGATGGCGTTCATATTCACGCTTTTGGGGTTCACCCTGTATCTTCAGACTACGGTTGCCTCGGCGAGCGACAATTTCGTTACGCGGAGCGTAAAATTCGCCTCGGGTGTATTCGTGCCCGTTATCGGCAATATGCTGGGCGATGCGTCGCGCACGGTCATTGCCTCGGTGTCGGTCATAAAGGGAAGCGTAGGCACGGTGGGGATAGTGATGATACTTTCAGCTGTGCTTCCGCCGCTTTTAATAGTGATGCTGTATAAATTGATGCTTCTTGTCTGCTCTATGTGCGCAAAGGCGTTATCCTGCGAGCGTGAAAGCGCGTTATTATACGATATAGGAAGCGTTTTGGGTGTATTGATGGCGCTTGTTGCGGGCGCGGGGGTGATATGCATTATAGCTATGGCGGTGTTTATAAAAACGGGGGTTACGGTATGAACGGTTATTTTTATACGCTTCTTGTCGCATCGGTGTGCGGTGCGGTGTGCTCGACGCTTGCGTGGGGCGGATTCGAAAAATATATCAAGTACATCGCGTCCTTGGTTTGCGTTTGCCTTATGATATCGCCGTTCAGGGACATAGATATCGACTCGGCCATCGATTTCGACGAGAAGCTGATCTCGGTGTCTGCTCCCGAAACGGAGGGCGGATTATATACGATAGCCTATGGTATGACCGAAACGCGTACCGAGGAATATATATCGGAAATTGTTTTTGCGAAATTCGGAATAAAGCCGGTATATGCCGACATAAAAATAGATTGGGCAACGAATGAGGCTACAATAACCGATATAAGCGTTGCGCTAAGCAAGCAGGATATGGCATATGCCGATAAAACAAAGGCGTATCTGCTGGATACGCTCGGCGGCGAGGTGAATATAATTGAGGTCTGAGGCTTTTCAGGAAAAAATAAAGAGTATAAAGGGAAAAAAGGGGCTCGGCGTTATTCTAATCGGCATACTGTCGGGAATATTGCTGTTGATCTTGCCCTCGCAGGAAGGCGCAGAGGCTACCGTGTCGGAGCATGCGATGCTTACCTCTGCGGAATATTGCAGTATGCTCGAAGGTAAGGCGAAGAATTTGTTATTGCAGCTTCCCGAGGTGGACGATTGCGAGGTTTTTATAACACTTCAAACGGGGTACCGATACGTTTATGCGACCGATCAGCACGTGCGCGAGGATTCGGATTCAAGGGAAATCGACAAAACTATCGTGCTTGCAGGGAACGGGAATGGCGAGGAAGCTATACTTATAGAGGAAACTATGCCTGCGGTGGCAGGCGTCGCGGTGGTCTGTAGGGATGCTTCATATGAAACACAGTACCGCATTATCGAGCTTATGTGTGCGCTTTTCGACGTGAAAAGCAATCGCATAAGCGTACAGACCTGAAACAAAAAATAATTACATACACGGAGGCACGTTATGGACATCAAACAAAAACTTTCGTCATTTAAAGAAAAGGTAAAGGGTATCGATTGGAAGAAAATGGTAAGCACGAAGGCATTTATCACCGTCGGATGTGTTATGCTTATAGGCGTTGCTGTGATAGTAAGCTCGCTCGTTGCACCCGATAGCGAAGCGGTAAACGGCAACGAAAGCGGCAACAAGGTGCTTGGCAACGCGTTGCTTGTCGATGCGAGCGTAGCGGACACCGAAGCGGGTGCGGATGCTGATGCTAATGCAAATCCCGAAACCGCAGAGGATTTCTTTGCGATGGCTATTATCAATCGTACACAGGTGCGTGATTCGGCTTTAGAGGTACTGCGTGAGATCGCATCTAATCCCGATACGCTTCCCGATGCCAAGGAGGATGCACTTGCATCGATTGCGGATATCGCCGACGATATGAGTGCAGAGGCGAATATCGAAACCTTGGTCAAGGCAAAGGGTATCGCGGAATGCGTCGCCGTTATCAGCGGCGAGACCTGCTCGGTTATCGTAAATACCGTTGAGCTTGTTCCCGAGGAGCTTACGCAGATAACCGATATCGTTTACGAGCAAACGGGAATCCCCGTGCAGAACATTACCGTCGTAGAAGCAAAAAAACAGAAATAGGCAACAAAAAACCGCGGTACAAACGTGCCGCGGCTTCTTTTTGTTATTTGGATTGATCAGAACGAGCTGTTTCCGTTGAGAACACCGTTCAAGCTGTTGGTCATCACTTCGCCGTAGAATACGGTGCCGTCAACGTAGGTGATATAGGGAACGGCAACCAGATTTTCGTCTGCGTGATCACCGAGTCCGATAACGGTTGCGTAGAAATTGAAGCTGGAATATTCTTCAAATTCCTGACCGTCAACGGGATTTTCGATGGTACGGCATTCAATATCAGCAACGTATTTTGCTATTGCGGTATTGGAGGCGTATCCGAGGTCGAGTGTGTTATCGCCGAGTCTGTCGGCAGAGATGACAAGAATGCCCAAGCCGGTAACCTCGCCGTTTTCCTCGATATCGTTGTAGGTTGCGCCAAATCGGAGTCCGCCCAGCGTTTCGTTTGCTTTCGCACCGAGAGAAACGATAGGGAACACCGTGGGAGCGCTGATGCTGATATAGGGCGCGATTCCGAGTGATTTGTTGGCAACGTCGATCTGATGAAGAGTAAGAATATCTCCTACCTGTGCAGATGCGAGATTGTTGTAGTTGAGCGTTGAGCCCGCGACTGCTGTTCCGTCGGTTACTCCGTCTTCCCATTCGTGTGCGGCGATAAGAATTTCATCGTCCGCAAGAGTGATATCTGCGGTGCTCGATCCGGTGCCCTTTATAACCTGTTGTACCACGTAAGCATCAAGCGATGGACTGTACTTTGCTACAACGTTCATAGTCCACGAGTGGTTTGCGTTGGATGTGGTTATAGTTCCGAAATCGGGGGTGAATATTTGTGCCGCGCCTGCAACTATCGAGGTGTTGAAGCCGTCGATATAAACACCGTCGTCATATGCTTCGGTAGAAACGTATGCAAGCTCAACCTCGTCCAACCAAACGTGACCGCTGCTTCCGTTCGAGGTGGGGTATACCGTGAATTTTACGTAACGCGAGGATAAAGCGGTTTCGGTGGTATAAGTCAAAAGGCACGCTACCCAGGTATCCGACGTTTCGGTTTCGGTGATATCATAGGATGTTTCGATCTCGGTATAGGTTGCACCGTCATCAGAAACGGAAATAGTGAAATGCGAGAGCTTCGAAATGCCGTAATCGCCATAGGCAGAGTAGATGTTGAATGTGTCGTAAACCTGAGTATTATTTTCGCCGAGGTCCATTATTATATCGACCTTTGGAGCATACCAGCCCGAGAAACGACCTGTGCCGCCGCCGTAGATGCTTCCTTTTTCGCCGTCTGTCAGCTTGGCACCGTCGTCCGCATAGGCGTCGGTGCGGGTGTTGGTCGTTGTAGTGTAGGACCAGCCTGTCGAAAGTATCTGCTCTTCGTTTTCGGCAGTGTTGTCGATAGCGGCCTGAAGCTTTTCTGCCATAGCTGTCATTTCTTCGTCGGTAGCAGTGCCCGAGTTAAGCATAGCTACGGCTTCGTTATAGGTATTATGCAAAACCGTAAGCGCGCCTGCGGAGTAGTTATAATAATAAATCTTGCTTGCGTTCTCGACAATAGATTCGAGATCCTGCGAGTCTTTAGCGACGTTGTTGTAGCCGTATGTACTCATAATAGTAGGGTAGTCCTTGTAGGCTACGTTAACGTCGAGCATATCAAGTCCGATTCCGTCATATTCGTATTGATACCAAGCATACTGCCACATACTGCAGTAACTGCTCCAGTCGTATGCGGTAGGATCGTACTGCGAACCGGAGGCTGTAGCGGAAAGCACGCGGGGATACCAAACGTCATACGATGCCTTGAAGTCGTCCGAGAGCTTATCGATAACCTGACTTCCGCCGCCGTAGATCGCGGGGAAATATCCGTTCGCTTCAAGAGTATCGCACCAACCCGAGCAAAGAGTTTCCATTGCGGTCGAGCCGAGTGCGACCTGCGCAGAATCCTCTACGTCGTAATATATCGGGTATTCAAAATACATATCGTATTGCTCGATTATGCTTATAACCCATTCTGCATCATCAACCGCGCCGTCATAGGTGGTAGCGAGAGAATAGAAGTAAACGCCGAGCTGCATGCCTGCCGCACGCGCATTGTTATAAAAGGTCACAAAAGCCTTGTCTATTGTGTTCACACCCGTTGCACTTGCTTCATATCCGATACGGAGGATGGCAAACTCACATCCGTCGGCAACCATTTTTTCGAAATCCACAAGTGAATAATCAAGCGTGTCGCCGCTTACGTTCCAATAAGAAAGGTCGCAACCGTATGCAACGATCTTGCCGGAGGAGGTTATACCACCGCCTTCGATAGCCAAAACGTTGGAGATCGGTGCAACGATCATTAAAGACAGGAGCATTGTTGCGGTTAAAAATAACGCGGTCGCTTTTTTTATGAGCTTCATATAAAGCATCTCCTTAAGGTGGTGTTTAATAATGTGAATTATTATACATTTTACCATTTGCAGTATAAAATGTCAATATCGACGCAAAATGAGAATAAAAAACAAATCCGCGAACGGCTTTTGCAAATCGCGGATTTTGTTTTTTGGTTGTTATGTTCAGAATGAGCTTTCGCCGTTGAGAACACCGTTCACGCTGTTGGTCATAGCTTCGCCGCAGAAGGTGTCGCCGTCGAGGTAAGTGATATAGGGAACGGCAACGATGTCTTCGTCAGCATAGTTGCCGAGTCCGATAACGGTTGCGTAGAAGGTGAAGCTTGCGTAATCCTCAAATGCCTTTCCTTCAACGTAGTCTTCGATGGTGCGGCATTCGACTTTTGCAACGTATTTTGCAATTTCGGAGTTGGATGCGTAGTTGAGATCGAGGGTGTTGTCTCCGAGCTTGTCAGCCGAGATGATAAGGAAGCCTAAGCCGGTAACCTGACCGTTTGATGTAACTTTGTTGTAGGTTGCACCGAAGCGGATTCCGCCGAGCTCTTCATTTGCTTTGGCACCGATTGAAACAACAGGATCGGGAAGATTATAGAAGGTTATGATAGGATCTGTGCCTACGCTCTTGCTGTCAAGATCGATATCGCTGAATTCGAGAAGCATACCCGCCTGAACAGCGCTGAGGTTCGCGAAGTTCTGAGCAGAGCCCGAAACCTCTGTGCCATCGGTAACGCCGGTTTCCCAGTCGTGAACTGCGATAAGGATTTCATCGTCCGCAAGGTCGTAGCTGAGCGAGTCACTTCCGCCGCCTGCAAATACCTGTGTAACAACGTAAGCGTCAAGTTCTTCATCGTATTTAGCGATGGCATTCATAGTCCAGGTGATGTTTGCAGTAGAGGAGGAAACTGTGCCGAAATCGGGAGTGAATATCTGAGCCGCACCTGCAACTATCGAGGTGTTGAAGCCGGTGATGTAAACCTCCTGGCTTCCGACAACGATATCGTCATCGGGATTTGCAGTTGTGCCGCCATCACCGCTGCCGGTATCGCCGCCATCACCGCTGCCGGTATCATCGCCGTCGCCGCTTCCGGTATCGGTAAGGTCGAAATAAACGTCGAATGTTATTTTACCGTCTGTAGCGGAATAGCTGTATATTGTGCCGGTATAAGTGTTGTTGGGAGAAGAAACGGTAAGCGTACAATCTGTAGCAAAGGTTGCGGTTGAGTTTGAAACCACAGCAATGTAAAGGTCGTAGATATAACCGCTTTCAAAGGTGGTGCCGGTGTACGATTCGTAGGTGTCGCCGCCGATAGAATCGATAGTATACCAAAGGTTATAGCTGTTATTGATGTGGCTCGTAAGTGCGGTACTGCCGTTTACACTGAGAAGCGTGGGAGTAAATACGTTGCCGCCTGCGGTTGCATCTGCGCTTATAGAAAATTCAAGAGAGTTGATGGTAAGAGTCGTGTCGTCTTCGCCTGTATCACCCGAGCTGCCGTCGCCGCTTCCGGTATCACCGCTGCCGTCATCCTCGATCAAAGAGGTGTCGTAGATAGCTTCAACCTCGTCGAGCCATACGTGGCTGCCTGTTGTTGCGTTATTGGGCGCAACGGTGAATTTAACGTAGCGAGCCGAAGCTGCTTCTTCGGTCGATACGGTAAACAGGTAGGTCGACCAACCGGTCGAGGTGTCGGTTCCGGTAAGAGTATATTCGGTGGTGGAGGTAATTTCGGTATAGGTTCCGTTGAGGCTGTCTGAAACCGAAACGGTAAAGCCCGAGGGAATATCGATGCCCCAAGAGGAGTTGGCTGCCGCATATACGTTATAGGTGTTGGAATCGGTTACTGCGCCGAGATCTACAACGATTTCAAGTCCGGTGGTGGTGTACCAGCCCGCGTAACGAGCGGTTTCACCGCCGTAGATACTGCCCTTGGAGCCGTCCGTAAGCTTAACTCCGTCATCGACATAATCGTCGGTACGGGTGTTGTCGGGAGGATAGTAGGTTGCGTCCTTGGAAACGTTAGTCTTGGTTGCACCGCTGCCGTCTACGTTGTTGTAGCCGTAGGTCGCCATAATGGTGGGATAATCCTTGTAGGATACGTTAACGTCGAGCATATCAAGACCGATACCGTCGTATTCGTAGCCGTAGAAGGAATACTGCCATACCGAGCATTCACTGCTGAGGTCGGTGTTGGAGGGGTTGTATGAGCTTGTGGATGTCGCGGAAGAAACGTATGCAAGCCAGATATCGTAGTTTTGCTGAATGTCGGTGGTAAGGCAATCGTAAAGATTGTAGTTACCGTAGATGCCGGGAAAGTATCCTGCGGCTTCCATAGTATCGCACCAGCCCAAGCTTACAGCGGGCGCTATAGAGGATGTAAGCTGATCGGATTCCTCGATATCGATATAGATCGGATATTCGAAGTACATGCCGTAGCTTTCCATAACCTCGATACAGAATTCAGCTTCTTCCACTGCTTCATCGTAGGTAAGAGCGTAGGAATAGTAATACACGCCGAGCTGCATGCCCGCTTCGCGTGCCATATTGTAGTAGGTAACAAAGTGAGGATCGTAATATTTACCGCTGGAATCCTCAGAACCTAAACGGAGAATGGCGAAATCACAGCCGTCCGCCTTCATCGCTTCAAAATCAACGAGCGAATAGTTAGCGCCACTGTCGTCATTTGAATATCCGTTAGCGTAGTTATTATCGCTTACGTTGTAGAACGAAAGGTCACATCCGAGTGATTGGAAACCGCTTGTGTTATAAGCAAGACCTGCTTCTTCTAAAGCGTGAACCTTAGGCGTTACGTTATTCGGCACGAACATTAGCAACGAGCAAAGCAATGCTACTGTAACGAGAAGCGCGCCGATGCGTTTTATGAGCTTCATAGGAAATACTCCTCCTTATAATGAGTACATATAAAAATACAATCTATTTTAATATTTTCAAAAAAAAAAGTCAATCAAAAACTTATTCCTTTTTACTATACGGCGTTTTTTTGTATATTTGAACAAAAGCGCATTTTTAATTTTGTTGTTTTTGCCAATCTTTTTTTGACGAATAAGATCCGAAAACAAAAAAGGGACTCGAAAAAGCCCCTTGTATATATTATTGTAGACATTTTGCTTCGAGTATAGTTCCGTTAAGCTCGTTATTTGAATGGATATCCGCCATCCCGAAGTATAATTTGCCCTCACCGACGGCAAAGCTTACCGCGGGAATCGAATATTCAAATGAGCAGTATTCGTAAAAGCCGTCAACCGATTCGCTTTCATTTGCAAGAACCGTCATTTTGTATTTGCCGTTTTCAATTTTGGATATGACGAGCATATAAAGCGTGTCGTTGTAAATATACAGGTCGCAGTAATAATCGCTCCTGTCGGTTTTATGCTTGGTGATCGTGTTTGCATCGTCCGAGGTGTAAAGCCAGCCGCCCACGATATATAACGTATTTTTGAACACAAGCTTTCTTTCCGTGCCGCCGTCGTACCCTATATGCACGGTGGAAAAATCCTCCCATTCCGAATAATAAACGAAATCACTTCCGTCGTATTTATAAATGACGTTCGGCTTTTTCATCGCGAAAAGACTGCCGTTAAGCACGAACATATCGTATACCCTGCAGGCATCGATATCCTCAGGATCAATAATTATTTCGTTTCCGACTTCGTCAAGAAACAAGGGTGTTCTGTATCCGCCGTTGCCGTCCTCGCATACGACTGCACCCGTGCTTCCGTCCGTGCCGATGCCGAAGAAAAGAAGATCTTGGTATTTAACTATATCGAATACGTGAATGCCGTTGGGAATAACTCGTTTTTTCTCCCATACGCCGTTTTCGAATATGTAGTAGCTTCCGTATGTCCAGCTTTGCCTTGAATCGATTCCGGGTGCGTAAAGAATATCGTCGATAACGCAGAACCGTAATATCGCTTCCTCGGGAAGCGTTCCCGATTCGAGCCATTCGCCTGCGTAAGCATCGTAGCGGTACATATCTATCGGGCCCGAATTGTCTGTATATTCGCCGCTTCCTATATGTAGCTCGTTACCGTAAAGAACTATATCATTCGGTGTTCTCGTAATATCGTCCGCACCGTAGCGGTCGGCAAGTGGAATACCGATGCTTTCAACGGTTATCTCTATCGGCTCGGGAATGACCTGCTCGGGTATTTCTGCCGCATAAGAGGATTCGTCAGGTGTAACGCTTTCAGCTTCGGATATTTCGCTTTCGATCGGTAATGATGATTGCGCGTCGCTATCGCTTTCATTAACGCGCTCGGCGGCGCAAGCTCCCAAAAGAAGCGACGCCGCCAAGCATAAAATCATAAATCTTTTCATTTGTTTTCGAGGTAGGAGATAGCCGCCAATGCGCTTGTTGCACCGTCTGCAACGGCAGTTGCTATCTGACGCACGCCCTTGCTCCTGCAATCGCCCGCAACGAACAATCCGTCGGTAGCTGTGAGGCATTTTTCGTCGGCAACGATATAGCCCCATTTGTCGCGCTCTGCAAGACCCTCCGCGATCTGAGTGTCGGGTGCAAGACCGATTGCAACGAATGCGCCCTCAAAATCCATTCTTGTTTCCGTTCCGTCGGAAACGCGCTTTGTAACAAGACCCGTCATTTCGCCGTTTTCGCCGAAAAATTCGGTAACGACCGTGCCGAATATCGCACTTACGTTGGGCTTTGCCATAAGCGATTCGGCCAAACGGCGTTCGCCCGTGAAATCATCGAGGTTCTGTATAACCGTTACGCTTTCGCAAACGTCGGAAAGCAATATCGCCTCCTGAAGTGCCGAATTGCCTCCGCCGATAACGGCTACCTTCTTGCCTGCGTGGAATGCACCGTCGCAAACCGCGCAGAAGGAAATGCCGTTGCCGATAAAATCGGTTTCGCCCTTGACACCCAAAAGCCTGTGCTTTGCGCCGGTCGCAATTATGACTGCCTTTGCGATATGCTCGCCGCAATCGGTAACGATTTTTTTGCTTCCGTCGTCAAGCACGGTTATCGATTCGACCTCCTCGAGCTCGACCTCTGCGCCCTGCGTGAGTGCCTGCTCAACCAAGGAATCTGCAAGTTCGGTGCCTGAAATCGAAATGAAGCCGGGGTAATTTTCTATCTTCGGGGAAAATGTCATCTGACCGCCAAAGCTGCTTTTTTCGAGAATAAGAACGCTTTTGTTTGCGCGGAGCGCGTATATTGCCGCCGTAAGTCCCGCGGGACCTGCACCGACTATAATAATATCATGCATAATAACACCCTTTTTCTATTATAAACCCCCGAAAAGAGCTTTCGGGGGTTATAAATCAATTTTTAGTTACCGAGATACTTCTTGATGTTGGAAACGTTAACTATCTTTTCGTTGCCTACAACAAGCGTGGGAGCCTGCTTCAAGCCAAGCTGCTTTGCAAGCTCGGGCTCGTCCTCAACGTATACCTTGCGGTAGCTTACGTTTGCCTTATCGAGAAGCGACGCTGCGATGCGGCAGTTGGGGCAGGTCTTGGTAGCAAAGAGAATTGTTTCTCCGATGTCGCCGCAGCAAGCCTCTTCAGCCTTTTCCTCTGCCTTGACGTGAACCTCGGTCTTGTTAAGAACGTCGTAGTTTACGCGATCCTTGTATTCCTGGCTCTTACCGTCGTTCCAGTTCTGAACGGGACGGTAGTAGCCGGTGATACGGCTGTAGACCTCTGCGTTTTCGCCGCATTCGGGACAGGTGAAGTGCTCGCCTGCGATGTAGCCGTGGTTCTTACATACCGAATAGGTCGGGGAGATGGAGTAGTAGGGAAGCTTGTGGTTTTCGGCGATCTTACGAACGAGGTTAGCCGCAGCCTTCCAATCGGGAAGCTTTTCACCCAAGAACGCGTGGAATACGGTGCCCGAGGTGTAAAGCGTCTGGAGATCGTCCTGGATAGCAAGCGCTTCGAATATATCGTCGGTGTATCCAACGGGAAGATTCGAGGAGTTGGTGTAATAAGGAGTACCGTTTTCGTTTGCGGTGAGGATAGAGGGATAACGGCTTACGTCGTGCTTTGCAAGACGGTATGCGGTGGATTCCGCAGGAGTTGCCTCGAGGTTATAAAGGTCACCGTATTTTTCCTGATAGTCGGAAAGTCTTTCGCGCATATGGTTGAGAACGCGCTTGCTGAATTCCTGAGTTTCAACATGAGTCATGTCCTTGCGGATCCATTTAGCGTTCAGACCTGCTTCGTTCATACCGACAAGACCGATGGTGGAGAAGTGGTTGTCGAAGGTGCCTAAATAACGCTTGGTGTAAGGATATAGACCCTCTTCAAGAAGCTTGGTGATGATGGTTCTCTTGACCTTGAGCGAGCGAGCCGAGACGTCCATAAGGTGATCAAGACGCTTCATAAAGTCTTCTTCGTTTGCGGAGAGGTATGCAAGACGGGGCATATTCAGCGTTACAACGCCGACAGAACCGGTGCTTTCGCCGCTTCCGAAGAAGCCGCCCGACTTTTTGCGGAGCTCGCGGAGGTCAAGACGCAATCTGCAGCACATCGAACGAACGTCGCTGGGCTCCATATCGCTGTTGATATAGTTGGAGAAGTAGGGGGTACCGTACTTGCTCGTCATTTCGAAAAGAAGCTTGTTGTTTTCGGTTTCCGACCAGTCGAAATCCGCAGTGATGGAGTAGGTGGGGATAGGATACTGGAAGCCTCTGCCGTTGGCGTCGCCCTCGATCATAATTTCGATGAACGCCTTGTTGATCATATCCATTTCGGCTTTACAGTCCTTGTACTTGAAGTCCATTTCCTTGCCGCCGACGATACAGTTGAGCTCTGCCAAGTCGTTGGGAACGGTCCAGTCAAGAGTGATGTTGGAGAACGGTGCCTGAGTACCCCAACGAGAAGGAGTATTTACGCCGTAGATGAAGGATTCGATGCACTTCTTGACCTGATCGTAGGTAAGATTATCTACCTTTACGAACGGTGCAAGATAAGTATCGAACGAGGAGAACGCCTGAGCGCCTGCCCATTCGTTCTGCATAATACCCAAGAAGTTGACCATCTGGTTGCAGAGAGTTGCAAGGTGGCTTGCAGGGGAAGAGGTGATCTTTCCGGGAACGCCGCCCAAGCCCTCCTGAATGAGCTGCTTCAACGACCAGCCTGCGCAGTAGCCGGTAAGCATCGAAAGGTCGTGGATGTGAATATCTGCGTTGCGGTGAGCATTTGCGATCTCATCATCGTAGATTTCGGAAAGCCAGTAATTTGCGGTGATCGCTCCCGAGTTGGAAAGGATAAGACCGCCTACCGAGTAGGTAACGGTGGAGTTTTCCTTAACGCGCCAGTCAACGTTTTTAACGTATTTGTCGACCAATGCCTTGTAGTCGAGCATGGTGGACTTCATATTACGGAGCTTTTCTCTCTGACGGCGGTAAAGAATGTACGCCTTTGCAACGTCAGCATAGCCCGCCTGTGCAAGCACGCTTTCGGCGGAGTCCTGAATGTCTTCAACGGCGATCATGCCGTCCTTGATCTTGGATTCAAAATCGGAGGTAACTTTGAGTGCGAGGAAATCGATAACGCTGGGATGAGTGGGTCTGTCGCAAGCCTCGAATGCTTTTTCCAAAGCAGCGGCTATCTTTTTGATGTCAAACTCGGCAGTTTTGCCGTTTCTTTTCACAACCTGATACATGATCTGTTACCCTTTCTTTATATGAATATTATTTAAAACGATCGCTTGGCCGACAGGAGCTAAAAGACGCTTAATAAAATAAATTCCTAATTACACGCGCCGGTCGGCGAATATAAAGATACCATAATATTGCGCCTTTGTCAATAAGAAAACACAAGATATTGTGGTTTTGTGGAAATGCACAATATCTTGTGTTATAATATGTTCAATTCGTCAAGTGTGTTATAGTCCGCGTGCTTCAGCCGTTTTTATGTGTTTCCTTACTGCCGCAAGGAGAGTCGCGGTTTCTGCTTCGGAAAAGGCGTCGAGGTCCTGACCTATAAGGTCGCCCGAATCGGTAAATTGCTGTATAAAATATTTACTTTCGCCCGTCAGCCATTCGCCGATCTTTTCGAAATCGGACACAAGATGTAGTCCCTTGACGGCGGTCGTGCGGAATTCGTGGTCGATACCCGACGAGCGTATAAGCTCTGCGCTTTTAAGCATAGGTGTTATGTCTATATCGGGAATGCCGACAGCCGCGCCGTAATTTTTGGGCGAGGATTTTATATCCATCGCGATATAATCGACAAGCCCTTCGTTTATGGCGGTTTCTAACCTTTCGGGGTAAAATCCGTTCGTGTCGAGCTTTATTTTGTATCCGAAGCTACGCAAAAAACGGATAAACTCTATCGAATCGTTTTGCGCCAACGGCTCGCCGCCGGTAAGGCAGATTCCGTCCAAAATGCCCTTGCGGCGCGTAAGAAACGCCGAAAGCTCGTCCTGCGATATTATATTTTCGGGCTTGCGTACAACAAGTCCCGCGTTGTGACAGAAGGGGCAGCGCAGATTACACCCATGTGCGAATATCGTGCAGGCAACGTGACCCGGGTAGTCAAGCAGGGTAAGCTTTTGTAATCCTTCTATTATCATATATTACCTCGAAAATCATCATACATCGTATATATTATATAACGGAAGAGGCGATTTTTCAACATCATCTTGAAAACCGTTGAAAAATATTGTATTATTGCTTATAGCGAAGCAAGAAAGGGGTAGCGGATATGGATTACAGAACGAAGGATAAAATAAAGCGCGTGTTAAAGATGTCTGTTGTGGTTGCGGTTATCGGCTTTATATTAACGGGCATCGTGCTTTTTTCCGTCGTCATTTACCGCCGTACCGTTTGGAACGACTTTTTGCTGGATTTCGCGGGCTCGGTGTATGAATCCGAATCGGTGCGCGCAGAGCGTCCCGAGGATGACGTAAAGCTCAGCGCACATAATTCAAGCAGTCTTTACAGCATGCTCACCAACAGCGGCTTTGCATTTGATCTTACACGCCCGAGCAACGTCACCGAATCCATATTCGTTTATTACGATAACGGAAGCAAGCTGGAAATATGCGACACCGAGGAGGGCTACGTCTGGCTGGAATACTACTTCGCCGCCGAGGCTAAGGAGTATAAATTCCTGCTCGGTAAGGACGTAAAGTATTCAAATATTAAAATCATAACCTCAGTAAGCGGCGGCGCTGTAACCAACGAGCCGTGGTCGGAAGCAGAATAGGAATAAGAAAATGCAAGTGCGAAAGACACTTGCATTTATTATTTTATTTAAAGAAGAGTCTTTTGAATAACTCGCTCAACACCGAGCTATAAGAAACCTCGGAAACGGCGGAAGCGGTATACACGTCGGCTCGGGCGACCTCGCTTCCGTTTATGTAATATGCGATATGTCCCGCCTTCGCTCCTTTTTCAACGGGTGCTTGGATATTTTCGTTTATAACTGCCTTTGCTTCGATCTTGCTGTCAACACCTTTTTCGACAAGCAGGCTTACGGGTGTGCTTTTTAACGCGACACGGTTTTCGACACCGCGCAATACTGCTATCGGCTCAAGCGAGGGTATTTCGGGTGTGACGACCGAATAGTTTGCGAACCCGTAATCGAGCATACCCTTTGCGGCGGCAAATCTCTTGTCGCTTGTCGATGCGCCCAAAACCACGGCAATAAGGTGCATACCGTCGCGTTTTGCGGTGCCGGAAAGACAGTATTTTGCCTCGCCCGTGAAGCCGGTCTTCATACCCGTTGCGCCCTTGTAAAAGCGTATCAGCTTGTTCGTGTTTGCAAGCCCGAACGTGCCGTTGCGAATGGTGTCCATCCATATACCCGTGTATTCGAAAACAAGCTCGTGCTTCATCAGCTCACGCGTTATGAGTGCTATATCGAGCGCGCAGGAATAATGGTCGTCGGCAGGAAGCCCGTTTGTATTTACGAAATTCGTGTTTTCGCAGCCAAGCTCACGGGCACGCTCGTTCATCGCCTGCACAAACGCCGCCTCGCTTCCGCAGATGTATTCGCCCAAAGCGACGGTCGCATCGTTTGCCGAAACCACGATAAGCGATTTCAAAAGGTCGCGCACGCTCATCGTTTCACCTGCCTCGAGGAATATCTGCGAGCCGCCCATGCTTGCCGCATATTCCGAAACGGTTACCGTGTCGTCGATAGATATGCGTCCTGAATCGATAGCCTCCGCTACCAACAGCGTGCTCATTACCTTGGTTACCGAGGCGATGGGCAGATGCTCGTGCTCGTTTTCGGCAAACAATACTTTGCCGGTGGAAAATTCCATCAAAAGCATAGCCTTGGCATCGCCGTCGCTTACGTATTGAGCGCTTGCGGGCTCAAACCAGTATTCGCCCATAGTGATATCGTACGGATATACGTACGCCGTTTCGGTTGCATAAGCCGAAAGGGGAAGCACAAGGATCACAAGCGATAATAAAATTACGAATAGCTTTTTCATTGAAACCTTCTCCGTGAATATGTTTTGTTTAATAATATTATCTTTTTTGAGATGCTATGCGGAAAACCGAATAAACCGAGAACATATTTTTAATAATTTGTAAAAAACAGTTGTAATTTCAGAAATAATATGATAAAATTAAGTACACAAAAAAATTTGGAGGCTATTATGAAAAAGATTAGTTTACTTCTCGCTATGCTTCTTTGCTTGGCTCCCTTGTTCGTAGCTTGCGGCGCTAACTCGTCTCCCGAAAAGGCTGTTGTTGCAGCGCTCGACGTTCTTTATGGCGACGGCGATGCAGAGGCTGAGGATTACTGGGCAGTTGCTTACAACTACAACCTCGAGCTTATCGAGCTTATGGATTCTGAAGAAGCATCCGATTATAAGGAAATGATCCGTGCTGCTCAGAAGGAAAAGAAGTCCAGCTTCAACTCTCTCGAAGATATGGATGAAACCGCTGAAGACGCAGAATTCGACGATTGGGATTTCGAATACGAAATTCTTTACTGCAACACCTATGAAAAGGGCTCCGATACTTTTGATGCAGCAATCGAAGATTTCGAATACGTTGATACCGACGTTGAAGACTACGTAGAAGAGGTTGCTACCGTTGGCGTTCTCGTTACCAGAATCTTTGAAAAGGATGATGAAACCTTTACCAGCGCATCTGTACAGACCTAC
Source organism: Eubacteriales bacterium (assembly GCA_045593165.1). Taxonomy (GTDB): domain Bacteria; phylum Bacillota; class Clostridia; order Oscillospirales; family CAG-382; genus Coliplasma. The sequence continues at coordinate 51,841 of JAZNWF010000008.1, forward strand.
AGCTGCTACAAGATCGACGGCGACTGGTACATCGAAGGCTAATTAAACGGCTGAATAAACCGAATAAAAAGGTTCTGCTTTTTGCAGAACCTTTTTTGTTAAATTACAATATAAAAAATCGCGAAAAAATCGATATTTTATTTCAAATTTCTCTTGTATTTATCGGCGGTGACTGTTATAATATTTCATCATAATTTATAATCCTTATATGATATTGGGAGGAACTCATTTATGCAAAGCAACGTCCGTCCGGAAACTATGGCTCGTATCGATAATTTCGAGCTTGCTAACGCGTTCATTGAAGAACAGATTGCCGAAATACGCTCGCAGGTGGGCGATAAAAAGGTGCTTTTGGCGCTTTCCGGCGGTGTGGATTCGTCGGTTGTTGCCGCGCTTTTGGTAAAGGCTATCGGCAAGCAGCTCGTTTGCGTGCACGTAAACCACGGCCTTATGCGTAAGGATGAATCCGAAAACGTAGTGAAGATATTTAAGGATGAGCTCGATGCGAACCTTATCTACGTCGATGCTACCGACCGCTTCTTGGGTCTTCTTGAAAACGTTTCCGACCCCGAAAGCAAGCGCAAGATAATCGGCAAGGAATTTATCAACGTGTTTGCCGATGAGGCGCGTAAGCTCGAGGGCATCGAATATCTTGCACAGGGTACTATATATCCCGATATTCTTGAAAGCATAAAGCAGGCAGAGGGCAAAAAGGCTGTTAAGTCGCACCACAATGTCGGCGGTCTTCCCGAGGACCTTAAGTTTGAACTTGTAGAGCCTATCAAGCTTTTGTTCAAGGACGAGGTTCGCGTTGTCGGCGAAGCGCTCGGTCTTCCTCACGCTATGGTATACCGTCAGCCGTTCCCCGGACCCGGCTTGGGCGTTCGTTGCCTCGGCGCGATCACCCGTGACAGATTAAACGCTCTTCGCGAAGCAGATGCAATACTGCGCGAGGAATTTGATATTTGCGGCCTTGCCGAAAAGGTATGGCAGTATTTCGTGGTGATTCCCGATATCAAATCGGTCGGTGTTAAGGATGATAGCCGCTATGAAGGCTGGCCTGCAATAATCCGTGCGGTAAATACAGTCGATGCGATGTCCGCAACCATCGAAGAGATTCCTTACGCGGTGCTTCATAGAATAACCGCTCGTATCACCAACGAGGTCGAAGGAATCAACCGTGTCCTTTACGATCTTACACCCAAGCCCTCGGGCACTATCGAGTGGGAATAAAAACAATATAGCTTTGAAGTGGTTTAAAATCGTTGTTTTAAACCACTTTTGCAATTTGCAGTATAATGCATTGTCCGGAGCATTTATGTTCAACAAGGTATACGTAGAGATCACGAATATATGCAATATGAACTGCTCGTTTTGCCACGGGCACCACAGAACGCCTCGGCAAATGAGCAGGGACGAATTTGCCTTTATTCTCGATAAGCTGACCGAGCAAACGAAATATATTTATTATCATTTGATGGGCGAGCCGCTTGTGCATCCTCAGCTTCCCGAATTTATAAAAATGGCGGGACAACGCGGCTATAAATCAATCATCACCACGAACGGAACGCTTCTTAATAAGCGCGGGGAAGAGCTTTTGTCTGCAGGTCTGCATAAGGTGAATATTTCCTTGCACAGCTTCGAGCAGGGCGATGACGAGGCTCATTTGAATTATGTACTCGACCTTGCGGACTTTGCAAAAAAAGCCGCGAGCCAAGACGTTATCGTGGTTTTTCGCCTTTGGAACAAGGGCGTTGACGGTTGCCGCAACGACTTTGCGATCAACGCTCTTAAAGAAAATATCTCGGGCGATTGGGCAGAGAATACAAGAGGCATCAGAATACGCGATAAGATATATCTCGAATGGGGCGAGCGATTCGAGTGGCCCGACAGTAATGCCGAAATAAAGGGAAGCGAATTTTTTTGCTACGGATTGAAGGACCAGTTTGGGATCCTTTCGGACGGTACCGTTGTGCCGTGCTGTCTTGACAGCGACGGGGTTATTAATCTTGGAAATATATTCGAGCAGGATATTGATTCTATTATTAATTCTAAACGAGCGCAAAATATGGTCGATGGCTTTAAATGCGGCGAAGCGGCCGAGGAGCTTTGCCGAAGATGCGGATATGCTCAACGGTTTGTAAAATAATAAAAATGACCTGCACATAATATTGAAAGGAAGAAATATGAACAGAATCCTTTGTTCTACAGGTGCGCTGATAGGACGGCCGAACGGCAGAGATTTTACTCTTTTACGCCAATGTACAGAACAACTCGAATGCGATGGCTACGAGTTTATGATGTATGATGTGTGGCACGAAAGAATAGATGAGCTCAAGGCGTTTATGTCTACACTTTCTGCTTGTATACCTGTATTTCATATTGAAAAAGACGTAGGAAATTTGATCAGCCGCAACAATGAGGGTGATGTAGAAAGAGCGTTTGAGCTTTTTGATAAAAATTGCGCGCTTGCAAGGTTCCTTGGCGCAGAAAAGTTAGTGTTGCATCTTTGGGGCGGATTGGATTCGGATAAAAATATACAACACAATATAGAGTGCTACAAGCATTTGCGCGGAATATCCGATTCTTATAACCTTGTGCTTATGATCGAAAATGTGGTTTGCAATCGGAATGACCCTATGAGTCATTTGATCGAGCTGGCAAAAGCATATCCGGACATCCGGTTTACATTTGATACTAAAATGGCGGCGTTTCATAATCAACTCGACTTGCTGTATAAAGAAGAAAATTTATGGTTTTTTCCGTACATACGTCATATGCATATTAATGATTATGCGGGCGGTTATATGGATTGGGGTAATCTTAAAACCCTGCATATCGGTGACGGCAATATAGACTTCGACAAACTGTTCGCATTTTTAAAATCAATGAATTATCAAGGCGATTTTACAGTTGAAGCGACTTCTTTTGATCAAAACGAAAATATAAATTACGAAGCATTAAATAAAAGTTTTGAAAAATTACGAGAATATATTGAATAGCAGTTCCTTTTAAATAACAAAATTTAAAATATCACATAAAAAGCCTTTTGCTTATTGAGCAAAAGGCTTTTTGCGTTTTTAACCGAGCCTGACGATTGTTTATCGATTCTGGTTCTGGTTATTGTTTCTGTTCTGATTCTGGTTGTTGTTCTGATTATTCTGGTTGTTACGGTTGTTTTGGTCGTTCTGATTCTGGTTGTTGCGGTTGTTCTGGTTATTGCGGTTATTCTGATTGTTCTGTCTGTTGTTTTGGCTGTTTTGATAATGATTGTTCATAAAAATTCTCCTTAAATTGATTACAAGTATAGTTTGTCTGCTTTTAGAAAAAACTATACATGAAACAATTTTTTCAGGAGGCTTTACGTGCTTTTAATTAAAAACGGATCGGTGTTTACAATGGAGACGAACCAAGCGATACAAGCCGATTTGCTGATAGACGAAGGAAAAATTATTCGGATTTCCCAAAATATAACACAAACCGAGCGTATGCGGATTATCGATGCTAAAGGTTTGCGTGTGTATCCGGGGTTTATTGATGCACATAGCCATATAGGGATTGCGGAAGAAAAGAAAACCAACCAAGGTGATGAAAGCAACGAGGGAACAAACCCGACCACGCCGTGTGTCCGCGCGATTGATGCAATAAACCCAATGGACAGCGCATTTCATAATGCGTTGGCGGCAGGCATCACGGGTGTTATGGTCGGACCGGGAAGCGCAAATCCTGTCGGCGGACAGTTTGCTTTTATTAAAACACACGGCAGGCGAATAGACGATATGGTTGTTTTGGCTCCGTCTGCCATGAAAATAGCCTTTGGCGAAAATCCGATGACAAACTACGGCCCCAACGGAAATATGCCGTCCACACGTATGGGTATTGCATCGTTGATCCGTGAAGAATTAACGCTTGCGAAGCAGTATTTCGGCGACGGTAACGGGTCGCAGGGAACGTTCGGTATGGAATGTTATCGCGAGCTTTTTGAGGGTAAAATACCGCTTAAAGCGCACGTGCACCGCGCGGACGATATATTCACCGCTATCCGTATTGCCGAAGAATTTGGATTAGGGCTCACGCTCGACCATTGTACCGAGGGCCACTTGATTGCCGATGCTATCGCCGAAAGCGGTTATCCCGCTATCGTAGGGCCTTCTTTTGCGTCCCGTAGCAAGAATGAAGTTAGCCATTCGGATTTTAAAACACCCGGTATACTACAAAAAGCAGGAGTTTTGGTGGCGTTGACTACGGATCATCCCGTATCGAGGATTCAGTATCTGCCGCTGTGCGCAGGACTTGCCGCAAAGGAAGGCATGAACGAGTGGGGCGCGTTGCGCGCGATCACCATTGATGCGGCGCGGATTTGCCGTGTAGATAACCGATTGGGCAGTTTAAAAGAAGGAAAGGATGCGGATATTGCCATTTATGACGGCAATCCTTTGGAAATCGCTTCTTCTGTGAGATATACAATCGTCAACGGCGAGATTGCGTGGCAGCCTGACCGGCGCGGATGATGTGCAAATACAACAAAACCGCCTTTAGCGAAAAGCATAAGGCGGTTTTTTACTTATTTGTTTTTTCTGCGCTTGAAAATAAAGCTGCGGAAGAGGATTATGTTCATCACAACAAAGAAAAGGAAGAGAATAACGGTTGTAAGAACAGGTGCTTTCGGCGCAAGCGTTGCGAGAAGCATAAGAGGGAAGCCGAACACGATTGCGGGGAAGTTTTGGTAAACAAGATTATCCGAAGCAGGTGTTTTGAATTCACCGTCTATTTCGCGGAGAAGTATAATACCTGTGCTTGCGGTACCTGTGAGCATACCGTACATCGTAAGGAATTGCTCCTCTCTGTATTCGGGGAACAGCTTTTTTGCTACAAAATAGTTATAAGCATAGGTTATTACAAGTCCGAGAACACCCATTATAAGGATTATACCCCAATAATTTTCGAGCGCGCTCAGGCGTATTGCGGCGATTCCGGCAACTATCATAACGTCGAAGCAGAAATTGCTTGCACGGGTCATAAGAAAGTCGTTGGTGTATTCCTTTTTTATAACCTTTTTCTTTTTTAGGAAGCTCATAACCGCCTTCACAAGCGTTGCGGCAAGAACGCCGAGCAGGAAGTTGAAGCCGTAAATTACAGCTTTCATTCCGGGGAGAATCAAGCTGAGGAGATACATAAGAACGTAAGCGATCATATACGCAAGAGCGATAAGAGCTATTTGAACGGTCATTTTGTCGATGCTTTCCTGCATCGGAATTTCGTCGGGCGACTGTATCTGCTCGGAGCTGATAGCAACCTCGTTATCCCTCTTTTTGCCGATTATACCGCGTTTGCGGAGAATGTTTAGATGTATAACACCGCCGATGCTTGCGCTGATAAAGCCCAATGCGGCGATGGTAAGACCGAAGCTCTTTCCGCCGATAAAGCCGAATTCGTTTTCGTAGATACCGCCGTAGTTAAGTGCCTGACCCGTGCCCTGACCATAGCCGAAGGGAAGCAAAAGTCCTGCCGCCTTGAAAAAGTCGGCAACGACGTAAGCGGCAAGTATCGAAATTACCAAGCCGAGAACGCCTTGGAGAAGGTAGGTCGCAACCGTCGTAACGCCGGTGTTAAATATTTCGGTGGTACGTTGCTTCGTCATTTTACCCTTTGAGCCCTTGAACGCAGAAGCGATAAAGCCCAATGCAAGAGTATGATATGTAATTATCTCGAGCGATGCGGTGCCGTTTCCGCCGAAAAACGCAGTATCGAACATAACGTCACCCGTTACCGACTTATATACAGCCGCAACGATAATAATTATACCGCCTGCAAGCACCGAAGTCGGAATAAGAGACGCCTGCAGAAATTTAAAAGATCTTTTAAGAAGATTGGCGGCAAGCAGGCTTATAAGCAGAACCGCTACGATATTAAAGCCGCTCCAGATACTAAAGTCCCAAAAATTTTCCATTTGTGTCTCCTTTTGCGATGTTTTTATAGCGGAAATAAATATTCACGTACTTAAGCGCGTTGAAGCGTTTTCCGCTTTTTAACTGAAATACCCTCTTATCGTGATATATATTCAGCTTATTCCTTCCCAATACCGCAACGGCGGTTACCTCGTCAAACGGGAAAACGTATTCGTTACCGCTTCCCTCGTTTATGACGAATTTATTTCCATACAGCCGTACGGACGCGTTTTCTGATAAAATGTTCTTCTTTTTATTAACGATGACCTCTATGAAATCAGCGGTCTCGTCGTACATCGGGTTTTCGTAATACTCCGACAGGTCGAGTGAATTGATGAAATCCTTTTGAGCATCGTACCATTCGGTAACGAACCCA
>JAZNWF010000009.1:0-2191 GCA_045593165.1 Eubacteriales bacterium
TCCGAAAACCTTCTTCACTCACGCGGCATTGCTGGGTCAGAGTTGCCTCCATTGCCCAATATTCCCCACTGCTGCCTCCCGTAGGAGTCTGGACCGTCTCTCAGTTCCAATGTGGCCGATCACCCTCTCAGGTCGGCTACCAATCGTCGGCTTGGTGGGCCGTTACCTCACCAACTACCTAATTGGACGCGAGCTCATCCATATCCGATAAAATCTTTTACCCCAGAAAGATGCCCCTCCGTGGTCTTATGCGGTATTAGCAGTCGTTTCCAACTGTTATTCCCCTGATATGGGCAGATTGCTCACGCGTTACTCACCCGTCCGCCACTCACCAGTCCCCGAAGGAACTGGTTCGTTCGACTTGCATGTGTTAAGCATGCCGCCAGCGTTCATCCTGAGCCAGAATCAAACTCTTAAGTTTAATTGCTTAAAGTCATTATCTCATTTAAGATAATAACGGCTCTAACTAATTTTGTTATCTCTTTGCTGACTTGCTTTCAAGGTTACTTAAGTTTGTTTCTCAAGTACTTTGAAAAATTAACGGAAATTACCTTTCATTTGCTTGTTTGTCAAATAAAATCTCATTTCTTTCTTATTCCATTTTTAATCTTCTCTTACCGAGCTTCAGCTCGGGCTAATCGCTTTCTCGGCGACAGCTTGTATATAATACCACAAACCTTTTCCTATTGTCAAGCATTTTTTCGCACTTTTTTAACTTTTTTTAAAAAGTTTTTTTCTCGCGCTTTTTTATGCCCAACTCCGCGTTAGCTTGTATATATTACCACCATTAAAAAATAATGTCAACAATTTTTTACCACTTTTTTGAAAAAATTTGAATTTTTTTAATTTTTCGACGAATTTTTCAAAATCGTGAGCGTTACCTTTTCGCCATTGACATCCACCGCCTTGGTAAAACCGCTTTCTACGCTGCCCTCCAAAACGTCTACAGCCAAAACGTCGTCCTTGAACGCGCCTGTTGCCAAAGCGGTTTTCGCTTTCCCTTCCGCTATATAATATATAATGATACGGTCAGTGATTTGGAAATCCGCTTCCTTTCTCATAGACTGCACTTTGGAAACGAGTTCTCTTTCGATACCCTCCATAATCAGTGCTTCGGTAAGCGCCGTATTGAGCGCAACCGTCACGCCGTTATCGCTTGCGGAAATGAATCCTGCCTTGCTTTCGGTAAAGATTTGCAAATCTTCTTCCTTCAAAACAACCTCCGCGTCGGTATCCATGACGTATTCGCCGCCACCGCGTACCGCTTCGACCACCTTCGTCGCGTCGCAGTTGCTCAAGAAGACCGTAATCGCGCCGAGTTTTTTGCCGTATTTAGGACCAAGCGTTTTGAGCTGCGGTTTAAGCTTATAGGAAATAAACTCCGTCGCATCCGCTGCCGACTTATATTCCTTAATATTCAATTCATCGAGGACAATTGCTTTCAAGCCGTCGTCAAGTTCGCTGGATCTTGCCGTGATGACGTACATTTCGGAAAGGGGCTGACGGTTCTTCACGTTGCCCGTATTACGAGCCGCGCGGCCAAGGTTTACAACATCGAGTACCGTATCCATTCCTCTTTCAAGCGCTTCGTCTACGCATGCGCTGTCGCATACGGGGAAATCGCAAAGGTGCACGGACTCAGGCGCGTCCTGGAAGAACGCAGGCACGAGGTTGAGATACATTTGTTCCGCAATGAACGGCGTGTAAGGTGCGGTGAGTTTCGCAAAAGTGACGAGTACGTGCCAAAGGGTGGTATACGCAGCCGCCTTATCTTCCGTCATTTCACTGCCCCAATATCTATCGCGGCCGCGACGGACGTACCAATTCGAAAGAATATCCGCAAAGTCTTGTAACGCGCGCGCGCTATCCGTAATATTATATACGGCGAGTTGTTTATCCACCGTGTCGATGAGCGTGTTGAGTTTGGAAAGAATCCACTTATCCATTAAAGAAAGCTTGCATTTCTTCAAATCGTAGTCGGCAGGGTTATAACCGTCGATATCCGCATACAAACAGAAGAACGCGTAGGTATTCCAAAGCGTACCCATATACTTTCTTTGCGCTTCGCTGACTGCTTCGGGATAGAATCTCGAAGGCAACCAAGGTGCAGAGGAGGTATAGAAATACCAACGCACCGCGTCCGCGCCCTGCTTATCGAGCACCGACCAAGGATCGACGACGTTGCCCTTAT
>JAZNWF010000010.1:0-26905 GCA_045593165.1 Eubacteriales bacterium
TCAAGCATGGAATAGAATTCGGAATTGATCTCGACGGTATGTGTGGTCGCATCCTTGGGATCGGCATTAAGTCCGAGCTCCGATATTATATCCGAGCCGTCATCGGAGCCTGCGACAGCTTCTTCGGATTCGGAGATCTCACCTTTTTCTTCGGTATCAACGGTGGGTGAGCAAGATACGGCAGTAAAAGCGATACATAGGGAAACAATCGCAAGAAGTAGTTTTTTTAATTGATTCATACAGATCCTCCTCTTGATATGGCTTATTTTCACGGAAATATAAAAAACGGATAGTTTAAAAAATCGACAAGACTCCACCGAATCCTGCCGATCTTGGTCGGAGTGAGAGGATTTGAACCTCCGGCCTCTTGGTCCCGAACCAAGCGCTCTACCAAGCTGAGCCACACCCCGTTACAGATACCCGTGCATTATACCAAAACTAAAGTTGTTTGTCAATGCCAAATTAGAAAATTCAAAGCATCTGTTTTATATTATTATACTGTTGTTTTCGTTATATCGTGCTCCGTGCCGACCAAGCCGAAAAGCAATTGCTTTATCTCGTCTTCATCGAAATACTTCGCTCGGAGCACCAGCGTATCGCCTACGTACAGCTTCTTTTCACCGTCGTTATCCATATCCTTTCGATTTTCGTCCGCGCGCTTTACGCTTATAACGACCGAGGACGAAGGCCACATTATATCTCTTACTGCTTTGCCGACAACGAACGAGCCGTGCGAAACCTTCATTTCGAAGCAATCGATCTTGACTTCCCTGCCTGCATTCTGCGCGTGCTCCATCGATTCCAATGCGATATCGTAAAACGGCTTCTGATTAAGCAGCTCGGTGATGAAATTTACGGTAAATATAACCACCGCAACGTAGAAAAGATTTGTAAACGTTCCCGTAAGCTCCAAAAACAGCACCGCCGCCGTAAGCGGAGCGCGTAATGTACCGCCGATAAACGCACACATTCCCAAAAATACGACTGTGGCAAAAAGCTCGTTGGGCAATCCCATTACAACAAGAAGCTTTCCGCACAACGCGGAAACCGCCGCGCCGATTGCAAGTGTCGGAATGAAGATTCCTCCCGTTGCACCGCTATCGGTAATAAACAGCATCATTACCAAGCGCACGGCAAACACCGAAAGCAAAAACCAAACGTTTTTATCGTGAAGCGCAAGCTCGATCATTGTATGGTGACCGCTGTAAACACCGTCGGTAAAGGTAAACGCGAGCACGCCCGTGATGAGAAACATAAGCACGAGCTTTGTAGGAGCGGCGAATGCTCTTTTAAACCGCTTCATTATATTCCCGAACACCCTGATAGATGCATCAAAAACACCTACCGCGAGCGCGATTATAATTCCCAATGCAAGCAAATATCCCACGTGATCAAGCTCAAAGCTCTTTAACGCCTCTATTGACATAAGGTTCGGACTGATGCCAAACGCTGAACAAAGCAAGCGGTTTACGTACGTTGCCGAAAGCACCGAGGTGGAAACGGTAAGCACAAGCATAGGAGTAAAGCGCTTATGTATCTCCTCCAGCGCAAACAATATACCCGAAAGCGGTGCGCCCGTAGCAACGGCAAAGCCCGCACCCGCGCCGCCGGTCATAACGTAGCGGTTCCAGGTCGATTTATTCTTTGATACACAGCCGCACATACTTCCGACAGACGTGCCCATTAACACCGCGGGACCTTCGCTTCCCAACGGCAGACCGCAAATAAAGCTGACCATACTGCCAAAAAACGTGCCGATCAACGTTTTTAACCAACGGAACGACAAAACACCGCGCAAAATTCCTTCGCTTCGCGGAATTCCGCCGCCCTTTACCTCGGGAATATATTTATGCAAAAGCCACATCGCGATTCCACATATAGCAAGAAAAGCGAAAACCGCCAAAACGCAAATCGTATTTCCCTTTGCCTCGCTATAAATATAACGCGAGATCTCCTCGGCATATTTTGCCAACAGCTTGAAAAAGAATATAATGCATCCGGTTAATGCACCGCAAAATATACCATAATAAAGGCAAGGAAAAACGTTTGCAAGATATTCTCTGTATTTATATTCTTTCAAAAATCACACCTTCTTATTTGCGTCCAGATAGGATTGAAGAATTATCTGCGCCGAAAGCGCATCTATTATATCTCTGCGCTTTTTACCGTTGAATTCGGTTATATTTAAATAAGTATACGCCTCAACGGTGGAAAGACGCTCGTCCATAAACACGACCTCAAGCCCTGTTTCCTTGTTTATCATTTCGGCAAACGCCTTTGATTTATCAGCACGGAACGAAAGCGAGCCGTCCATATTCTTGGGCAAGCCCAAAACTATTTTGGTGCCGTTGAGCTCTTTTATTTTTTCGGAAACCTTTTTGCAGGCATCGCGCATACCCGTTACGTTTACGGTGCATACCGCCGACGCAAGAAATCCCGTTTCGTCGCTGACAGCGACACCAACGCGCGCATCGCCGTAATCTATACCGATAATCCTTATAACAAACACATCCGTTCTTTATAAAATGCGTATACATAATAAAACTTTTTCCATGATTTGTCAACAACATACGCGTATCAAATAATAATATGCGGTAATAATAATCTCGAACGAAAAAGATTCGTTCAGACAGGAGCATCGTATGGGAAAACGAAAAAATTACAGGCTTCCCCAAGGCATCAACGGAGTAGACCGATTTTACTTTCCGCATCGCCATGCGACTCAAGGTATCTTCCCTAATATCACATTTAACGGTGACGTAAACGGAACGAGATATTTTGACATTTCAGAGGGCTTTGAGCTCGGAAGCGAAATGTACTCTCCCACCGATCCGTTCGGAAGCTATACCGGAGTACCGATGGATGAAACGGACAGACCTATTCAGGATGCAGACGACCTGTAAGGATGCTTGATTTCGGAAAACAAAGCAGTTTTCCAGGAAGTGAAGCTTTTGTGCGATAAAAAGCCGAAAGCGGATTTTTGAAAACGGCTGACAGGTAATAAGAAGCTCTACGGCTATATAAGAATTATTTCTTTACTTTAAACCGTGGCAGTTTCTCCTCCTTCTGCCACGGTAAAAAATCAATTCACTTGACCGATAGGTTTTTTCCTATCAAAAGAACCGATGCTTTCAAACATCGGTTCTTTTTCTTGTTTATTGGGAGTTTTATTGGACACTAATATGTTTATAATAAAGGCGTAAACAAAAAAACAAACACAGGGAGGAAATGAAAATGAAACAGATATTGACCATAGCCAAGAGGAGCTTGAACGATCGCGACGGATTTGTGTACGGCTTTGTACGCGGAGCAGCAGGCGGAGTATGCTTCATTTCGGTCCTCACGGTCATTACCGCACTTATCCGTTTTTAGTAATCTTCTTTCGCCCATAGAAATACCCTGACGTAAAATCCGTCAGGGTGTTTTTGTTTATATAATAACATAGGTGCCCATACAATGACGCTTTATCATTATATAATCCATATAATCGACCTCGCTACTTCTATCGGCATCGGCATACTGTATTGCCTCATCGGAGATCGTGTACGTTCCCATACATTGACGCTTTACAACGATATAATCGAGATAATTGACCTCGTTATCCATATTTGCATCGCCGAGCGGATATTCGGGTGTTTTCTTCTCCTCAGCTATAATATAATAGCTGAAGTGGTCGGTGGTGAATACGAAATAACCGTTTTCGTATACCGCATTCATATCGGTAAGCGTACCGTCGTCGGAGAGGTAATAAACCTTTGCGTTTTCGGGGTCGATTCCGTCGGGAGCCTTTACCGAAACGGTAACGCTTCCGTCGGGCTGAACGCGAATGCCTTCCTTTTCGAGATATATATCATAGCAAAGCATTGTGTCGAAATCCAATATCATACCGTCAGGAAGCGGAATCGCGATAACCGGTATTTCATCTACGATAATTTCGGTTCCTCCCTCAAAATCATTTTCGGGAACAAGCGAAGCGTTTTTACAGTTCCAGTGTACAACCGCCTCGGATGTATTCCAATCGATAGCCCACAAAATCGGCTTCGAGGAGGCTTCGCAATATATATTTTTCAAATCATAATTACGGTAATTGAAGGCTTCGTTGCCAATGTATCGAACGCTGTCGGGAATTACTATTCCTTGATCAAGCTCGCCGCAATCAACAAACGCCGACGCACCGATAGCTATGACGGAATCGGGAATAATGATCTCCTTTAAATTGTCCGAATAACTGTTCGGGTTTGCGGTATCAAATGCATATTCGGCAATTATACGAGTTCCTTCCAAAACCGAAAACGTTTCTGCTGATTTGGACCAGATCTGCATAAATGCAAAGTTTTTGTTGCTTGCACTGCTCAAATACAAGCCGTTATCCTTTTCGTAGTATTCGAGAGATGAGCAATTGTCAAACGCAGACAAGTCGATATGAATAACCGTTTCGGGAAGTACTATTTCTTCAAGCGAAACGCAGTTATAAAAGGCGCGATAGTTTATCGACGTGAGGTTTTTGCTGAGGGTTATATTCTTTAGCATTCCGCAGCCTATAAACACCTCATCGTATATAACTCTGGTTTCATCGCGCATAATGAATTCCTCGATGCCGATATCGGTTATTCCGCACAGCACTAAATAGGGATTGCTTGCGTTTCCGAGATACCTTATCGTGTCATCCTCGTCCAAGTTGTATTCAAGATGATCACAGCCCGAGAACGCAAACTCATCGACAACCTTTATACCCGAAGGCAGAGATACAGTCTTAAGGCTTTCGCATGCAGTAAACGCGCTTGCGTTTATTACTTCAACAGCGTTGCCTACAATTATGCGACTATACGAGCACGCGCTGAATGCGCTGGTATCAATCACCTTGACCTTATCGGGAATTACAAGAGTGCCCGACAACGAGCTGCAACGGCTGAATGCCAATCTGCCGATATAAAGCGTTTCCTTCGGAATATTAACCGTTTTCAGATTCGTGCATGCAAAGAAGATTTCCTCGGGAATCACGGTCATATTATCCGGTAATTTCGCCGTTTCCAAGGAAGTACAGTTGCTGAATATATTCGTTCCGAGCTGTTTTACCGTGGACGGAATGGTTACGTTCGTTAAATCGGTTTCCGCAAACGCACTATCTTCAATAATCTCTACCGATACGGGAATATCGATTTTTGTAAGCGTCGAGCCCAAAAAGGCAGAGTTACCGATGCGGGTAACGGTATTCGGAATAACGATCTCGGTTGCGGAGAAATCAAAAAATGCTCTGTTGCCTATTGCGGTAACCGAACCGTCGGAGGGGATAACGCTGTTAATGCGTCCGAACACAACCGTTTTCGTCTCGGTTTCAATAAGGCAATTACCCGATTCGTGATAAACGGGGTTCTTTGCATCGACCGTCAAGGTTCCCCAAAACGAATTATCATAAAAGCCGAGTGCACCGTCGCCGATGCTCGTAAGAGTCGCCGGAACATGAAAATCACGCACGTTATTGTACAAAAAAGCATTCGCGCCGAGGGTAGTAACGCTTTCGGGAATTTTAAGCTCGGTAAAAGAGCAGCCCTCAAACGCGCTTTCGCCGATTTCGGTAACGGTATCTGCAAGGTCTATTTCGGTAATCACACAAGAACGGAACGTGTGGTTGCCTATTCTTGTTATTCCGTCCTCAACAACCAGCTTTTTGATTTTAAAGCGATGGCTGTACCAAGGCGTTCTCGGCACGGGAAGATAATCGTTCATCGAGCCGGTACCCGAAACGGTAAACACACCCTCGTCATCAAGGGTCCAGGTCGCGTTTTCACCACAGGTGCCGCTTGCTACGATCTCGGCGGCAAAAACGTCGAATGCAGAAAAAGGGATAAGGGATAAAACCAAAACTAATGCAAGGAAAAATGATACGTGTTTTTTCATAGTCATACTCCTTTTTTATTGTTTATGATTTCTTTTTTCCTCCGTTGGCAAGAAGCTCCTGCTTAAGATCCCAAAGCTTCTGAGAAAGGTCTACATAATAGCGGTGGGGATTTTCAAAACGGCGCACCTCTTCCCAAAGCGTTGCAACCTGTGCCTTACAGTATTCACGCATTTCGGAAAGCTTGGGAGTTTTATAAACCAATTCGCCATTTTTGAATATCGGCTTCATCAATTCAACCGCCTCGTAATCGGTAATTATCTGACGCTTCCAGGTATATACGGGGTCAAACAGCTCGAGCGGTTGAGTGGTGTCCAAAACCTCGTCATTGAGCGTGATATAGTCCGCAATAGCGCGTCCCGTGCTCTTTCTGAAGAGGCGGTATACCTTTTTGAAGTGGGGGTTGGTTATCTTTTCGTGATTTTCGCTTATTTTTATCTTGGGAATGATCTCGCCGTTTTCGCCCTCGACAGCGGCAAGCTTATATACACCGCCGAACACGGGGTGGCTCTTTGCGGTAATAAGACGCTCACCTACGCCAAATGCGTCGATCTGTGCACCCTGACGAAGAATATCGGTAATGATCTTTTCGTCGAGTGAGTTGGAAATAACTATCTTACAGTTGGGCAAGCCCGCATCGTCGAGCATTTTGCGTACCTTTTTGGTTAAATACGCGATGTCGCCCGAGTCGATTCGAACCGCACAATTCTTTATGCCGCATTCCTTGAATACCTTAATAGCATTGGGAACGCCGCTGTGAAGCACGTTATAGGTATCGATAAGCAGGGTTGCGTTATCGGGATAAAGCTCGCAATAGGTCTTGAACGCGGTATATTCATCATCGAACAGCTGAACCCACGAGTGAGCCATCGTACCCGATGCGGGAACGTCATACGCCTTTGCGGAAAGCGTACACGACGTAGAATTTACACCGCCTATAAATGCAGCTCTCGCACCCAAAAGCGCGGCGTCGGCACCCTGTGCGCGTCTTGCACCGAATTCGCTTACTGGTCTGCCGTCTGCCGCACGCACGATGCGGTTTGCCTTGGTTGCAATAAGCGACTGGTGGTTAAACACAGTAAGCAGGAAGGTTTCGATAAACTGCGCTTCCATCACGGGTGCTTTAACGGTGATTACCGGCTCACGCGGGAAAATAGGTGTTCCCTCGGGAACGGCGTAAATATCGCCCGTAAAACGGAAATTCGTAAGATACTGAAGAAATTCCTCGTTAAACTGTCCCTGCGCACGAAGATATTCGATATCCTCGTCCGAAAAATGAAGCTCACGGATATAATCTATTATCTGCCCCAGACCTGCGGCAATAGCAAAGCCGCCGCCGTCGGGGATATCGCGGAAGAATACGTCGAAATACGCAATAGTATCACGCTTTCCGCAAAGAAAATAACCGTTTGCCATAGTTATTTCATAAAAATCACAAAGTAATGTAAGGTTACGCTTATCCATTAGTCTTTCCCTTTCGCGTTTTTCGCTATCAGATATGCTACGCCGAGTGCCGCGGCTATGCCCGCACCGATTTTGGCGTATTTTTTCATTTTGTTTATATCTTTCTTTGGCTTTTTATAAATCTTTTCCGCCTGCTCAAGCGTTACTGTTTCTTGCTCTTTATGATCCTGCGCTTCGGAAATCTCAAATTCCTCTGCCACGCTTTTATCCGCTGTGATCTCATCAGCCGATTCGTTTTCCGATTCCAAGGCAGTAGCCTCAATCGCTTCGACCTCTGCAATCGGTTGGACAGACTCAGTCGTTCCTTCTGATGCCGAAATCGTTTCGGGCTCTTTATGAGCGACACTTACGTCAAAATCATCAAGCGTCAATTCACCCTTGATGAATTTATACAGCTTATCGTAGACAGAGCGCAGATATTCGTCCTTTGAATACGCACAGGTATGAAATACGCCCGGTCCTGCCGCCTGATAGTAGGTATGTACGGTATCAGCCATCATGCCGTTTTTAACGCAGGCACGCATATATTCCAAAAACAGTTCGCCATATTTATGCTTGGTTGCTTCGTTTTTAACGCCGTGATGTATTTCGAGCTCGATACCGAAGCCGTATTTTTTGCACATTACTTCAAAATCGTCAAGCATTCCGGCGGGATTCTGCTGTAATGCCTCTTGGAACGAAAGGTTCGGCTGCATGGTTGTGCAATCAAATCCTATCTCGTCTGCCTTTTCACAGCCGCCTGCCTGAAGATACGGAATAAACACGCATTTATATCCGCGCTTATGAAGCTCGTCAACGCAGCGTTTTGCAAAATACGATTCATCGTCACGCGCCGTTCGCGATGCTGATTCGTTATTCCAGAACCAACCGTCGATAACGATATTCTGCATACATTCGGCTTCGAACCGACGGGTCACCTGATCCACGTACCAAGCGTATGCTTCAACGCAGTCCTCGGTGCAAAGCAGTTTTTCCTCTATTCCGTCGCCGTTCATATCGCCAAACGGCTCCAACGATATCTTCGGTACGGGTGCGGTCAGATACACCTTATGCTTATAATCCTTGGGAAGCCCCAATTCCTTTTTAGCCTCGTATACGACCTCGTCAAGTGCCTTTAAATTACAGCTTTCAAGAAAAAGCTCATCTATAATATATTCCCAATCCGACAAAACGCTCGGCTCGCCGTAATAGCTAAGACATCCGCCCGACGGACATTTGCCCTGTATCATAAGAAACAGCATAGAATCGAACATAGTATCGATCATTTTGCCGTTTTTATCCACGTAAGCAACGTAAGGAACAAGGTCTTCCTTTTTGACTCTTGCAATACGCTCGTTATCGGGCCAATAGCCGAAATACATCAACGGCATATCGTACACTCCGCCAAGCGAATTTCTGTCGGCAAAAGCGTTTTTGTCTACGTCCTTATCAACGCTTCCCGACGGATAAGCGGTATATCCGTCTATCTCGCCGCCGTAAACACGGATCTCATCGCAGAACGCATTGACCTCCACGCCAAACGACAGCTTTACGTATCTTGCACGCACGGGGGTTTCGATCGACGAGGCGTAAACCGCGCGGGTCTGCATTTCGAATGATGCGGGATAAGGCGAATCAACGCAAGATATTTTATAATACTCGATTCCGTTGGAAGAAACCGAAAATTTCACGTTTTCGGGACAATATATGCCCGCCGATCTATCGTGAATGAATCCGACGTCGAAGCCGACGACGGCATATTCATCTTCCAGATCCAAAATCAGTTCTCTGCCCACGCCGCGATAAAAATGCACCCAATCTCCACCGTAGCAGGATGAAGGATCTCCGTTATTTCCGTCGGTAAGAACGTTTCTTCGTCCTTTTTCGACAGAAGCATACGAATTAACGGTGGGAACGGCAGTTTTTATAATGACGCTTTTACCTAAAGCAAGGTTTCTGCACTCCATGCTCAAGCCTCCTTGCTGCCCACACGTTCGCCAAAGCGGACTACCGTTTCTGTTTCGGTCATGCTGTTTTCGGCAATATCATCGTCGACCCTTACGGTGTCCTTTTTATAAAGCACTATTATGGTAGAGCCGCCGAACGAGAAAAATCCCTTTTCGTCGCCTCTGTTAAAGGACTGTTGGTGGTGATTGTTTATACGTCCTACCATCATCGCGCCGACCTCGATATACGCAACACGACCGAAATTTTCGGTTTCCAGAATAGTCAGCTCGCGGCAGTTCTTTCCGTAAACGTCGATACGCGCTGTTGCAATCGGGTTTACGGTGTGGAGTATACCGGGTATAAATTTATAGCTTACCTCTTTACCGTTATCAATATATCCATAGCGGTGATAATTATCCACCGTAAGACGGTATATAAAGCACTTACCTCCGAAATATTCCCTTGCAAGCTCGTGATCTCCGCCGAGAAGCGTTGTTATGCTGTAATCACAGCCCTTTATACGATATACGCTATCCTCGCTTATATCGTATACCGTCAGCTTGGAGTCGGCAGGTGAAATTACCGATTCGGGAGCCATATCGACGTTTCTCGCGCCGGGAGCGAGCCTTCTGACAAAAAAATCGTTAAACGATTCGTACTCGCGCGATTCGTACTCGTTCATATCTATATTGTGATGTTTAATAAGCTTTCCGATACGGCGCTTGGAAAAACGCGATTCCATATACCAACGTCCGATATTCGAAACAAACCTGCGGACAAGCAATTTGGTGAGGAGTCTTCCAAGTGCGTTTTCATAAAGAAACGACAAGGTCTTGTCCTGTTCATTATCGGCCGAAAGCACGTTTCCGTTACGATCCTTTATCATAGCAGATCACCCTTTTAACTTCATTTGAATTTTAGCCACTTCTTAAATTATAATTATAACCCTATAATGAATAAATGTCAACAAAAAAGCCTCGGGAAGCAAAGTCCCAAGGCTTATTTTTTATGACTGTTCCTTTTTCGAGGTGTTGCTGCGGTAATACTTACGGTAATAGTATTTACGGTTGGGAAGCTTACGATTGTTACGGATAACACCAAGCATCTTACATCCGCTCTTATCGATCTGTTCAACAACGTCCTGCGCCATACGGTAATGTATCTTCGAGCTACCGATAACCATAACCGCGCCGTCGCATTTTTCGGCAACAACGGCAGCATCGATAACCTGTCCGAGAGGAGGAGTGTCGATGATTATATAATCGTAAACCTTGCGGCATTCGGCAATAAGCGCCGCAAAATATTTACCGCTTAACAATTCAACGGGGTTAGGAGGATACTGACCTGCAAACAGAATATGAAGCTTGCAATCGACAACAGGATAAAGGCACTCCGAAATATTACACATACCCGTAAGCACCTCGCTCAAGCCGCTGTGCATCTGTGCGGAGGTATTTCGACCTGCCATAACCGATTTACGCATATCCGCGTCGATAAGCAAAACTCTTTTATCGAGCTGTGCAAAGCTTTTCGCCACGTGAAGCGCAACGGTGGTCTTGCCCTCGTTTTCGTTACAGCTCGTAATAGCGATAACCTTTATATCCTGACCGCAGAACTGAAGGTTAGTACGTAAAACCTTGTATGCTTCTTCTGTGAAAAAGTCATTATCACCGGGCAATTTAATATCTATTGCTTCCATATCCAACCTTCCTTTCAGCTTTTATTGTTTTCTGATTTTTTTGCTTCGTAAGCAGCGGCTCTTACATCTTCACCATAATTGCTTTGATAACGGTAACCGCCCTGACGCTTGTACGAACGGTAGCTCTTGTATTTGCCGTATTTGTATTTGTACTTGCTCTTTTTTCTGGGCGCATCGGCATCGGGAATATCGCCCAAAACGGTAAGACCCAAATAACGCTCGATATCCTCTTCGGTATGGATATAATTGTCGAACAGGAACATAGCAAGGAATATAACGTACACCAGCACCGCGGCTATAATACCGTGCTTGATATAGCTGAACAGGCTCACCTGATTTATCGGATATGCGCTGTACGTGCCTTCTTCGAATATCTGCAATCCGCTGTAGCCCAAAACGTGGTTTATCGATTCCGCACCGACCTCACAAACGCCGTCCACGATCTTCTTTGCCATATCGGGAGAGTAGGAAACCACCGTTATTTCAAGCACACGGGTGGATTCGGGGTTGTTAATTGTAATGCCCGAATTGAATGCACCGTAGCCGTTTGCCACTCCGAGCTTTTCGCCGACCTTGTTCAGAACCGTGCGGCTTTTAAGCAAGAAATTACAGTCGTCTATTACCTTAAACGCTATCGTATATTCGTTTACGAATTCACCCGTTGAATCGGGATCGCTGTTGCTGTCCCGTTCGGGGATAAGGTACATCGTTGCCGTAGATGAGTACACGGGCGAATAACGATACAATGCAAGTGCATAAAACACACCTACGGTAAGGATCGCCGCCGCGAGAATCATCCATATACTTCCGCGAAAGACGTTCCACAGATCTTTAGGTTCGATCGTTTTTAAAGATATCTTTTTGTTCATATCTATGCCTCTTCCGATCCTTTTTTTCCGAAAATTTTCATCGCATTATTATAATAAACATCTTTTGCGTACCCATGTCCGTATTTTTCCGCAAAAAATTCATAGCTTTTTTTCATAGCAGGCGGTCTGCGATTCATATTATGTGCATCGCTGGAAACGAAATCAACGTAGCCCTCGGCAATCAACGCCTTTGTACGTCGGTTCTGCATAAAATCCTTGGTTCGAAATACCGATTCCGAATTTATCTGAATCAGCACGCCGTTTTGCCTGAATGACCATATTCTGCCGTTGCTTAGACAACGGTATCTTTCCGCGTGCGCAATAATCGGAGTATAGCCCATATTTTGCAAACGGTATACACCCTCCGCGATTCTGTCCTCGGTTTCCTTAACAGCAAACTCCACCAACAGATAGCCCGTGTTATCCATAGTGCGACAAAGTCCGCTACGCATCCAGGATATGCTGTCGTGCTTATAATAAAGCTCGTTGCCAAAGGCAAGCTGAAGGTCGGGATAGTGCGTTTCACAATGCTTGCAAAGATGCTTATACGCTTCTTCGGATTCTTCCCTGTTGTCGCCAAAGAACGCAGGATAAAAATGAGGTGTCAAAAACAACAGACGAGTGCCTTCTTCGTAAGACGCTTTTACCATTTGAAGCATTTCTTCCTCGCTTTTTGCACCGTCATCGGTACCGCAAAGGATATGAGTGTGGATATCGGCAAAAAACACAGGCGACCCCCCTCTCGTTATTTACAAACACGTTTTCAAATTATTATGTCATATTTTGCTTGAAAAGTCAATAGAATATTGTATTTATAGCACTTAACGCGGCTTCTCTTGTTGAAATGAGCGAGATGTCCTTTCGCATTTTTGCAGAGCCCGAAAAGCCCTTACAATACTGAAGCAGGTGGTGTCTGAACTCTCGTATTCCGTTTATTCCCTTTTCTGCAATAACGGTATCGAGCTGACGGATAAGCATTTCCCTTTTTTCGGCATCCGACGGCATTACAAACTCTTTTCCCTCCGCCCTTGAGGCTATTTCGGTAAACACCCAAGGAGATCCGTATGCGCCTCTGCCTATCATTACACCGTCGCATCCCGTTTCGTTTTTCATCGAAACGAAATCATCATAAGAGGAAACATCACCGTTTCCCACAACAGGCACGGTAACGGCAGATTTTACCTTTGCGATTATTTCCCTATCCGCATATCCCGAATACATCTGACTTCGGGTCCTTCCGTGAACGAAAATCGCCTTTGCGCCTCCGCGCTCGCACGCCTTGGCTACCTTTACCGCGGATTCGGGATCATCATCGTCACAGCTTTTACGCATTTTTGCCGTTACGGGAATATCCACCGCCGAGGAAACGGCATAAATTATTTTTTCGCAAAGCTCGGGATCACGCATAAGCGCGCTTCCCTCACCGTTTTTCACAAGCTTCGGCACGGGGCAACCCATATTTATATCGATATACTCGGGCTTAAAGCGAAGCATTTCCTTTGCGGCATTAGCCATTATCTCGGGATCGCTTCCGAAAAGCTGTATCGCGGCAGGGTGCTCGTCATCGTAAACGGTGGCAAGAGCATCGGTTTTTTTATCGCGGTAAACAACCGCCTTTGCGCTTATAAGCTCGCTTGTAACGCCCTCCGCTCCGCAGGAAATGCATATCGAGCGGAATGCGTGGTCGGTTATACCGGCCATCGGTGCCAAAAAAAGCCCGTGACGAAATTCAATATTTCCTATTTTCATAAATCAGTTAACGGTTATACCGTTGCCTGTCCTTTCGAGGAATTTGTCAGCCGCTTCGAATATCGCGGCATATTCGGGAGAACCCGAATTATTGATCAATTTTTTAATAAGACCGTCGGTTTCCAACAGCATAGAAATGTCGCTGATCGACGAGCAGGCAAATGAAAATTCGCCGCTTTGACGTTCGCCGAAGAAGTCACCCGGTCCGCGTTTTTGCAGGTCCGCCTCCGCAACCTTGAACCCGTCGGAGGTATCACGCATTATCGCCAGTCTGTCTGCCGAGTCGCTTCCCTTTCCGCCGTTCACCAATATGCAGATCGATTTCTTGCTTCCGCGTCCTATACGCCCGCGAAGCTGATGAAGCTGTGACAATCCAAAGCATTCGGCATTTTCTACAACCATAACCGTCGCCTCGGGCACGTCAACCCCCACCTCGATAACCGTGGTAGCAACCAACGCCTTTGTTTTGCCCGATGCGAAATCCGACATTGTCTGTGCCTTTTCCGTCGGCTTCATCTTGCCGTGAAGCAATCCCATGGGAACCCCCTTGAGCGCACCGCCCGACAGCTCTTCAAAATAGCTTTCTGCGGCACGACGGTCGGTTTCGTTATCTCCCTCTTCGATAAGCGAGCAGACTATATACGCCCGTCCGCCCGACTCGATCTCCTTACGTACAAGCTCGTAAACCGCGTCGGTATCGTTGTTCGTAACCACGCGGGTTTCGATTTTTTGTCTGCCGGGAGGCAGCTCGTCAAGCAAAGAAACGTCCAAATCACCGAAAATTATCAGCGACAACGAGCGCGGTATCGGGGTCGCCGACATAACGAGCATATGTGCACGTCTGCCGTCACGCTCGCTTTTTGAAAGAAGCTCGGCACGTTGCTTTACACCGAAGCGATGCTGCTCGTCGGCAACAGCCAAGGCACAATTATAAAATTCCGTTTTTTCGGTTATTAACGCGTGTGTACCGACCGCAACGTCTATACTGCCGTCGGCAAGTCCCTGACGCACGCGGCGTTTTTCCGCGGCGGGAAGCGAGGATATAAGGAGCTCGGTTTTTATTCCGAACGGTGTAAGGAATTTATCAAGTGTTTTTTTATGCTGTGATGCCAAAATTTCGGTAGGCGCCATCATACACGCCTGAAATCCGTTTTTCACACACAAATATATTGCCGCGGCGGCAACCACGGTCTTTCCGCTTCCCACGTCGCCCTGAAGCAGACGCGCCATCGGACGTTCCTGCTCGAGATCGGCAAAAATCTCCTTTACAGCGCGCTTTTGCGCGTTCGTAAGCTCAAACGGCAGTTCGGAAAAGAAATTTTTTATACCCGTGTTTTTTAACGTCAACGGAAACGCGGGCACGACATTGGCGTGTCTTCTCATACCCGAAAGTGCAAGCCTGAACACCGCAAGCTCGCAAAGCGCAAGCGTACGTCTTGCCGAGGCAAGCTCGCGCTCGTTTTTCGGTGTGTGCATTATGCGGATCGCCTCGCCGCGAGGTATCATACCGTATTCTTCACGTATTTCCCTCGGCATAATTTCGGGCAATTCTTCACATAACGGCAAGACCTCTGCCGCAGCGGAGGCTATACCCTTTTGCGTTAACGGCGGAGAAACGCGGTAAACGGGCACGTAATAGGGCAATTCCACGCCCCGCAATATCGGCTCTAATTTCGGAGAAACCATTTCCCTTTTATAAAGTCCGATCTTTATACGTCCGTAAACGCGGTATCGTCTGCCGGGAGTTAACGATTTTGCCACGAAAGGACAGTTAAAGAATATCATATCCATTTCGCCGCTTTCATCGTAAACGGTCGAGCGGAACATCGTAAGCTTTCCGCGTATCATTTTGGGTACGGACGTTTCCTTGACCGTCACCTCAACAGAGCAAAGCTCGCCGTTGATAGCGTCCTCAATACGTATTATTTTTCCGCGTTCCTCGTATCTGCGCGGATAAAAATTCAAAAGGTCGCCGACCGTTTCCACTCCCAAGCGGCGAAAAGCCTCGGCTCTTGCCTCGCCGATGCCCTTTATATACTTTACGCTTGTATCTATACCGAGCTTCACAGTCGTTCCCCTTTCATAATTATTGAGATAACGAAATTTCGTTATAAGCAATTCCTGCGTTATTCAACGCGCTTTTCTCACGCTCGCCGTGAGTTAATATGAATATCTGATGCTTTTTCGCCGCCTCGTCAAGCGCGTGTGAGATCATAGAAAGACGCTCATCGTCCATTCTCACGAAAGCATCGTCAAGTATCATAGATACCGAGCATCCGCCGTAAAGCATATCAGCAAGCGCAAGGCGAAGCGAAAGATACGCGCTGTCACGCGTGCCTGCCGAAAGATAATCGCAGCTTCTGCGGAAATCCTCGCCGACGCTCATCGAAAGCTTGGTATCCACCTCGAGTGCTTTATATTTTCCGCCCGTGGCAATAGTAAAATATTCGTCGGCGCGTTTGCCGATACGGGGTGCAACCATGCTCTTCATATGGTCTGCCGCCGCTTCGATATATTTAACTGCGGTTTCATACGCCTTGTGCTTTACAGCAAGCTCCTCGGCGCGTACACTTAACGCATCCCTTTTACCGACAAGCGTTGCAACGTCGCCGCATTTTGCCTCAAGTGCGGCGCAATCCAATTCATCACGACGCGTAAGTGCAATAAGCTGATCCTGCTGTTGTCCGTAGAATTTAATTTCACGTTCGACAGCGTTTCTGTCTCTTTCGGGCTTGACCGCGCCCCTTGCGGATTCGGCAAGTGCTTCTATATCCACGCCCGAAAGGGTGTTTTTCAATTCGTTTTCCTTGGTTTCGGCGATAATACGCTTTTTTTCGATTTCAAGCGAGATTCTGCGCAACTCATCGATAGCCGACGAATAATCGTCCGACTCGGAAACGTCGGTATAGTTGTCAAGCTCATTCTTCAATTCAGCCTTGAGCACCTCGAGTCGCTCGCACGATGCCTCGTATTCGGCACGGGCGTTTTCAACTCGCGTTTCAATGGCTTTTCTGTACTGCTCGTTTGCAAACAGCTCTGCCTGATATGCCTTTTTCGATTCGGCGTTTGCTTTATTTACCTTTGCGATTGCGACGATTCCAAAAGCGGCAGTCAACACACCGACCGCGGCACAGGCTACAAACGCGGCAGTATTCCCTGCGGAAAACAACCAAACGCCCGCCGCAAGAGCTGCGAGCGCAATGCAAACCAAAGCGATCCCCGATTTCGACAGGCTTGTTTCCGCTTTGTTTTCAAGGCCTTCGCTTTGCCTTGCTTCGTTCAATTCATTCTGCACATTCAAATATGCCTTTTCAACCGATTCCAATTTGATACTTTCGGCGATATATTCGGTATTTTTTGCCGAGATCGGCGAAAGATCTATTTCGTCGTTTGCGCCTATCCTACGCTTTTCGGATTCATATGCGCGCTTTGCCTCTCCCGCCTCTGACGTAAGACGCTCGATATTTTGAAGTCGCAGCAGGCTATCGTATTTTTCGATATTTTTACGTTCTTTTTCAAGTGCTTCGAGGCGTTTTTCGCCGATTTCTATTTTCTCGGCACGATTATTGATTTCGGTATGAAGCCTTACCACCTCTTTGCGAATATCGGTCGCTTCGGTTATAGCTTCCTCGAACGCATCTCTTTCTCTTTCGGCTTTAGGCAAAAGACCGCTTCCGAGCTTGCCCTTCAATTCGTTTTTTGATTCGTTCAGGCGCGATATCGCCTTTTTTGTGCCGACCTGCTCGTCCGCACCGATGGCAATATTGCGCAATCTGTCGGCAAGTATATCGTCCTTGCTTTGCGGAGTGGTGAGCTGACGGAAGAACAGCGTACGTGCAAAAACATCCTCGCCGACACCGAAGAACACCTCGCCCGGTACCTCTCCGACAAATTCGTTTTTGCCGCTTACACGGTTTACTATATCAACCGTTTCCTTGCCCGAGGGCAGACATTTACGGACAATATCGTATTTCGTTCCGTTTGCGGTTATGGTAATGCCGCCATAGGAAACCTCGCTGTCCCAAGGAGTATAAAGCTTTTTTTCGTTATCTGTAAGCGTTTGCATTCTCGCGCCGACAAATCCGTAAAAAACAAATTTTATAAACGCCGCAAGCGTGCTCTTTCCGCTTTCGTTGGGTGCGGAAAGTATATTTATCCCCGAGCTTGGCGTGATCGAAACGTTTTTGAGCTTGCCAAAGGAAACGATTTCTATTTTTTCGATAGTCACGTTCATACCTTGTCACCTCCCGAATAATCGACAACGCTTCTGTCCTCGAGCGCAGCGATGCCGTATTTAAGCGCAAGCGAAAGAACCTTGTATTCCTCTGAGCCCTTATCACAATTTTCGATATCCGCAAGCATTTTACGGCAGAAGATTCCCTTTAAGGTATTTTCCTTTTCGAGCTCGCTCAAATCGGGCGACAAAAAGGTTTCGTCCTTGATTTCTATATAATACGGATATTCACAACCCTTGCCTATTTCGTTCGGTAAAATAACGAATGCGTTTTTCAGCTCGCCCGTAAGATGCAATCGAAGCGCGGTATCCTCGGTAAAGGGCTTTATCGCGTTTCTTATAATATCCAATGCCTCCATTTTTTCGTTCGCGCCCGATATATCGACCGTGATTTCCTCGTAACGCGATTTCGAAAAGCGGTAGCTCTTCATATCAACGCTGCCCTTATCAACCGTGCCGAACATCGCACCTTTATATCCGAGTTCGTCAAAACCCCTGCCCTCGATACAGCCGGGGTAGGAATAATAAACACCGTTTTCACACAACAAGCCCGACGGCTTATGTATATGACCGAGAGCAACGTAATCAAAGCCCGATGCGCCGATTTCCTTTACGTTCATCGGTCCCGAGGTCGATGCCGAGCTTGTCATATCGCCGTGGCAGACGAGTATATTTATGCGCTCCTTATCAAGCCCGTTCCAACCTACAACGGGGCTCGAAAGATGATTTTTAGAGGTGAACCCGAAGCCGTAAACATCTGCTCCGAGGTCGTCAAGGTGCACGCATTCCCTTTCTGCGCCGAAAACGTGAACGTTTTTGGGGAATTCCGTTGTTTCGTAAGGCGAGGATGCTCCGAGCGGGTCGTGGTTGCCGGGAGAGATAAAAATACGCATATCTCCGCATTTTGCAAACTCACGCACGAGCATTTCACGCGTATCGCGCGTCACGTATTCGCTATCAAAAAGGTCGCCGCTGATAATAAATATATCCGCCTTGCGATCACGCGCAAACATAAGCGCAGAGGTAAAGGCAGCACGAAGCTCGGTGCGGCGCTTTTCGGCTTCACGCGGTGAAAAAAGCGAAAACGGCGAATCGAGATGTATATCCGCACAATGAAATACCTTTATCATATCCGTTTTTCCCCCTTTATAATTTAATAAATGCGCTCATCGTTCCGCGCACAACGCCATCTCTGCGATGCGAGAAAAAGTGTTTTTCGTTGCATCTTGTGCACAAATCGGCACAGGATATATTCTCGGGCAATATTCCCGATTCCGATAAAATAAACTCGTTCGCCTTGGTCAGATCGAGCATGTATTTTTCGCCGTTCGGCATAAAAAACGCACCGTATTCCGAGCAAGCAGATAAGAATTCATCGTAAACCTCGTGTCCGACCTCGTAACAGCACATTCCTATACACGGACCGATAGCGGCAAGGATATTTTCGCGCTTTGCGCCGTTTTGCTCCATAAGCGTTATCGCATTTTTGGTTATGCCGCCGACCGTGCCTCGCCAGCCTGCGTGAACCGCCGCGCAAACCGATGCCTCCTTATCGACCAAAAGCACGGGAACGCAGTCGGCGGTACGGATAGAAAGCAATATATCCTTATAGACCGTCACCAATCCGTCAACGCCGTGATCGTAGCCGTCGATGGTAAGACCTCTTCCTCGGTCTTTGGGTGTAACAAGCTCGACCACCGTGGTATGCGTTTGATAGCTTCGGCAAACGTCGCCTGCATCAAGCCCGAACACGTTAGCGGCTATACGGTGATTTTCAAAAACGTTTTCTTCGCTATCCTTGATCTCGCCTGCTCCGACAGCGAAATTCAGGCTCGAAAATTCGCCTTCGCTCACGCCGCCGTTACGGGTGAAAAACGCGTGTGATATTTTATTTTCGGCAAAAAGACGGCTTTGGTAATACGGCACCTTGCCGTCTGTATAAATAAAATCGTTATGCAAGTCGGGTTCTCCTTACGATTAATAAAACGCTTGGTTTTTGTGAATTGTGCACATTTTTTATTCTTTGAAGTTGTTATATTGTAACAAACGAAGATTGACAATCGTTCACCATACGACTATAATGCAGGTGTAACAGAAATAAGAAAGGAGATGAACGAATGAGTTCTGTAGAGCTTCACAAAATTCATTTTGAGAAGTTTATCGAAGCGATCGATCAATGCAAGGGCAACGTATGGCTCGTTACCGATGAGGGCGACAAGTTAAACCTCAAAAGCAAGTTCTGTCAATTGCTCGGTATAGCAAAGATCGTCGAGGGCGGTATGGTAACCAAGGCGAAGATCATCTGCGACAACCCCGAGGACGACAGTCTTCTGTTTCGCTTTAACCTTTACGGCGATAAAATTCTCGAAGAAAAAGAAAGAGGCTGACATATCACGCTGTTACGGCTTGATATGCCGCCTTTTTTATTATATCAAACCGCAAGAAAGCGGTTGGAAAATATACGCGCTTATTTTCTTTGACTTATTCTTTTTCGGTTAATGTAACGCGCGGAAGATTCCAACGGTAATGCGATGCAAGAAAGCGTATAATAACGATCAAAAGCATACCGACAAACGCGGAAACGGTTATATCAAGACCGCACCATACGATAAGCGCGTAGTAAGTAAACGCTCCGCTTATTGCCGCAAGCGCGTATATGTGCTTTATGAAAACGTATGGCATTTGCTTTGCAAGAACGTCACGCAGCATACCTCCGCCGACACCCGTGGTCATACCCAGAAATATGCAGAAAAAGGGATTATCATCATATCCCGCCGCCATACCCGTCTGTGTACCGATAACTGCAAAGACGCCTAAGCCGACAGCGTCGAACAAATTCAGTATCTGCTCGATCTTTTTGCGGTTTTCGACATACATTCTTTTCAAAAACGATGCCGCGGCAAACACAATAAGCGCTGTTATAAACGCGATAAGAACGTAATAATAATTATAAAACATGCTCGGAGGTATTTTGCCGATAAGTATATCCCTTATCGTTCCTCCGCCAAGCGCGGTGGTAACGCCCAAAAATATTACGCCGAATAGGTCCAGTCCTTTGTCGACCGCGACCATCGCGCCCGAAACGGCGAATGCTATCGTACCTATTATTTCGGCAACGTATAAAACTATATCAGATGCAGGCATAATTTACTCCTGTCGATTCTATATCGCAGATTCAAAACGGCATTTGGTCATATTCCCTCTGTTTATCATTTTATCATACCGATCACGTTTTTGCAACAAAAAAGAAGATTGGAAAACCAATCTTCTTTTGCTTTTTTATTATTCAGCGTCGGTTGCTTCAACAGCTTCAGCATCTGCTTCTTCAGCTACCTCTTCAGCTGCGCCGTTATCTTCGAGAAGTGCACGGATAGAGAGGCTGAGTCTTCTCTTTTCGAAATCAGCAGCAGTGATCTTAACGGTAACCTTATCGCCAATCTTCAATACGCTTGCAGGATTGGGAATGGGCTTGTCTGCGATCTGGCTGATGTGGATAAGGCCGTCCATATCGGGGAAGATTTCAGCGAATGCGCCGAAGGGCATAAGCGAAACGATGGTTGCGTCAACAACGTCGCCTACGTTATAGTTCTTTGCGAAAATTGCCCAAGGATCGTTTTCTTCGGTCTTGTAGCCAAGAGAGATTCTCTTCTTTTCCTTGTCAACAGCCTTGATGTAAACGCTGATGGTATCGCCTTCATTAAGAACTTCAGAGGGCTTCTTGAGCTTGCCCCAAGAAAGCTCGGTGATGTGAAGCATACCGTCAACAGGACCGAGGTTGATGAACGCACCGTAGGTCATAAGAGCACGAACCTTACCCTCGAACTTATCGCCTTCCTGAACGTTAGCGAAGAATTCTTCTTCTGCTGCCTTGCGGCTGATCTTGTTGGAAGCCTTGATAGAGCCGACTGCTCTCTTTCTCTGTTCGTTGATGTCGATGATCTTGAAGTTTACGGTCTGACCCTTAAGGGTTTCAAGCTCTTCGCCCTTGGGTACTCCGGTCTGAGATGCGGGAATGAACACCTTGTTGGGACCGTAAAGCGCGATAACGCCTGCATAGCCCTTTTCGTTCTTGATAATTTCCTTGATAGTACCGGTAAGGATTTCGCCGGATTCGCTTGCCGCTTTGATTCCTTCCCAATACTTGTGCATATCGATCTTCTTTTTGGAAAGAAGAACGGTACCGTCGGAATCGCTGAACTTACCGCAGATAACCTCTACCTCGTCGCCAACCTTGAAAAGTTCGTTAAGATCAACGCCGTTTTCGGCGGTGATTTCGTCGTACGGGAGAATACCCGTGTGCTTCGTACCAAGGTCTACCTTGACCTCGGTAGGATTGACTGCGGAAACGATTCCGGTTACCCTTTCACCTGTATTTAAAGTTTTGAATGACTGTTCGAGCATTTCAGCAAAGCTGAGTTCCTCTCTTGCGATGTCTGCCATCTTGTTATAAACCTCCTGTATTATCCCGCTGGGCGTCGATGCGCCTGCGGCTATTGCAATTTTATTGGCGGAACGTATTTTGTCCGCATATTCGTCAAGCTCTGATGCCGATTCTATCATTATGGAATCCTTACAAACCGAGCCTGCTATGGCAAATAGCTTTGCCGTATTTGAGCTGTTTCTTCCGCCGACTATTACCGACAGATCCGAAACAGACGCCAATTCCTTCATTTTTTTCTGGCGGTTTTCGGTTACGCTGCATATCGTTTCAAAAACACGCACGTTAGGATAAAGCGCCTTTATCCTTTCGCGGCAACGCTCCCATTCGACACCCGAATAGGTAGTCTGCACCGCAAGGATGCAATCCTCGTCGCTTACAAACCCATCCGGATGCGCTTTATCTATCGCGTCCTTATCGGCATAAACGACCTTTTCGCCCTTTGCCCAGCTCATAATACCCTCAACCTCGGGATGCAAGGCATCACCGATTACGATGATTTTCGCTTCAGCGGGCTGTGTGTCGACTATTTTATGTATTTTCGAAACGTACGGACAGGTTGCGTCGACGTATTCGATGCCTTTTTCGGTCAATTGCTCGAGCAGTTGCTTCGTCGTGCCGTGTGCACGCAGAAAAACAAGTGCATCGTCAGGAACGCTTTCGATATCATCGGGAGTTATAAACCGCACTCCGCGTTCAACGAGTGTTTCGTTGAAAATACGGTTATGAATAAGCTCACCCAGACAATATATCTGCTTCCCCGAATCCTCGAGGCTTTTATTTATCATATCGACAGCGCGCTTTACACCGAAGCAAAAGCCGCTGTATTCGGAAATAGTAATCTCAGCCATTGTACTTTGCAAAATCCTCACAAAGCTTACTGTAAGAATACGCGGCAATATCGTGCGAGCTCGGTCGCTCGTTTATTGTCGAATATTCTTCATACGGTATCGGTTTTCCCACGTATACCCTGACCTTACGGAAGGGCTTCGGCTTTTGAAGCTTACCGTAGCATATCGTTACGGGGACAAGCGGTGCCTTTGTGCGAGAAGCGATAAGTCCCACACCCGCAAGTGCATCCTCGGGCACAGGAGCATCGCAGGGCTTGCGTGTTCCGCCGGGATATATTCCTACGTTTTTACCCTCTTTTATTATATCACAGGTCTTTCTTAAAGCCGCTATATCCGATTCGCCGCGATTTATCGGAACCACGTTACATGCATTGAAAAGCCAACGCATAAAGCCGTTCTTCATCAGATCGCTTTTACCTATAAAGTAAAGCGGCTGCTTGATTGCACAAGCGGTGAAAATAGGATCGAAAAGCGTGGTATGATTGGAAAATGCGATGAATCCGCCCTCTGCCGGTTCGTTTTCTCTGCCTATGTATTCAACACGGAACAGCAGCTTTGCAACAACACCGCCGACAAAGCGAACAAATGTATATCCACTCATTATTTTATGACCTTATCTATTATTTCTATTGCATGCGCTACGGTTTCCTCGATATTAAGACCCGAGTTGTCAAACATAATAGCGTCCTCTGCAGGTATCGCGGGTGCGATTTCGCGTCCGCTATCGTTAGCGTCGCGCCATTTCATATCGGCAAGCACGTCCTCGTAAGAGGTTTCCACGCCGCGCTCCTGCAATTCCGCAAAGCGGCGTTTCGCTCTTGCTTCGATAGAAGCGGTAACGAACATCTTCACCTGTGCATCGGGAAGAATGACCGTACCGATATCTCTGCCGTCCATTATTACGTTATTTTCGCGCGCGATACTGCGCTGGGTCTCCAAAAGGAACGCACGTACCTCGGGTATTTTCGAAACGTCGGATGCGTATTTCGAGCAAAGAGGCGTTCTTATCTCGTTGCCGATAAGCTTTCCGCCGAGATATACCGCGCCGCCGCCGTTTTCGAGCTTCATTTCTATATGAATTTCGGGAAGCAGTGCGATTATCGCAGGAACGTCATCGGAGGCGATTCCGCGTTCGGATACGAAAAGCCCGATAGTGCGATATAATGCGCCGGTATCGATATAGACAAAGCCGTAATGCTTTGCAAGATTCTTTGCAAGCGTGCTTTTGCCCGAGCCCGAGGGCCCGTCCAGCGCGATCTTGTACGTCATTTTGACCATAAAATATCACCAATTTACGATTATACATTGTTTTTGCGAATTTTTCAATAGATTTTTTAAAATTTAAACACCTTTTACAAAATGTTAATTTTCATTTTGCCGAATTATAAAATTTCCCGTCGAAGCGGCACAAGGCGGCATTGACATAAGCAGGAAAAGTCATTATAATAAAATCGTAAAAGCAAATATTCGGTAAAAGGAGTTTATGGCTTATGAAGAAGATTTCCCTTTTCCTTGCACTTATTATTATATTGACCTGCTCGGTATTCGCGGCGTGCGGCGAAAGCACAGAAAACGAATCGGAAATATCCAAAGCCGCATCGGAAGCCTTTGAATCCTCGGAAAAATCCGATGTTTCCGAAGGTGAAGTTTCCGGCATCACCGAAGAATCAAAAACTCCCGAAGGTCCCGTTGAAGATTCTGAAGAAGAATCCCAAATTCCCGAACCTCCTATTGAAATAACAGGCGAAAATATCGCAAAGGGTAAGACCTACACCGTTTCCGGAACCGGCACAGGCTACATCGAAATGGAAAGCCAGTGGGGCGCGATGATATATAACGCAAGCCTCACCGACGGAATCGCTCACGAGGAGCTTACCTTTGGTGATACGAATAATTGGTTCGGTCTTTATTACACCACCGATGCACAGTACGAGGAACACATCAACTCCCCCCTCGGTATCGGCACGATAATTATCGACCTTGAAAACGAAGAGGTTGTAAAGGGTGTTAAAATACACCTTGGCAACTACGCCGATAACGCAGTTGTTTCGCCCACCGCAGTGACCCTTGCACTTTCTGCCGACGGCGAATCATACGCTTCCGCAGGCGAATTTGAAATTGCAGAAACAGGCGAGGGCTCTCCCAACAACCTGCTTGTATATTGGTCCGAGCTTCCCGTTGATTCGGTTAACGCCCGCTACGTAAAGATAACCTTTACGCTCGGCGGTGTATTCGCATTCCTCAACGAAATCGAAGTTTACGCATAAAACAGCAAATTAAAAAGGAGCCTCAAAGGCTCCTTTTTGCTTGTGTTGTTATTCTTCTCTGAATACGCCGAGCTTCAATTTTTCCAATTGCTCCTCGGTGCAAGAGCCCGCGCAGAAGAAGGCAACGCCCTTTGCGCCTGCTCGGCGGCATTCCTCTACCTGCTTTGTGGATTCGATGGTGGGAAGGTGGTGATACATCGGCGCAATACCCGAAATGTTAGGTGCTTCGCCGTAATTCTGTACCATATACGCAACCTCGTTGCCCACGTCTACCGCATCGTTTAGGTATGCCATAGGATATATCGCATCAAGCCAGCCCTGCTTCACCCAATAGCACCAATTCTGGCATTTTAGTCTTATCGCCTCATCGGGATCGCCGAATACTGCAGTCGAAAGCTCGATATTCCTGCCGTTTGCGCGGTATTCGAGAATCAATTTACGAACCGATTCAACGTACAGAGTGACCTTGCTTGCGCGCCATTCTACGAATTTTTTCCATTCGTCGCATTTGGTATCGGGAATATCGTTTATATCAATGCCCGTATCGTTAAGGAACATTTCTCTCGTTTGGGGCTCAAATCCTGCGCTACGGTCAACGCTGTGGTTGATAGGATAGCGGATGTAGTCGAGTTGAAAACCGTCGAAATCGTAATTGTCGAGCAATTCCTTGCACATACCGAGCAAAAATTCGCGAACCTCGGGAAGCGCGGGATTTAGGAAATAAAACGTATCAAACGCGTCGTGAAGCAGACCGCCGTCCTTGCGTCTTGCCAACCATTCGGGATGAATATCCAACATCGGACAGCCCGTATTTTCGCAGCCGAAGAAGAAATCCTCGAACCACGCGTGTATCTTCATACCGTACGCCTTACCGATGCGAATGAACGCGTCGATAACGTCAAAGCCGTTTTCGTAACGCTTCCAAACAGGCAGATAATCGTGAACGCACTTCAATGCGTTTGCATAGCCCTCGTAGTTGGTTTCGATAAGCATAAGGTTAAATCCCGCATCGCGCAGAGATTTTACGGTTGCTTCGACCTGCTCCTCGTTCAATTCGTGAGGACGGTGCCAAACAGCTCTAACCTCGCCCTTTACAGATTTAGCGGTATAATAATATGCTTCGTCGGTAAGCTTGGAAACCAAATCGTATTCGCCGTTTTCCTTTGCCGATTCCGCATCTTTTATAAGTGACGCGACCTTAACGCTATCAAACTGTGCATTTTCTTCGTTAAGCGCAGCAACACGCTTGCAGATAACCTCTATCTGCGAATCTGCCTTTAACTGCATCGCATAATCGTCGATTTCTGCGGAAAACAGCATATTTTTCTCGTCGATTTCCGCCTTTGCACCTATGCAAAGCGATTCGGAGATGAATTTCGACGCCTTGCCGTGACCCGAAACGACGTAGCCGCCCTCGGGAATAGCGTTGTTATTCTGACCGCAGCTTATAACCCTGCCGTTTAGAACACACGCCTCGCTGCCGTATTTGTTCGTGCCCGTAGTGCCCGAGCC
>JAZNWF010000011.1:0-45062 GCA_045593165.1 Eubacteriales bacterium
CTGTTTTGCTCTTTTACTTTTTAAAAAGAATTAACGAGTCTTTGTTCTACTTCACATTTAATGCTTTGTAGTACACTGTTGTTCAATTTTCAATGTCCGTTCGCACTGCCCTCTTGCGGACAGCTTGGCTATTCTACCACACCGTTTTCGCTTTGTCAATACTTTTTTTCAAACTTTTTTTACTTTTTTTTGAGTTTTTCCAAAAGCCTTGATTTTGCAAGGGTTTTCGGCAAAAAATATTTTTCCGAAGCCTCAAAAAACGGTATATATCTTCTTTTTTATATATTATATATCCTTATTTACGGAGCGAATAACTGCTTTTATCGTCTTCGGGCTTTTCCATACGCTCAATCCATCTGCCGCCCGTAAAATCGGGTACCGCAACAGGTGCTCCGCCCATAGCGATCGACTGCTCGGAAAGGCAGGATATTGACAGCAGCGTTGCGGTATCATAGGTATCGATAGGAGGTGTTATTCCTTCCCTGACCGCTTCGATAAATGCATTATACACGAGCCAGTCTATTCCGTCGTGTCCGCCTATGGGATTTTTGCGGTATTCCTGCCAGATAGGATGCTCGTATTCTTCCTCATACTTTGACGCGCTGTTGAGCTTATCGCCAACGCTCGCCCATTCGCTTTCGCCATCGAGATGAACGTAATCGCCGTCTGCGCAATACATACCCTTGGTACCTCTTACGGTAAAGCCGCGCGAGTATATACGAGGAAGAGTTGTATCAAGCGTAAGCACGGCGGTTCTGCCGTCCGCACACTTCAATATAGTTGTTACCACATCACCCTGTGCATATTCGCATTTTGCAAGCGGATGATCCGCACCTCTATGCTCAACCGCATATTCATGCAGTCCCTTTGAGCAGGAAGCTACCGAATTCAAGGTAACGAATCTATTACCTCTGTTTATATCGAGCACAGGCATTATCGGCCCAAGCTCGTGAGTGGGATAATTTTCGCAATTGCGATTCATATAATTACGCTGACGGTAGTGACGGTTGATATCACCGTTTACTATCTCCTCGCGAAGATCGTGCATATATCCGCCCGAGCAATGAACCACGCTTCCGAACAGACCCTTACGCGCCATATTCAGTGCCATAAGCTCGCGTCTGCCGTAGCAGCAATTTTCGAGCATCATACAATGCACGCCGGTTTGCTCATAGGTTTCTACCAAGCGGAAGCAATCATTTATATTATAAGCTCCGCCGACCTCCACGCCGACAGGCTTGCCAGCACGCATCGATTCGATACACATTTCCATATGCGATTCCCACGCGGTGAGCACGAACACCGCCTCGACATCGGGGTGATGAACGACCTGCCTCCAATCGTTTGTTGCAAAGGGTCTTACCCCTGTTTGCTCTTCCACGAGCCTTGCACCGTTTTCGGTACGGTCTTCATAATAATCGCACACAGCCTTGATTTCGACCAAGCCCTGCTCGTACATAGGCAGAAAAGCCGATTTCAGCAAAAAGTAGCCACGCGCGCCAAGTCCGATGACTCCGATATTTATCTTCCTTAGATTATTACTCATACAAAGCACCTCCGAAAGCGATTTCCGTGCTGATATTATAAGTTCACGCGGCCGAAAAGTCAATAAATTTTGATTTAATACTTTACAAATCTTCTTTTATATTATATATTGTATAGAGAATGGCAAAAAATACACAAGAAATTGTGAGGTATTTTCATGACATTATTGGTTATGGCCGCAGGTATGGGCAGCAGATACGGTGGATTGAAGCAATTGGACCCTATCGGCCCGAACGGCGAGTTTATCCTCGACTACACCGCATACGACGCGATGAAGGCAGGATTTGACAAGGTCGTATTTGTTATAAAGGAAGAAAACTACGAAATTTTCAAAGAGACCGTAGGCAACAGAATAGGCACGAGCATTGAAACGGCATACTGCTTCCAGAGTCTTGACGATTTGCCCGACGGATATTCTGTTCCTGAGGGACGAACCAAGCAGTGGGGCACGGCGCACGCCGTTCTTGCCGCACGCAACGAAATAAAGGGTCCCTTTGCCGCAGTAAACTCCGACGATTTTTACGGAAGAGAAAGCTTTGAGATAATCGCAAAGCATATGAAGGAAAACGCATCCTCACCCTCCTGTATGGCGGGATTCGTTTTGAAGAACACTCTCACCGAGAACGGAACCGTTTCGCGCGGAGAATGCAAGGTTGATGAGAACGGCATTCTTATCGACATTACCGAACGTACCAAAATCAAACGTCTTGATGACGGCGACACCGCATATTTTGAAAATGACGAATGGATAAAGCTTCCCGACGACACCATCGTTTCGATGAACTGTTGGGGATTGCCCGAAGAATTCTTCGGATACGCCGAAAAGAGCTTCTGCGACTTTTTGGAAAGCGGCGGCGACGAAATGAAGAAGGAATTTTATCTTCCCGACGCAGTCAAGAAATATCTTTCCGCAAGCGGAAACAAAGCAACCGTTTTAAAGACCGAGGCAAAATGGTACGGTGTCACCTACAAAGAAGACCGCGAGACTGTTGTAGCACACATCAACAGATCCATTGAGGACGGAACATATCCGAAGGAATTATGGAAATAAACAAAAGCATACAAAGCGCCTGCACCGCATTTTTCGAAAATGCCGTCATTGAAGATCTTGAGGTTATCCCTTACGGTCATATAAATAACACGTACCGAGTAAGGATAAGCGGCAGAGATTACATACTGCAACGGATCAACACTAATATTTTCAAGGATGCCGACGCACTTATATCAAACATCGCATCGGTAACCGAATTTTTGCGCAGTAAGATCGCAGCGTCCGGCGGCAATGCCGACAGAGAAACGCTGACGCTTTTAAAAACCAAAAGCGGAGAATATCTTTACAAGGGCGACGACGGCGTTTACAGAATTTATTTATACATCACCGACGCTACCTGCTACAACAAAGCCGAAAAGAAAG
The DNA here is from genome assembly GCA_045593165.1 of Eubacteriales bacterium. Classification (GTDB taxonomy): domain Bacteria; phylum Bacillota; class Clostridia; order Oscillospirales; family CAG-382; genus Coliplasma. Next base: position 2,960 of record JAZNWF010000011.1, read on the forward strand.
GTCTGTTCGGTGAATCCGCAAAGGCGTTCGGAAGATTCCAGAAGCTTTTATCCGATTTCGATGCATCGACGCTGAACGAAACGATAAAGGATTTTCACAACACCGAAAAGCGTTTTGAGAATTTAGCCTCCGCGGTAAGTTCAGATACATTCAACCGAAAAGCAGACTGCTTACGCGAAATCAAATTTTATCTTTCGAAAAAGGACTACTGCCCTATTATAGTCGAACGTTTGGCAGACGGACGTATCCCCACAAGAGTCACGCACAACGACACGAAGCTGAACAACGTTATGATAGACGATCAAACGCTCACCGGCATTTGTGTTATCGACCTCGACACCGTTATGCCCGGAAGTATGCTTTACGATTTCGGTGACAGCATCCGTTTCGGTGCATCAAGCGCAGCAGAGGACGAAAAGGATCTTGAGCGCGTATATTGTGTTCCCGAGCTATATGAGGAATACGCAAGCAACTTTTTAAGCGAGATGAAGGATTGCATTACCGCCGAAGAAGCAAGACTTTTACACGACGGTGCGATAATGATGACGCTTGAATGCGGAATGCGATTCCTTACCGACTACCTCGAGGGTGACGTATACTTCAAAACGCATTACGAAGGTCAAAACCTCGACCGCGCAAGAACGCAGATGAAGCTTGTACAGGATATGGAAGCAAGACGCGAGCTTTTTGAAGGTATCATAAAGAAATACATATAAAGCAAAGGGTATTCGCAATTTTACGAATACCCTTTATTCATTATTCACCCTGACAAGTACGCGTTCATTTCTTCTCTTGATTTGAAAATAACGATTTCCTTATCATTATACTTATCTAACAATTCGTAAATATACGGCAATTTATCATCCCTAAAGTTTAATATCCATTCCTTGAATTCGGGGTCAAATTCCTCTTCGACCCACGGCATTTCCTCGCGTTTTTTACCGATACGCGATTCGACTCCCGCAAGGCAAATCTCCGTAGGAAAGTCCAGCAGAAACACCGTATCACACTTTTGCATACGCATTTCGAGAGTACGGTTATAATTACCGTCGATTATCCAATTATCTTTATTAAGAACCTCGGCAAGCTTTGTATCGAATTCCTCACGCGTTATATTGGTTTTATCGGGCTTATGCCAAAGCATATCCAAATAATACAATGGAAGCCCCGTTTTATCACGCAACGCACGCGAAAACGTGCTTTTCCCCGAGCCGGGACAACCGATAACGATTATTTTTTCCATTTTAACCCTCCTAAAACGTTTTGACGGTTTGATTATATCACACTTTATGACATAAAGCCACACACGTTCAAAATTTTTCGAAAAAGCTATTGACAAAACCATTTGGTTATGGTATATATAACCAGCAGAGAATAATGAGAGATTTACGGGAATGACAAATTCCCTGTCTTTATGTCAAGGAGGAAACGATATGCCTATTGAAATATGGTATCTTATTGCAGTGTTTGCAGTTGTTACTATCGCCTTTACGCTGTTAAAGCGTCCTTTATACGAATGCATGCTTCTCGCCTTCGTAATACTTATGCTTATTTCGGGAACATTGCCCAACGTAGGCGACTACATCTTGGAAGCTTTGCAGGAAGACACATTATACGTAATATTCGTATTCATCATTTCCGCAAATTTGCTTTCCAAAACATCGGTTATTGATGACTGTATCGCCATTATCCTTTCGATTTTCGGACGTTTAAGAGGCGGCGCGGGATTTGTTGCGATTATCGGCAGTTCTTATATGGGTTCGCTTTCGGGTTCCGGCCCCGGCAACGTTGCTACCACAGGCGTTTTCACCATTCCCGCTATGATAAAATCAGGATTCCCGAGACATCTTGCAGCTAACGTCGAAGCACACGCAAGCACCATGGGCAATATGATTCCCCCCGCAGGTATGATTGCTATTGCTTTCGCGGCACTGGATATACTTTACCCCAACACCTACACCATGTCCCAATATTGGATGCTCCTTTGGGGTATCGCGATTTGGTTTATTGCACAGCGTATCCTTACCCTTTACTTTATGTGCAGATATTACAAGGTAGAGCCGATGCAGAAGGAGGATATTCCGAGCTTCAAGGAATCACTCAAGCGCGGTTGGAAAGCTGTGTTTCTTCCGATAATCGTATTCGTACCCTTCTGGCTCACGAGCAGCTTTGAAGATTCGCTTATCGAAAGACTCGGCGAAGCAGGCGCGAAAAGCCTTAACAGCTGTATTTTGTTGCTCATCCCCTCTTTGATCGTTATTTGCGGTATACTTTTATCCGGCAAAGAAACAATACGCAAAATGACCCCGAGCGTGATTTTCAATCAAATAAACAGTGGTATGTTGAAGGTTGTACCGACTGCGGCACTCGTGTTATTTGCATACTTTGTAAGCAACGTATTCGTTGACCTCAACGTCGAGCCCGTTATCGGTGAATTTTTAAGCAAGCTTAACCTCGACAGAGTGACCTTGTGCTTCATTATTCCGTTAATTACAGCTATACTCGGTATGATTTTGCCCGGTTCGACACAGGTTAAGATATTCGGCGGTATTATTATCACCGCGCTTGCTGCAGCAGGCACAAATCCGATGCTCGCGGCAGGTATGCTGCCCTGCATTTGCGGTGCGATGCACGGTGTTACACCGCCCTATTGCGCTTGCGTATACACGGGTATGGGTATTGCTCAATCGAAGCTCAAGCCCACACTTATCAACTGTATGATTTGGGTGTTGTTGCATTATGCGCTTTCGGTTGTTATTTTACTCGAGCTACTCCCTGTTTGGGGACTTATAGGTTAAGGAGGAAGAGTTATGCGCAAGAAGATATACAACGTACTTAACAAAATATACGGCGTTCTTATGACAGCATCGTTTTTCGCCGGCATACTTCCTTTAATTCCGTTTGTAATCGCATTGATCATCGGCGGCGAGACCGGCGAAAAGATTTGTGTGTTTATAAAAGACGAATTTTACCCTTGGGTAATAATCGCAGGCTCGATAGCAATAGTTATCGGTTTGATCGGTATGTATATTGCTAAAATCGAAGCATTTTCGATTAAAAAAATCTCCGCAGAAGGCGAAGACGAAGAAGTTAAATAGCAGAAAGACCGTTGGTGCAGCACCAACGGTCTTTTACATTACATATCTGTTTCCAGGCGGTTTGCGAAAAGCGTATCGTGGTTGACGGGAGTATAAAATTCCTTACGCACAAGATCGTAATCGGTATAGCTTTTTCCGAGGATCCACATAAGCTTGGTTATAGTTGCTTCGAACGTCATATCATAGGACTCGATAAGCTTGAAATCGCGCTTTATCTTTTTACCGACCTCATATACCGTCATGTTACTTCCCTCGTTTACTACCTGAGTTGTCATCACGACGAACTTGCCTTTGCCTGCCCATTTTTGCATTTCGGTATAAAACGGCAATATAAGATATTCGGGAATTCCGCCGACACCGAAGCTTTCAATGACTATGCAATCATAGTTACCGAACAGATACGACAGTATATCGGGCTTCATACCGGGAACGAGCTTGAGGGTACATATGCTCTCGCGCATATCATAGCAAAAGCTCACATCTTCTTTAATATCTTCCTTGGGCAGATAGCGGATTATCATACCGTCCTGAATTACTGCAGGACAAGGATAATTAAGGCTTGAAAAGGCATTGAAGCTTTTAGCTCTCGATTTTCTTGCGCGTGTGCCGAGAATGACCTTACCGTCAAACACAATATTGACGTTTTGCGAATCGTCATCGGAAGCATAAATAAAGCTATCCAGCAGATTCGATTTCGCGTCGGTGACGTCCATATTTATGGGCTTTTGCGAGCCTGTAATAACTATCGGCTTTTTGGAATTTTGTATCATATACGAAAGTGCCGCAGCGGTATATGCAAGCGTATCGGTTCCGTGACAAATAACGAAGCCGTCGTATTTATCATAATTATCCTCAATAGCGCGAACCATTTGCTTCCAATGCGCAGGTGTTACGTTAGTGCTGTCGATATTACTTACCTGTAACGTATTGACCTCGCATACGTTACGGACCGCAGGAATAAACGCCAAAAGCTCCTCGGGTGTAAGGAACGGAGCAAGGCCTTCGTCGGTAATATGCGAGGCGATCGTTCCGCCTGTGCCGATCATCAATATCTTCTTCATACCAAAGCATCTCCTTTGGGTTATCGTTCGACTGGATTATAGCAAGTTTTACACAAAAAATCAATACGCAAACGGTATCTTCGCCCGCAGGTTACCGTTAAAGCAAATAACGCTTGATTTTGCAAACGATTCCGTTTTATTGACTTTTGGATATTTTGACCGAAAAACATATGTGAAAATTCGTATTTAAAGTAGAAAAAATATATTGATTTTATTGTTATTTTATTGTATCATTATGATGTAAATATATGGCGCTTAAATCTTGCCGATATTGAAATTAATTAAAATACAGATAAAAAAAGAAAGAGGTAAAGCAAAATGGCAAAGATCGATCTCAGCAAGTACGGCATTACCGGCACTACCGAAATCGTACACAATCCCTCGTACGAAGTGCTTTTTGCCGAAGAAACCAAACCCGAATTGGAAGGTTATGAAAAGGGTCAGGTCAGCGAACTCGGCGCAGTTAACGTTATGACCGGCATCTACACCGGCCGTTCGCCCAAAGACAAGTACATCGTTATGGACGAAAACTCCAAGGACACCGTTTGGTGGACCTCTGATGAGTACAAGAACGACAACCACCCCGCTTCTGTTGAAACCTGGAACGTTTTGAAGGATCTTGCAGTTAAGGAGCTCTCCAACAAGAGACTCTTTGTCGTTGATGCTTTCTGCGGCGCAAACAAGGACACCCGTATGGCTGTTCGTTTCATCGTTGAAGTTGCATGGCAGGCTCACTTCATCAAGAACATGTTCATCGCTCCCTCTGCTGAAGAGCTTGAAACCTTCGAGCCCGATTTCGTTGTTTACAACGCTTCCAAGGCTAAGGTTGACAACTACGCAGAACTCGGTCTTAACTCCGAAACCGCAGTTGTATTCAACATAACCTCTCGCGAGCAGGTTATCCTTAACACCTGGTACGGCGGCGAAATGAAGAAGGGTATGTTCTCTATGATGAACTACTACCTCCCCTTGAAGGGCATCGCTTCCATGCACTGCTCCGCTAACACTGATATGAACGGTGAAAACACCGCTCTCTTCTTCGGTCTCTCCGGTACCGGTAAGACCACCCTTTCCACCGATCCTAAGCGTCTTCTCATCGGCGACGATGAACACGGCTGGGACGACAACGGCGTATTCAACTTCGAAGGCGGCTGCTATGCTAAGGTTATCAACCTTGACAAAGACTCCGAGCCCGATATCTACAATGCTATCAAGAGAAACGCTCTTCTCGAAAACGTTACTCTCGATGAAAACGGCAAGATCGATTTCGCTGACAAGAGCGTTACCGAAAACACCCGTGTTTCCTACCCCATCGACCACATCAACAATATCGTACGTCCCGTATCTGCAGCTCCTGCAGCTAAGAACGTAATCTTCCTTTCCGCTGACGCTTTCGGCGTACTTCCCCCTGTTTCGATCCTTACTCCCGAGCAGGCTCAGTACTACTTCCTTTCCGGCTTCACCGCAAAGCTTGCAGGTACTGAACGCGGAATCAAGGAGCCCACTCCTACCTTCTCTGCTTGCTTCGGTCAGGCGTTCCTCGAACTCCACCCCACCAAGTATGCTGAAGAACTCGTTAAGAAGATGGAAGTAAGCGGCGCAAAGGCTTACCTCGTAAACACCGGTTGGAACGGCACCGGCAAGCGTATCTCCATTAAGGATACCCGTGGTATCATCGACGGCATCCTCAACGGCGACATTGCTAACGCTCCCACCAAGAAGATTCCCTACTTCGATTTCGAAGTTCCCACCGAGCTTCCCGGCGTTGATCCCGCGATCCTCGATCCTCGCGACACCTACGCTGACGCTGCTGAATGGGAAGAAAAGGCAAAGGATCTCGCATCCAGATTCATCAAGAACTTTGTTAAGTACACCGGCAACGATGCAGGTAAGGCTCTTGTTGAAGCAGGTCCCAAGCTCTAAGCCATACACATACAAAAAGGACGGAACACGATTCCGTCCTTTCTTTTTATCAAAAAACGCTCTTTGTTTTAAAGAGCGTTTTTAAATTATGCCTTTTGCATTATATTATTTCCGCGTTCAAGTGCTACGACGCCCGTACGGCACATTTCCACGATACCGTGTGGACGCATAACCTCGATAAACGCATCTATTTTGAGCGGCTCACCCGTTACCTCTACACACATATAATCGGTATTATAATCCACTATACGCGCACGGTAGATTTCCGCTGCCGCCATAACCTCGTTACGATTTTCAGGGGTGTTTTTCACCTTGATAAGCATAAGCTCGCGTTCGACCGATGCATCGTTATCAAGAAGCTTGACCTGCTTCGTATTATGAAGCTTTTTCAGCTGATTTATAAGCTGTTCTCTTGCATAATCGTCGCCGTTGAGGGTTATGGTTATTCTTGAATAATTCGGGTCTTCGGTTTCACCAACGGTGAGCGAATCGATATTGAAGCCCTTTCTCATAAAGAGGCCCGAAACGCGTGCAAGAACACCGTATTTATTTTCCACGTATACAGATATTACACTTCTCATACGATCAAATTACTCCTTATTGGTGATGATATCCTCTACCGAGCCGCCGGGCGGAAGCATAGGAAGAACAAACTCATCGGTATCGATAACCGCATCGATAAGATACGGTCCATTATGATTCATAGCATCTGCAAATGCATATTCAAACGCATTTAAATCACAAGCTCTTTGAGCCTTTACGCCGAAGGCTTCGGCAAGCCTTACAAAATCGGTCTTGCGGTCGAGAACGGTATTCGAATAACGCTTATCATAAAACAGAGTCTGCCACTGACGCACCATACCAAGCGCGTTATTATTCATCAACACGATAGTGACAGGTATATTATACGTAACAGCGGTTGCAAGCTCGTTAAGATTCATACCGAAGCTTCCGTCACCCGTAACAAGCAACACCTTATCACCGCTCGCTATATTTGCACCGATCGCCGCGCCCAAGCCGTATCCCATTGTACCCAATCCGCCGCTTGAAGCGAAGCGTCTTGTACGCTCGAAATCGGTGAACTGTGCAGTCCACATCTGATGCTGACCCACGTCGGTAACGACTACGGTATCCTTATCCTTATATCTATTGATTATATCGAATATCTTTTCAATAGGCATAGCGGACTTATCCATCTCCGCCGCCGCGGATTTTATCTTACGCTCATCCGCTTTAAATGCCTCAACCTTTTTACGCCAATTATGATGCGGCTTTCCCTCAACGCGTTCCAGAATTTTTCTGAAGGCTGTAACGATATTACCCACCAATCCGATATCGACTTTAATATTTTTATTAATTTCCGAAAGGTCGGTATCAAGCTGAATAATGGTTGCTTTTTTTGAATATTTTGACGGGTCACCCGTAGACCTATCGCTAAAGCGCACGCCTACGCCGATAACGAGGTCAGCTTCCTTATTTGCCATAGACGAAGCGTACCTGCCGTGCATTCCCTGCATACCGAGGAAACGCTCGTAGGAATTGGGCAACGTCGACAAGCCCATAAGCGAGCATCCGACGTACGCGTCGATTTTTTCGGCAAGTGCCTTGATATCCGCACTCATTTCCCTGCCTGATGCTCCACCACCGATATATATGTAGGGGCGCTTTGCATTATTTATAAGCTCTACCGCTTTATCGATATCAGCATCGGATACTTCATCCTGAGCAAACGGTTCAACAATATCTTCTCTGAAAAATTCACATTTACTTATCTGTATATCCTTGGGAATATCGACAAGTACGGGACCGGGTCTGCCCGATTTTGCGATACGAAACGCTTCGCGGATAGAATCGGCAAGATCCTTTACATCGGTAACGAAATAATTATGCTTTGTGATAGGCATGGTTATGCCCGTGATATTGATTTCCTGAAAGCTATCCTTACCTATCTGTGTTGTGGGAACGTTACCCGTTATTGCAACCATAGGTATTGAATCAAGCATAGCCGTTGCTATACCGGTAACCAGATTCGTAGCACCGGGACCCGAGGTAGCGATAACAACGCCCACCTTACCCGTAACGCGCGAATATCCGTCCGCCGCGTGAGATGCTCCTTGCTCGTGCGCTGCAAGGACATGGTTGATCTTATCGCTTGCCTTATAAAGTTCATCGTAAATATCCAATACCTGACCGCCTGGATATCCAAACACGTCGGTTATGCCCTGCTCTATAAGTGTTTCGACAACGATTCTTGCGCCTGTCATCATTTCGCCTTTTGACTTATGCATATACATTACCTCCGTGTTATTTCAAAATACAACTTTATTTTTTATAATATATCATAAATCGCTCAAACCGTCAACAGTTTTAATACACATAAAAAGAGGCGCACCGAAAAGATGCGCCACAACATATTCAGTCTATCACAGAAAGATGTATATGTCAATGGTTTTTCGCCTGTAAGTGTGCGCAATTACCATATTTCTGCCATTTGAATAAATTGTTTTAGTTAATTTTGTATATATCGCATATTGAAATAGCTCATTTCGTATGATAATATTAAGACAAGGAAAGGGTAAGTGTGAAACCGATGAAAAAGTAACACGCGACCCCGACTATCAGATAAATACCAAACACACGACAGACGCGGTATAAAGAATGGAGAAGAAATCGAAGTTTTAGGTCTTTTGTGTTGTTAACTTATCAAACCGCATATGTTTGGCAACGGTATGAATCGATATAAGGGATCGTAAGGCGGCTTATTTAAAACATATCAGTTTCGGAACCGAAGTTATCTCGCTTATGAGTACAGCTGTTCAGAACGGAAAAATGAAACGATAAAATTTTAACGAAAGCCGTTAGCATTTGAGGAAAGAGAGGTTAAAATGATGTTGGATATCAAGACAGAAAATAGATAACCCTTGGCTGTTTGTGAGGAGTGCAATCAGTCAAGGGTTATTTTATTTTGACCCTAATTTTAATTCAGCATTTTATGCTATCCAACACTTCCAAAAAGCGATCTATTTCACGTCGCGTGTTATTCCTGCCCAATGACAGACGTGCTCCGCCCGTTTCATACGTACCGAGCGTTCTGTGTGCATTTGGAGCACAATGAAAGCCCGCACGTAATGCAAATCCCCGTTCTGCCAACAGCTCGCAAAGCGTTTCACAATCAAAGCCCTGCTTATTGAACAGCACAACGGGAACATAATACTTGTAATTATCGGTAGGTGCGCCGTACAGCGTTACTTCATTCATCTTCTTCATAGAATCAACAAGGTATTCGAACAGTTCAGACTCCTTATCAGGAAAAGAAAAATCCTTGATCGCCGCATTGAAACCTGCGATGCCGTAAACGTTTGCCGTGCCCGATTCGAGCCGTTCGGGATAAAGCTCGGGCATTTCGAGCGATTTCGAATCGATGCCCGTACCGCCCTCCAAAAGCGGCTCGATAATTATATCGCTATACGGATTGATTATCAATGCCCCTACCCCCATCGGACCGCACAGCCCCTTGTGAGCCGGAATACAAATCATATCCACACCGAGCTCGACTATATCGAGCGGTATATGCCCCGCCGTTTGCGATGCATCAAGAATAAACGTCACCTCGTCGGAAACAAGCTTTTTTAATTCCGTAATCGGCAATATTCTGCCGCAGACGTTTGAAGCGTGCGTAAGAACCACGCTTGTGGCAGAGTGCGACACCGCAGAAAAATTTTCACAGGTAACGATATCGCTTTTGACATCCACAGAAAACTGTCTTAATACCGTTTCTCCGTTACGGCGCAAGGCATTTATCGGGCGCATTACCGCATTATGCTCCATAGACGAAACGAGTGTCACGCCACCCGAGCGATTTGCTCCCTTGATAGCAACGTTCAACGCCTCGGTTGCAGAAGCGGTAAACACCACACATTCGGGACGGGTATTGAACATACGGGCAAGTGCTTTTCGGCAATTATAGACTGTTTCTGCGGCTTTAAGTGCGAACGCATGTCCGCTTCTGCCCGAATTGCCGCAATTTTTTATTGCATCAAGCATAGCATTAACCACAGCACGCGGCTTGGGGATAGACGTTGCCGCATTATCAAAATATATCATTTTTCATCTATACTCCCAAGTGTTGGTATGCCTGAATCGGCGAGCAGGCTTTGCGCCTTTTGATACAAAGCGGAGTCAAAGCTGATACCGTATCCGCATCCACGGACGTTTTTTACCGCACGGGAGCGCGTCAGATTGGCGTAAATACCATTTGATTTCAGCAGCTCCTGCGCCTTTAGAGCATAGGTGACTGAAGAAAGAACGATTATTTTTTTCATAATTTTCACTCCCTTATTAAAGAATATGCCTTAATAGAAAATAGAGTGAATCGCAATTAATTTACATACCTAACCTTATTAGCATAGTAAAATAGCAGTTTGATTGAATTTTTTGCTTTGCGAGCACCAAAATCGGCGTTTTTGCGTATAATTGATATTGCATTTATCGAATATTTGTGGTAAAATTGTCAAAATTTCTTTTTTCAACAAGAAATTTATCAAAGTGCAAATCCGTACACCTGGGGGAACAAAATGAAAACATTGATTTTTAACGGCTCGCCGAGATTAAGAGGCGATTCCATGAGTCTTATAAACGAGCTCATTCCGAAGCTCAAGGGTGAATACAAGCTCGTCAACGCCTGCAACACCAAGATAGCACCCTGCATTGACTGCAGATACTGTTGGGAAAGCGAAGGCTGTGCTTTTATCGACGGCATGCAGAGCGTATATAACTATATTCAGGATTGCGATAATATTATTATCGTTTCTCCCGTTTATTTCACCGACCTTACAGGCCAGCTTTTATCCGTGGGAAGCAGATTACAGACCTATTCCGCAGCACGTTATTTCAGAAATATCGAGCCTATTGAAAAGGTCAAAAAGGGCGCGGTTATACTTGTCAGCGGCGGCGACGAAAGCAACGCCAAGGCATATGACACCGCAAGCCGTTTATTAACGGCGATGCGTTGCACCGACATTCATCCGCTCGTCGATTTTCAAAACACCAACACCATCCGCGCAATCGAGCGTAACGACTACGAAAGCAAGCTCGAAGAGATCGCAAGCTTCTTCAACGAGGGTGCTGAATAACAAACAAAAAAGAGAGGTTTTCACCTCTCTTTTTTATTATGCATTTAGCAGAGCGTTTCCATTTCTTCGATAAGGTCACCGAAGAGCTTAAGCGCCGCATTTACGGGATCGGGCGATGACATATCCACACCTGCTATTTTAAGAAGCGAGATAGGATCGGTGCTTCCGCCGCTGGAAAGGAATTTCTTATAATCGTCAACTGCTGCCTTGCCCTCTTCGAGAATACGCGATGCAATAGCAACAGCGGCAGAAAAGCCGGTTGCATACTGGAATACGTAATAATTATAGAAGAAGTGAGGAATACGCGCCCATTCGAGTGCGATTCCGTCGTCAGACACCATATCGGGACCGAAATACAGCTTATTGAGCTCGTGATACTTTTCGGAAAGAGCATCGGCAGTAAGCGTTTGTCCGCTTTCGGACATCTTACCCATAGCAAGCTCGAATTCGGCAAACATTGTCTGGCGGTAAACGGTTCCCTTGAACTGATCGAGGAAATGATTGATAAGGTATGCACGTTCCTTTTTATCGGAGGTCTTACCGAGCAGGTGGCGCATAAGCAATATTTCGTTACAGGTAGAAGCAACCTCTGCGACGAATATAACGTAATCGCTAGTGCAGGTGGGCTGATTCTTGGTACTGTAATAGCTATGAAGCGCGTGACCCATTTCGTGAGCCAAGGTAAACATACTGTCGAGATTATCCTTATGGTTCAAAAGCACGTACGGATGAGGACGGCTATTGCCCGAGGAATACGCGCCGCCGCGCTTACCCTCGTTTTCATAAACGTCTATCCAGCGATTATTGAAGCCTTCCTTGAGAAGCTCGACGTAATCCTCGCCCAAAACGGACAACGCTTCTAGGATGGTTTCTTTTGCCTCTTCATAGCTTATTTCGGAAGCGGCATCGGCAACGATGGGAGTATATACGTCGTACATATGAAGCTCGTCAACACCCAAAAGCTTTTTGCGGAGTGCGACGTAGCGGTACATTTTATCCATATTATCGTGAACCGCGGAGATGAGATTATGATATACCTCTACGGGCACCTCGGTACGGTCCAACGACGCTTCGATAGTGCTTCCGTATTTACGTGCACCTGCGAAGAAGCGAAGCTGCTTGAACTGTGCATCGAGCGTAGCGGCGATAGTGTTTTTGAATTCGCCCAAGCGGTTATAATAGGTTTCGAAGACCTGTTTTCTGAAATCGACATCTTCGCTTTCGAGCAACGGAACGAGAGATCCGTTGGTAAGCGGTATAACATTTCCCTCTTTATCGGTAACGGGCGGGAATTTCAAATCGGCATTACGCAAAATACCGCCGATATTATCGGGACCGTCTGCCATTTCGCCTGCGGATGCAAGAATACGCTCACATTCGGGGCTCAATACGTGAGCCGCACGGCGACGGATGCTGTAAATAGGACGTCGGTAGGTTTCAAGCTCCGGCTCATCCTTATAGAACTGATCGAGAGTTTCTTCGGGAATGCTCATAATTTCGGGCGTGGAGAAGGAAGCCGCGCCGGAAATAGCAACATACGTACCCATAGCCTTGCCGCGAAAATCCTGATAAAAGCCGTTGGCGGTATCCTCGTCACCCTTGCAGTTTGCATAGCCGTAGAGCATACCCAAGCGTTCTCCGATTTCATCATCAAGGCGCATAAATGCAAGCAAGGTTTTCGCGCTTTCGCCCAATTTGCCATTATATTCGGCTATCTTGGCGGGCATTTCCTTTAATGCCTCATATTCCTTAAGCCAAGCATCATCGTTTTCAAACATATCCGCAAGGTTCCAGGTGTTTTCGACGGGAACCTCACTTCTTTTTAATATCTGCTGTGCCATATTAATTCTCCTGAACTATTTATTTTCTTTCGCTTTTTTTGCCGCTTCCGCACGCTGACGGCTTATTTCAGCCCAGCTGGGCAGTTTTGAGAGTCCCTCGGCAAAATCCTTTAAGTGTTTGGGGACATCAAGGTTCTGCGGGCAGATCGCAGTACAAGCGCCGCATCCGATACAAGCGCTCGGGCGTTTATCCTCAGGGAGTGCCTCGATGCGCATTGACATCATTATCGAAGGCGCTAAACGAAGCTCATTATACATACCAAGCATATCAGGAATGCTTATACCCATAGGACAGCCGTCGACACAATATCCGCACGCGGTACAAGGAATGGAATCCTTCATTCCCTCCGCAATATTGAGCACGGTTTCAAGCTCTGCTTCATTAAGCGGCTTGAGCTCGGAATAGGTCTTAACGTTATCGACCATCTGCTCCATATTGGACATACCGCTTAAAACAACGGCTACATTGGGGATATTCTGCAGAAATCTGAAGCACCAAGCGGCAACCGATTCATCGGGGCGCTGTGCCTTAAGCTTTTCGACATCGGATTCGCCAATATTTGCGAGCTTGCCTCCTCGCACAGGCTCCATTACCCAAACAGGTATATTCCATTCAGCAAGAAGCTCACACTTTGCCTTGGCATTTTGAAGAGTCCAATCCAAGTAATTAAGCTGTATCTGGCAAAATTCCATATGCTTGCCGCAATAATCCAAAAATTCACGCAGATTGGACATCGCGCCGTGGCTCGAAAAGCCGAGATGCTTTATTCTGCCGAGGCGTTTTTGCTCGAGGAAGTATTCAAGTATCCCCCAGCGTTCATCCATATACGTTTTTATTGAATTTTCGTTTACGTTATGCAGGAGGTAAAAATCGAAATAATCGACTCCGCATTTTTGCAGTTGTTCCTCGAATATTGCCGCAGGATCATAGCTTTCGGCGGTTTGATGTCCGGGATATTTATCTGCAAGATAAAAGCTTTCGCGGGGATACTCGTTAAGCACCTTGCCGATTACTATTTCGGATTCACTGTTATGATAAGGATAAGCGGTATCGAAATAATTGACACCGTTTTCCATAGCGTAAGCCACCATTTCCCTTACGCGCGATTCATCGATTTTTCCGTTTTCAAGTGTGGGCAGGCGCATAGTTCCGAAGCCCAGCATAGGTAATAGTTTATCCTGAAATTGTACTTTTATCATAATTCGTACCTCCTATCGATTTATTGTATCACAACAAATTCAATTTCGCAACGCTTTGATTCTATTTAATCTCTGTAACGAGCTCTTCTTTTTCCTTGCGTTTTTTGGGACGGAGCTTATCGTCATCCTTGGCATAACCGACGGTTATGACCAAGCGAACAGGATATTCTATATTGCATAGCTTTTGCAGTTTATCGTTATCAAACCATCCGAGTATGCAGGTGGAGAGCCCCTGCGCAGTTGCTTCTGCAGTAAGATAGGCAACCGCAAGACCTATATCTATCGAGCGGTAATCGTTATGCTTTGCCTTTGCGCCAATCGCAGCGGTTTTATTATACGGCGCTTCAGAAACGACGATTGCGACAGGAGCTTGAGCGGCAAACTTATTCATTCCAATACCAGTACACGCCTTTTCGACATTTTTTGCCGTTTCACCATGGCAAACCGTGAAATGATAGGGCTGTGAATTGCAGGCAGACGGTGCCAAGCGCGCCGATTCGAGAATCGAATCCAGCTTTTCGCGCTCAACTTCCCTATTTTCATCATACGCGCGACAGGATTGACGTTTTTGCGCTATTTCATAAAAGTTCATAATTACAACTCCAAACAACGTTATATATTTATAATAACACGTCGAGCATTATAAATCAAACCTATTCTATGAATTTTTTGACAAACCGATATAAATATGGTATAAATAATTCACAGCTTTTTTCGGAGAATAATTATGGACAGAATAAAAATAGCAATACTCGACTCTGCAACTCTTGGTAATGATATCGACCTTTCGGTTTTCGATTCATTGGGCGACACCGAAATATATTCACTTACCGAGCGCGAGCTTATAGCCGAACGCATAAAAGACGCTGACGCATGTGTGATAAACAAGGTACGTCTTGACGAAAGCGTACTTAAAAACGCGAATGATCTTAAATTGATCTGCGTTGCGGCGACGGGATACGACAACATCGATATTGATTACTGCAAGGAAAACGGAATTGCGGTTTGTAACGTTGCGGGATATTCGACCAATTCGGTATCGCAATTAACGCTCGCGATGGTCCTTTCGGCATCGGTAAACCTTAATGCGTTTTCCAAATCGGTAGCAGACGGCACATATTCGCGCGGGTCGGTTCAGAATATTCTTACCCCCGTATATCACGAGCTTGCAGGAAAGACCTGGGGAATTATCGGATACGGTGGAATCGGCAAAAAGGTGGGAGAGGCAGCAAAAGCTTTAGGCTGTAACATCGTGGTACACAAGCGTACCCCTATTGACGAGGTGACGTGTCTTTCGCTTGACGAATTGCTGAGCATTTCGGACATTATAACCATCCACGTTCCGCTAAACGACGGCACACGTAAAATGATCGGCGAGCGCGAGATAAGCTTGATGAAGGACGGAGTATATCTTGTAAACGTCGCGCGCGGCGCGGTGCTTGATGAAGAAGCCGTTGCACAAGCCGTAGAATCGGGCAAGATCGGTTTTCTCGGCTGTGACGTATATTCTACCGAGCCTATGCCCGAAGCGCACCCATTCGCTCGCATACGCGATTATGAGAACGTATGTCTTACTCCGCATATGGCGTGGGGCGCATTTGAAGCGCGAGAGCGTTGTATAAACGAGATATGTGAAAACATAAAAGCGTTTTTTAACGGCGATACACGAAACAGAATAGTGTGATATAAAAAGGACAGGGTTAAAACCTGTCCTTTAATTACGCCGTTTTATCTTTGTACTCTACCCGAGCCCGAGCCCTTCGCAAGAGCTTCAACCTCTGCAACGCTGACCATATTATAGTCGCCCTCGACGCTGTGCTTGAGGCAGGATGCCGCAACCGCAAATTCGATCGCCTTCTGACTGTCGAAGCCGTTTACAAGGCTATAAATAAGCCCTGCACCAAAGCTATCGCCACCGCCTACACGGTCTACGATATGCATATCGTACTTGCGGGAGAAGTATGCTTCGGAATCGGTATAGAGCATTGCGCTCCATTTATTATCGTTTGCGCTGATGCTTTCACGGAGAGTAATAGCTACGCCCTTGAAGCCGAACATATCGGTAAGCTGCTTAGCAACGCTGATATATCCCTCGCGGTTGAGCTTGCCGCTTTCGATATCGGTGTTTTCCGCTTCGATACCGAATACGTCCTTTGCATCCTCTTCGTTTGCTATGCAGTAATCAACGTACTTGCAGACCTCGGTCATAGTTTCCTTTGCTTCATCCTTGGTCCAGAGCTTTTTACGGTAGTTAAGGTCGGTAGAAACAGTGATACCCAACGCCTTTGCCGCTTTGCAGGCTTCGATAGTTACCTGTGCGGTCTTTTTGCTGAGCGCGGGAGTAATACCTGTTACGTGGAACCATGTAACGCCCTCGAAAATCTTATTCCAATCGAAATCGGTACATTCTGCCTCTGCAATAGAAGCACCTGCGCGGTCGTAGATTACCTTACTGGGACGCTGGGAAGCGCCTTTTTCGCAATAGTAGATTCCTACTCTGTTGCCGCCACGAACGATTTTAGAGGTATCAACTCCGAATTTACGGAGCGAGTTGACAGCCATCTGACCGATTTCGTGGTTGGGCAATTTAGTTACGAACGCAACGTCCTCGCCATAGTTTGCAAGGCTTACGGCAACGTTTGCTTCTGCGCCGCCGAAGGTTGCCTGAAATTTATCGCTCTGAACGAATCTCAAATATCCCTCGGGAGCGAGTCTTAACATCAATTCACCGAAAGTAACTATTTTTCTGCTCATTTTATTTTCTCCATTAACTTCGCCGTATTTTCAGCGATGTTTCCTTTCATTATGAATGAACCGCCGATAGCCTGAATCTTATCGAACGCAAGGTATTCCTCGATATTGTTCATATCCACGCCGCCTGTGGGCACGAATTTGATCTGCGGGAACGGTGCGGCAAGCGCCTTCATAGCTTTTAAGCCACCGTATATTCCGGCAGGGAAAAATTTAACGGTAGTAATACCGAGTGAGATAGCCTTCATTATTTCGGTAGGCGTTACGCAGCCCGGAAAATACGGAATATTGTTTTCTACACAGTAAACGGCAACCTCTTCGGAAAGGCCGGGAGATACGATGAATTCCGCGCCTGCCTCGAGTGCTTTGAGGCACTGTTTGAGATTGATTACCGTGCCTGCTCCGATGCACATATCGGGATAAAGCTCCTTACCGAGCTTTATAGCGTCAGCCGCACAAGCGGTACGGAAGGTTATTTCCGCACAGGGCAGACCGCCTTTGCACAATTCACCGAGAACATGCTCGGTTTCGGAAATATCGTTTATAACAACGACGGGAATAAATTTATAATCGCTGACCATTTTATGCCTCCAAGACTTTAATTAAACACCGGAATAAGCGGAGAATCCGCCATCGATAGGAAGCACCACGCCCGTAATGAAGCCTGCCGCCTTATCATTTACGAGAAAGAGCAGACCGCCCTCCAATTCCTCGGTTTCGCCGAAGCGTCCCATAGGTGTAGCGGCGAGTATTTTACCGGTACGCGCGGTGGGAGTACCGTCATCGTTCCAAAGAAGCTTTGCGTTCTGCTGTGTGGAGAAGAAGCCCGGAGCGATAGCGTTAACACGTATTCCCTCCTTGGAGAAGTGAACCGCGAGCCACTGAGTAAAGTTGGAAATAGCCGCCTTTGCGCCCGAATACGCGGGAATCTTCGTAAGCGGAGTGAAAGCGTTCATAGAAGAAATATTGAGAATATTGCATCCATTTCTGCCAAGCATATGCGCCGCGAATGCCTGAGTGGGAATAAGGGTGCCCAAGAAATTAAGATTGAACACAAATCCTACGCCATCGGCATCGAGGTCGAAGAAGCTTTTGGTATCAGCATCAATATCACCAGCTTCGTAATATTCCTTATCGGTAGTTGCACGGGGATTATTACCACCCGCACCGTTGATAAGAATATCGCACGGGCCAAGATCGTTCAAAACCTCGTTCGCAACCGAAACACAGATCTCCTTATTGAGCACGTTGCAGGAATACGCCTTTGCAACACCGCCCTCTTCAACGATTTCCTCAGCGTATTTATTCGCCGCATCGTAATTAAGATCCAAAAGCGCAACCTTTGCGCCCGCACGTGCCAAAACCTTTGCAAAATAGCTGCAAAGCACACCGCCTGCACCTGTTACTACGGCAACCTTGCCGTTAAGGTCGGTATCCAATACGTTTTTGTTCATAATTATCTCCTTACTTGCACTTCTTTTCGCAGGCTTCAAACAGACCGTTTATATAAGCCGCTCCAAGTGCTCTATCGAACAAGCCGTAGCCGGGCTTACCGGTTTCGCCCCATATCATTCTGCCATGGTCGGGACGAACGTAGCCATTAAAATTATTTTCGCAAAGCGCGCGAACGATTTCGTAAATATCAAGGCTTCCGCAGGAAGAAAGATGCGCTCTTTCCTCAAACGAGCCATCTTCCATTATTTTAACGTTACGGATATGCATAAATGCTATTCTATCCATTTCTGCATACTTACGTACCATTTTGGGAATATCGTTGCTTTCTGCACAGCCCAAGCTACCCGTGCAGAGGCAGAGGCTGTTTGCGGGGCTATCGACAAGCTTTAAGAATCTATCGAGATTTTCTTCGTTGGTTATGATTCTGGGAAGTCCGAAAATGGGATAAGGGGGATCGTCGGGATGGATCGCCATTCTTACGCCGCATTCCTCCGCAACGGGAATGACCTTTTTAAGAAACTTTTCGAGGTTTTTCCAAAGTCCTTCTTCGCCGAGCGCACCGTAAGCGGTAATAAGCTCACGAACCTGCTCCTGCGTATAGCTTGCATCCCAACCCGGAAGATGAATATCGTCCTTCAAGGGATCGAGGCCGCGCATCTGTTCCCAATACATTACAAGGCTTGTACTTCCGTCGGGAGCTTTTTTATCAAGCTGTGTACGTGTCCAGTCGAAAACGGGCATAAAGTTATAGGTGACGCACTTTACACCGTATTTTGCACAGCGACGGATATTTTCGCAATACACGTCGAGAAGCTTGTCAACCTCTCCCCTGCCGAGCTTGATATCTTCGTGAACGGGAATCGATTCGACAACGTCAAAAACAAGACCGTTACTTTCGCATTCTTGCTTCATTTTGGAAAGGCTTTCCTCGGGCCATACCTCGCCGGGCTTAACGTCGTATACCGCGGAAACGATTGAACGCATACCGGGTATTTGAGAAATATACTCCAAGGAAATAGGATCGTCCGAGCCGTACCAACGGAAAGAAAGCTTCATATTCATAAACGTGACCTCCGATATTGGATTTTAAATCAATTCATTATACTCCAAACCGTGCTTATCTTCAAGTAAAAAATTGCAGGAAAACGGATTTTTTTGCATTTTTATTACAGCATATTTCTTCAATTTATCCACACGATTATTTTGGTTAGAAAATTCAACACAAAAACCGCCTTATCGGCGGTTTTTTCAATTTATTTTACAGGGGGATAAAAATCCAATTCCATACTGTCAAGGGCTTCAAGCTTTAACGCCATTTCATAAAGCATATTCGACATTAATTCGCCGGTCGGGTATCCGTCCGCTATTGCGGTAATAGAACCGTTTTCTATTTTTGCAATAGGAGATCCATCCAATTCGTAGACTTCGAAGACCGTACCGTTTTCTGCTACAACAAATCCATTTTCGCCGTATACGGCATATCTGGCTACTCCGCTTTCGGATTCGTATTCATTGCAGTAAATAACAGTTTTGTCCTTATCCGAATATTCGGCGTAATAGTAATCTGCATTTTCGACGGTTTTTTTATGAATTTCGGGAGAATCGTTTTTATAATACGTGGTTTCGGTAACATTATATTCAACGCCGTCGATAACGTCGGCGTATTCTCTAGCTTCGGCAATCAATACACCGTCAACAGTGATATTCTCAAACGTATGAGAAGATAACGCATAATCGTTCTCCGGATCATAGCAATAAATAGTTTTAGATAAGTATGCGCCCGTGGCAACATATTCGTCTACTATCATTATTCCGTCGGACCAGCCTACACTTTCGCTTTTAATAGTTTCGCTGTTATCATCATAATAAAACGTATTCTCTCTTAAAAACGAGCCGTCATCGGAATAAGTGGTAATCGTTTCTTTAAGAATGTCGCTGTTTTTCATCTCTCTGACAGTTTTTTCAGACAGAATATCATCCGCGAACGTTTCTACAGTTACGGTATAATCGTTCTTACCGTCGCGATATTCGCGCGTGATTTTTGTATTACCCCTTTGTTCTGTTTCAGTCCAGACCTTGCGTTCCTCTTCTGAAGCGGTTTTGCTTTCGCTTTGCGAGGTTTTGGAAGTTTCGGTTTTGGACTCAGCCGCAGATTCATTACTGCATCCGACAAGCAACAAAGCGGCAAGCATTAATAAAGCTATTAAACGTTTCATTGTGGACTCCTGTTATTGAACGTTTTCACCATTCGATATCTGCTACAACGATATCAGGTCTGTATTTATGAATATTATCGAAAAATTCATTAGTATAAAACTGAGGCGTTTTAGGACTATGCGGTATCAATATTGCATATGGTGGTTTCGGAAATTTGTATATACGTAAGGCGGAGGGAAAAATATGATGTTGTTCAGTGTAAACAGCAATAAAACAACCAGCCCGACTGAGTGTAACGCGACCTACTCCCGTGATGCTTTCCCATGAGCAAAACAGTGTTTTACGAAAAAGTGTACACAAATAGATTCCCGTTTCTGTATAAAACACACAGTCGTTATCAAATATCATCATTAAAATGATTGGCGATATTATAAACAGAAACAACACGACCATTACGTTTCTTACTGACTCAATAGGTATGTTAATAAACATCACTGTATAGAACAAAAGAAAAACACCCATAAACAACAGTTGTATACATATTTGAGGAAGACATTTTTTGAATCTTGTTTTAAAATTGAAGGTTTCCATAAATTCCCTCTAATATTTTTTGTATGTTTGCGTAAAATATTGGCGAGGAAAAACCTCGATGCAATTTAAAAAGGAGATTTTAAAAATGGCTAGAAACAAGATTTCTGTTCCCGAAGCTAAGGAAGCTATGAACAAGTTCAAGATGGAAGCCGCTAACGAAGTAGGCGTAAATCTTAAGAACGGTTACAACGGCGACCTTACCTCTAAGCAGGCAGGCAGCGTTGGCGGTCAGATGGTTAAAAAGATGATCGAAACCGCAGAAAAGAATATGAAATAAGAAGTTTTTACTTCGTGGAAAAAGGCTCTTTCTTTGAAAGGGTCTTATTTCTTTTTTAATAATCGCGTTTCGGCTTTACAAGAACGTATATTACAAGTCCTGCGATTATAACGCCTATTGCAACCTTGAACCAAATGCTGTAATCGGGCGCAGCCTCTTCGACCTTGACATCCGAATCGATATACGCCTTGTCTTTTGAATCCAATCGTAAAACAAGCGGCAAGCCGTTTTCCGCATATTTGGAAACGGTTACATCGTGCGAGCCTATGGTAAGAAGTGATTTATCGATATTAACCACGCCTTCGGCATCGGTTATATATTCCTTGCCGTCGAAGGTGACCTTCATATCGGCAACGGGATTTACCTTTACGGTAGCGTTAAACGATTCGTCGTACGTGGTATCCTTGCTTGTGAATTTTAATACGCCGTTTTTGAGCTCGGTGCAATCCATTTCGGGAAACTGCATTCCCACGCCGAACGGATCGCCGTAATACACGACGATAACGTCGCCGTCATACACGATATGCTCGTTCATAGCGACAGTCGGATATTCGCCGTTCACACGGTATAGCCAGCCGTCCATACCGCCGAAAGCGCCTGCGGATTCGCCGTTGATATCGGTAATATATGAATCCTCAAGACCGGTTACCTTTATACCCTCGCTATAAAAGTCCGCTTTGGAGATAACGTCGGCAACGGTGATCTCGTCCTTATCGTCAAGCTCTACCTTTGCATTATACAAATTTTTATTTATACCCTCGATTCGCAGGGTTACAATTGCAGGGTCGTCCGCATCCGCATTTACAGCAACGGCAAAGCAGGACACAAGCAGTACCGCAAGTGCACACAACAAGATTTTTTTTGCGAGTTTCATAAGCAAATCCCTTTTACAAATTATTCTTCGTCGGTATCTTCGCCTTTTTCATCCTTATGGCGAATACGTGCACGCCATTCATCAAGCGTATCGCGCAGCTTTTTACGCGGTGCTTTTTCGGGCGGCGGACAAAGCTTGCCGGTTTCGACATCGACAGAGCCGATACCCATATATTCCGCGCTTGAAAGCGGAAGTGATTTTTTGGCAAGGCTACGTTCGGTATATATACGGATAACGTAGAACAGCACGGCTATAAGCGGCACGGAAAATATCATTCCCGCAAGCCCGAACACTCCGCCAAAAAGAAGCAACGCAGTGGTTATCCAGAATTTAGAAACGCCGGTCTTATCCTCCATTATCATAGGCTCTATAACGTTGCCCTCAAGCTGTTGAAGCACAAAGAGGAACACTACGTATATAATTCCCTGCTTGACGTCGGTCAACAAAACGATAAAGGCAGTAGGAATGCCACCGATAAACGGGCCGAAGAACGGAATAATGTTGGTAACCGCAATAATGCCCGCAGAAAGCAAAGCATAGGGCATACCCATTATTGTCATAAAGCAAAACGTAGCTATGCCGACAACGGTGGACGTTATAAGCTTACCCGATATAAATTTACCGAACACCTCGTTTCCGTATCGTGCAACGTCAAGCACGTCGTTTGCGCGTTCAGGCTTCATAACCGCGTAAAGCAATTTTTTGAACTGACCTACAAACTTTTTCTTTTCTATAAGTGCATACACACAGATAACGAGTGCAACGAGAAAATCGAAAAGGAACGAAACCACGGATATAAGGCTTCCTATAACGCCTGCAACAGCGGAGGAAAGCTCGGTGCTCAACCAATTTGTCAAGGTATCGCCGACGTTTTCTAAATACCCGCCGAGGTTACGGACAAGGGTATACTCCGATTTTTCAATATTTTCAACCCATACAACAGCTTTTTCAAACAGCTCGGGCGCGATATCGATAAGCTTATTGAAGCTTTCTAAAAATTCGGGAAGTATAAGGAACAGCAACAGCACGATAACCGATATCAGCACTATAACGGAAAGCAATATTCCGAGTCCGCGCGATATTCGCTTTTGTGCCGATGCCTTTAACCGCTTTGAGCCCGAAAGCATAGCAGAAAAGCGTCTTTCAAAGAAGTTATCAAGCGGATTGATTATGTAAGCAAGCACAACACCGACAAATACGGGAAAGAGTATATCCACAACGGTATTTACGATATTTTTTATCGCCTCGAACTGTGCCAAAACGATTATAAACGCTATACATACCGCGAATATTAAAACGGTTCTTGTATTCAGCGCAAATTCCTTTTCAGCTTGCTCGTTATGCTTATTATTCATAATACAGCTCCTCACAATTATCTAATTTAAATATAGCACATCGCGATTATTTTGTAAAGTGAGATTCCAAAGTTTCAGTAAATATTGAAATTTGTTTACAAATACTGTATAATAAAATCAGAAATTGTAAAAGGATGTTGCTTTTTGACGACATATAACATAAATTCTTATTTTTCAATACGCGTTATATCGGCGGTTTTATTATGTGCGATCATATTTTCCCTCTCGGCGACAAGCGTATTTTCGGCACAAAACACTGCTTCGGCTGGTAAAACCGAAAACGCATACGCTACCGTAACGGCGCACAAAAGCTACAAAATAAAGCTTAGGAACGCTGTTTACGCAGGCGATGCCGATAACGGAAAAACCTTGACCGATACGAAATATTCGTCCGTAGGCTATGAAGAGGAAGAGGTTACGACAGACGGTTGGGTGGTCATAGGCAGCTATGACGGCGAAACCGATTACCGCGCGACCATTACCGTAGATATAGGATACATAGCAAAGGGGATTTCCCTATTCTATTTTCGCGCGTTTCACGGAGCGAGCATTTCCGCAGAAACACCGTCACGTGCAAGAGCGTACGTTTCAAAAGACGGCGAGGATTTTACGCTTATAGGCGAGCTATCCACAACCACAGATCTTACGCAGGATTACGTATCCGCCATTTACCGAATAAACACAAAAGAGAAATATGATGCGAGATACGTAAGATTCGTGCTTGACTGCGACGGCACAAAGCATCTTTATTTGAACGAAATAGGCGCAGCTATACGCGGTAATATTTTCTTTGCAAGCGGAAGCGAAACGGTTATTGACGGACAAGGCGTTATCTACAGCATAAAGGACAACGCGGCACACGTTATAGGCGCAAAAGAAGCTCCGCACGTAAATTCCGGAAGCATCGCGCCGAGTGATCACAGCTTCAACGAGGATGATCTGACCTACACGCTCGGTATCGGAAGTGATAACGAAATAACCGTTATTTCGGATTTCATAGACGAAAGCAGGCAGAATTATTCGGGCATTCCCAACAACGTGAAGTATATTGTTATTCACAACACCGGCACTACCGAAGAGGATACCGATGCGGAGCGTTACAACCACAGAATGCACGTGACCGACGGCGAAACGAGCTGGCATTATACGGTAGATAACAAGGTTATTTATCATTCTCTGCCCGATTCCATAGTAGGCTGGCACTCAGGTGCATCACACAACTACGAAAGCATAGGCATAGAGATATGCACAAATGGCGCTCCCAAACGCTCATCGGGCAAGCTTATTTTCTCGGGCGAGCGTTATGAAAGCTGGCTCGAAACGCATTTCAGACCTGCGTTAAAGAACACCGCTATGCTTACGGCAGAGCTTCTTACACGTTACGGACTTACCACGGACGCCGTTATACAGCACTACGACGTCAGCGAAAAGAACTGCCCGTTATGGTTACGCTATAAGGATGGAAAATACGTTTACGAGGGTACGTTATGGATTGAATTTATGGGCTACGTCGAAACGTATTACGCGCTTTTGAACGGAAGTGACCCGTCACCTCGTTGGGATATTACAGAGGACATAATACTACCCGATTACATAAAGACTACCGACGGAAATGTATATCCCGTTACGCACATAGATAGCGGCGCATTCACTGACAAAGACAATAATCTCCGAACGGTAACGCTCGGCAAAATGATTACCGATATAGATTCCGAATGCTTTGACGGCTCTATCGGTATAGAGAGCGTGATTCCCGATGAAAACGAAAACTTTTACACCGACGCAGACGGCATTTTATACGACAGAATCGGCAACGTAATATTTGACCCGTCGGATCATATAAGCGCACCGCCTAATCCGAAGGAGGACTGCAAGCTCGACATACGCGAGCGTGACGGAAAGTATTACATTATATACTCCGACGAAAGCTACACTCTACGGGATATCGTAATCGAATACGGTGCTGAAATCTGCAACGCGAAAAGGCGCGGCGCAGCTTTAGCGGGTGCCGACTTGCTCCGCACGGGTGACGTTATTACCATGGACGGAGCGCGGTTTTACGTATCAGTGCGCGGTGACGTTGACGGAAACGGAAAAACAGACGCGATAGATTATATTTACGTAAAGCGCACCTGCTTGAAAACATACAAGCCAAAGCAATACGAAATTTTCGCTATGGCAATATCAAACGGCGAAAGCGTTGAGGTGCTTGACTATCTTATGATAAAGCGATACGTGCTCGGCACTTACAACATATACAAATAATTCACGGAGGATATCGTTATGAAAAGGATCTTTTCCACAATACTTATATTTACGCTTTTTATCTGCTCGTTGACCGCCTGCTCGGAAATGGGAAAGGAATTAACCGTTACGCAAACGGTAAGCTCTGAAATATCCGAGGAAATGCCCGCTACCGAACACAGCAACAGCAACGAAGATATCGTTATTACCGCAGAATACGCACCCGAGGGATTTGTAGCGAACGGCGACGAATACATAGTTTTCAGCGTTAGCGACGAGGATCTGACAAAGGTATTATTTAAAACAAACGTCGCGGTAGGCAACGTAAGATTTTTGGCTATTGAATGGGGCGAAGACTTTGCAGACAGCGGCGAATACGTCGTAAGCGAGGTTCTTTACACCATCGACGTGCTCGCTCCCGATGAAGTTTTCGTTGCAGATACTTACTTTATCGACGTTGCACACGCACGTGCACTTTCTTATCTTGACAAAAACGGCAAAACGCATTATTACGGTTTAGGCACAAGCGCAGTTGACGGTTCGTTGGAATTTTACGAAATCACAGTTAAAGAATAAATGCAACTCAAGAATTAAAACACCGCCGAGAAGAATTTTCTCGGCGGTACTTTTTTATTTTTCTACAGACATCCAACAGCCCTCTGCTCCGATACCGTTTTCGGGAGGAGTCAGAACACCTTTTTCCATAAGGCACTCGACTACCGCATCGAGAATCGGCATACTTGCAAGGCTATTTGCAAGCCCCCATTCATTTAACAGATATTCGGGGAGTTCAGACTTAATAAGCTTCGCAAGTATCTCGGCAACCTTTTCGGCATCTGAATCGAAATATCCGTTATAAAGCTTATTGCTTATAGCAAAAAGATTTTTTCTTGTTTCAAGCGAATTTACAAGTATCTTTGTATAGAGTATATCATCTTCACGATAGATATATCCACACTCGATCGCCTTTGCCGCCTGTTCCTTTTCGGTTTCGGAGAGCACATTTATTTCGAGTCCGTCGATTGCGCGTATTGCAAGCTGTAGCAGCGGATCGTTCGATATGTTATGTCCGCACGAAAAATGCTTTTGGATACGGGAGATATAAATATTATCGATATGAACTTTCGAATAACCGCAGACGTTTTCGGCACCGATACCGTCCCATCCTCCGCCGTAATATTTTCCGTTATCCACATATCCGAACACGCTGAACGGGCGATCGGGTTTGGTAAACTCGGAAAAATGCTTTTCCTTTAAAGCACGTGCAACGCTTTCGGAAAATGCGTGCGAAATGTTAGATATCTGCTGCCAGAGAATGAGATTCATATCAACCTTTTTATTGAGATATGGGAAGGAAAGATATTCTTCCTTATGCTTTTCGATATAGTCGGTGATCGTATCACAAATTTTGGGCAATTGCTCTACATAAAGCGCAGTTGCTTTTTCGATAACTTCTTTTTCGAGCAATACAAAATTGATTGCATACCTGCCGTTATCCAAGCGGCGAAGCAGGCCGTATTCTCCGTTTTCGCCCTTGCGGAGAATTTCGAGCTCTTCTTCCACATAAACGGTAGGAACGTTAAGCTCTTCTGCGATCTCGGATGCACTCATCGGCTTTTTGCGGCAAAGCCATATTACATGCTTTGAAAATTTTCTGCAAAAGCCATCTCTGGGGTCTCCCCAACCGGGATTTCCCGTTCCCCAGATCACGTAATTTATATCCTCGAGGGATACGGGCTTATTATATGTTTCTGCCATCTCTTCTACCTCACTTTTTATCTTTTGTCTTGCCAAATAAAGTCTTTGACGAATAGTAACTTCGCTTGTGCCTTGTTTTTTTGATATTTCCGAAGCAGAAAGGCCGTCTATGTAGAACATCACCATAACTTCACGATATGCTTTAGTCAGAAAGGCTATCCTTCGATAGACCGAATTCAAAAGCAAATCGGTATTGTCGTCGTGCTCCTCCGATACAATATTCAGAATAACGTTTTCGGAATCTCCCTCGTAAAAAAGTTCGGTGCGTTTTTTGCGTTTTTCGGAAAAATCGGCGTAGACGTTTCGTGCTATTCTCCAAATAAATGGGTAGACGGAGTCTATTTCGCCGTTTCGGTTCGCGGTCTTTACAAGCTCGTATACTATGTCAGAGCAAAGCTCCTCTGCCTCGTAGCTATCGTTCGTTCTTGCATAGCAAAATCCGAACAGCTTATCCAGCAAGTCGTCGTCAATGAATTTTAGCAAGTCTTGTTTTTTCATCTGTTTCTCCAAGCGATTGATCAATGCTTTCACTTATGTAGTCCGCGTATTTACCGAAACGTTAGATCTGTTTTAAAAATTATATCACAAAAAATTTGCAAATCCACAAAAATACCGCCGAGAAAAAATTTTCGGCGGTACTTTTTAATATTGCATTAGAATTTTTTGCTGTCCTTAAGTGCGACAACGGAATTGAATACCGAGGTATCTTTGGTATCGCGGCAGAAATAGCCCTTACGGACGAACTGGAATTTTTCGCCTGCCTTTGCATCGAGAAGCGATTTTTCGATCTTTACGCCCTTTGCAATAACCTTGGATTCGGGATTCAGGTATTCGCCGTATTTCGCCGATTCAACGGCATTCATATCAGCCTCGGTGAAGAGCTTATCGTACATTACGATATCGGTTTCAGCGCAATCGGTAGCGGAAAGCCAATGTATCGTGCCCTTTATCTTTCTGCCGTCTGTGGGCATACCGTTACCGGTTTCGATATCAGCGGTACAAAGCACTTCGGTGATATTACCGTTTTCATCGGTAAGAATATCGTCAACGCGTACGATATATCCGCCCATAAGGCGCACCTCGCCGCCCTTCTTCATACGGAAATATTTGGGAGGCGGATCGAGAGAAACGTCTTCCCTTTCCACGTAAAGCTCGCGTGTGAAGGGTAGCTTTCTCATGCCTGCGTTTTCATCATTGGGGTTATTGGGAAGGTCGAAATATTCCACCTTATCCTCGGGATAGTTCGTAACCGTTACCTTGACGGGATCGAACACTGCAACACGGCGGAGAGCGGTCTTATTAAGATCCTCGCGCACACAATGCTCCAAAAGTGCGATATCCACAAGGCTGTTATTCTTTGCGACGCCTACACGGCCGATGAAATCGAGAATAGCCGCAGCAGGATAGCCTCTTCTGCGCAAGCCGCAGAGCGTGGGCATACGCGGATCGTCCCAGCCGTCGACAAGCTTATTTTCAACGAGAGAGCGCAAGAAACGCTTGCTCATTACCGTATTGGTAACGTTAAGACGTGCAAACTCTATCTGTCTGGGCTTGGAGGGTACGTCACAATGCTCTATGACCCAATTATAAAGCGGACGGTGATCCTCGTATTCAAGCGAGCAAAGCGAGTGTGTGATGCCCTCTAACGCGTCCTGAATGGGATGAGCGAAGTCATACATCGGGAAGATGCACCATTTTGTGCCCTGACGGTGATGGTCGATATAGCGGATACGGTAAAGCACGGGGTCGCGCATATTGAAATTACCCGATGCAAGATCTATCTTTGCACGGAGAGTGTATTTACCCTCGGGAAATTCGCCTGCACGCATACGGCGGAAAAGATCGAGGCTTTCGTCTATCGGTCTGTCGCGATAGGGGGAAACGGCAGGTCTTTGCAGATCGCCTCTGTATTCGCTGAACTGCTCGGGAGAAAGCTCGCAAACGTATGCATCGCCGTTTAAAATAAGCTGTTCTGCCAACTTATAGGTTTCTTCAAAATAATCGGAGCCATAGAAGAATCTATCGTCCCAATCGAAGCCGAGCCAATGGATATCTTCCTTGATCGCATCTACAAATTCGGTATCCTCTTTTGCGGGGTTGGTATCGTCCATACGGAGATTACACATACCGCCGTAGCGGACTGCTGTAGAAAAGTCGATAACGAGCGCCTTACAATGTCCGATATGCAAATATCCGTTGGGTTCGGGCGGAAAACGCGTATGAACCTTAAGACCGGGATTTGCGGCTATGTCGGCATCGATTATATCGTTAATGAAATTTGTGGATTCCATATTTTTCTCCTTGAATGGATTTATTTTGCTACGCGGTCAAGCACGCGTTCCTTACCCAATATCTGCATAACCTCATACAGATCGGGCGAATTCATTCTGCCGGTTACGGCAACGCGCAAGAACATACTTACGTCGGCAACCGAGCCCTTGAATGCTTCGGGGTTTGCCTTATATTGCTTCATATCGGGGCAGAAGCCGCATTTTTCGGCGATCGCCTTGATATTATTGAACCATTCGCTTTGCTCAACGCTTTCATCGTAGCTTGCCTTGAACGAATCGAGAACCGCTTTGACATCGGCTTTATCGAAGCTTTCGGGGACGGTATCGACAGTTTCGAACAAATCATCGTAGAAGAACGACATATAGTTCTTGACCTCGCTCCAGAGCGCGATATCCTTACGCGGCTTTTTGCCGCCTCTGCCGATAGCGAGTATACGCACTGCGTATTCCCTATCATTTTCGAGTATCGACGCAAATTCCGCATCGTTTTCCTTTGCCCAAGCGAGAGTATAATCATACACCTCGTCGGC
This sequence comes from Eubacteriales bacterium, assembly GCA_045593165.1. Classification (GTDB taxonomy): domain Bacteria; phylum Bacillota; class Clostridia; order Oscillospirales; family CAG-382; genus Coliplasma. The sequence goes on from JAZNWF010000011.1 coordinate 33,498, forward strand.
AGTCATACGAGAAATTACGTTTTTGGAAACATCATTTAATTTATCAAGGTCGAACAGCGAGCCCGAAACACTCATCTTCTTGGTGGTGAATTTGAACTCCTCAATAGGTGCGTTGGGGTTTGCAAGACGCCATTCCTCGAAATTCGAGTTAAGGAGCGTCATAAGATATTCTCTTACCGCTTCAACTGGGTATCCTTGCGAATGATAATAGGTAAGCGCGGCTTCGGGGTCCTTACGCTTGGATATTTTACGTTTATTGCCGTTATCGAGCTTCAATACCTGCGCGGTATGGCAGTATTTCGGCATTTTGAATCCGAGCGCTTTGAAGAGCTGGATATGGAAAGGTAATGTCGAAAGCCAGCTTTCATCGCGGATAACGTGGGTAGTGCCCATTAAGTGATCGTCCACCGCGTGTGCAAAGTGATAAGTGGGGATTCCGTCGCTTTTGAGCATTACGTGGTCGATATCATTTTCGGTAACATCTATATCGCCCTTTATTTCATCCTTGAATTTGAATTTATTATTGATACTGCCCTCGGAACGGAAGCGAAGTACGAAGGGTACGCCCTCGTTGAGCTTTTCTTGAATTTTTTCGATCGGAGCATCACGCCAGATAGCAAATTCGCCGTAATAACCGAGATTTAATTTTTCCGCCTCCTGACGTTCGCGGATAGCGGTAAGCTCCTCCTCCGTGCAGAAGCAAGGATATGCCTTACCCTCTCTTATAAGCTGCTTTGCATATGTTTGATATATTTCGGCTCTTTCGCTTTGACGGTAGGGTCCGTATGCACCGTTATCGCCGTCGATAACCGCGCCTTCATCAAAGTTTACGCCTAATTTGGCAAGTGTTTCTATAATTATTGCAATACCGTTATCTACAGTACGCTTTGCATCCGTATCCTCGATACGAAGATAGAACACACCGCCCGATGTATGAGCCAAACGTTCATCGGTGAATGCGCCGTAAAGGTTGCCTATATGAAGAAATCCGGTAGGACTTGGCGCAAAACGGGTAACCTTTGCACCCTCGGGTAGAACACGCTTGGGATAGCGCGCCTCGATATCCTCGGGCAAGGTTTTTATATTGGGATACAAAAGCTCGGCAAGAAGGTTATTATCCATAATTTATGAACCTCCGAATAAAATTACAAATATCAAGGTATTATATTATAATAACGTAATTTTGTCAAGTGAATGCGCCTTGAATACCGCCGATTTTCAACAAAAATTGAACAAAAACATATTGACACAAAAACTGCATTATGATAAAATATTGGCAATAAAAGGGAGTAGCTGCACGTAAACGCGTGCGCGACCGCTCGTCAACACGGCATTATTGCCCGGGCGGACGTTTGATTGCAAGACTTTTATGGCGTTGCCATTGGTCTTGTTTTTTGTTTATGGCAACATACATTTTTCAAAAAAGAAAGGGAAAAAGTATGAAACACTATCTTGAAGACATTCAATCGGTATTTGCGAAACTCAAATCGGATACAAGCGGATTGAGCTCTGCAGATGCAAAAAAACGCTTGGAGCAAAACGGAGCCAACAAGCTCTTAGAGCCCCCGAAGGTTCCGCTTTGGAAAAAATTCCTGCTACAGTTTGCAGACCCGATGATAATCGTGTTGCTGGTTGCGGCATTGGTAAGCTTTGTAACTGCGCTTATCGAAGGCGAATCCTTGGCGGACGTATTTATCATTCTCTTCGTCGTTATACTTAACGCAGTTCTCGGCGTTATTCAGGAAAGCAAGGCGGAAAAAGCCATAGACGCCCTGAAGGAAATGACGAAAGCAAAGAGCAAGGTGCTTCGTGACGGAGAGCTTCGTATTCTCACGAGCGAAGAGCTTGTTGTAGGTGACGTTATTCTTTTGGAAGCAGGCGATGCCGTTCCTGCCGACGCGAGAATAATAGAAGCTGCATCGTTGAAGGCAGAGGAATCGGCACTTACAGGTGAATCCGTACCGAGCGACAAGCACGCCGACACTCTTATTTCCGAAAGCGGCGACGTACCTCTCGGTGACAGAAGCAATATGGTATACACCGGCACTACCATCGTTTACGGTCGTGCAAAGGCTATCGTCGTTGCAACTGCTATGGATACCGAAATGGGCAAGATCGCAAAGGCAATAACCGATGCGAGCGAGGAAAAAACGCCTTTACAGATGAAGCTTGCACAGTTAAGCAAGATATTAACGGTTGCCGTGCTTGCTATATGTGCGGTAGTATTTGCTATAAATCTTATTTCCGCTGATGCGATAAACGGCGGAGTATTGCTTGATACCTTTATGGTATCGGTTTCGCTGGCGGTTGCGGCTATCCCCGAGGGATTAAGCGCAGTTGTAACTATAGTTCTTTCCATCGGCGTTTCCAAAATGGCGGCACAAAATGCGATCATCCGCAAGCTTACCGCGGTTGAAACGCTCGGCTGTACGCAGATCATCTGCAGTGATAAAACCGGAACTCTTACCCAAAACAAAATGACCGTTGTTGAGCATTTCGGAAGCAATTTGGAATTACTTTGCTATTGCAACGCACTATGCAACGATTCATCTGTCGATATCGACGGAAACGTCACTGGTGAGCCTACCGAAGCGGCTTTACAGCAGTTTGCATTGAAAAACGGTATTGATCTGAGAACCGTTATTAATGAGCAACCGAGAATTTCCGAAGCTCCCTTTGATTCCGGCAGAAAAATGATGTCGACCTTACATTCGGCAAACGGCAGAGTTATTCAATACACCAAGGGCGCACCCGACGTTATACTTTCGCGCTGTACGAAATACATCTCCCCTGTCGACGGAAAGACGCGAGATATGGACGACCGTGCACGTGAAGCGTTTCTTGCTCACAACAAGGCGATGGCGGACAAGGCGTTGCGAGTTCTCGCGGCGGCATTCACCGTATACCCCACTCTTCCCGAGTTCAGCACCCCCGAGGATATAGAAAAGAATCTTGTGTTTATAGGTCTTTCGGGTATGATAGACCCTGTACGTCCCGAGGTGACCGACGCGGTTGCACGATGCAAGGGTGCAGGAATACGTCCCGTTATGATAACAGGTGACCACATCGACACCGCTGTTGCCATCGGCAAGGAATTGGGTATTATATCCAACGCAAGCCAGGCTATCACCGGTGCACAGCTTGACGATATTACCGATGAGCAGTTATCGACCGACATTACGAAGTATTCGGTATATGCTCGCGTTCAGCCCGAGCACAAGGTAAGAATAGTTACCGCTTGGAAGAAGCTCGGATACATCACCGCGATGACCGGCGACGGCGTAAACGATGCACCCTCGATAAAGAGCGCGGATATCGGCATTGGTATGGGTATCACGGGTACCGACGTTACCAAGGGCGTTGCTGATATGATTTTAGGCGATGACAATTTTGCTACCATTGTAAACGCTGTTGAGGAAGGCAGACGAATCTACTCGAATGTCAGAAAGACCATTCAGTTCCTGCTATCATCGAACCTGAGCGAGGTTTTGAGCGTATTTATTGCATCGCTGTTCGGACTGACGATATTTAAGCCTATACACATTTTGTGGATAAACCTTATCACCGACAGTTTACCCGCGCTTGGCTTGGGTATGGAGCACTCCGAGGGCGACGTTATGCAGCAGTCTCCCCGTGACAGCAAGGAAGGCATATTTGCAGGCGGCCTTGGCATTGACGTTCTTTGGCAGGGTACTGCAATTTCGGTTCTTACCCTTATCTCCTTCTTTATCGGAAACAAGCTTGAAGCGGGATTCGGCACTACGATGGCATTCGTTACGATGTCTATGGCAGAAATAGTCCATTCCTTCAATCTGCGCTCACGCGATAAGAGCGTATTTGCACTCAAAACGCACAACAAGGTGCTTTGGCTTACTATGGCGGCTTCCTTCGTGCTTACCGCTATGGTAATATTCGTTCCCTTCCTGCGCAACGCATTCTCCTTTATGAACATCACGTTCTGGGAATACGTGCTTGCGTTGGTTATCGGTGCTTTGATATTGCCGATTTCCGAAGCGGTTAAATATTTAAAAGCGAAAATGAAATAAAAGCAAAAAGGGTGTTCATTTGAACACCCTTTAATTTTTTATTCTTTAGTTTTTGAAGAACGCGACGCTTGCGCGGAGCATTTCATAGATATCATACTTACTTGCAAGCTCGGTTACCGAGTGCATAGAGAGTATCGGCACGCCGCAGTCAACGACCTCGATACCGAAATGTGCGATCTCGGTTGCAACGGTGCCTGCACCGCCCTGATCGACCTTACCGTATTCGCCTACCTGCCATACAACGCCTGCCTCATCGAATATTCTTGCAAGCTTTGCCATGGTTTCGGCAGATGCGTCGGAACAGCCGCCCTTTCCGCGAGAGCCGGTATATTTACTGATAACCACGCCGCGATTGATATAAGCGGAATTCGTTGCCTCATACGCTTCCGAATAGCAGGGATCGTATGCGCCGCCTACGTCTGCAGAGAGGCAGATGCTATTGCGTTTGCAATCGATAAAATCGGCATTTGTGGACTTACAAAGCGATGCAATAAAATCGGAATAGGTTTCGCTGTTAAGTCCCGTAATACCGTACGAGCCGATTTCTTCTTTATCGGCAAGCATCACTACAGAGGTATGCTCGGGAACGCCTATTTCGAACAAGGCACGAAGTGCGGGATAGCCGCAAATACGGTCATCATGACCGTAAGCAGCGATAAGCGAGCGGTCAAATCCAACCTCGCGGGACATTATTGCGGGAACGGCAGTAAGCTCTGCAGTAAGAAGATCACGTTCGGTTATACCGTACTTTTCGTTAAGGATAGAAAGAACCTTAAGCTTTACACCTCCATCATCATCGATAGGAAGCGAGCCGTTTATGATGTTAAGTCCCTCGCCGCTGATAAATTCAGACGCAGTCTTAGACATCTGATCCTTACCGATGTGCGGCATAAGGTCGCTGATATAGAAAACGGGATCAGAGGGATCGGCACCGATATTAATATCGATTCGGGTTCCGTCTGCACGATAAACAACACCGTGAAGCTCCAGTGGTACTGCAGTCCACTGATATTTCTTTATTCCGCCGTAATAATGCGTTTTAAAATACGCAATTCCGCTATTTTCATAAAGAGGCTGAGGCTTTAAATCGAGGCGCGGAGAATCGATATGCGAAGCGATTATACGGATTCCCTCGTCCAATGGCTTCGATCCGATGATTGCGAGCATAATGCTCTTTTCACGGTTTACATAACATATTTTATCGCCTGCCTTCAAGGGCTCGCCCGGGACATAAGGCTTGAAGCCGTTTGCAACAGCCTCGCCCTCGGCGTAAACGGTAGCCGCCCTTTCGGTCTTGGCGTTATCGATAAAATGCCTGTAATCCTTTATAAATGCTTCAACCTTTTGGAGCTCTGCTACATCCTTGGGGATAGAATACTGCTTTTTGAGCTCGAGCTTTTCAGCTTCTTTTCTTTCCATTTTTATTCCTTTCCGTTTTCATAATAAAGTTCTGTATAGATATTGTACGCTTCGGAAACCTTGTTTACATAATTACGTGTTTCCTCGTAGGGTATATTTTTAAGATCGGTTCCGTTCTCCGAATATCTGGTATCCTTAAGCCACGCCCCTACCTTACCGTGACCGGCGTTATATGCTGCTATTGCGGTATCCCAAGAGGAGAACCTATCATAAAGATGGCGCAGATAATACGTGCCGTATTTGATATTGGTTTCGGGGTCCGTAATTTCACCCGTGGGCGCATCCTCATCAAGCAAGCGCGAAAGCCAATCCATCGTATCCGGCATTAACTGCATCAATCCCTGTGCACCTACATGTGACACGGCATTTGGATCGAAATCGCTTTCAGTACATATTACCGCATATACCAATGCCTCGGGCACATCATATTCTTTAGCGTATTTAGTAACAAGCTCGCTATATTCGCGTGGATATAGCTGCTGTCTTATAACATCAACCAAGCAGACTGCAGATACCGCGAGAGCCACAAGTACAATCAACGATGCAATAAACACCGTTACACGTCGCTTCATACTACTCCCTCCCTGATTTTATCAAGTAGGTCGAGCGTTGCATTTGAAAACTCCTCAAGTGACGAATCGTTATATATTATATAATCGCAGTTTTCGATCAGCTTATCCTGCGTAAGCTGATTATTCAGACGCGCTATTGCATCTTTTTCGCTGATATTATCACGCTTTACGATACGGTCAATACAAGCGTCATCTGGCGCGAGTATTCCTATAACGAGCTCACACATCGAATCAAATCCGCTTTCAAAAAGAGTCGGCGCGTCGAGAACAAAAACAGTATTATCGCTTTGTGAGGATATGATTTTCACAACCTCTTCACGTATATGCTTATGGGTGATCGTATTAAGCAGCTTTAATTTTTCCTTATCAGAAAATACGATTGGCGCAAGTGAACGTCTATCGAGCGCATTATCCTTGATAATTCCGCTTCCGAACGCGCTTTCGAGTTCTTGGAGGCATAAGGACGGGCGCGAAACGAGTTCCTTATACACAGCATCGCAATCGATAACGTAAAAGCCGTTCTTACGCGCAATATCCGAAAAGTAGCCCTTACCGCTACCGCTTCTGCCGCAAAGTCCTATTAATCGCATTTGCCGAGCACCTCCTCGACGATTTCCTTCGGGAAAGCGCCTTGACGAAGGATTTTAGGTCTTTCACCGACGAGTGAGACTATAGTAGATTCAAGACCGTATTCGCACATACCTCCATCAAGCACTATATCAGCAATTTCAAGCACAGGTGAAAGGTCATTAGAATCCACTGCGCTTTTACAGCCGGATATATTCGCGCTTGTTGCCGCAATAGGCGCACCGAACTCCTTGGATATTTCCAAAAAAAGCTCGTTCGAAGGAAAGCGCAAGCCGACTGTATCGCCGCCCGAAACGGCGATTTCGGGCAAGACCGGCTTTCTTTTCACAACAAGAGTAAGCGGCCCCGGAGTATAACGTTTTATAAGCTCGCGCACGGAATCGTCAAGATAAGCAATTGCTTCCGCCATTTCCAAACCCGAAATATGCATAAGAAGAGGCTTATCGAGTGGACGCTGCTTCTTTTCATACAATGACAAAAGCGCTTTACTGTTCAATGCGTTTACACCTATACCGTATACGGTTTCGGTGGGGAAAACGGCAATACCGCCGTCTTTAAGCGTTTTCACACACTCACAGACAGCGTTTTCGCGATTTTCGTTATTTATACGGTATACGTTTGCGCTCATTTATCTCACCTCGCGTAAATTATAGCACATGGGGTTACTTTTTTCCATAGTTTAAAGAAAAAAACTATTGAACAAAGAGTGATTATTTGGTATACTATTCAAGATAATATTCCTTTGGAGGTTATTATGCCGATAAAGATACCTATGTCGCTTCCCGCCGCGGAGGCATTGATCAAGGAAAATATATTTGTAATGGACGAAGCACGTGCAGTAAAGCAGGATATTCGCCCCTTGAAGATCGCTATAATGAATCTTATGCCGACAAAAATCGTTACTGAAACGCAGTTTCTGCGATTACTGTCGAACACGCCCTTACAGATAGATATAACGCTTTTAAACACCGAATCGCACGTTTCCAAAAACACCTCGGAGGAGCATCTTGCAACCTTTTACAAAACCTTCTCGGAAATCAAGCACGAAAAGTTTGACGGTCTTATTATTACCGGTGCGCCCGTAGAATCTCTTGCGTTTACCGACGTTGATTATTGGGACGAGCTTTGCGAGGTCGTTGAATGGGCACACAAGAACGTATATTCCACAATGTACGTTTGCTGGGGCGCATACGCAGGGCTTTACATCAACCACGGTATTGAAAAGCAAAAGCTTGACAAAAAGGTTTCGGGCGTATTCAGGCACAGAAATTTAGTCCCCGAATATCCCTTGGTACGCGGATTCAACAAGGAGTTTTCTGCTCCCCACTCGCGTTATTCGGGTGTAAAACGCGAGGATATCGAAAGCAAGGACGATTTGCTTATTCTCGCCGAATCGGACGAAGCGGGAATATATCTTGTTGCCAACAAGAACGGACGCGAATTCTTTGTTACGGGTCACTGTGAATACGACTTCGACACATTGAAGAACGAGTATGAGCGTGATCTTCTAAAGGGCATCGATCCCGAAATTCCCAAGCACTACTTCCCCGATGACGATCCCTCAAAAACACCGATCAGCACCTGGAAGGCACACGCACACCTGCTTTACGCAAACTGGCTGAACTATTACGTTTACCAGAATACGCCTTACGACTTAAACGAAATGTTATTTTAAAAGAAAAAGGACTGACACATCAGTCCTTTTTATTATTTCTCATTACATTTACAACGAAGCCTGCAAGCACAAGGAGTATTCCGAGTGCACAGATCGTGTAATAAACCGTGTCGGTCATATTATACACGTATCTATCAGCGAAAAACGCGATGAGATAAACAATAACGCCTATTGACGGCAAAATGCTTTTCTTCATTTTACACCTCAGCCGTAAATAGTATCTAATATTGCAGCACCTACTATACCGCCGTCACCGTTAAGCTCGGTAGTGGCGATTTCCACATCGTCCAAGAGATTAGGTTGAATAAGTGAAATCAGGGTCTTGCCTTGATTTGCAATACCACCCGAAAGAACTATCATCTGCGGTTGGAAGATATGCGCAAGACTGTTGATACCGTCGGCAAGAATACGTCCGTATTCCTCCAAAACCGCTTTTGCCACCTCACATCCGTTATCCGCCGCATCAAAAACGGTTTTACCTGTTAATTCTTCACTTGCGATTTCCGCAAGCAAGCATTCGGGGTTTTCGTCAATTGCACGTTTTGTCTGTTCGATAAGTGCCGTTGCGGATGCATATTGCTCGAAGCAGCCCTTTAATCCGCAGGTACACTGTTCGCCGTTACGGTCGATAACGAAATGCCCAAGCTCGCCTGCTCCCAATTTATAGCCGTGTACCAATTTATTATCAAGTATGATTGCGCCGCCTATACCGGTGCCGATAGTGATTATAATAGCATCAGAACAGCCCTTGCACGCGCCTGATGCAGATTCACCTATCAATGCACAAGAACCGTCGTTTTCGATAAAGGTGGGCAAATCGAGCGCTTTAGACACCTCTACGGCGATGGGGGTATTTTTGAAAGGAAGGTTTCCTGCAACGATTACCGTACCGTTTTCAAAATCCACACGTCCGGGTGAACCGATACCGATGGAATGAATAGGATACTTTTCCTTCATTTCCTTGCATTTATCTATAATTCCGTCAATGATATATTCGGCAGTGCAATCTTCTCCCGTAGGAAAGCGATGCTTTTCGACAACGTTAAATTCGCCGTCAACAACACCAATCTTAACACTCATTCCGCCTATATCTACGCCTATTCTGTATTTCATAACTGCTCCTTGGGGTATTATTCTCTAATTACATTACCACAAATATACATATTTGTCAATCAGCAGAAAAAAGGACAGGTATTAAACCTGTCCTTTTATTATTCAGCTTATTCAGCTGCTGCTTCTTCCTTGACTTCTGCCTTGGGAGCTGCTTTTTTGGTAGCCTTCTTAGCAGGCTTCTTTTCTTCTGCCTTGGGCTCTTCCTTCTTCTCTTCCTTTACGGTGTAGAGAGTTTCAGCACCAACGAGTTCGATGATTGCCATTTCTGCACCGTCGCCTCTTCTGGGACCGATCTTAAGAACACGGGTGTAACCGCCGTTTCTTTCGTCGTAAAGAGGAGCGATCTTCGTGAAGAGTTTATAAACCACGCTTTCCTTCTTGAGGAAGGCGATAGCCTGTCTTTTAGCGACAAGGGTATTCTTCTTGCCGAGAGTGATCATTTTATCAGCAAGTGCGCTGACTTCGGCAGCACGGGTTACGGTGGTTTCGATTCTTCCCTTTTCGAGAAGGAAGGTAACCATACCTCTGAGCATAGCCATTCTATGCGCAGTAGGTCTGCCTAATTTTCTTGTTCCGGGCATTTCCTTTGCCTCCTTATTTTATTAAGCGGCTGAATCAGTCATCCGATTTACGAAGCGACAAGCCGAGAGACTGAAGCTTCTGGATAACTTCTTCAAGCGATTTTTTGCCGAGGTTTCTGACCTTGATCATATCTTCCTCGGTTCTATTGGTAAGATCTTCGACGGTGTCGATACCTGCTCTCTTCAAGCAGTTGAAGCTTCTTACGGACATATCGAGCTCTTCGATAGTCATTTCAAGAACCTTCTCCTTGATCTTCTCTTCTCTTTCAACCATGATTTCAGTGTTCTTGGCTTCATCGGAGAGTTCGATAAAGAGGTTCAAGTGTTCGTTAAGAATCTTTGCTGCGAGAGATACGGCTTCCTTGGCATCGATCGTTCCGTTAGTGGTAACGTCGAGCTCAAGTTTGTCGTAGTCGGTTATATTGCCAACACGGGTATTGGATACCGTGAAATTAGCTTTGAGAACCGGGGTGAAGATGGAATCGGTATAAATTACGCCGATAACAGGGTTTTCAACCGCGGCCTTATTCTTCTCCGAGGAAACATATCCTCTGCCGTGTTCGAAAGTAATCTCCATGAAGAAGGGCGCACCCGTTTCTACGGTTGCTATATGGTGATCGGGATTAAGTATCTCGATATCCGAATCAACCTGGATATCACCGGCAGTTACTTCGCCGCCGCGTACGTCGATAACACAGGTCTTGGGTTGCTGGCAATAAAGCTTTGCAACTATGCCCTTGACATTGAGGATAATTTCAGGAACGTCCTCGGTTACACCGGGAACGGTAGAAATTTCGTGGAGAACGCCGTCGATCTTCACGCTGGAGGCTGCCACGCCGGGCAGCGAGCTGAGAAGCACGCGACGAAGCGAGTTGCCAAGAGTGATGCCGTAACCTCTTTCGAGCGGTTCGACAACAAATACACCGTGTTTTCCGTCTTCGCTCATTTCGGCGGTAACGATATTCGGTCTTTCGATTTCGATCATTCTGTTTTCCTCCTCTGATTATTGGGACTCCTGTTATACAGAAGTGATTACTTCGAATACAACTCGACGATGAGATGTTCTTCGAACGGGAAGTCTACGTCTTCACGAGTAGGAAGCTCCTTGATCGTGCAAACGATATTTTCCTTATCTACGTCCATCCATGCGGGTACTGTCCTTGCGGTGATATTCTCGATAAGCACCTTGAACTTTTCAAGCTTACGGCTGGTTTCCTTAAGTGCGATCACGTCGCCCTTACGAACCTCGTATGAAGGAATGTTTACCTTCTTGCCGTTTACAGTGAAGTGTGCGTGAAGTACGAGCTGACGAGCTTCCTTGCGGCTTTCTGCCATACCCATACGATAAACTACGTTATCGAGTCTACGCTCGATCATGGTGAGAAGGTTTTCACCGGTCTGGCCTTCTTTTCTGTCGGCCTTTTTAAAGTAGTTTTCAAACTGCTTTTCCAGAATGCCATAGTACCTTTTAGCTTTCTGCTTTTCGCGAAGCTGAAGGCTATATTCCTTGACTCTTCTTCTGCCGCTACCTGCGCCGTGCTGGCCGGGAGCCTGTTCTCTGCGTGCGAGAG
>JAZNWF010000012.1:0-1762 GCA_045593165.1 Eubacteriales bacterium
TTTTTGGATTTATCAAGCTCACCTATGCGTTCCCTCAGTTCAACAAGCGGAATATTGATAAAGCCGTCAGCATGACCTCTCATATATTCAAAAGGCGTGCGAGTGTCAAGCAAAATAACATCCTCTCCTTTACGCAAGGAAGAAATATCCTCATAGTAAAACTGCCTTACCACACCGTTTCTGATATTGTCGACAATAAAGCCTGCCATGTTCACGGGGTCTTTGGCGGAAGAATAGGGCGGAGCGTACGCCAGATCAAGATCCTTAAGCTTGTCAGCCCCCAGTCTTGCGCGGATTGCCGTAGCAATCACGTCAATGCGCTTATCCACGCCATCGTAACCGACGATTTGCGCGCCTAAGATCCTAAGGCTTTCCTTTTCAAAAATCAGCTTTAGCGTCATTGCCGTTGCGTTCGGGTAATATCCTGCGTGCGAATTTTGCGTTAAAATAACCTTTTCGTATTCGTAGCCGCTTGCCCTCGCTTGCTGCTCGTTAATCCCCGTCGTTGCCACCGTCATATTAAAGAGCTTTATAACGGACGAGCCCTGCGAGCCCTCGTATTCGCTGTTAAGCCCGCAAATATTGTCGGCAGCGATACGCCCCTGCTTGTTGGCGGGTCCGGCTAAGGAAATTACCGCATCACGCTCGGTGATAAAGTGCTTTACCTGCACGGCATCTCCCACCGCGTAGATGTCGGGGGCAGAGGTTTCCATTTTGCCGTTCACCTTGATAGCGCCCTTTAGGCCAAGCTCCAGCCCTGCCTTTTTCGCGAGAGTGTTTTCCGGAGTAACGCCAACCGCAAGAACGACCATATCCGCGCCGATACGCTGTCCGTCGGATATTTCAAGGAAAACCTTGTCGCCTGTAACGCTCATTTTTTCGGTGCTGCTATTCAGCAAAAACTGTACGCCGCGGTGACGGAGGCTTGCGTGGATGAACGACGCCATATCACAGTCAACCGTAGGCAAAAGATGATTGTCCCGTTGAACGATAGTCGTTTTTACCCCAAGCTCAGTAAGGTTTTCCGCCATTTCAAGACCGATAAATCCACCGCCGATCACGACCGCTGTTTTAGGCTGCTTTTTCTCTGTAAACTCACGGATTTTAAGCGTATCCTCTACGGTTCTGAGCGTAAACGTTCTTTCGTTTTCGATATAGAAATCGGGCAAAAGGGGCTTTGCGCCGGGGGATAAAATAAGCTTATCATAGCTTTCCGTAAAGCTCGCTCCCGTTTTCAGGTCGGTTACGGAAACGGTTTTGTTCTTCGCGTCGATATCGGTTACCTCGTGGCATACCTTGACTTTAATTCTGAAACGCCGATAAAAGCCCTCGGGCGTTTGCAACGTCAAATCCTCTTTATCCTCAATAATACCGCCGATATAATACGGCAAACCGCAGTTTGCGTATGAAATGTAGCCGGAGCGTTCAAAAATGACTATCTCCGCATTCTCGTCTAATCTTCTTATTCTTGCCGCGGCAGTTGCTCCGCCCGCAACTCCGCCGATAATGATGATTTTCATAGGCTCTCCTTTTATAATCTTCGATAAAAAATATCCATCAATTTCTTATTTATCGATGAGATTATTATATCATATTTCTATGAACTTTTCAACCGATTTTGATTTTCTTGGCGCTCCCCGACGAAATTTTTAAGGGCTGACGATTTTTTTCGTCAGCCCTCGATATTATTTGAGTCTTCCCAATTTTGCCGTGTTTGCAATCACGATCAGCGAGTTTTCCGCATCAAGCACCTGCTCGGGAT
>JAZNWF010000013.1:0-2195 GCA_045593165.1 Eubacteriales bacterium
CGTCCGAGCGTTTGCGTATCATTCCGTCGCCTTGCGGTCTTCGTCTGTTTGGCATTTCATTTCCTCCTTCGTTTTATTTTTGCAACCACAACATACCACACGTTCGAGAATATATCCAGCGTTTAGCGGTGAGAATTTTTCACTTTCCCGAAAGAATTTTTTAACCCATCGCAAGACCGTGCGCTTGCTTTTTCTCACGCAGGGCTTTACGCTGTTTGCGGTCGATGCCGTGGTAGTTGACTTGGTGTTCTTTGTCGTACATATCTTCCGTGCGATTATCAATAATTTTGCTTGCGTAATAAAATAAATTGCATACGCCCGTCACGATTTTTGCGTTTTGATTTCGTTCTATCGCGCGTAAGGCTTGTTCTGCAGGAGCGTAGCCCTGCTCCATAGCCGAAAGAAGATACTGCTTTCCCTTTTCTATGTCTCCGTAATCATAATACAAAAGCAACCCAACTCGCGTCTGTGTCCAGACATCGGTTTCCGCCGATTTCTCAAACCATTCCCTTGCCTTGTCTTTCTCTCCTGCCTCCAAAAATATTTTGCCGAGCATATACTCCGCTTGGAAACTTCCGTGCGATGCTGCACGCATAAGGTATTCCTTCGCTTCGTCAGGAGACTTGTCTTTCAAGTATTTTGCATACTCGTACTCGGCATAGCCGAACTTCAAATCGACGGCTTTGCGAAGATATTTGAGCTTCTCGCTGGGCGTTTCGTCAAACTTTCCGTCGCGGTAGGATTTATAAACGAGATAAGCAGCAACGGCGTTTCCCTTATCTGCCGATTTCTTCAGCCACCACTCCGCGTTCTCCGTATCGTCCGTCCTTTCAAGATAATACCTGCCCAACCGATAGTATCCCATCGAATCGTCATGCGTGAGCGCGTAGCGATAGAGAAATCTGAAATCGTTTTGCTCGTCCTGCAAGTCGGGATAGTCGTATTCGATTTCTCTTTCGGGCTGTTCGGAGGGAAGATTTATTTCCGAAGCAATCTTAACGAGATTATTGCGGATAGATTTGAATTCTTCGTTGCTCTCGATAGGAATTTTCTCAGGCATCTCGTCCGTATAGGTGCGGACGGTTTCGCATTTGTATCCGTACCAAGAATCGTACAGCCCCGCAATTTTTTCGTCCGTCCCAAGCAGTTTTACGATTTCATTCACGAGTGATTTCGTATCCTTATCAAGGTATCCGTAAATTTTTTTGCCCTTATGCTTTTGCAGTTTTTCAGAAAGCAACTGCATCTTCATCATCAACTCAGGCGAGAAGGTATGGCTTCCGTCTTGCACTTCAAGAGCCAACTCTTTGATACGCTCGCGGTATCTTTCTTTGAGATCATCTCTTGCCGTCGTTTGCTTTTTGTAAATCGAAATCAATTCTTGACGGAAGATATCGCCAGCCAGCGCTTGTTTGATGTTGTGAATGCCCGTGCGAGACAGGTGCGGTTCTTGCGGTCTGGACGACCACACCATCATATGCACGTGCGGATTCTTTTCTTTGTTGTGATACGCAGCAACCCAACGCATGTTGCCAGGCTCGATATTCATTTCCTTTGCGATATCGTTGCGCCGGGAGCGAAGAAGGTTCATCCATTCTTCCGCCGTGTTATATCCAAGCCGTTCGGCATCTTCACGCTTGAGCGAAATAATAAATCCCCACACGTTACCGGGATGTCCGTCTATCTCACGGCGGACCGCAGAGAGATTTACTTTCACTCCTTCGTCGGAGAACAAACCGTGTGAGCCACGGCGTTCTCCTACGTATCCAACCATACCGCTTCGCAAAACTTCTACGCCTTCTCGCGTTGCCACGTACTCAACGTAACCGCCTCTCGATTGACCTTGCGCGGTTTTGTGTTTGGGTTTATAGTACGGAGCTTTTACAATCAGTCTTGCCATGTTCGCCGCTCAATTAGAAACGGAACGAGCCGTTCGTTTCTTTCACTTGACGGACAGCGTTTTCACGTAGAGCTTCCAAGTCGTAATCCGAGTACCCATAATTGTCCGTAAGCATTTGCGTGAGCATCGCAATTTGAACTGCCATTTTGAATTCCACATTGCGGATACGCGATTCGCTGTCGCGTATCTTTGCCGTGAGAACGGACTCGAGCGACGGCAGAAGGAATTTTTCAATGTGTTCCTTCTCAAGCCACGCGCAGTAGAAATCCACGGCTTCGCGAATGAAAGTGTTGCG
>JAZNWF010000014.1:0-1987 GCA_045593165.1 Eubacteriales bacterium
GATTTCATCAAGGAGAAGCTCGGTGACAGAAACTATTACGGCACGTTTACGGTAGGCGCAAACAACCACGAGGTAACCTTCAAGTTCTTTATGGACGGCGTTTGCAAGGAAACCGTTGTTCTTCCTTCCGGCGTGCATCCTACGCGCCCTGCCTTTGAAAAGGTCGGCTACACGCTCACCGCTTGGACGCTTGCCGAGGATTTTGAGTATCAGGCAGACCGTTCCTTCATCGTCGGCAACGAAACCGGAAGCGTGGACTTCCACGCAGTATTTACCCCGAACGTATACAAGGTGACCTTTGACTTTGGCAACGCGCAGACCGTCGAGGTACAGCAGACATACGATTCGCCTCTTGCGTTCCCCGAAGTTATCGAGAGATCAGGATACACCTTTGGCGGTTGGTTTACAGCCGAGGACGGATCGGGAGATAAAATCGAGGACGGCGCGATATTCACACACGCAGGGGATATCACCTATCACGCTTTCTACGAGAAGAACTTTCCTCTCGCAACCGTACTCATCATCACCTTTGGCGTGTTGTTTGCAGGCGGCTTGATAGCCCTTGCCTTCGTGGTATTTAAGCATAAGAAGGAACAGCCCGTTGCTGTCGTTGAGCCTGTCGCTGTCGCAGAAAAGGAATTGCCCGACACGAGTATGCTTACACCAAGAGAAAGAGAGGTGCTGGAGCTTCTGCTTGAGGGTAAGCAACGAAACGAAATAGCAGCTAAACTTTACATCAGCGAGAACACGGTCAAGAAGAATATTTCGAGCATTTATTCAAAGCTCGGCGTGACCTCACGTAACGAATTATTTGCATTGTTCAAGTAAAAATTAACCCCGAAAGCCCGATTGGAAACAGTCGGGCTTTTTTGCGCCCCCAAAATGCCAAAAAACCGCGGGTATACCCGTTTGGGTAGTGCTTTTTTGCAAAAAAATACACGTTTTACCCCAAAAAGTACCCGAACGGGTAGTATACGGGTAATAGACAAACGGTATGTTTTTCGGGTATAATTTAGATGTGCAAAGCAAAAACAATGCAAAAAATCAACCGAGGAGGAGATGGCGATGCTAAAAACGATTACCAAAAATTACAGGGATAGATCGACGCACAGCTTCTTCAAATTCTCCTTCTATTGCGACCGATGCGGCAAGGAATGGACGAGCGAGGAATACCCGTTCGTTCACGGCTTCGGGGAGAAGCTCTCCGAGAATGAAAAAAGAGCAAAGGAAATTCTCTTCCGTATCGACCACGACGCAGCGTTCGAGAGAGCAAACCTTGAGGCAAGGCTAAGATTTAATCAATGTAACTCTTGCGGCGGTTTTGTTTGTGACGAATGCTTCGCAATGGAGGAAGAAGATGACCTGTGCCACGATTGCGCAAGTCGGAAGAATTCCCCCGACGAGCAAAACGAATGACGGAGATAGGAGACATGAATGATGATATTGTATGATAAGAAATCTTTAACCCAAAAAAATTCAAACAAAAAATTATGACGTGGAGGACACACAAAATGAAAAGAAAAAGTTTAGTTGCAATTCTGCTTGCCCTCGTGCTTTGTTTTACGATGGCATTAACAGCTTGTAAGGATGATAACGACGATCCGCCCGGTGGTGGCGGTGGAACAACCCCCACTCTTGAACAAGTGGTGGAAAAGCTCCAAGGTATGCCGACTTCAACCGACGAGAGCGCGATTGAGAACGCAATTGACGAGGTGTTCGGCGTGGACGTGAATCTTCCCGAAGGAACTTACAACGCGCAGACCTTTACCGCAAACAACGTGAGCGCCTATATGGTTACCGTTTCGGGAGCAAACACAACGGCATCCGATTACTACAATAGCATCAAAGCGGAAATGCTTGCAAAGGGTTATACCGCAGAGGATTCCGAGCTTGCATTTTATAAAGTGGTAGGAACTGTGGTATATTCGGCAGCGGTTGAAAGTGACGGCAACGACGTGATCATCGTATTCGGCGCAGCTTCGCCTAC
>JAZNWF010000015.1:0-38296 GCA_045593165.1 Eubacteriales bacterium
GACTTGCTTACACCCATACATTCTCTTACCGTTTCGGCAAGCTGCGACGCCAATTTATGTGAATTATTTCGATTGTCGTACGGCGCATAAACGCTTACCCTATCGGTTTCCTCGCTTCCCGAGGCAGAAACGGCGTTGGAGTGGAGCGAAATGAATAGGTCACAGCCCTTTGCCATTTTCCCGCGTTTTTCGAGTGCAAGGTCGCGTTCGATATCGGTACGCGTTTTAAAAGCCTCGATTCCGTACGACAAAAGCTCCTCGTACAGATATTCGCAAAGCATCCACATGCGCCGCGATTCATAATATTCCTTAACAACGGGGCTTTGATTTCTATATCCGTAATGCCCTGCGTCAAGCATTATTTTTATGCTCATATATCATCCTTTCCGTGCTTTCTTCCCTTAAATATAATAACAAAAGACCGCCGAAAATACAATCGACGGTCTATACGAAGCTTTTTATTGATTTTTATAAAAATGTCCGACCTCTAAATAAAGTCGCTTTTTTGTCCCACGTTTTTCGCAATCACGCGTCCGTTGGTCACCTCGACCATATCGGAAATAAACCTCTGCTCGAGCTCGGCTCTTACCATAAAGGTAAGCGTGACGTCCGTACCGAAATCGCTTTCCTCGGTCCTTGCGGACACGGATGCAATGATAGGCATTATTTTTTGATAATCGGAGTAGTTCGCCCTTACACTGACAAGCGAGAACAAGCCGACCTCGGCAACGCCTGCCTCGTGCAAAGCACCCGAAGCCGCGGCGGTATAGGCGCGAACCAATCCGCCCGTTCCCAAAAGTATGCCGCCGAAATAACGCGTCACGACCACAGCAACGTCGGTAATGCCGGCCTTGCGTATAGAATCAAGCACGGGCATACCTGCCGTTCCGTGCGGCTCGCCATCGTCGGAAAAGCGTGAGGCGTTGCCCTCGCGAAGCACGTAAGCATATACGTTATGCCTTGCGGCAGAATGCTTTTTCTTTACAGAGTTGACAAAGGCGATAGCCTCCTCTTCGGTCTTGACGGGAGCGCAAACGCCGATGAATTCACTTTTCTTTTCGACAATTGTAAATTCGGAAGTGTTACGGACTGTTTTATATATCATATTCGGTACAGAACTCGAAATAGATCGCCTTTATAGCGCGGTTGAACGCGTTTTCATCGACACCGATGATGATATTAAGCTCGCTCGAGCCCTGGTCGATCATACGGATGTTTACGCCGACTCTTGCGAGTGCGCTGAACACACGCGCCGCAGTACCGGGAGTACCGGGCATATTTCTACCAACCACTGCGATAAGCGCCATTCCCGTTACGATATCGATATTATCGGGGTTAACAGCCTTCTGTATGGAGTTCACGATATCGCGTTCTCTGCCCTTGATATCCTTTTCGTTCAATACTACGCAAAGGGTATCGATACCCGAGGGGAGATGCTCGAACGGAAGGTTCAGATCGGCAAATACCTTCAACACGCGCATACCGAAGCCGGATTCCTGGTTCATCATATCCTTTTCGATACGGATTACCGCAAAGCCCTTTTTGCCTGCGATACCCGTGATAAGCTCCTCGGTGTGATATCCCTCGGTAGAGGTCACGATGAGCGTACCGTTGTCCTGCGGACGATTGGTGTTACGGATATTTATGGGGATACCTGCAAGCTTAACGGGGAAAATGCTATCCTCGTGGAGCACGGTCGCGCCCATATAGGAAAGCTCACGAAGCTCACGGTAGGTGATGATCTTTATAGGACGGGGGTCTTCGATAATGCGAGGGTCGCACATAAGGAAGCCAGAAACGTCAGTCCAGTTTTCATAGATATCAGCCATAACGGCGCGTGCAACTATTGCACCTGTGATATCGCTGCCGCCGCGCGAGAAGGTTTTGATGCTTCCGTCGGGGTTAGAGCCGTAAAAGCCGGGAATAACCGCGTTTTTCTTGCCTGCAAGACGTTCGGACATAATATTGTTGGTCTTGCTTGCATCGAATCTGCCCGTTTCATCGAAGAAGATAACCTCAGCCGCATCGATAAATTCATAACCGATATAATCGGCAAGAATGATACCGTTTAAATATTCGCCGCGCGATGCAACGTAATCAAGCGTTGTACCGTTTTTGAGGTATTCGCGGATAACGGCAAATTCACCCGAAAGGTCGGTGGAAATACCCAAGCCGTTGATGATATCGACATATCTTTGTTCAACCTCATCAAACACACTGCTCCAATCACCGCCGTTTACGCTGTTTTCGTAGCAGGAAATAAGCAGGTCGGTAACCTTGGTATCACCGTTAAAGCGTTTGCCGGGTGCGCTGGGCACGACAAAACGACGGGTCGCCTCCGCCTTGATAATATTAGCACTTTTTTGCATTTGTTCGGCAGATGCAAGTGAGCTGCCGCCGAATTTGACAACCTTTTTTTCGTACAAATTATTCATAGTCACATTTCCGCATATAAAATTTCATTATTATTGTATCACAGCTTTCGACAGATTTCAATAACACTTTTAAACAAACAAACGCCTCTCGTTCCAATTATATGCACAAATTTGCCATAAAGCCCTTGACAAAAGCCGAACGTGCCATTAAAATTAGGTTTGCACGCCTCCGTAGTAAAGTGGATATTACAAGTCCCTCCTAAGGATTAGTCGTGGGTTCGATTCCCGCCGGGGGTGCCAAGAAAAAAGACTTTCTTACGAAAGTCTTTTTTAGTTATATTCGCCGCATACGCGACGAGTTATATTGCTCTTCGAGCAGTGATATTCGCTTCGCGAGTGATATGCCTGCGGGCGTTAGAGGCGAATATAATATCACTGCGTTGGCAAAACGCAATATCACTACGACCAAAGGGAGTAATATCCCTTTCACGAAGTGAAAATATCACTCTAATGATATTCGCAAGAAAAAGATAGAAATCGAAAGACACCTGTTGGATATCGTGATAGCACAAGTGTTGATTTGTTCACAATTATTTGTTATACTGCTATCAACAAACCAAGGAGATCTATTATGAAAAAGGAAAACGTTTATTCATACATACTCGGCGCGGTTGCGGCGATTGCGTTTTTGGCACTCAGCTTCTTCATCTTCTGCCCCGCTATAAATATTTACAACGCAGGACTTTGGGTGCTTATTAACATAGCAATATACATTTTTATCATCACCACCCGATATGCTATGGGCTGTAAGGATATTGATTTCAAGCTGACGAAGAAAAAGTCGAGCAAAAAGGATCGTGCGCGATACAACGCCAAATTTGTTTTCAAGGGCAAATATTACATCGCGCCCATCGCGCTTACCGTTATAATAATACTTATCGCGATATTCGGCAGTACGCTCTTCAACGCAAAAACCTACGCGAATATCCTCACGGTGACCGAATCGGATTTTGCAAACGACCTTTCGGAATCGGTCGGCACGGATTCCATCGCACTGATGGACACCGCTTCCGCGCAGATGCTCGGTGACCGCGAAATAGGCTCGCTTTCCGACGTGGTAAGCCAGTTTGACGTTTCATATGATTACACGCAGATAGATTACAACGGCAAGCCGATAAAGGTTTCTGCCTTGGCGTATACCGACTTCTTTAAATGGATAAACAACAAGCAAAACGGCGTTCAGGGCTACGTTACCGTTGACCCCGTTTCGATGTCTGCCTCGTTCAACAAGTGCGAAGGTATGAAATACGTTCCGTCGGCATTTATGTTCCAGGACGCAGAGCGTTATCTTTGGACCAAATACCCGACTCTTATGATGGAAAATCTCCACTTCGAGATCGATGAAAAGGGCAATCCCTATTACGTCGCATCGGTTGTCGAGCACACCGTTTGGCTGTTCGGCGGCAAGACTGTAAGCGGCTGTGTCGTTCTTAACCCCGTAACCGGCGAAACGGTTCACTACGAGCTTAAGGACATTCCCAATTGGGTAGACGTTGTTTTCAGCGGCGACCTTATATGCGAGCAGTACAACTGGAATGGTATGTACCGGAACGGATATTTCAACAGTCTTTTTGCAAAAAAGGATTGCAAGCAGGTGACTACCTACTACGTTGACGAGGACGGCGAAGCCACCGACGACAGCGAGGATGCTACTCCCACTTCCGACTACGGCTACGTTGCAAAGGACGGCGACATATGGATCTACACCGGTATTACTTCTTTAAACGGCGACAGCTCGAACATAGGATTCCTGCTCGCTAACGAAAGAACCGGCGAAAGCAGATTTTACGCTATTGCGGGCGCAGACGAAAAGTCCGCTATGGCGGCGGCAGAGGGTGAGGTTCAGGAAAAGAACTATCAGGCATCGTTCCCCTCGCTTATAAACATCGACGGCAACCCCACATACATAATGGTGCTTAAGGACTCGGGCGGATTGGTCAAGCTTTACGCCGCGGTAAACGTGGAGCAGTACAACATAGTAACCACCGCAACAACGCAGGCGGAATGCATTAACAAATACAAAAAGCTTTTGGGTATCGACGTAAGCGATACGGAGCAGACGGACAAGACCGAAACCGAAACGGTGACAATAGCGATCGCGGATATCAAATACATCGACATCGACGGCAACACCTATATCTACCTCATCGACGAAAGCGATAATATTTACAAGGCAAAGGCATCGACACACGAAAATATGCTTCTTTTAAGCATCGGCGACAAGGTGCAGCTTACCTGCTCGGGCAAAAACATAATTTCCTGCGAAAAAGCAAAATAAACAATTATTGATTTTTAATCGTGTATATGGTAATATAATTTGGTAATAGTATTATCGGGAGGGAACGGGAATGATATTTTTGAAAATATTAGGCATCGTTCTCGCCGTTATTACAATATTGATATTACTGATACTTTCGATAAGGATACGGCTGAACCTCGTATTCAGCACCGAAAACGAAAGCAAGCTTCTTGTGAAGGTCCTCTTTTTCACCTTTAGCAACAAAAAGGAGGAGAAAAAGGAGGATAACAAGAAGAAGGAAAAAAAGGAAAGCGCGTTTTTGAAATGGTTCAAAAGAAAGCTCGGAATCGACGTGCTGACCGACAGCGAAAGCCTGAAGCAAAACGCGAACGAAAAGGGTATTTCGGGCACGGTAAACAAGATAACGACCGTTGTTTCCCTGCTTGCAGGTCAGATAGGCTGGCTGTTGCGCAAATTCAGGATACACAGGCTCCATATTCTTGCGATATGTGCAGGCGACGATGCGGCGGACGCGGCTATGGACTACGGATTGGTCTGCGCAGCGATATATCCTTTGGTTGGGTATCTTGAAACGAATTTAAAAACCGATAAAAACGCGCAGGATATACAGATCGGATGCGATTTCGAGGGAAACGCGAAATTCGATCTGGACGTATACGTATCCATTCGCATAATACACATTCTTCGCGCACTTTTTAAAAGCGCAGTTATGAACGCTGAATTGGCGTCAGAGGAGGCAAAAATATGAGCGATATCGAAACCAAAAATACAAAACCCACCTTTTCTGCAAACCTGATGCAGTTGATGTCCTTTACAGCAGACAAGGCTTTGGAGTTGGCTGACGCAAGCTCGGTTCTGGGTGAAAAAATCGAAGCCGACGGTATGACTATCATACCCGTTTCGAAGATCTCCGCAGGCTTTGCAGGCGGCGGCGCGAATATGGTCAACGCCACCGCGAGAAAATCGAATACTCCCGCAGGCTCGGGCGCAAAGGTCACGGTGACTCCCCTTTCCTTCCTCGTTATCTCTGACGGCGAGGTAAGAGTTATCGACGTTCAGGCATCCGCAACCGACAAGAAGGCAAATATCATCACCGCTGTTATCAATCAGGTCAAGGCGATGAAAGCAAAAAAGAACAAATAAAAAACAAAAAGCCCCTCGGGGCTTTTTTGCAATAAAAAGGCGGTGACGGTTTGGAGCTATATATCGCGTATTTAGACGAATTTACAGATAATGAATATAATTATGCGTTCAGCTTGCTCGACGATACACGCAAAAGCGCGGTAATGCGTTATAAAAGCGAACGCGATCGCAAAAGAAGCGTTTTAGGTGAATATTTGGCGCGCAAGGCTATTGCGAAGGCTTGCGGTATGAAAGAAGCGGACGTTAAATTCGCTCGCACCGAAAAAGGCAAGCCCTACGCCGTAAACGCCGATATATATTTCAGCATAAGCCATTCGAAGAATATCGTTGTTTGTGCGATTGACGATAACGAAATAGGTGTTGATGCCGAATTGGTACGCGATATCGAGCTACGCGTTACGAAGATCGCCTGCACCGAATCCGACAAGGAATACATATTCAAATCCGATTCGGGACAGATTGAGCGTTTTTACGACGTTTGGACAGCAAAGGAAGCCTATTTTAAATATCTCGGCACAGGCATCGAGGGATTAAAAACGGTTGATTACAAGGATATACTCCCCTACTGCACACAAAAGCGAGAGGGCGATTATCTGATCGCCGTTTATTCGAGGGAAAAACAATGAAAAAGAAATTAGGAATAGCGATTTACCTGTTAACCTGCGTAGCTGTCGGTTATTGTTTGGGAAGCCTTATTGCGCCCATATTATTGGAATCAAAAATAAGCGATTCCTTTATGGTTCTGTATATTTATTTAATAGCTCTGCTTTTTATCGCACTCATTCTTCATACAACAATACACGAATCGGGACATTTGGTTTTCGGACTCATATCGGGCTATAAGTTCTCCTCGTTCCGAATTATGAGCTTCGTATGGGTAAGAATAAACGGCAAAATACGATTCAAGCGCTATAAAATTGCAGGTACGGGCGGTCAATGCCTGATGATACCACCCGAAATAAACGACGGTGATTTTCCGGTAATGCTTTATAATTACGGTGGTGTTATATTCAATCTCGTTTTCAGCGCAGCGGCATTCGTTATCGATTACTGTATAGACGGACAAGCAACCTTATTCGGAATCATTTTCGTGGCATATGGCGTATTCATCGCGCTTGCAAACGGTATACCGATAACGACGAATCTGGTCAGCAACGACGGAAGCAACGCGTTGAAGCTTTCAAAAAGCAGGCACGCGCGAAAATCGCTTTGGTTCGACCTTATGATAAACGCAAAGCAGGTCGAGGGCATGCGATTGAAGGATATGCCTGCCGAATGGTTTTATATGCCGAGCGACGAGGAATTGAAAAACGGCATGATTGCTTCGCGCGGAGTTGCTTATTGCAGCCTGCTTGTCGACTTACATCGATTTGAAGAAGCCGAAGTGGAAATCACGCGTTTGCTCGCGCTTGATAGCGGTATAGCGGGCATACATAAAAAGCTTCTTATATGCGATTTGATTTATCTGCGCTTGATTCTTGATATGCGCTTTGAAATGATCAGCGAGCTGTTTACCAAGGATCAGGAGCGCTTTATGAACTCGATGAAAAGGTCGATCTCGATTTTAAGAGTAAGGTACACCTATGCGCTTTTAGGCGAGCGAAATTCGGAAAACGGAGAAAAATATAAAAAGCAGTTCGAAAAAATCGCAAAAATATATCCCTTTGCAGGTGATTTGGAATGTGAGCGCGAGCTTATGAGCATAGCGGATGAAAAATCAACATAAATAAAAGGACAGGATTTAATTCCTGTCCTTTTTGTTTGTGTTTTTTAAGGTAGTAAAGAACAAGTTTGCGATCGGGCAGACCGAAAAAAAACGAAGTTATTTTTCGCGAAAAACGAGCATCGGCGTACAATCGTACGACAGTCGAGTTTTTCGTGAAAGCCCTTGAAAATACAATGAAAATTAATACCTTATAAAAAATGCTTCCGGTTTTGCTTTCGGAAGCATTTCTATTTTTAATTATTCTTTCAAGGGCGTAAAGAACGAGTTTTTTCTCGGTATGTTTATTTTACTGCAGTAGCGGTTTTATCCTTAAGCATAACGTCGTGTGCGCCGCCTTCGATAATGGAGGTGGAGGAAACGAGCGTTATCTTTGCTTTTTCCTGAAGCTCCGCGATAGTGAGTGCGCCGCAGTTACACATAGTGTGTCTGACCTTGGAAAGAGTCAAGCCAACATTATCCTTCAACGGACCTGCATAAGGAACGTAGGAATCTACGCCTTCCTCGAACGAAAGCTTCTTATCGCCGCCCATATCATATCTTTGCCAGTTACGTGCACGTGCCGAGCCTTCGCCCCAATATTCCTTCATAAACGTGCCGTTGATGTTGACCTTGTTGGTGGGGCTTTCACCAAAGCGCGAGAAGTATCTGCCGAGCATAATGAAATCGGAGCCCATAGCGAGCGCAAGGGTGATATGGTAATCGTAAACGATACCGCCGTCGGAGCAGATAGGAATATAAATACCGGTTTCCTTATAATATTCATCACGGGCTGCAGCAACCTCGATAACTGCGGTTGCCTGACCTCTGCCGATACCCTTCTGTTCACGGGTGATACAGATAGAGCCGCCGCCGATACCGATCTTGATAAAGTCTGCACCTGCTTCTGCGAGGAAGCGGAACCCGTCTCTGTCCACTTCGTTATCTGCGCCTACCTTTACGGTGTCGCCGAATTTATCGCGTATCCATTTAAGAGTGCGTGCTTGCCATTCCGAAAAGCCTTCGGAGGAGTCGATACAAAGCACGTCTGCGCCTGCTTCAACAAGCGCGGGAACACGCTGTTCGTAGTCACGGGTATTGATACCTGCGCCTACCATATAACGCTTTTCTTTATCCAAAAGCTCGAGCGGATTTTCTTTATGGAATGCGTAGTCCTTGCGGAATACGAAATAGCAAAGGTTGCCGTCCTTGGTGATAATGGGAAGCGAGTTGAGCTTGTGGTCCCAGATGATATCGTTTGCTTCCTTAAGAGTTGTGCCCTCGTAAGCATAAACGAGCTTATCGAACGGAGTCATAAATTCGGAGACCTTGGTTTCGGTGCTCATTCTCGAAACGCGGTAATCACGCGAGGTAACTATACCCATAAGCTTACCGGTTGCAGTACCGTCATCGGTTATAGCGATAGTAGAGTGACCGGTTTTTTCGGTGAGTGCGATAACGTCTGCAAGAGTATCGTCAACCTTTAAATTGGAATCGGAATATACAAAGCCCGCCTTGTGAGTTTTAACGCGGCGAACCATATTAGCTTCGTTTTCTATAGTCTGCGAGCCGTAGATGAACGACAATCCGCCCTCCTTTGCGAGTGCGATAGCCATTTTATCGTCGGATACAGACTGCATAATAGCGGAAACAAGCGGAATGTTTATAGAAACCGCAGGTTCTTCTTGGCCCTTGCGGAATTTTGTAACGGGTGTACGAAGACTTACGTTTGCGGGGATACATTCTGCGGAGGAATAACCCGGAACGAGAAGATACTCGCTGAATGTATGGGATTCTTGTTCAAAATACATTGCCATAGCTTGACTCCTTTTTCATATATAAAAATATATTAGATTGATTTTATCACAAACATTTCTTATTTTCAACACATATCGATTTGAAAATCGAACGAATTTCAATTTTTTTATCATCTTTTTTTGTATATTTTATTTACTTGCCGAAAATTTGTATGCGACGTGCGCTTTATAGGACGTATCGGGGCGTAATATCCCCTCTCCGCGTGATTGCAGATTCGGTTCAAGCTGTGCTTCCATACACAAAGCAGAGCCCTTGCCTATAATCACTCCGTCTGCAAGACGAGTATTTTCAGGAATAAACTCGCCGCAATATAACTGTATACACGGTAAATCGGTATAGCATTCTATATCTACATCGCCCCGAAGCGTTGACGCCTTTTTGAGATTTATCCCGCAAAATTCGCAATTAATGTTATCCGAAAGATAAAAATTATGGTCGTAAAAGTGTTCGATCGGAGCAAGCGTATTCAAATCAAACAGCGTGCCGCTTACGCTTTTCTCCCCTATAACCCTCGAGTGTCCGTCGTAAACAGACACGGTATCGGCACACACCGAAACGCTCATATCGTTTATACGTTTTCCGCTTGCTATGCCGAACGGATTGAAATAGGTGTGATTTGTAAGATTCACCCAAGTGGGCTTATCGGTTTTCGCTTCATAGGTTATCAGCAACGCGGCATCTGTAAGCTTGTATGTGACAAAAAGCTTCAAGCTTCCGGGATATCCCTCATCGCCGTCGGGCGAAACTGTCGAAAGCGTAACGCTCGTTTCAGAAACCGCTTCGATATTAAAGCGTTTTTTGTCGAAGCCGAATTTTCCGCCGTGAAGATGATTTATCCCATTTTCGTTCAGCGTAAGCGCATAATGTTTGCCATCAATAACGCCTACGCCTGCACAACGGTTTGCGGTACGTCCTACCGTTGCGCCGAAATAGCAATCGCTTTTTTCATAATCGCTTTCGTTATCAAACCCTGCCGCAAGCTCAACGCCGGAAAATTTAATGCTGTTTACGGTTGCGCCAAGCGCGAGCACCGTAACGGCAAGATGTTCGTTTTTAATAACAACCTTTTCCATAACACACCCGATTGTATCTTCATGTAATTATTCTATATATATTAAATAAAAAAGTCAACCGAAAAAATTTCTAAAAAATCATACGATTCCTCTTGACAATCACGTGATTGTGTGTTACAATCAAATCACAGCGATACAGAAGGGAGGCATTCAAATGCTCAACAGACTTCCCGGTACTACGATCGAGATCGCAGTATCGAACGCAGATGCGGCAAAGGAAATGCTGGACAACGCATTCATCTGCGGAGGGCTGATGATGAACCAAGTTGCCCGTATGACGGGGCTTGAGCCTTACATGATTCAAAACTGGGTGAAGAGAGGATTCGTTTCTCCACCAAAGCAAAAGCTCTATACAAAGCGTCAGTTCTGCAGAATCGTGATTATCAACATGTTGCGCGACGTGCTGCAGATAGAAAAGATCACGGGTTTGCTTTCCTATATCAACGGACGTCTTGATGACGAAAGCGACGACCTTATCGACGACAGCGAGCTTTACGTTTATTTCCTCGCGGCTATATGCGCGGTGGAAAAGCCTGTTATCGATAAAAAAACCGTACCCGCGTGTATAGAGAAGGTGGTTGCGGACTTCAATGAGCCCTTCCCCGGTGCAAAGAAAAGGCTTATAAAGGTCCTTGCAGTAATGCTCAACGCTCACTTCGCGGCAATTCTCAGAAAGCGTGCCGAGGATACTCTTGCGACGCTGGATTAGGAGAGATTTATGAAAAATTCACACATCTGCCCCAAATGCCAAAGCAGCGATATTGTTATCGCCAAGGGCGAAACACAAGGTTACGGCATCGGCAACAACGTCAGAGCAGGAATATTTAAGCAGGTAATAATAAACAGATACGTATGCTGTGCCTGCGGCTTTACTGAGGAATGGCTCGATAAGGAATACATTCCGGAAGTAAAGGAATATTGCAAAAAGAAAACCCGTAAATAAGGAGGTATACATATTATGTTAGAATGGTGGGAAGCTTTAGGCTCGGCAGGACAGGTATTTGCCTGCATCGCGATTCCCGCGACGATGATGCTGATTATACAGCTCATACTCACAATTATCGGCTTAGGTGACAACGGTGATGCCGATGCAGACACCAACATGGAAGTCGACGATGCGGACGAGGCGTTTTCCGATAACGATACGCTCGATGCGGGTTTAAGAGTATTCACCTTCAGAGGACTTATCGCATTCTTCTCGGTGCTCGGCTGGGTAGGTACGATATGCACAGGAAACGGATTGGATATCGTATGGTCTATACTCATCTCGGTAGCATCGGGTACGGTTGCAATGGTAGTGATAGCGGCTATTATGAAATGGCTGTTCTCGCTCCAGTATGACGGCACCGAAGATATTAAAGAAGCGCTCGGCGTAAGCGGCACGGTCTATATGCGTATACCGCCCTCTCGCAGCGGCAAGGGTAAAATCAACATCGTTGTTCAGGGTAAGCTTTGCGAAAAGAACGCGGTTACCGATGAGGAAACCATGCTCAACTGCGATGAAGAAATCACCGTTGTCGGCATTTCCGGCGAAGAAACCTTAATAGTAAGAAGAAAAAACAGAATTTAACACAAACTCAAAAAGGGAGATTTTACAATGGGAACTAACACAGTCATTCTCGTAGCAGTTATAGGCTTAATACTTTTCTCGCTCGTACTATGGTTCTTTTCGAGGTACAAGAAATGTCCCTCCGACAAGATCATGGTTATCTACGGTCGTGTAGGTAAAAACAAGGACGGCAGCACCAGAAGTGCAAAATGTATCCACGGTGGTGCGGCGTTCATCGTACCTGTAATTCAGGCGTATGAATTCCTTGACCTCACTCCCCTTTCCATCCCCGTAGACCTTAAAAACGCACTTTCCAGACAGAACATCCGTATCGACGTTCCTTCGAGATTTACAGTAGGTATCTCTACCGAACCCACCGTTATGCAGAACGCGGCTGAAAGACTTTTGGGTCTTCAGCTTCCCGAAATTCAGGAATTGGCAAAGGATATCATCTTCGGTCAGCTTCGTCTTATCATCGCGACGATGGATATCGAAGAAATAAACACCGACAGAGATAAGTTCCTCGAAGCAGTTTCGAGAAACGTTGAAGTAGAATTGAAGAAGATCGGTCTTCGTCTTATCAACGTTAACGTAACCGACATCAGTGACGAAAGCGGATACATTTCCGCGCTCGGTAAGGAAGCGGCGGCAAAGGCTATCAACGACGCGAAGAAGAGCGTTGCGGAAAAGGAACGCGACGGTTCTATCGGTGAAGCAAACGCTAAAATGGACGAACGTATCAACGTTTCCAAGGCGGATGCAGAAGCAATTCAGGGTGAAAACCTTGCTAAGACCGAAATCGCTATGTCGAATGCATCGCTACGTGAAAAGCAGGCAGAGGCTTTGAGAATAGCTACCGCAGCTGAAAAGATTCAGGCGGCAAAGGCTTTGGAAGAAGCATACGCAGCAGAAAAGGAAGCAGAAGAAGCACGTTCCGCACGTGAAAAGGCAACCTTGGAAGCAGACGTAATCGTTCAGACCGAGATCCAGAAGCGTCAGATCGAGCTCGAGGCAGAGGCAGAAGCAGAAAAGATCAGACGTAAGGCACAGGGTGAAGCAGACGCTATATACGCTCGTATGGAAGCGGAAGCACGCGGTATGGAAGAGATCCTTCGCAAGCAGGCAGCCGGCTTTGCTGAAATCGTAAAATCGGCAAACGGCGATGCAGAGGCGGCTTTGAAGCTCCTTATCGCAGATAAGCTCGAGGATCTTATGAGAATTCAGGTCGATGCTATCAAGAACATCAAGATCGACAAGGTTACCGTTTGGGACAACGGCGGCAGCGGCGACGGCAAGACCAGCACCGCAAACTTCCTCTCGGGCCTTATGAAGAGCGTTCCCCCGCTCGAAGAGGTATTTGCACTTTCCGGACTTTCGCTCCCCGAATATCTCGGCAAGAAGAAGGAAGTAGCGGTTGAAGCGGAAGAATCCAACGTTGAACCTCTCGAAGCCGAAATTATTGAAGAATAACGAACATTAACAACGTAATAGCCCCTTCGCATATGCGTTGGGGCTATTGTCTTACAAGGAAAAAAATAATGATAAAGCTAATCGGCAAAAAGGTAGGTCTTTTTGCAATATATTACATACTCGCATCACTCATCGACCAATTGTTTAATTTGTTTACAGGCGACATACTGATAAGCCTTATCGGAACGGTTATTGCAATGTCGGTCATATCGTTTAATTTTAAAAAGATCTATATAGTAAAGCAAAACCACGTGCAAGAGGAGCGCGACGAAATAAACGCCTCGTTCTCCTCGCTTGCACACCATATTCTTAATTTAAAGCCATATTGGGCAGAATGTGCGTTAGGAGTACTGTTCTGTCTGCTTTCGATGGCTGTGCCTTCGATAGCGGTCGGAATCAGCTACGGATTTTTGATAT
The DNA here is from genome assembly GCA_045593165.1 of Eubacteriales bacterium. GTDB lineage: Bacteria > Bacillota > Clostridia > Oscillospirales > CAG-382 > Coliplasma. The sequence continues at coordinate 13,868 of JAZNWF010000015.1, forward strand.
TCCTCTCGGCAAGCAACATATATATGCTTTTGCTTTCGGTAATCTTCGTACTGCTTGACTTTTTCCTGTGGTTTTTGGCATACAAGAGCTGTTTTAAGATAAAGAAATATTAATTCGGGAGATACGCTATGCTTACTATAAAGGAAGCAAGGAAAATACAAAAGGAGCGCGAAAGCAAGGCAATACTCACCTTTGTTTTTTCACTTGTATTCGTTGCGCTTGCGACGTATATACTGCTTGAATACACGAACGCGTTCGAGATAAGCACAGCGTTTTATCTTATCCCTATCGGGATTTTCGGTTTTTCGATAAAGAAGACGCGGATATATTTGTTTTTTACAAAAAAGGAATTTACGGGTAAGGTTGTTTATAACAACGTATATGTAGTCAAATCGCAAAGAGTCAAGGGCGAGCGCAGTTATATGCAATATGAGGGCTTGGAAATGGAAATTATCGTGCAGGACGACAGCAAATCCAAGCGAATAACCATACCCGCATCATTCCCTGTTGCCGCACATATTTCCGACGGAGTTACCGTTTCCCTCTTGCGTTTTATTGACCAACCGATTATAATAGAGGATAATAAATAATTTCACAAGTGAGCTTTACATATGAACAACATTATTGAGATAAAGGATCTGCGCAAAACGTTCGGCGATATCAAGGCTGTCGACGGCATAAGCTTTTCCGTTAAAGAGGGCGAGCTGTTTGCTTTTCTCGGTCAGAACGGCGCAGGTAAAAGCACCACGATATCCATTATCTGCGGAAGTCTTTTAAAGGACGGCGGCACGGTTACCGTTGACGGAAAGGATATCGACAAAAGCATCGACGCAATAAAGAGCGAGATCGGCGTTGTATTCCAGAATTCCGTGCTTGACAAGCAATTAACCGTTTACGACAATTTAAAAAACCGTGCATCGCTTTACGGCATACACGGCAAGGATTTTGAAGCGCGGATAAACGAGCTTAAAGAGCTTTTGGAGCTCGAGCCGCTATTGAAGCGCACGCTTAATAAGCTTTCAGGCGGTCAGAAGCGCAGAATAGATATCGCACGCGCTCTGCTTCACAACCCGAAAATACTTATTCTTGACGAGCCCACAACGGGACTTGACCCGCAAACAAGAAAGACGGTTTGGGACGTTATCCGCAAGCTTCAGCAGGATAAAGCGATGACTGTATTCCTCACTACTCACTATATGGAGGAGGCGGCAAACGCCGACAACGTAGTAATTCTTGACAGCGGACGTATTGTTGCAGAGGGCTCTCCGCACGACCTGAAAACACGATTCACCTACGACTACATAACAATTTACGGCATAAGCGAGGACGAGGCAAAATCATTAGGCAAGCCTTATGAGGAGATCAAGAACGGATACAAGGTTAGCGTTAAAAGCACCGCCGAGGCGACCGAGCTTATTATTAAAAACCCCTCGCTTTTCCGCGATTACGAAATTACCAAGGGCGATATGGACGACGTGTTCCTTAACGCCACCGGCAAAACGCTCGGAGGTGATGACAAATGAAAACTATTTCCTCACTTATTTACAGAAACATAAAGCTGTTCTTTAAGGACAAGGGATTGTTCTTCACCTCGCTTATCACTCCGCTTATACTTTTGGTGCTTTACGCTACCTTTTTGGGCAACGTATACCGCGACAGCTTTTTATCGGGTGTGCCCGAATTTATAAAGGTTGACGAAAAGATAATCGACGGCATAGTCGGCGGACAGCTTACCTCTTCACTTTTGGCAGTAAGCTGTATTACCGTTGCGTTCTGCTCGAATATGCTTATGGTGCAGGACAAGGCAAACGGCACCTATAAGGATATTGCCGTAACACCCGTTAAAAGCCACTACGTTGCTATTTCCTATTACATTGCAACCTTTAGTGTAACCTTCCTTATATGTATGGTGGCGTTCGGCGCGTGTATGATATATCTCGGTGCGACAGGCTGGTATCTTACCGCGGCAGACATAGCTCTTCTGACGCTTGACATATGCATTATGACGCTTTTCGGCACGGCACTTTCGTCGGTATTCGGGTTCTTTATGTCATCGCAAGGCGCGATCTCCGCTGTCGGCAGTATCGTAAGCTCCTGCTACGGCTTTATCTGCGGTGCATATATGCCTATTTCGCAGTTCGGAGAGGGATTGCAAAAGGTATTGACGTTTATGCCCTTCACCTACGGCACGTCGCTGTTCCGCAACCACGCGATGCGCAGTGCGTTCGATGCGTTAAGGGACGACGGTATGCCCGAAGAGGCAGTGACCGAGATGATGGACGTGGTCGACTGCAACATATACTTCCTCGACGAAAAGGTAGAAATCGGCACGATGTATATTTACGTAGGCATAACCGTGCTCGTCTGCATAGTTGCATATATTTTGTTAAACGTTATTAAAGGCAAAAAGGCAAGAAAAGCATGACGGATATTCAAAAACGGCTTTTTGAATTGCAGGATATTAAATACCGCGATTTTCAAAGCGCATTGATACCGAATATTGAAAAAAGCACTTTTATCGGAGTCCGCACGCCCGAAATCAAAAGGTTTGCAAAGGAATTGAAAGGAAGCGGAGAGGAAATCCGCTTCCTTTTTTCACTCCCTCACAAGTATTTTGACGAAAACCAGCTTCACGCGTTTTTAATAATGCTTGATAAGGATTTCGACAAAGCTCTGCAAAGCGTAATTGACTTTTTACCGTATATCAACAATTGGGCAACCTGCGATCAATTATCGCCGAAATGCTTTTACAGATCCCCCGAAAAGCTTTTACCGTATATCGAAGAATGGATATCATCAGACCGCCCATACACCGTGCGCTTCGGAATAGGTGCGCTGATGAGATATTTCCTCGATGAAAGGTTCGACATCAAATACGCAAGCGCGGTAGCAAGCATCAAAAGCGATGAATATTACGTAAAAATGATGGTTGCATGGTATTTTGCCACCGCACTCGCAAAGCAATTCGATTCGGTTCTGACGATGATCGAGGAAACGAAATTAGACATTTGGACACACAACAAGGCGATACAAAAAGCGATTGAAAGCCACCGCATTAGCGACGAAAGCAAAGCGGTTTTAAGAAATTTAAGAATAAGGTAAACGCTATGAAGAAATTCAGCGAAATAAAATACTCCGATTACAAGCGAATAAAGGACCGCGTGGGACGTTTTTTAGCGGTGGTGCTTTACAACGTGCTCGTATCTCAGGCGTTATATCTTATCCCCTATATGATGCACGAGGATATTGTTTTCGGGCATTATATTCCGAAGCATATGCTGATTATAGGCATATTCGCCTCGTTTTTCGCGTTTTATTCGATAACACGTCTTGTTCAAGCCTACAACGAGCCATTGAAGAATGAATATCTGGACAGCTCTGTACCAAAGAAAACCGCTATTGACAAGATAAGATTCTTTTTAAGCGTAAAGCGTTTACGGATATGCGCTATCATATTTGCGGCGATATATTATATAATACCCACCAAAGCGCTCCATTACGGAATATGCACCTGCGTTTTGGGCGAAGGATCCGCCTTCCTGCACCGTTTTGCCTTGAAGACAGCCCTTGTTGCCATATTCCTGATTCTTGCGATATGTGCAACTCTGACGGCTGTAAAGTCGTGGGAAAAGGAAGGTCGCCTTTCCGAAAGCGAATCCAGAAAGGAAAGAAAGGAATACAGCCGACTTATCATCGTCACGCCTATTGCGTATATAGTCGGCGGCGTGGGCTTGGGATTCTTCTTCCCCTACCTCGCGGCATTCGTGTATTTACTTATGAACGTCAAAGCATTGATCGCGTTGGTTCTTTTAATCGTTATCCCGATAATTTTCAAATATCTGCGTGCATTAAGAATAAGACACAGCTTCATAAAAAAGCTGCGCAAGCTTATGCACAATAAAAAATGCCGTATTACCAAAATCAAGTATCCCTACCGCTCGGCATTCAACGTTTACAAGGGCGAAAGCTTTACGTTATCGGTAAACGGCAAACGGTATTCCTGCAAGCTTATCGGTGCGCCGAAAAAGAATATGCCGTTCGCACTGCTTCCGAACGGATACGGAACCTTTGTAAAGATATTCCGCTTCTTCAAAATCGAGGTTTACAGCTACAACAAGAATTTCCGTTACGGCTATGAATCCGACCTGCCAAAAATTCTTATAATCAATCCCATATCCAAGTTTCTTTACACTACCGAAGGCGTTTTGGGGGAACGTGATAACAGCGAAAGAGATATGCACATCTATACCACGGGCTCAACAAGAAACAACGCTAATCTGAAGCGCATAAGGATGTTAAACGGCGAGGAAGCCGAATTTACGATAAACGGCGGCAAGACCGCGCGATTAGATAACGGCGACCGCGTAGGCGATTTCAAAATTTTCTCGGCAACGGGATTTTTAAACGCTATCGACAGAGATTGCTTGGACAGGTAGGGTTTTATATAAGGAACTTTTGCAAAAGTTCCTTATGATCCTCAAAATCAATTATATTTGAAGAAAAGCCTTTTCGGGCAAATTAAAACCGCACTTTGCATTAAAGTGCGGTTTTTAATTATTTCTTCTTCAATTTATCGAAAAGTGATCTTGCCTTTTCCTTACGCGAGTTTGCGGTTACATCGTCGATCTTTGCATCTGTTACATCGCCTGCTTCCGAAAGGGTTATATCGTAAACGTTTCCCTCTTTTACGTCGGGAAGGCGCGATACGTCGATATTAATAAACCTTCCCTTTTCTATTTCGCAAACGGCTGTTTCGCCTTCGATTCGGTCTACCGTTATTTTCATTATATCTCCTTATTCCTGCGGCTTACAGGTGCCGCAAAGCGAATATCCCAGGCTTTGAAGCTCCTTAAGGGTTCGGGTAGAATATGCACGGTTCTTTTCCGCCATACTCGTTGCACTCTTGCAATCTGCCTTATGAACCTTTTTTCCTGAAATATTGAGAACCCATTTATATTCGATCGGTGCAAAGCCGGTTTTCGCCTCAAGCGTTTTTCCGTCGGTGGTAACGGTAATATTACCCGAAATATCGGTGCGGTATATCTGCTTTATCCCTGCGTTTTCCAAGCGTTCAAGCGCTTCCCTATGAGGATGTCCGTAGCTGTTATCCGCTCCGCAGGAAATAACCGCCATTTCCGCGCCTGCCTTGCGCAAGAAATCGCTTCCCGACGAGGTAGAGCTTCCGTGGTGGCCAACCTTAAGAACGTCGCATTTTATATCTGCACTTATCGTGCATTCCTCTTGTATTTCAGCATCGCCCGTGAATAAAAACGCTCTTTCGCCGAATGTCAGACGAAGCACCGCCGAGCAATTGTTCATATCGTCGACTATTTCTACGGGTGCTACGAATTTACCCTTTGCACCCGAGCTGAAATCGATATTCACCCCTGCCGAAGCAACGGTAATAGACAATTCTCTTTCCTCGATGGCTTCCAAAAGGCCTAAAAAGGTTTTGGTATCGGATACTGCCTCGGGCATATATATTTCACCGATTTCGAAATGCTCGATAACCTTTTCCATACCGCCGATATGGTCAGCGTGAGGATGAGTCGCCACGAGATGATCTATCTTTTTATAGCCGAGCATGTCGATAAACGATATTATTCTGCCTGCATACTCATATACACTGCAGTCGATAAGCATACAATCGCCGTTCGGTAATTCCACAAATATCGAATCTCCCTGACCGACGTCGAGGAAATGCACCCTCAATTCGCCCTCGGCAGACGAAATATCTTCCGATTCCAAAGAGGATCCCGAACCAAGTCCGAAATCCTCTGTAGAAGCAGTTTCAATTTGTAATCCGCACGCGCCAAGCGTTAAACACAGCGCGAGCAGTATTATAAGAAACCCTTTGATTTTCATAATTATGCGTAAATATTATACGTGCCGAGTATGTAGCGCTTGATCATAATATAGTCAAGCAGATCCACATCGCCCGAATCACTTACGTCAGCCGCAAGTGCACTGTTATAATCAAGCTTCATCGTGTTCATACAGCTGCGCTTGATCGCGATATAGTCAAGAACGTTTACCTTACCGTCTGCAAAAACGTCGCCGAGAACGATCACGGTGTAATCCATATCGCCAACGGTAAGCTTTGCGCCGGTAGGAATGAAATCGTCAGCCGCGAGCTCAGAACCGCCATAGTTGAGAGCTACGTCCGGGCCGAATTCGGAAAGATATTCGGATGCAACCGTTTCTTCCTGGGCATAAACGTATAACTGCGGTTCAAGACCCCATTCATTCAAAAGCCATTCGTTACGCATGATAAGCCAATTACGGTAGAACCTTACGTTCTCTTCATAGGTTTTATCGGGGTCACGCTCGAGCTGGAGATTAGGATTGTGAACCTTGTTGACTACCCAACCGGCTTCATCGTTGTTGCGGTCGAAGGAGGCACCGTAGGTATCAAGATAATAATCAATTCTGTTCTGTCCCAAGACGTTATCGGCATAAATGTTTACAATATCGTCCTGAAGCTCAAGATAACGGTTATACACGTCCTTCTTGAAGGCGGACATTTTCATAAGCTGCTTGAACCACTTGACATTTTGAGCCCACAAGCCCTCGTAGCTTGTGTTCTCCGAGATATCGTTATCGGTATAGTGGTTATAGCTACCGTAATAGCTATCGTCACAGTTGCCCGAGGAAAGGTCGAAGTCCCAAACAGGACCGCCGTAAATCTTGCCGTCCTTGATATGGAAACGGGTGGAGGAGGTTCCTACGTCAACGTTCTTGTAGAATTCAAGAACGATGTAGAAGTTCATCATCGATTCCATATCGAAATACTTACTTGCCTCGTTATAATCGCCCGATGCGAGTGCCGCTTCAGCTTCAGACATGAAGTTGGTTATCCAGTCAATCTGCTCGTCGGTAAGGTCTTCCTTTTCGGGCTCGTTTATTGCGAATTTGATATTATAGGTAGGAGAATAGAAGTAGTAGGAATCCTCATCCTCGGGGTTATAGTCAAGCTCAATAAGATATTCGTTATTATCAGTATCGATATCAACACGGGTGGAGGAAACCTCGATAGCGTCGGTGATGAGATAATTACCCATAAAGGCGCCGTTAACATAAACGTCAACTACCTTATAATCGGGAGTATAGGGCACGCCTGCCTTGTTTGCAAAATCGAAAACCGAGATATTACGCATAAGCGTTTTATCGTAGCAGTTTGCGAGCAGACACCATTTTTTGTTCTTACCCATACCGAGCACGTCGGTCTTGGATGAGAACTTGATATTATACGGCTTTTTATCAGCAGACGAGGTAGAGTTGCCGCGAATCTTAATAGAAGAATCGGCATCCTCGATGGTTGCATATTCTCCGCCCTCTTCATCGATGATCTTAATAGTAGCGTCGACATAATCAGCCTTGATAATCTCATCCGTGGTGGTGATGATTATTTTAGGAACGTCTGTAGGTGCTTCTATATCCGACACAGCGGACACAGGAAAAGCGATAAAGCTCAAAAGCATAACTACACAGAGAAGAAGCGAAACGTTTTTTTTCATAACATCCTCCTGAAATTTACTTCTGGTATTATATTATCACAAACTTATAAGCTTTTCAATAGATTTTTATTGGTAACAAAGAAGATTCCGAGCAAAAGCTCGGAACCCTCTTTTATGAATCACTTATTCGAAAATATTATACGTACCGAGTACGTGACGCTTGAGCATAATAAAATCGATTGCGTCAATTCTGCCGTTTCCGCTTACGTCAGCCGCGAGTGTATTTATATTATCGGGGCTCATTGTCTTAAGACAGAAGCGCTTGATAACGATATAGTCATACGCATCGATTCTGCCATCCTCATAAACGTCACCCTTTAAAATTACCGCGTAGCTTGCGCCGCCTGCGGAAAGGATCGCGCCCGAGGGAACGTAATCTGTTCCGGAAAGCGCGCTTCCGTTGTAAGTAACCGTTACTCCTTCACCAAAATCCGAAAGAAGCGCGGAAACTCGTGTTTTATCCGTAATGCTTACGAAAAATCCATTAACAACACAGCTTGAGAAGCTTTCCTGCTCGATGAGAGAGGTTAATCCCCAATTGCCGAGAAGCCACTCGTTACGCTTCTGCAACCAGTTGCGGAAGAAGTCGATATGGTCTTCATAGGATTGGTCGAACGGATCGCGCTCGAGCTGCATACCCTCACCGGTAGCGTAAATGGGATTATGAAGCTCGTCAACGTCCCAGCCGGCATTGTTGTGGTTACGGCTGATAGTGCCCGCATAGGTATCTAGGTAGTAATCGATTCTGTTCTGGCCGCTCAGGTTATCGGAATAAAGGTTGATTATTTCGTCCTGAAGCTCAAGATAGCGGTCATATACGAGCTGCTTAAACGTGCTGTCGTTCATAAGCTGTGCAAACCACGGCACGCTTGTTGCCCATATACCCTGATAGCTCGTATTGCTGTCTATATCGTTGGTGGTATAGTTGTTGTACGTGGTATAGTAGTCGTCGTTACAGTTACCCGAAGAAAGATCGAAGTCCCAAACCGGTCCGCCGTAGATCTTGCCGTCTTTAATGTGGAAGCGCGTGGAAGAAAGGTTAACATCTACGTTCTTGAAGAATTCAAGAGTGATGTAAAAGTTAACGAAGGAATCTATATCAAAATACTCAGAAATTCTGGTATAGTTGCCGCTTGCAAGTGCTGATTCTGCCTGAGTGATAAAGTCGGTTACCCAAGCTATCTGTTCCTCGGTGAGATCTTCCTTTTCGGGTTCATTGATCGCGAACTTGATGTTATAGGTGGGAGAATAGAAATAGTAGGAATCCTCGTCCTCCGGGTTATAATCAAGCTCTAACAGATACTCGTTGTTATCGGTATCGATATCAACACGGGTGGAGCTGACCTCAACCGCATCGGTGATAAGATAGCAGCCCATAAACGTGCCGTTTACGTAAACGTCAACCACTCTGTAATCTGAGGTGTAAGGCACGCCTGCCAATTTTGCGAAATCGAACACAGTCATATTACGCAAAAGCGTCTTATCGTAGCAGTTTGCAAGCAGACACCATTTCTTGTTATTGCCCATACCAAGCACGTCGGTCTTGGATGAAAACTTGATGTTATACGGCTTCTTATCTGCAGACGAGGTGGAATTACCGCGAATCTTGATAGACGATGCGCTATCCACGATGGTTGCATATTTGCTGCCCTCTTCATCAATGATCTTGATGGTAGCATCAACGTAGGAATCGCGGTTGATTTCATCGGTAGTGGTGATGATAACCTTGGGAACGTCGGTGGGAAGTTCGATGCTTTCGTCGGTAAGATTCCAACGGTCCAAGAGCCATTCGTTACGTTTGCTAAGCCAATTACGATAGAACGCGATGTTCTTTTCATAGGTGTTGTCGGGAGTACGCTCGAGCTGAAGGTTTGCATTGTAAACCTTATCGACGGTCCAACCCGCTTCATTATGATTACGGTTGATTGTTCCCTTGTAGATTTCAAGGTAGTAATCGATGCGGTTCTGTCCCAATTCGTTATCTTCGTAAAGATTTGCGATTTCGTCCTGAAGGTCAAGGTAACGATCGAAAACTGCAGTTTGGAACGCTTCGTAGGTCATAAGCTTATCGAACCACGGAACGTTTTGCGCCCAAAGTCCTTCGTAGCTGTTGCCGGTGGTATATGCATTATTATAAGGCTTGTAGTAATCGAAATTACAGTTACCTGCGGAAAGGTCGAAGTCCCAAACGGGCCCGCCGTAGATCATGCCGTCTTTAATGTGGAAACGGGTGGAGGAGGTATTAACGTCCACGTTCTTGAAGAATTCAAGCGTTATGTAGAAGTTAACAAGAGATTCCATATCGAAATATTGGCTCGCCGCCTCGTAATCGCCCGACGCGAGTGCCGCTTCCGCCTCGGTCATAAAGTTGGTTACCCAGGCAAGCTGTTCTTCGGTGAGGTCTTCCTTTTCGGGCTCGTTTATAGCGAACTTAATGTTATAGGTGGAAGAATAGAAGTATTGGCAATCCTCATCCTCGGTGTTATAGTCGAGCTCAAGAAGGAACTCATTGTTATCGGTATCGATATCAACACGGGTAGAAGAAACCTCGATCGCATCGGTGATAAGATACGAGCCCATAAAGGTGGTATTAACGTAAACGTCAACCACTCTGTAGTCGGGAGTATAGGGTATGCCCGCTTCGTTTGCAAAATCAAACACCGTTATGTTACGAAGCAGCGTTTTATCGTAGCAGTTTGCAAGCAGACACCATTTCTTGTTCTTGCCCATACCAAGCACGTCAGTCTTACTCGAAAACTTGATGTTGTACGGCTTCTTATCAGCTGACGAGGTGGAATTACCGCGAATCTTAATCTCGGATGCGGTGTCCTCGATAGTAGCGTAATTGCCGCCGATTTCATCAAGAACCTTGATGGTAGCGGTTACATAATCGTCCTTGATAATCTCATCGGTGGTGGTGATGATTACCTTGGGAACGTCGGTGGGAGAATCAACGTGATCGGTGGTCAGCTCCCATTCGTCCAAAAGCCATTCGTTACGCATCTGCAGCCAGTGGCGATAGAACGCAATGTGCTCCTCGTACGTGTTGTCCGGATCACGCTCAAGCTGAAGATTTGCATTATAAACCTTGTTGACTTCCCATTCGTCGTTATTACGGGTAATGACGTTTGCGTACTTACCTATATAATGGTCAATAGCGTTTGCTCCGTGCTCGTTGTTTGCGTAAAGGTTAATGATTTCATCCTGAAGTTCAAGATAGCGCAGATAAACGGCATTTTGGAATTCGGTTACAGACATAAGCTGTTCAAACCACGGGACGTTTTGAGCCCAGATGCCCTCATAGCTCTTGTTGCTTTGGATATCGTTGGTGGTATAGTTATTATATCCGGTATAATAATCGTCGTTACAGTTACCTGCGGAAAGGTCGAAGTCCCAAACAGGACCGCCGTAGATCTTGCCGCCCTTGATGTGGAAACGGGTAGAAGAAGTGTTTACGTCTACGTTTTTGAAGAGTTCGAGGGTAATGTAGAAGTTAACAAGAGATTCCATATCGAAATATTGGCTCGCCGCCTCGTAATCGCACGACGCGAGTGCCGCTTCCGCCTCGGTCATAAAGTTGGTTACCCAGGTAAGTTGTTCTTCGGTGAGGTCTTCCTTTTCGGGCTCGTTTATAGCGAACTTAATGTTATAGGTTGGAGAATAGAAGTATTGTGAATCCTCATCCTCGGGATTATAGTCAAGCTCAAGAAGGAACTCATTGTTATCGATATCGATATCAACACGTGTGGAGCTGACCTCAACCGCATCAGTGATAAGATAGCAACCCATAAAGGCGGTATTAACGTAAACGTCAACAACTCTGTAATCGGGAGTATAGGGTATGCCGAGCATATTTGCAAAGTCAAAGACTGTCATATTACGCAAAAGCGTTTTATCGTAGCAGTTTGCAAGCAGACACCATTTCTTGTTCTTGCCCATACCGAGCACGTCGGTCTTACTCGAAAACTTGATGTTGTACGGCTTCTTATCAGCTGACGAGGTGGAATTACCGCGAATCTTGATAGAGGATGCGCTATCCTCTATAGTTGCGTATTTTCCACCCTCCTCATCGATTACCTTAATGGTAGCGGTTACGTAATCGTCCTTGATAATCTCATCGGTGGTGGTAATTACGATTTTTGGAACGTCGGTAGGTGCTTCTATATCTGTTACAGCTGAAACGGGTAAAGCAATAAATCCCAACAGCATCGCCGCACAAAGAAGAAGCGAAATATGTTTTTTCATCATGGCCTCCGGATAATATTAATTATTACAACTATATAATATCACTTTAAATCAAGTATTTCAATAGATTTTAAGACATAATGCACAAAAAGAAACGCCTTTTCATATAAGAAAACGTTTCTTTTTGTGCGATTTGTGGAAGTTTGTAACAAATGTTTTTTTGAGTCAATAAAACGACCGATTACCGTTTGGCTTTTGCTTGAATGTTCTTTGCTCTCTTCGCATTCATATACATCGAAAATGCGAGCAGGCACAGAGCGGGATAATAGGTACCCATACACGCTTCGCTCGTCCAATTCCATAAGCCTATAAACCAATCAAAAACAAGCATCAGATCGGAGAAGAAAAACAGTATGCTTGCAAAAGCGATAGTCGCGGTGACCGCATTTTTGTCCTTTGTAAAATTACCTATGGACTTACCGAGCATACAGGATATTATAAGCGCATACACGATGCAAACTATTCTGAATACGGGAATTTCAAAGCTAAGCAACGGGCAAAACAGCAAAAACGCAAGCGCCCCGAGGAATATCACACCGCTTATAGCCGCGTCGAGCATATTTGGTTTCTTCGATATGCAATATGCAACGACAAAGCATATATGACCGACAGCAAAGGTTGCCGCGCCGATGATGAAATTGTATCCGATAAGCACATCACCAAGCATAGCAAGCACAAGACCTATGCACATCCATACGTAATAGCTTATATTTCTTAAATTTACGGATATCGCATAGCATAGATTAATAACGCCGAGCAACGCAAATCCGCCGCTGCAAATGCATTTAAGTGTAAAATCAAATCCGTTGCTTTGGTAAAAATAGTTCAATACGAGTATCAAAGCAATAATAATTGCATTAACGGCAAATACAGGGTTGGTCTTTTTCATAATCTACCTCAAAAACATATGTAACAGCTTTTCGTAAAGCTTGCTCTTATAGGGCTGGTAACGCATCGGCAGATCGAGCCAGGTCTTTTTATCAACAATGGATTTATAGTGCGAAAACGCATCGAAGCCATCTTGTCCGTGATAGCTTCCCATACCGCTTTCTCCGACTCCGCCGAATCCCATTCCGCTTGTCGCCAAATGGATAACAACATCGTTTATGCATCCGCCGCCGTAGGAAAGCTCGGTGGTGATACGCTTTATATGATTCCTGTCGCTCGAGAAGAGATACAGCGCGAGCGGCTTTGCCTTGTCCTTTAACTCGTCTACCACCGCATCAAAGCAAACGAATGAAATTATAGGCATTATCGGGCCGAATATCTCTTCGCCCATTACTGCATCGTTTCGTGTAACGTTATCCATAACGGTGGGCGCGATACGACATCCCTCAGAATCTATTTCGCCGCCTATCACGACCTTATCCTTATCGATAAGTCCACAAAGACGGTTGAAGTGCTTTTCGTTGATTATTTTTCCGTAATCCTTGTTTTTGAGCGGCTCGTCGCCGAATTGAAGCTTGATCTGCTTTTTAACCTCGCTTATAAACTCATCCTTGATGGCGCTGTCGCAAAGAATATAATCGGGCGCGACGCAGGTCTGGCCGCAATTCAGATATTTACCGAACACGATTCTTTTTGCCGCGAGCTTGATATTTGCGCTTGCATCTATTATGCAGGGACTCTTTCCACCAAGCTCAAGTACTGCCGGAGTAAGCGTTTCTGCGGTATGGCGTAAAACCTCCCTGCCTACCGCCTGACTGCCGGTAAAGAACACGAAATCGAATTTCTGCTGAAGCAGAGCCGAGTTTTCCGCTCTGCCGCCCGTCACGACCGCTACGTACTCGGGGGAGAAGCATTCGGTTATTATCTTTTCTACGATATTGCTCGTCGCAGGCGAATACGCGCTCGGCTTTACTATGACGGTATTACCTGCGGCGATAGCATCGGCAAGCGGATCTATAGTTAAAAGGAACGGATAGTTCCAAGGGCTCATGATCAGCGTATTTCCGTACGGTGTAGGTTGCTTATAGCTATGCGATGCGAACTGCGCAAGCGGAGTATAGACGGTTTTTCTTCTCGCAAATCTTCTTACGTGGCGTATCATATAAGAAATTTCCGAAAGCACCAAGCCGCTTTCGCACATAAAGCCCTCGTAATTACTCTTGCCGAGATCCGCTTTAAGCGCATCGTTTATCTCGGATTCGTATTTTTTTACCGTCGAATAAAGCTTCTTCAGCTGCTCCTTACGAAACTTCACGGGGATAGTTGCGCCGCTTTTATAGTATTTTTTCTGTTTTTCAAGTAAAAGCGCTATTTCATTACTTGTCATATTATTTGCTCCAATCTGCAATTTGGTAATAAAAGTCTTCCAATTCGCTTTTCGTCATAAGCTTGGGCACGGGATAAAGCGGATTTGCCTCCCTTTCGGCAAACGAAGCCATTTCGGGTATATCTTCTATTTTGATATTATTTATTTTCTCGGGGATACTCATAGCCGCATTAAGACGTCTTATCGCGTTTATGAATTTTTCCGCACCGTTCTTGTAGCTTTCGTCACCAGTGCAGACACCTGCGGCAACACCGAGCCGATGAAGCTTTTTATGCACGCATTTTCCATAGCTTTCAAGCACGTACGGCATAATTACGGCGTTTGCAAGCCCGTGAGGTGTTCCGTACATACCGCCGAGCGAATGTGCGACGGCGTGAATATATCCGACGTAGGATTTTGAAAAGGCAACGCCTGCTTTATATGCGGCTTTAAGCATATTTTCTCTCGCAGTGCGGTTGTATCCGTCGTTATACGCAGCTTCTATATTTTTAAAAACGAGAGCAGTAGCCTCAAGCGCCAAACGGCGTGTTTCCTTGGTGGTAGAGCGTCCGATATATGCCTCGACCGCGTGCGTAAGCGCATCCATACCCGTTGTAGATGTGAGATGCGGAGGCAACGAAAAGGTCAGAGTTGCGTCCAATACCGCATAATGCGGTATCAGCGGAAAGCTCATAAGTGCATATTTGTGATGCTTTTTACTATCGGTAATTATCGAGGCGAGAGTGACCTCGCTTCCCGTGCCCGCAGTTGTGGGAATCGCAATAAGCGTCGGCAATCTGCGAAGCACGCGCAGAATACCCTTCATCTGTCCTACGGTCTTTTTGGGATACGCCACACGCGCGCCCAACGCCTTTGCGCAGTCCATTGAAGAACCGCCGCCTACGGCAATAAGCGTATCGCATTTGTTTTTTCGGTAAAGCGAAAGCGCCTCCTCGACGTTATCCACCGTCGGATTCGGCTGTGTATTGTCATATACGGTATATTTAACTCCGCATTTTTCGAGCGAAGCTTCGACCTGAGATGCAATACCGCTTTTTACGATGCCCTTATCGGTGACTACAAGCACCGAGCGCGTGCCCTCTTTTCTGAAGACCGTTCTCAAGTCGTCGCAGGAATATAGCTTCTGCGGCTCACGGTACGGCAGCAAGGGTATCGCTAATCTGAATACTGTTTGGAAAATACGGCAGAATGCCGTTTTGAGAAAAAACATAATTATACCTTGTGGTTTGCAACCTCTTCGAGTCCGTCGCTGATAACAGAAAGACAGCGATAGAACAAAATACGTTCATCCTCTGTCATACTGTCGCTTATCATATCAAGCACAGCATTTATTTTATCTGCGATCTTTTTTCCTACCTCTGTTCCCTTTTCGGTAAGCACGATAGGGCATTTATATCGCTTCGCCGTTTTCGATTCGCAGGTAAGATATCCGCTTGTTTCTAAAAAATCGAGTGAGCGCGATATCGTCGCCTTGTCCTCCTCGCACCTTTCACAAAGCTCGGTAGCGGTAAGCCCTTGGGTAGTATACAAATAGTATAGACAAGAAATGTGCGAGCTTCTCAAATTATATTCCGCCATTTCCTGGTTTTTAATCTTACGTATATTTCTGCTTATTCGGTTGACAAGCACGGTAAAGGTTTCAAATCTTTCTTTCATAACTATCTTCCTTTCGGTTTGTTGAATATTCAACAAGGCGCATTGTATCATATATTTGTTGAAATGTCAACAAGTTTATAACAAAAAGATTATTTCCTCGTATAAAAATTATTATATAATACTTGACATTTCAAATAATTTATGTTATTATATATCGCGTTGCAGATATGCGCCGTTAGCTCAGCTGGATAGAGTAACTGGCTACGAACCAGTAGGTCAGGGGTTCGAATCCCTTACGGCGTGCCAAAAAAGACAGGTTTTCCTGTCTTTTTTGTTTTGTAAGCGACATTTTGTGGGATTCGAAGGGCAAAACAAAAAGCGGAAGCAAAATGCTTCCGTTTTTTTATTTATTGTCTTCGATTTTTCTTTCGAGCTCGGCAATACGCTCACGAAGCTGATTGAGCTCCTGCGTAACGGGATCGGGGATATGGATCTGGTCGAGGTTCTGCTCCTTTTCGACCGTCTTTCCGCGCACTACTCTTGCAGGAACACCGACAGCAGTCGAGTTTTCGGGAATATCCTTCAAAACCACAGCACCTGCCGCTATTTTTGAATTATCTCCGATATTAATCGGGCCTAAAACCTTTGCGCCCGCACCTATCATAACGTTATTTCCGAGTGTGGGGTGGCGTTTACCTACGTCCTTACCCGTACCGCCAAGCGTTACGCCCTGATATATCGTGCAGTTTTCGCCGATAACCGTGGTTTCGCCGATAACCACCGCACAGCCGTGGTCGATGAAAAGCCCCTTGCCTATCTGCGCGGCAGGGTGTATTTCGATTCCCGTAGCATTCCTTGCCGCCTGACTCACCGCGCGTGCCGCGAAGAACATTTCCTTACGGTAAAGCGAATTTGCAAGTCTGTGCGCCAGCACAGCGTGAAGACCGGGATAAAGCAATAAGACCTCGGCATCGGTACGCGCCGCAGGGTCACGGTCGCGAATCGACTTGACCTCACTGCGAAGCTCTCCGAAAAATTCACTCGTTTTGCTTTTCAAATAACGTATTCTTTTTTCGAATTCCTCTGCCTCGCGGCGATAATCGATGTTATTCATAAGAGCTCCCAAATGTTATTCCGCAACCTTATCACTGCGCGGGATTATATCATATATCAGCACGCTTCCGTTTGTTATATCAAGCTTAAATACGATGGTTTTTTCCTCATCGGGATATATATCGCTTCGGAACGTGCCGTTATTTTCAAAAATCTGATAGCTTACCTCATACACGGCACGGATATCGTCCGTTCCCTCCTTGAGATAGCGGTTTACGTACTTAACGCGGATATTATACAACGCCTGCATCGTAAATTTTTCGGGTATCTTGTCGCCCTTTTCCTCGATATACTCCTCAGAGAAAAAAGAAGGATAGCTTTCGTAATCACCCTCGATAATGCAATTGAAGTAATCGACAAAGAACGACGCCTCTTCATATTCGATAGCTTCTGCGTTGCTTTCGTCTATCGGGCGTTCAAGCATTCCGTTGCCCGTAGGATACTCATAATATATATTACGGTTCAGGCTCGTATATGCTACGTCATCATATATATTCTTATTATAGTCAGCCTCGAAGAAAAGTAAAGGGCTTAACGAGGATTCGTCGGGCTCATCCTGCAAAAGCTCCAGAACAAGCGTAAGCACACCCAATAAAATACCTATCGCCGCAAAAATACCGACTATTATAAGTATAGCTTTCTTTATTCGTTTTTTGTCACTCGATGTATCGCGCTTGACGACGGTTTTCGTTTCTTCAGCCGAAGCAGAACCGTCGGTGAGCAAGCCGTTATTATTTTCTTCCATAATTTATTACGAAAGGGGCGCTATCTTAACAGCACCCCTTCTCTGCCTTGAATTATTGATTTATGAAGCGCTTCAGGTTATCACAGCCGATGCGGATGCCCTTGAGCGGATCCTCCATACCCTCGAATTCGATTGTAAGGAATCCGTCATAGCCTGCACGCTTGAGAATGCCTACGCATTGACGAACGGGAACGTCGCCCTGACCGATTATCGCACCGCGGAGATAATTGCCGCCGCGCGACATAAACCAACCCTCGCCGGGGTTATCGAGCGAGCCGTTGCGTTTGTGGAAATCCTTCGCGTGCGCGTGAACTGCATACGGAGCAAGAAGACCTACCGCATATGCATGGTCGGCATCGGAGCAAGCAAAGTTGCCGATATCTACAAGCGCGCCGAAGTTTTCGTGTCCTACCGCGTTGATAAGCTTTTCAACACGGTCGGGGTCCTGCGCGAAGAAGCCGTGGTTTTCAATACAGGTCTTTATTCCCTTTGCTGCAGCATATTCGGTTACCTCGCGGTACGCTCTTGCGAGCGTGGGAAGAACGACGTCAAAGCTGCGGTTTGTTTTTACCGTATTGGGAAGACCGGGGGTCGCATCGTGACGTATTACGGGACAGCCATATGCCTCAGCCACGTCGACCAAGCCCTTAACGCGTTCTATTTCAGCATCGGTATCGCGGTTGATAAAGTCGCTTCCTACACAGAAGCAAAGCGATTCGATACCAACGGATCTGCAATATTCGCCGATATCCTTTGCATACGCCTTGTAGGCATCCAAATCGTCTGCGTATTTCCATACCTCGACGAAATCCACGCCCTCGCCGCCAAATTCCTTTACCTTGTCGATACAACCCTTTACGCCGAGCGAATCATCCTCGGCATAGGAGTGGAAGCTGTAAAGGCTTACGCCAATTTTCATATTTTTACCTCTTATTCAAGTGTGATCGTGGGCATTTTTGTCCAGTCGTTGATACCTATGACGCTTCCGCCGTCACGCAAAGGAACGGTTCTGAATTCCTGATCGGCGTTGCCGCAGTTTATAGATACCGCAAAGCCGAATTCTGCACCCTCCTCGGGAACTATCGGATGAGTTTTGTTGCCGAGCTCTGACCAAGGAATAGATGCCTCGTAATAGGTATAGCCCAAAGCGTCATCGCGGTTACATACAGCCGTGCATTCGGTGGTCATCAAGCCGTCGCCGCCTATCCAGACGACAGAAACGGTTTCGCCCGCATCGTTTACACAGAAGCCGTACTGACGCACAACGTTTTCTGCAGGCGCGGTTTTATCCGGAGCAACGGTATTGTAATCCCAATGCTCGCTGATATAATCGCTGTCAGCAGGAAGCGAGGATATATTGATCTGAACACATTCAAATCTCCACATATCCGCCGCATTTGCGGTTGTTACCGTGTTGTAGTGATAAGGCGAATCCACGATAATACCGATATAAAGATTTTCGGAGTCGTAAGTAAGATAAACGTCTGCCTCGGCATAATACTGACCCAATTCAAACACTGCGTAGCTTGCCTGCTCGTTCTTCGGGTCGATAGTCCATATCGCACTTCCGTATTCCGACGAGGATATCTTACCGTCGATAACGGGTGCTTTACGGCGTTGCTCTATGCTCGTATCAAGCTCATCGTTTACGATAAAGCCGTGAGGATAGAAGACGACGGTGCCACCAACAGCCTCGAGTGCCTGAATTACGCTGGTTTCGGTATTAAGCTCTACCAGGCTCACGTCAAGCGCAGATTCAAATGCGCTTATCTTGGTTGCGTATTCCTTGTGGATAGCAACCACAAAGCCGTCCTCGGGGATCTCGGTCGCGGGGTCTGCCGAGCCGACAGCCGAAAATGAGGTTTTCACGTAGCCGAAAACCGTATGGTTATATTCCAACACAACTACGGCAAAATCAGCATAAGTCTGATCCTCGCTTGCGATGGTTTCACCGTATTCCGAAGTAAACACGCCGATGTCGTATTCAGCGACGGGCATATTAAGCTTGGATATACGAAGCGAGGTCGCATCGTTAGGTCTTAATTCGGTGATCTGTGCCTGATAATGTCTTGCCCAAGAAATGAATTTATTGGTGTATTCCACCGTAATTTCTTCCTCATCGGGCTGTGTCGGAGCTTCCGAGGAGGTATCGTCTACCGATACCTCTTCGGATTCTTCATCTGATTCTTCAATAGTTTCTTTGGAATTATCTGCCGTGGATTCGATCGGTTCGGATTCGGAGCTTGCATCGTCCGTAATGTCCGAGCCGCAAGCGGTAAATGAGAACACTAATATACATGCGATCAATAAAGCAAGTATCTTTTTCACGAAAATAACTCCTTTTCGCTAATAAATATTATTAGGTGTATTATTACGTGCCGCTGTCTGCGAGCATCTTTTCGTAATCCTTCACAGCGCGGGCGATAGCAAGGTTGATTGCGCGGGACTTGGAATCGAATACGGAGGAAAGAGTGTTACCCTTCTGTGCCATAACGATGTCGCCGTAGATAGAGCCTAAGCCGCCCCAGTTGTAGATCGCGCCGATATCGTAGAAGCGGTTATTATAGATAAGGTCGAGCATTGCCGCGTCATCGTCGGTCTGAAGTGCCTGAAGCTGAAGGGTCTGAGAATAGTATGCATCTATAACGTCTCTGTTGTAGTAGCCGAGAGCCTGCATAGCGAAGGTGAGGCGGTCGAGTCTGTCAGCAGTAACGGATGCAGGGATAGCAAGCGCGGTGGAATGGTACATATTAACGGTGTTATAGTATTTTTCCTGCGCTTCGTCAAACTTAGGAATGGGAAGTACGCCTATTTCGAAATCGAGGTCAGCGCTCTTGAGGATAGAAATGTTGGTAGCGGTGGTATTGTAGAACAAGCCTCTGCCCTTGTTGAACATTTCAGCAAGTTCAGCAAAGCCGTACTGGGAGGGGTTTTCACCGCTGCCGATGATAACTTCTGCACGCTGAGTGTTATAGGGGTCAGCCATGAGCTCGTAAACCTTATTATATGCGTTTACAGACTGCTGATTCATAACGTTTACCACAAGCTCATTAGCTTCGTTTTTGGAAACGGTTGCAATACCGCAGCCATTCATCATAACGGTAGTGCCGTATGCGTGGGAAAGGTTACCGTAGGTAGCATCAAAGCCCCAGTTGCCGTTTTCATCGGCTCTGGATACCAAGCGGCACATTTCGTAGTAAAGGTCAACGGTCCATTTGCCCTCACGCACGAGATCGTAAATATTGCCATACGCCTGAAGATCGGCATTGGTAGAGTAGATCTTCTTGTTGTAAAGGGTAAGGTAGGTGTTATCGTCGTCGGTGATGATAGCATCGCCGCAGATGATGAAGTATTTATCACCTAACGAAAGGTTTTTGATAGCTTCCTGATCCCACCAAGGATGAGAAAGATCCATCTTATCGCTGAGCGACCAGTAATAGCCCTGATTGATACCTGCAACGAGGCGGTCAACCGATTCGTTTATCATATCGTAATCGTCGGTGCCGGTTTCAACTGCAAGCTTCAAGGTTTCGTTAGGATACTTTACAGGATAAAGTTCAAAGGAGATGCCGTACTGCTCTTCTAGGAAATTATTACGGTTCTGAACCGCGCTGTTGATAGCGCTTGCACCGTTTTCCTCGATGTAGCTGAACTGCTGTTCACCGTACTTATGTCTTGCGGTTTCTACGCAAAGAAGACGGATAGGGTCGGAGCCCTCGAAATTCTTATCTGCATAAGGAAATTCGCCGTATTCGTTGTCGTCGGTGGTGGGCGCGGATGCAGCCGCAGACGTGTTGCTCGTGGTTTCGCCGTCGCCGCCACAAGCCGCAAAAATGCCTGCGCAAAGCAAAACAGCGAGGAGCAAGCTCAATGCTCTGATTGTTTTTTTCATAAATTCCTCCATATTTTTTGCGATTATCGTTTCTTCGCGAAACAAACAACCTTTGAATCACGGTAATTATAACATAACAGCAATTTCAATGCAATAGTACATTTGAATTTAATATATTTTTTACCATTTGCACAAAAAAGGGAACGGCATTTTTACCGTTCCTTTTAGACCGAGGACAAACTCGTTCTTTACGCCCTTTTAGATTAATGACAAGAAGAAATATATTTCTCAATTAAATCGAGAAGCATATTTTTATTAAGGTATTTAATTTTTTTGTATACAAGGACTTTCACGAAAAGCTCGACTGTCGTAGCTATCTACGCCGACGCTCGCTTTTCGTGAAAAATAACTTCGTTTCTCTCGGTCTGCTCGGTTTGCAGACAAAGTCTGCAAACCGAAAGGAACGGCATTTTTACCGTTCCTTTTTCGACAATATTTATTATGCGTTCTTTTCGCAGATAGCGAGTTTTGCGCAGACGGTAAGAAGGTCTGCCGCCTTTGCCAATTCCTCGCACGACGGGAAGGTCGGTGCGATACGGAGTTTGCTGTCCTCGGGGTCGTTTCCGTAGGGGAACATCGCGCCTGCGGGAGTAATAACAAGACCCGCCTGTGCGCAAAGCTCAACCGTACGTTTTGCAGTTCCCTCGGGAAGCGAAAGGGTGAAGAAATAACCGCCGTTGGGCTTTGTCCAGCTTACGTTTTTAACGCCTGCAAATCCCTTTTCGAACGCGTCGTAGATGATCTGGAATTTGGGGCGAATGATGTTCATATGAACCTTCATCTGCGCAACCACGTCATCGTAGCACTTAAAAATTCTCGCGTGACGAAGCTGATTAAGCTTATCGTGGCCGATAGTCTGCACCTTGAGTGCATTGAGCATACGCTTGATATTGCGCGGGCTCGATGCGATACAGGAAATACCCGAGCCGGGGAAGGTTATCTTCGAGGTGGATGCGAACTCGAAGAACATATTTTCATTACCGTATTTTTCTGCCTCGTGGAATATCTCGAGCACGGTATCGGGAGTATCGGTAAGATCGTGAAGCACGTACGCGTTATCCCAGAACACACGGAAGTCCTTTGCCTTCGGACGAAGCGAAGCGATACGGCGAATGGTTTCGTCGGAATAGGAGCATCCGAGCGGGTTAGCGTACTTGGGCACGCACCACATACCCTTAATGGTTTCATCCGATGCAACGAGCGATTCTACCATATCCATATCGGGACCGTCGTCGTAAAGCGGAATATTTATCATATTGATATCGAAATACTCGCAGATAGCAAAGTGTCTGTCATAGCCGGGCACGGGGCAAAGAAACGAAATTTTTTCATACTTCGACCAGGGCTTGCATCCGTCCTCAACGGGATGAAGCATCGAGCGTGCAACGGTATCGTACATAAGGTTAAGACTGGAGTTGCCGCCAACGATGATATAATCGGATGTAACGCCGAGTATTTCGCCGAAAAGTCGCTTCATTTCGTCGATGCCGTCGAGTCCGCCGTAGTTACGGCAGTCACCGCCGGTTTCGGAGAAGCAATCCTCATTCGTCTTTACCGCGGTAAGAAGGCGCTCCATTGTGGACACCTGCTCGGGCGCGGGCTTTCCGCGCGACATATCCAATTTCAAGCCGAGCGCTTTATATTCATCATATTTCTTCTGAAGTTCAAGCTGGTTCATTGATAATCTACCTCTGTATGTGAAAATGCGTTTGGTTGGTTTTTTACAAGGAAACTTTTGCAAAAGTTTCCTTGACCTTCAAAACCTTTTATGTTCGAAAAGGTAAACCTTTTCGCAAAATACAATTAAAATCCTTATATTTTTCGGGGACATGTGCCTCGAAAAATATTCCTATGAACATCGCGAGTGCCGAACACATAGTGTGAGGCGCGAGGCGAGAGCGCACGATGTTCACAAAATCCAATGAAAATGAGAGCATTTTCATTGAGAGCGTAGCGATTTAAAACTCCGCGCTGCCCGTGGTTCTGTGGAAGGGCTCAACGTCACGGATATTTGTGATGCCGGTGATATACATAATAAGTCTTTCAAAGCCCAAGCCGTAGCCGGCGTGCTTTACGCCGCCGTAACGGCGAAGGTCAAGATACCACCAATAATCCTCTTTATTGAGTCCGAGCTCCTCGAGACGTGCCTCGAGAACGTCAAGGCGTTCTTCTCTCTGCGAGCCGCCGATAAGCTCACCAACACCGGGAACAAGCATATCTGCCGCCGCAACGGTTTTGTTATCGTCGTTCAGACGCATATAGAATGCCTTGATCTCCTTCGGATAATCGGTAACGAATACAGGCTTACCGAATACGGTTTCGGTAAGATAACGTTCGTGCTCTGTTTGAAGATCACAGCCCCATTCAACAGGATAATCGAACTTAACGCCGCTGTTTTTGAGTATTTCTACCGCTTCGGTATAGCTTACGCGAACGAAATCGCTGTTTACGAGCGCGTTTAGTCTTTCAAGAAGTCCCTTATCGATGAATTTATTGAAGAATTCCATTTCGGCAGGGCATCTTTCGAGCACGTATTTGATAACGTATTTTGTCATTTCCTCGGCGAGAGTCATATAGTCATCGAGATCTGCGAACGCGATTTCGGGCTCGATCATCCAGAATTCAGCCGCGTGGCGTGCGGTATTGGAGTTTTCCGCACGGAAGGTCGGACCGAAGGTATAAACGTTGGAATATGCGAGCGCGAAGCATTCCGCCTCAAGCTGACCCGAAACGGTAAGGTTTGCCGCCTTGCCGAAGAAGTCCTTCGAGTAATCGACCTCACCCTTATCGGTGCGGGGAGGATTATCTATATCAAGGGTCGTAACCTTGAACATTTCACCTGCGCCTTCACAGTCGGATGCGGTGATAATGGGAGTATTTACGTAAACGAAGCCCTTGTCCGCAAAGAAGCGGTGGATACCCTGTGCAGCCACGGAACGAACGCGGAACACAGCATTAAAGGTGTTTGCACGAGGACGCAAATGTGCCACAGAGCGAAGAAATTCAAAGCTGTGACGCTTGGGCTGGATGGGATAAGTCGGAGGCC
>JAZNWF010000016.1:0-3523 GCA_045593165.1 Eubacteriales bacterium
AAGGTATGCATTGAGCCGAGCGGAATACCTAAATCCACACAGGGAATGCCCAAATTGGTAAGACCGAGCACGTTTCCGTTCGTGCCGACGTTGTTAGGCTCGGCTATCGGCTGATAGGGGAGATTATTGCGCTTTGAAAGCTCGATTATCTTTTTGGTAAGCTTACGGCTCGTCACCGCTGAAATAGAGACGGAGTATCCTTCTCCCATTTTAACGCTTAAATACTCGTTTATTTCGGGTGCGCGCGCGAAGTTTACGTCGAGCGAGACGGCAAGCTCTGCCTTCGCCCTGTCAGCACCCGTCTGAGCGCCTATAAAACCGCCGTATTCCTCACGGCAGGAGAAAAGCAGATACACGTCAAAGGCAAGCTCGTCCGCCGACACGCTCGACAGAGCGTCTAACGCCGACGCGCAGCACACCTTGTTGTCGAAGCCGTGTCCGCACAGAACGTTGTTTGAAAGTGAAATGCAGTTTTCGCAAAAGGACGCGGGAGAGCCTACCGAAATAATACCTTCAAGAGCTTCCTTTGAATAGCCCGTGTCGATGTAGAGCTGTTCCGCCTTTTCAAGCTTATCCCTCGTCTCATTTGTGAGCAGATGCGGAGGGGTAGAGGTGATTATTCCAAAAATTTCCTCTTTTCCGTATACAGTTACCTCCGCACCCTGTAAAACGTGCGCGTCAAGACCTCCGATAGAGGTAAATTTCAGAAAGCCTCCGTCGCATATTTCGGTAACGATGAAGCCTATTTCGTCAATATGCGCGTCAATAAGAATTCGGGGAGCGTTTTCTTTTTTTGAGCGCTTTACGAACAGGTAGCTTCCCACACTGTCGGTTATCGCTTCGTCAAATATTTTTTTCCCTAAACGCAGTATTTTTTCTTTGTTTCTGTATTCAAATCCCGATACAGTCATTATAGAGCAAAGCTCTTCAACGTATTTTTTTATGTTTTCCATTAATCCTTAAATCCGTTAACGATATTTTTAAAGGTCCTTCCGCGTTCTTCAAAATTTTTGAATGCGTCAAAGCTCGTGCAGGCGGGGGAGAGAAGCACCGTGTCGCCCGTCTTCGCAGTTTCTCTCGCTTTTATGACCGCATCCTCGAAGCTCTCGCTCTTTATTACGGTAAGACCGCTTTCCTTGAATTTTTCATATGAATTAAGCGCTTTCTCTATATCACAGGCGGTCTGCCCTGTAAGCACGACAGCCTTCGCCTTTTCGCACAGAGTGACGGCAAGAGAGTCAAAGGGAATGCCCTTGGCAGCTCCGCCACAGATGATGACAGGCTTTTCCTTTAACGCGGAAAGTGCGGCGGCTGTTCTCGTGGGCGAGGAGTCTATAGAGCTGTTATAGTATTTTACGCCCTTAAATTCACGGACGAATTCAAGACGGTGCTCCACACCGTTAAAGCTGCGCGCTACCTCTTTTACGATATTTATATCAACGAACGGGGCAGTCAGCGCGAACGCCGCCATATAATTTTCCTCATTGTGTATTCCCGGGAGCTTTATGTCGCTCGTGTTGAGAATGGGAATTTCCTTTTCCTTGTCCCAATATATGATATAATCGCCTTTTTTGTAGAGCTTTGCAGTATTAGGAAATTCCGCGCGCATTTTTTCTTCGGTCATTTTTGCGGAAAATACGGTCTTGTTGGTCATACACTTCGCTATTTGCGCGCATTCTTCATTGTTGGCGTTAAGCACTGCGTGGGTGCTTCTGCCTAAAATGTGCTTTTTCGCCCGGATATATTCATAATAGCTCTTATGCCAGTTCAAATGGTTTGGGGTTATGTTCGTAATAACCGCGCGTTCGGGAGAAAAGCCCATATCCTGAAGCTGAAAGCTTGACAGCTCCAATACGGCGAAGTCCTTTTCTGTCATTTCGTTTACCAAGGGGAGCAGCGGCGTGCCGATATTTCCGCCGACGTACACCTTGAAATCTCCGCTTATCTCGGACTGACGCTTGAGCAGCTCATACGTTAAGGTAGTTGTAGTGGTTTTTCCGTCACTTCCCGTGACGGCTAAAATCTTAGCGGGGCAGAGTGAGAAGAAAAGCTCCATTTCACTCGTTATGAAAGCTCCGTTTTTTTTCGCGGCGGTAAATTCCGATACGTCAGGTCTTACTCCGGGGGAGCGGAAAATGATTTTTTCGTCAATGTTCTGTAAATATTCTTCTCCGCAAATGAGCTTTACTCCGCATTTCTCCAAGGAGAGAATTTCGTCGGAGAGCTTATCCCTTTCCTTCCTGTCGCGCGCGGTAACGGACGCAGCTCCCGAGGACAAAAGGAATTTTATAAGCGGTATATTTGATATTCCCAATCCCACTACCGTAATAGGAAGTGAGAGCACTTCTTTAAAATTCATATATCCGTTTTTCATTTTGCGCCTCCAATATATTACACCTCATTATATTATAATCCAAAAAAATTTATATTGCAACACAAAAATCGTATGTTCAAAAAAATTTACATATAAAAGCGAGAAAAACAAAAACCTTGGAAAAGCCAAAGGGAATTTTTGTTCTCTTGATAAAGCATTGCCTCCTTGGCGTACCTGCCATAGAGCAGGTACGCGTCGATATAAATCCGCTGACACGAATTTTCGATATACGCTAATGCGTTCTATATATTGCTGATGGCAACTATGTGCCATCAGCAACTCGATATGCTCACTGCGTGAGCGCGGATTTATATCATATCGAGTTTGAGCGAAGCTAAAACATATCGAATTTGCCGAAGGCAATATATCGAGCCGCGCGTAGCGACGGCATATCGACAAAACAAAATCGCTTCTGTAGACACAGGAGCAGTGCTTGTCAAGTTTTTCTGTTAGTTCGAGTATATTGCTCTGTCGCAGACGCCCGTTAAGTTGGATTTTTTGCTATAATAAACTCGCCGATAAATGAGAATATGCTTGATATCACACTGATATCCAATTGTGTAAAAATATATTGACATAAACAGCGGAATGTGATATAATTACAGGAACGAATAACAAAAAAGGAACCAGCTGACTGCAGAGGACATTGGTTCCTTTATGCTTTTTAGAGGAAAATCTTATGGTTAGAAAAAAGAAATTCACACCTTCAAATACGCAGATCATATTGCTCAGCTTCCTCGTGACCATTCTCATAGGAAGCGGACTTTTGGCATTGCCAATCAGCTCTGCAAGCGGAGAAGCCGTGCCGTATTTCGATGCGCTTTTCACGGCAACCACCTCCACCTGCGTGACGGGACTCGTTACAATTCCCACGGTATCCACATGGAGCGTGTTCGGGCAGATCGTCATTCTGCTTCTCATACAGATCGGCGGTTTTGCTATCACCACCATTATGTCGGGACTGATGCTTCTTCTCAATAGAAAAATGGGCATCGGCGACCGATTGCTCATTCAAGATGCAATCATTCTCAATACAATGGCTGGACTTGCGAAATTCGTTAAGAACGTACTGTTCGGTACGCTGATCATTGAAGGTATAGGCGCGGTTCTGTATATGCTTGTGTTCGTTCCCGAATTTGGTGCAAAGGG
>JAZNWF010000017.1:0-111163 GCA_045593165.1 Eubacteriales bacterium
GCCGTTTACGTAAATAACGGGATGTAAGGGATCTGCGCCCTTTTTGTTATTAAGATATTCCACGAATGAACGAATACCGCCCGCAACGCAGAAATGCTCGCTCGTTTCATCAACGGTGCGCTTGTCGCAAATGGTTATAGAAACGCCTGCGTTAAGGAAGGATTGCTCACGGAGTCGGGTCTTTACGGTTTCATAATCAAATTCAACCGTTTCGAAAATAGTTTCATCGGGCCAGAAGCGCACGTGAAGACCGTGAAGCTCGGTAGTGCCGGTTTCACGGAATTCCTCTACAACATTACCGCGCTCGAACGCGATATAATAGCCCATACCGTCACGGTGGTTACGAACCTCAACACGCTTTGAAAGCGCGTTAACAACGCTCGCACCAACACCGTGCAAGCCGCCTGCGATCTTATAACCGCCACCGCCGAATTTACCGCCTGCGTGAAGGATCGTATAAATAACCTCAAGCGTAGGTCTGCCGACAGTAGGATGAATACCGTTAGGTACACCGCGTCCGTCGTCGGTTACCTCACAGCTTCCGTCCTTATGCAGAATTACGGTAATATTTTTGCAGTATCCTGCCAATGCTTCGTCGATAGAGTTATCAACTATTTCGCTTATAAGGTGATGAAGACCCTTTACCGACGTAGTACCGATATACATACCGGGTCTTTTTCTTACCGCTTCAAGACCCTCAAGAACCTGTATCTGACTATCGCCGTAATTATTTTCTTCGGTGGTCATAGCTTCGTTTCTTACTTCTTCCACAGTATTTTAATTCCTTTCTCCGCTATTCTCTTTCTTATGCTTTCGGTCGAAAGACCGCTGATATATATTGTGTCGCTGTATACTCCGTCACACAGCAGAAAGCTTTTCGGTATGTCATTTGAAAGACTTACGACACCCTTTTCGTCTTCCTTTCTGCGAAACATATTTTTAGTTGCCTCAGCGTTTCCCGAGGAATCAAGGTCGAAAATTCCGATTATATCGGGCTTATATATGCTTTCGCCCTTTTCAAGCTGTAAATATTTCATATAAGCATTAATCCAATTTAAAAATATTATCCGATTTTTCCATCCCGAACAAAAATCCTTTTTCCGTTACCCTCTTCAAAAACCTCGCTTTCACAGCCGGTAATTATTACCTGTCTGTCGGTTATTTTTGAAAGAATATAGTTTTTTCTGTCCTTATCGAGCTCGGATAGGATATCGTCAAGTAAAAATACGGGATATTCGCCGGTAAGCTTATACGAAAGCTCACCCTCTGCAAGCTTTAAAGCAAGCACTATACTCCTTTGCTGTCCCTGAGAAGCATACATCTTTGCACTTTTTTTGTTTATATGAACGGCAAAATCGTCCTTATGCGCTCCGTAAAGCGATAAAAAGCGTTCCTTTTCGTAATCAAGCTTTTCTTCAAACAGCGAAATATATTTTTCCTTGATTTCTTCCTGAGTTTGCGCGTCGCCCGCCTGAGATTGATAATTAAGCGTAAGGCTTTCCTTTTCGCCCGACATATCGTAGAGAAATTTTTTTGCTTCTTCCTCTAATTTTTGAACGTATTTACGTCTGTTTACGGATATTACCGCCGCAAGCGACGCTAATCTTTCGTTATAAACAGAAACGAGCATATCGTTCACGTTACCGCGCTTTAACAGCGCGTTTTTTTGTGCAAGCACGCGGTTATATTCCGAAAGCGACGATGCATATCTCGGAAAGCTCTGACAAATTGCAAGGTCTAAAAACCTTCTTCGGTTTTCGGGCGAGCCCTTTACCAGATTCAAATGATCGGGAGTAAATATAACGGCTCTGAATTTTCCTATATATTCCTGCATCCTCAAGGGAGCGCTTTCGCCTATTTTTATAACTCTTCTTCCGCCCTTTGAAAGCGCAGCAGACATTTTATATTCGGTATTTGCCGTAGAAAACCGCATCGCGATATTTCCCTTTTCGCTACCGAACGAAATAAGCTCTCTATCCTTGCAGTTACGAAAGCTTTTTCCTGCCGCAAAATAGAATATAGCCTCGAGAATATTTGTTTTTCCCGCCGCGTTTGCGCCGCATATAACGTTTACTCCGCGGTCAAATTCTATTTCATTTTCATCTGCGTTTCTGAACGAACGCATTGATAAATAATTTATGTTCATCTGTTCTTACGCAGGTCAATCCTTAAGCTTCATCGGAAGCACGAGATATGCGTAATTGCTGTTTTCATCCTTTTCGGCAGGCTCTATGATCATACTCATAAGCGGAGTAGACATCGAAACGGTTATTTTTTCATCTCGGCAAGCGCGTAATGCATCAAGAAGAAATTTATTGTTAAATCCGATCTCAATATCATCGCCAAGCTTACTGATCTTGATATTATCGTTTACGCTGCCATATTGGGTATTACAGGAAATATTCAATTTTTCATCTTCAAAGCGGCATTTAAGCGGTGTACGAAGCTTTTCGTCTACCAAAAGGCTTGCTCTTTCAGCACTTTCTATAAATGCCAATCTGTTTATGGTTGCAAAAATCTTATTTTGAGTAGGAAGAGCACGCTTGTAATCCAAATATTCTCCCTCTAAAAGTCTTGTGAAGAATACAGTATTATCGATTTTAAAGATGATATACTTTGCAGTGAATTCAACACGAAGCGGTGAATCGCTGTCATCAAGCAGCTTTGCAAGATCGGAAAGTGCTTTACCGGGAACAACGAACGAAAATTTATTATCGTTATCAAATACGCAGTTCTTTTCCTCTCGGAGAGCCAATCTGAAGTTATCGAGTGCAACAACGGTAAGAGTTCTGTTTTCGATCATAAACAGTTCACCGGTAAGAATAGGTCTTGCCTCGGACTGTGCAACTGCAAATACGGTGGTATTAATAATCTCCTTCATAAGTGAGCGCGAAATATGAAAAGCGTTTTCGCCGCCCAATTCGGGCAAGCTGGGGAACGCCTCTGCGGTAAGTCCGTGAATCGAAAAATCACTCATTCCGCCGCTTATACGTACCATATTTCTTTCGTCGGATTCGATACAGATCTCACAATCGGGAAAATTTCTGATAATAGAAGTAAGCTTTTGCGCGTTTACTATTACCGAGCCGTCCTGCACGGGTACTACGGTTCCCATCGTGCGAACACCCTTTTCAAGATCGTATCCGCAAATAGTAAGGGTTTCACCTCTTAAATTCAATAAAAGACCCTCTAAAGCAGGTAAGGTGGTTTTATTCGATGCCGCGGAAGCCGCAGGTAAGATCATCGATAAAAGCGTTTTCTTATCCGATATAAATTTCATTATTAATACCTCTTAATCGTTATTTTTGTTATCCCCAAAGCACGTTACTTTTTTCCACACCTTATTTTTACGTTTTCCACATAAAACCGATAAGGTTGTCCACGCGCTTAATGTCGATTTTTTGTTGTACTGTAATCGGTTTCAAGCTTGTCCACATATCCACACGGCACTACTACTAATACAACTACTAATAAATATTAAAATTAATAGTTTATTTTCTTTTCCGCCGATGCGGTTTTTTATGAGGTAAGCTCAGAAATCAAGCTTTGCAATTCCTTTTCAAACGAGGGTTCGTTCTGCATCTTCTTTTCGATAAAATCGATAGAATTCATTACGGTTGAATGATCCTTACGGTTGAATTGACTTGCAATTGCTTTTAAAGAAAGATTTGTGGTATGTCTTACAAGATATATCGCACAATGCCTTGCAAGAATTATTTCGGCATTTCGCTTCGCACTCGTTATTTCGCTTTTCGGAACACCAAAGCGTTTTTCCGCATAAGAGAAAATTCTGTCGATAACCGATTCTTGACTTTTTGCCTTTGCAAAATATTCACTCAGCACGTTACGCGCCATATTGTAATCACAAACCTCGCCGTAGAGAAGCGTGTGTGCCTTTAATTTTTTAAGCGCACCCTCTATCTGACGGATATTTGTGGTTATGTTTTTAGCAAGGTAATAAAGCACGTCCATATCCACGTTATATCCGAAATCAAGCGCTTTACGCTTGAATATAGCAACGCGAAGCTCGAGATCCGGCGGCTGAATATCGGCCACCAAGCCCATAACGAATCGGCTCTTTAATCTGTCCTCGAGATTATCTATATCTCTGGGCGCACAGTCGGATGCGAGAATTATCTGCTTATTCATCTGGAATAAAGCATTGAAGGTATGGAAGAATTCCTCCTGTACCGACATTTTACCTGCGATAAACTGAATATCGTCAACGAGTAATACGTCGACGTTTCTGTATTTTTCGCGGAACGCCACGGGACGCTTCATGGTAAGCGATTCTATAAGCTCGTTTGTAAATTCCTCGCCGGTAACATAAAGTATATTGTATTCGGGGTGATTTGCTCTGATTTCATTAACTATTGCAAACAAAAGGTGGGTTTTACCCAGTCCCGAGTTACCGTAAAGGAACAAAGGGTTATTCAGCTCTGCGGGATGCTTTGCTACCGCGAGAGATGCCGACTGTGCAAGCTCGTTCGATTTACCTACGACAAAATTTTCGAAGGTATATTCGGGATTAAAGCGCATTTTGTATGCGGACGGCTGATTTTCTTCCTTTTTAGTGGGTATCATCGCCGCTTCTTCCTCGTCGGTTATCATGACCAAATTGATATTTGAGCCGATAACTTCGCTGAATTTTTGTTCAAGTACGGAATGATATTGTGTTTCAACGAAATTCTTTTTTACAGCGTCGATAGAAACGGTAAGCTCAAGTCCCTTTAAGGAAACGACCTTCAACGGTTCAAACCAAAGATTGACCGTTGTCGAGGAATATTGCTTTTTTAATTCTTCTATTACGAAATTTTTAATTTGATTCAATCCGTTATCAGCCATTTTAACTCCGTAAATTTTAAATTTTCCTTATAAATATATATATTCGGTTAATTATACCACACAATTGTGGAAAAGTAAACCCCTTTTTTAAATTCGCGATGTATTAATTACAAATTTGTTATTATATACACCGCGCACACGCACGCGCATACGCGTAAGATATTTTTATTTCATTGACATATCGATAAAAAATAATTATAATCAAAAAAAGAAGGGAGTATTGTTATGGAGCGTACAACGAATTTTCTTTCGAAATACCGTTACGGCGTTTTAAGCTTATGTTGTTTATTAACGGTATTTATAAATGTTTTCAACGAATGGCAAAATAAATTTGCTTATCCGAATCAGGTTTTATTTATTTTACTTTCCGCCTTTGTTATTTCGGTGTATTTTTTACTTTTCAGAGAAAAAAATACCCCTGTAACCGAGCGTGAAATTGTATTTTTGATTTTTGCATTCGGATTTATTTTCAGACTCATATATACCTTAGCAACCGATTTTTACGTGCGTCAGCACGATCTTGATATAAGATCCGATTTCGGACATTTGGGATATATGCTTCGATTTGTAAACGGAGAAGGCTTACCCGAGGTTGATATAGAAAAAAGCTGGCAATATTATCAGCCGCCGGCATGGCACTTTTTATGTGCTGTGTTTATAAAGCTTCAGCAGGCGTTGGGAATCGACGGAGCAATAGGTACGGGTATATATGAAAGCGTTATTTATGAAAATTTACAGGTAATTTCGCTTTTCTGCTCAAGCATGATAATGCTTCTTTCGCATAAGCTGTTCAAATATTTCAGGCTTTCCGGATTTTCTATGTATATTGCCTGCACGATAGTTGCGTTCCATCCGACGTTTATTATTCTTTCGGGTAGTATCAATAACGACGTATTATCTATAATGCTTTCGCTTTTATCGGTCGTTTTAACAATAAAATGGTACAGAAATCCTAAATTTATAAATATTATTTTTCTTGCACTTTCAATAGGCATCTCAATGGCGGTAAAGCTTTCCGCAGGGCTTGTTGCGTTGGGAATAGCATTCGTTTTTGCGGTTGTATTGTTCGGTAAGGCATATAAAAACAAAGCTACACTTATAGGACAGTTTGCATCCTTCGGTGTGCTTTGCGTTCCGCTTGCGCTTTGGTGGCAGATAAGAAATTATATCGAATTTGACGTTCCGCTTACTTACGTCCCTATGCTTTCCGAAAATCACAGCCAATACGTCGGCTTCCGCAGTGTGACCGAGCGTTTATTTGATATAAGCTCGCTGTTTGAAACAGGCGTTTATCCCTCTCGTGTTATACAATCACAGCCGCAGTTTGAATATTACGATTACAATATTCCCGTCACCGCGCTTAAAACAAGCGTTTTCGGCGAATATTATATAGGACAGAAATCAAGCCTTATGTCGCTTGTTGCCGAGGTTTTATTCTGGTCTGCGGCGATATTGGCGGTTATTTCGGTTATTGCTATGGCTTATTCGGTATATAAAGCTGTTAAAAACTACATTTTTACCCGTGAAGCAGACCATATCACCGAGCTTTTATTAACCGTAATTTGTTCGCTTACTTTATTTATTTCATACGTAAAGTTCTGCTTTGAATATGCTCATTTCTGCACTATGGATTTCCGTTACATCACTTTAACGGTCGTTTTCGGTGCGCTATATATTGGGCTTTTAATTAAATACACTGCAAAAAACAACAAAATATTCGGTCGTATACTGCTTTGGGCGGTATCGATCCTTACCGTAACCTTTGCACTTTCGTCACTTGCATTGTACGGTGCAATTGCTTAAAAATGCTTGAAAATCAATGTTTTTTAAGTAAAAAAAGACTTGACAAAACACGATTTGACAGTATATAATAACCTTTGCCTTGCTTTGCGGTACCACGGTCGCAAGGAAGTATAACTACTATTTTTTTCGAAATATTTATGGAGGTGTAAACCGATGCTTAGAACATATCAGCCCAAGAAGAGACACAGAAAAGCTGAACACGGCTTCAGAAAGAGAATGGCTACCGCCAACGGCAGAAAGGTACTCAAGAGAAGACGTGCCAAGGGTAGAGCAAGACTCACCTATTAATTCGTGTTTTTATGGTTAAAACACGCAAAATACTGACTTTAAAGGAAAATCACCTGTTCGGACGCGCATACCGCAAGGGCAGGTGTTTTTCCGGTAAGTACGTCGCCCTTTACGTATTAAAAAATTACAAAAAGGACGAAAAAAAATTAGGAATAACCGTATCTAAAAGCCGCGGAAACGCGGTAAAACGAAACCGTACCAAGCGTATAATACGCGAAGCGTACCGTGTTTTTCATCCGTTTATAAAAGAAGGTCATATTATCGTCATTGTCGCACGTCAACCTTGTGTTGAGGCTCACGTTTCCGTGGTAGTAAGCGAGCTTGAAGAATTATTGTCAAAAGCGGCACTTTTATAATATTATCTCGAAAATCTCACTTTTTACAGTGTGCTTCAAATAACAGATTTCTCGATTTTCGGGAATTTCGATTCCCGTTTTTGCAGGTATATCTTAAATTTGATTTTTCGGTAATAAGGTATGAAAAAATTATTTATCTCTATCGTACGGTTTTATCAAAAGTATATTTCTCCGCACAAGCCCCGTTGCTGCCGTTTTGAGCCGAGCTGCTCGGCATACGCTATCGAAGCATTTGAAAAACACGGCGCGTTCAAAGGGCTTTTCCTTGCGTTATACCGTATTTTACGTTGTAACCCGTTCAACAAACATTGCGGATTCGATCCGGTGCCGGAGAAAAGGTCAGGCAAGTAACGTAACTTGCTTTTCAACGTTTAAAGGAGAACTTTAATGGACTTTTTATACGTGCCCTTTTCGTATTTAATGAAGGGCTGCCTGTATATTTCGGGCAATAACTATCTTTTTGCATTGTTTTTCTTTGCACTTGCTGTGCAGATCGTTCTTCTTCCCCTTGCTGTAAAGCAGCATAAATCCCAGGTTATGATGGCAAAGATCAGACCGAAGGAAATGGCTATCCGTGAAAAGTACAAGGGTCGTACCGATAAGGTTACTCAGCAGAAGATGACCATGGAAATTCAGGAAATGTACCAAAAAAACGGCTACAACCAATTTGCCGGCTGTCTTCCCTTGCTTATTCAGTTACCTATAATTTTGATTCTTTTCACTATCGTACGTGAGCCTATTTCTTACGGTGTACGTCTTACCGACGAGGTTCCCGATTTTGTAGATAAGTATTCCAAGGAAGCGGTAGTTTACTATCAGGAGCAGAAGGAAGCACTTAATAAAGACGCTTTCGAAACCGAAGCGGCTTATAATGAATACGTTAAAAAGCTCGAAGGCTATCAGGTAGAGCTCGGTGTAAGCAACAAAGATGTTAAAACCACCGAAAACGGCCTTAAAATCTACGAATATGCAGGCGACCCCGGCACTTATGCCGAAATCGCACTTACCCGTTTGATGGTAGACGGCAGAGAAAACGTAGAGCTTCTTATTAAAGACGGTAAGCTTTCAAAAAATTTTGACACCAAGCTTTTGGATACGCTTGACAAATACAAGGAAAAGCTTCCGAATTACCGTGTTGGTCCGTTGAACCTTATCAATGAGCCCGATTTTGGTGAAAATCTTTGGTTGATGATCATCCCCGTGCTCGTATTCCTTACTTCGTTCCTTCAGACTAAGCTTACCCGTAAATTCTCGGGTACTCCTCAGACCGATGCAAACGGCAACCCCATCGGCGGCGGTTTGTTTATGGAAGTCGGTATGCCCCTTATTTCCGCGCTTTTCGCATATTCTATGTCCGCGGCAGTAGGTGTTTACTGGATCTGGAGAACTCTTCTCGGTATGGTTCAGACTCTTATTTTCGCAAAGGC
Source organism: Eubacteriales bacterium (assembly GCA_045593165.1). Classification (GTDB taxonomy): domain Bacteria; phylum Bacillota; class Clostridia; order Oscillospirales; family CAG-382; genus Coliplasma. Next base: position 8,720 of record JAZNWF010000017.1, read on the forward strand.
TATGCCTATTCCGAAAATTACCGAAGATGATATTGCCGCAGCACGTAAAGAGCTTAAGGGCAAGCAGAAGAAAAAGAAGGTCATCACTATCGAGGTAGATGAGGATGATGATACCTATGACGATATGATCGTTGGCGGCAAGCCCGTAAAGACTATCGATCCTACACAGCGCAAGCCGAGAAAGATCGAAATGCTCACCGCAGACGATGATGAGGCTGCACCTTCCGAAACCACGGAAGAAAGCAAAACAGACACTGAAAACTGATAATCGAAAGGTAATATATATGTTAAAACAGACCGTTGCAACTGCTCAGACAGTTGAGCTTGCAGTCAGCGCGGCGTGTGCAGAGCTCGGTGTTACAGCCGATGAGGTAGATTACAAGGTTTTGGAAGAAGCAAAAAAGGGCTTTCTCGGAATCGGTGCTGCCGACGCGAAGGTAGAGGTTACCTTAAAGCGCACTCCTGCTGTAAAAGCATACGAATTTTTGGAAAATCTTCTTAAAAATATGGGTCTCGACGCTACCGTTGAAATCGTATCCAAGGACGAAGAGGGTGCAACGTTGGCAATCAACGGCGGCTCTTTGGGTATTCTTATCGGCCGCAGAGGTGATGTTTTGGATTCGCTCCAGTATCTCGCAACTCTTGCAGCAAATATCGATAAGAGCGGATTCTATCGTATCACCGTTGACGTTCAGGGTTATCGCGAAAAGCGTGCTGAAACCCTCCGCGGTGTAGCAAAGAGAATGAGTGAAAAGGTTCTCAAATATAAGAGAAGCTTCGCACTTGAGCCGATGAACGCGTATGAACGCCGTATCATTCACTCTGCATGCCAGAATATACCCGGTGTAACCACCCGTTCCATCGGTGAGGGCGCAGACAGAAAAATCGTCATCTCCCCCGAAAAAAAATAATTTTAAAAGGGACTGTTTAAATACAGTTCCTTTTTTAATAAAAAAGTTCAATAAATATGCCTTGACACACACAATATTGCGGAGTAATATTATTATGTATGACTAGCCGAAAAGCAAACGCGGTTCAGTCCTTTTGAGCCGGTTCAAGCTTTGATGCTTTATCTATGTAAAGAGGAGAAAATTCAATGAATATATCACCTATTACCGATCCTCTTGTATTGAGTATATTTCCGAAAGCGGCGATAGAACAGGCAAATGCCGCAAAGCGTATTCGCACAGCATCGATGTTTTCCCGCAGGCTCGATCTTCGCGGAAAAACGGTGTTTACGTTCGGTGATGACGCATCGTCGACACCTGAACATGCGTTTTCAATTTATAAAAACGACAATGGCTGGCAATTGGGAGTTCACGTTGCTGACGTTTGTGAATACGTTTGTGAAAACTCACCTCTCGACCTCGAAGCACGCCGCCGCAGAGCTACCATAAACAACGGCTTTGTAAAGAGCGATATGCTTCCCGATGCTATTTCCAAAGAGCTTTGCGCGCTTAAAATTGATAACGACAGACCTTGTGTGTCCGTTTTATTGGACATAAACAATAAAGGCGAGCTTGTATCCGCTAATTTTGAGGAAAGCGTTGTACGTGTTTCCGCACATTGTGTTTTCAGTGAAATGGATCAATTTGCAATCACGCACGATACATCTGCTGTAATGGCTTTACGCGATAAATATATTCCTCTTTTGGAAACGCTTACCGAAATGTACGAGCTTGCGGCTATACTTTGCAGTAAACGCCGCGAAAGGGGCGGACTTGACTGTACGGTCTTCAGGCGTGTGTATGAGCGCGATGATAACGGAAAAATAATTTCGTTCCGCCGAGAAAGTGAGCCTGATTCACGTGCTATGATACGTGAAATAGGATATTTTGCATCTGTGGCAATTGGCGAGTATATGTATGAACACAAGCTTCCATGTATATTTATTGGAAATGAATCTGTACCGGAAGCAACGTTAAATTATATTGAAGAGCTTTTACACATCGATAATTCCGATAAATCTGCTGATGAACGCGCTGCTAAAATTGCTGATCTTGCAAAGGGATCGCAATATTACGGATTTATTTGCGAGGCATTACATCAAAGCCTGCCTTGTGCAGAATATTCCGATAGTCCCAGAGTCAATACTTTATGTGTATCAGATAAGGTCGTTTCATTCGTTAAACCCGTTTCAAGATATTCTTCTTTGCTTACACAAAGAATATTAAAAACCAACATTGCCGCGGGAAATAATCCGAAAAACCTTAATATTAATAAATATCGCCGTATGGTCGCGGATGCCGCAAAAGAGGCAAACAACGCCGAAAAGTTCGTTTATGAAACCGAAAAGCGTTTTTATAATATTGCCGCACTTGAATATCTTGAACACGGCAATATTACAGTTCTTTCGGGTTTTCCTTTATATCGCGAAGAAAGCGGAAACGTTCTTGTACTGCTTGAATGTGGTATAAGTGCGGTTATTCCGTCAAGCGAGGCTGAAAATTACAGCTTCGGCGCGGCAAAGGAAGCACAATTTGAAATCATAGCACTCGGAACCGAATGTGAGCCCACAATCGTAAAACCTATTATATAAATGTTCCACGTGAAACAATATTCGACAGTTTAGGAAATGTTTCACGTGAAACAAAAGGAGAATACTCTTGAAAAAAATCATCATTATCTTAATGACAGTTTTAATGTCATTTTCGACGTTGGCGTGTGAAAACGTAAGCTATGAAACGTCGTCAAAGCCGCAAGGAGATGAAACGTCAGTAGATATATATGAACAGCTGGAAAGCGAAATGCCGGATATTTCCCTCGGTGAAAACGAGGAAATGCAAATGCAGACCTTTACAATAGTTACGAATGATACGTCTGTTTATCGGGATAGTGAAACACAGCCCGGCACGATAAATAACGTTATTGCAGACAGAAACGATTTTTTGCGCGCAAAATACGGCGCGGAAATAAAGGTATTAAGAATTGCGGATGAGGAGCTCACAAACGAGCTCAAAAATTCGATTTCATCGGGAACACAGTTCTGCGATATGCTATCGCTTCCCGCAAATCAAACCGTTAAGCTGTATATTGCAGGCTTGCTTGAGGATATGAACAGTCTGCCCGACTTCAACGTTGAAAATGCTTATTTTGATTCAAAAATAGCAAAATCGCTTGCTACAAACAGCACGTTATACCTTTTGCCCGATCCTACAAGCCTTTATTATGACGATATATATGCGATGTTTTTTAATCGCGATTTAGTTGTATCTTCGGGTGCGGAAAACCCCGAAACCCTTGTGGCGCAAGGAAAATGGACGTGGGACAAGTTCAACGAAACTGTGCGGACCGCTGCTTCCGACGTGTTTAATACATCGACACCGGACCTCAATACATCGACATTCGGTTTCGGTGCTTATTACACGGAAGATAATTACCCAATGGTAATGTGGAGCTCCTGCGGACAAAAAATTGTTGAAAATTCATACAAAAAAAGTATAGAATTTTCGATGTCCGTTGATTCTATCGTAACTGTTGCCGAAAAGCTGATGAACAGCTATAATTCGCGCGCACGTCTTCCGATCGACGGTAACGGCGCAGCGGCGGCATTCGAAAGCGGACGCCTTGTCTTCTTTGTGAATAAGCTCGACTATCTGTATGCTCTGCGCGACGGAAGCGCAAGCGGAGGCGAATACGGTGTGCTTCCAATGCCCAAATATACCGAGGAGCAGAATAATTATTGTTGTTTGGTAGATACCGATGCACGAGTTATCTCTGTTCCTAAAACCCTTAAAAATGCTGACGAATCCAAGCGCAGATACGTTTCGCTTATCATAAGTGCAACCTGCGCATCGGGCAGAACCACCGTAAAAAAGGCGTACCTGCAATATCATATAGCGCAATACCTTATGAACAATAACGAGGCTGTTATGCTCGAAACGGTTATCGACAGCGCAACGTTTGATTTCACTGTGGTTTACGGTGAATCGATAAGCGCGGTCAGACGAGCTACCACCACCGCGATATGCGACTATCTCGATTTCGGCTCGGGACTTGCAAATTCGATAAACAGAGCTATTGCATCATTCAACGAATACTCGAAAACGAATTTCACCTAAACCCTTGATTTATGGGGATATTTGGTATATAATACCCATTGGTAAATTTTGTGCAAAAATTAAAAATATAACATTTTTCAGGAGAAAACAAAATGAACGCAAAAAAGTCTGTTGAAGATCTCATTGTCAGAGGTAAACGCGTACTCGTTCGTTGCGATTTCAACGTTCCCTTGAAGAACGGCGTTATCACCGACGAAAACCGTATCGTTGCCGCTCTCCCCACTATCGAATACCTTCTTGATCAGGGCGCAAAGGTTATCCTTTGCTCGCACCTCGGTAAGCCGAAGGGTGAACCGAAGCCTGAATTTTCTCTTGCTCCCGTAGCTGTTCGTCTTTCCGAAAAGCTCGGTATCGACGTTGTATTTGCAGCTGATGACTGCGTAGTTGGCGAAAACGCTAAAAACGCTGTTGCAGCAATGGAAAACGGCGACGTTGTACTCCTTCAGAACACCCGTTACCGTGCAGAAGAAACCAAAAACGGCGAAGCGTTCTCCAAGGAACTCGCTTCCCTTTGCGATATTTTCGTAAACGATGCTTTCGGCGCAGCACACAGAGCCCACTGCTCTACCGTAGGTGTTGCTTCCTACGTTGAAGAATCTGCTAACGGCTTCCTTATGGCTAAGGAAATCAAGTTCCTCGGCGATGCTGTTAACAACCCCGTAAGACCCTTCGTTACCATTCTCGGTGGCGCAAAGGTTGCTGATAAGCTTGCTGTTATCGAAAACCTTCTTACCAAGGCTGATGCTCTTATCATCGGCGGCGGTATGGCATACACCTTCCTCAAGGCTATGGGCAAAGAGGTTGGTACCTCTCTTGTTGACAACGAAAAGCTCGAATACTGCAAGGAAATGCTTGAACGCGCAAAGGCAAACGGCGTAGAAATCGTTCTTCCTGTTGACTGCGTGATCACCAAGAGCTTCCCAAATCCTATCGATGCCGTTGTTGAAATCAAGATCGTATCCGTTGACGAAATCCCCTGCGATATGGAAAGCCTTGATATCGGTCCCAAGACCCGCGAGCTTTATGCAAGCAAGGTTAAGACCGCAAAGACTGTTGTTTGGAACGGTCCTATGGGCGTTTTCGAAAATCCCATCTTCGCACAGGGCACTATCGCAGTTGCAAAAGCACTTGCTGAAACAGATGCTACTACCATTATCGGCGGCGGCGACTCTGCAGCGGCAGTTAATATCCTCGGCTTCGGCGACAAGATGAGCCACATCTCCACCGGCGGCGGTGCATCGCTTGAATACCTCGAAGGCAAAGAGCTTCCCGGTATTGCCGCAATGACCGATAAATAAGACGGGCTGTCTAATTTAGGTCAGAACGAAAAATCCGATTTTGATTATAAAAACAGTTTTTTGCTTGTTATATTTTCAAAATTAAACGTTTTAAGGTAGAAATTCTTGCGAATTTCATTATATTCGGATTTTTCTATCGCGCTTTTCAACTCGGGCAGTAGCTTTCTACAGCTCCTCGTTGTTAATCGCGATTCTGCCTCTAAATTCGTTCGCCCTTAGTGAGCCGCTTACGCTCTTGACTAAAACGGCAAGCGTTTTAGTCGGTTTTGGAACATCGTGCGCTCGCGCCTAATGCCCTAAAAACGCAAGCGTTTTCAGGGTACCCATTTTGCGCCTCGTGCTATGCACTCGACACTCGCGATGTTCACAGGTATATTTTTCGAAGCACATGTCCCCAAAAAATATAGAGATTTTTATTGTAAATCAAATTTGTTTCTTTCCGAAAAAAGTTTACTTTTTTCGAAATTAAAGGATTTTGAAGGGTTCAAGGGGAACTTTTTCAAAAGTTCCCCTTGGCAAAAACAACATAATAAAAGGATTAATAATTATGAACAAGGAATTCAGAAAAGCAATTATCGCAGGTAACTGGAAGATGAACAAGACTCCTGCGGAAGCAGTAGAGCTCATCGAAGCTATCAAGGCAGAGCTCAACGGCAAGGACACCTCGGGTTGCGGCATTATCGCATGCGTACCCTACGTTGATATCGACGCAGCTGTTAAGGCAGCAGCAGGCAGCCCCATCGAAATCGGTGCTGAAAACTGCCACTGGGAAAAGAGCGGTGCATACACCGGCGAAATTTCCGCTGATATGCTCGTAGCTTGCGGCGTTAAGTACGTAATCATCGGTCACAGCGAACGCAGACAGTACTTCGGCGAAACCGACGTTACCGTTAACAAGCGCGTTCACGCGGCTCTCGAAGCAGGTCTTAAGGTTATCCTCTGTGTTGGTGAGCTTCTCGAAGAACGCGAACAGGGCATCACCGGCGAAATCGTTGCTATGCAGACCAAGATCGCACTTATGGGCGTTACTGCAGAACAGATGAAGAACATCATCATCGCTTACGAACCCGTTTGGGCTATCGGCACCGGAAAGACTGCTACCTCCGATCAGGCAGACGAGGTTTGCGGCATCATCCGTAACGTTGTTGCAGGTCTTTACTGCGATTGCGTAGCAAAGGCAACCACCATCCAGTACGGCGGTTCTATGAACGCTAAGAACTGCGATGAGCTCCTTTCCAAGGAAAACGTTGACGGCGGTCTTATCGGCGGCGCTTCTCTCAAGGCTCCCGATTTCGCAACCATCATCAACGCAGCTCTCTAAAGCGCGAATACGATTGAATTTAAAAGGGGCTTTTTCCAAAAAGCCCCTTTTAAAATCCCCAAAAACTTTTTATTGACGAAAAACTAAACTTTTTCGGAAACATTATAACGTGTGTTTCACCGAAAAAAGATTACTTTTTTCGAACATAAATGATTTTGAAGGGTCAAAGGAAAACTTTTCCAAAAGTTCCCCTTGAATAAACCGAAAACTTTTAATATTTTTAATATTAAATACCAAAAAAGACCTTTACATAATTAGGAAAAAGTTGTATAATTAACGTGAGTACCGATGCAAAGAAATTATGACGGCGAAATAACGATATATTTGTGATATAAAACTTATCAGCCAATTAATTTTACTTTCTCTCGGGATAAATATATATTAGGAGGCAAACTATGGACCTTTATTTAGCTATCGGTTTGATAGCCGGTGCTGCCGTCCTGTTTTTCATTGTAGGTTTTGTTCTCCGTAAGCTGATCGCAGAAAAGAAGATCGGAAGTGCGGAAGCAGAAGCTAAAAGAATTATTGAGGATGCTACAAAGGCCGCTGAAACGGCAAAAAAGGAAAAGCTTGTAGAAGCTAAGGAAGAAGCGCTCAAAATAAAGAACGATACAGAGCGTGAATTGAAGGAGAGAAGAAACGACCTTCAGCGTATGGAGCGCAGAGCTATCCAGAAGGAAGAAAATCTCGACAAAAAATACGAAAACCTCGAAAAGAAGGAAGAGGTTTTAAACGCGAAGATTCGCGAAAACGACGAATTAAAGGCAAAAATCGAAGAAACCGTTGCAAAGCAGGACGAGCTTTTGCAAAAAATTTCGGGTATGACCGCAGAAGACGCACGCGCTATGCTTATGGAACGCGTTGAAAGCGAAGCAAGACACGAAATGGCGATGAAGCTGCTTGAGGTCGAGCAGGAATGCAAGGACAAGGCAGAGGAATCCGCAAAGAATATTATCGCGCTTGCTATTCAGCGTTGCGCCGCAGACAGCGTTGCCGAAGCTACCGTTTCGGTAGTTGACCTTCCCAACGACGAAATGAAGGGAAGAATCATCGGTAGAGAAGGCAGAAACATCCGTGCTATCGAAACTCTTACCGGCGTTGACCTTATTATTGACGATACCCCCGAGGCTATCGCAATTTCCACCTTCGACCCCGTACGCCGCGAGGTTGCGCGTATGACGCTCGAAAAGCTTATCTCTGACGGACGTATTCACCCGTCGAGAATCGAAGAAACCGTTGAAAAGAGCCGCAAGGAAGTTGAAGCCGTTATTAAGAAAGAAGGCGAGCAGGCTACCTACGAAACAGGCGTTCACGGCATCAATCCCGAGCTTATCAAGCTGCTCGGCAGACTTAAGTACCGTACAAGCTACGGTCAGAACGTTCTTAAGCACTCTATTGAAGTTGCACATATCGCAGGCATGATCGCTTCCGAATTGGGCGTTGATCCCGTTCAGGCGAAGCGCGCAGGCTTGCTCCACGATATAGGCAAGGCTATGACACACGAAATCGACGGATCGCACGTTCAGATCGGTGTCGATCTTGCTCGTAAGTACAAGGAAAGCCGTGACATCGTTCACGCGATCGAAGCGCACCACGGCGACGTTGAGCCTCATACCCTCGTGGCTATGATAGTTCAGGCGGCAGACGCTGTTTCTGCGGCACGTCCCGGTGCAAGAAGAGAAAATCTCGAAACCTACATCAAGCGTTTACAGAAGCTTGAAGAGATCGCAACCTCCTTTACCGGCGTTGAAAAGTCCTTTGCTATTCAGGCAGGCAGAGAGGTTCGCATAATGGTCAAGCCTGACGAGGTAAACGACGACGAAATGGTGTTTATCGCAAGGGATATCGCTCGCAAGATCGAAGAAGAGCTTGAATATCCCGGACAGATTAAAATTAATGTCATTCGTGAGATGCGACAGGTCGACTACGCGAAATAAATCGCTTCGCTCTCCCCAAAAATCTACGATTTTCGGGGACCCCATTTACGCGCTGACGCGATCGATTAAAAACGCGTTGCGTTATCAATCGCTTTTGAGATGTCCGTTCGTTCGCACCAACCTTGTGCGCGGCGTAAACGCCTTGTCCAAGGTTGCGGACATCATAGGTATATTTTTCGAGGCACATGTCCCCGAAAAATATGGTGATTTTCATTGTAACTCTAATTGTTACTAACGAAAAATGTTTACATTTTTCGAATTTAAAGGATTTTGAAGGGTTCAAGGGGAACTTTTGCAAAAGTTCCCCTTGGCTATCATAAAATCCTACATCAAGACCTTAGAAACAGGTGGCAAAATGATAAAAGTCCTTGCGGTAGGGGATGTGTTCGGCACACCCGGATTAGAGTACGTAAGGAAAAACCTACGGAAGATAAAGCAATCCGAGCAGGCGGATTTAGTTATCGTAAACGCCGAAAACGCTCACGACGGAAGCGGACTCGAGAAATACGAGGCCGATATTCTTTTTGAAAGCGGCGCGGACGTGCTCACCGGCGGCAACCATTCGTTCCAACGATACGCGATATTCGATTTGTTGGAGGACGAGCCCACTATATTGCGTCCGCTTAATTTTCCGCCCGACTCGGCAGGAAACGGATATTGCATAATCCCCGTGAAGAACGGATTGCGCGCGATGGTGATTTCGGTATGCGGTCAGGTGTTTATGAACCCTATCGATTCGCCGTTTGTCGCGGTTGAGCGTTTGCTCGAACGGGAAAAGGGCAATTACGATTTCGCGATATGCGATTTTCACGGCGAGGCGACAAGCGAAAAGCAGGCGTTTGCCCATATTTTCGACGGCAGGATACAAATAATTTTCGGCACACACACCCACGTGCAGACGGCTGACGAGCGGTTGACTCCGCGCGGCGGCGGTTATATAAGCGACATCGGAATGTGCGGCAGCGAGGATTCGATAATCGGTATTTCCTATGAAACGGCGATATCGCGCTTCACCAAAAACGTACGTATGAAGGGAATACCTGCAAAAAGCAACGTTACGTTGCGCGGCGCGGTGTTCACCATCGATGAAAACACGCTTTATTGCACAGACGTTAAACGAATAAAATATTAAAAAAGGAAGATATTTAAAATGAACAATCTTATGATGGCGTTTCTCGCAGGCGAAAACGCAAATGCGAATGCAAACGCAGCAAGCACCGGCGGCTCGATGCTTACTATGCTCATTCCGCTTGCGATGCTTGCGCTCGTATTCTATTTCTTCATCTACCGTCCTCAGAAAAAGCAGGAAAAAGAAACCGCAGACATGCGTAATTCTATCGAGCTTGGCGATATTATCGTTACCGCAGGCGGTATTATCGGTATGGTCGTTAAGGTAAAGGACGATATGATCCTTATCGAAACCGGCGGCGACAGAACCAAGATCCAGCTTCAAAAATGGGCAGTACACTCGGTTATCGAAAAGGCTAACGAGCCCGAGGCAAAGGATACCAAGGAAGTTAAATCGATCAGCACCGCAAAGGTAAAAGATAAAGAAAAGAAGAAATAAGCCGAATTCAAAAAGCATATAACGATGAAAGACGGCTTGTCCGTCTTTCTCTGCTTTAGAGGTAACAATAATGAAGAAAACATTAAAGAGAAAATATGCAAATCTGCTTATCAAGCAAGGCGTTAATATCCAAAAGGGACAACAGCTTAACATTATGGCTGATGTTGAGGCGGCTGATTTCGTTGCGATCCTTGCCGAGGAAGCATATCGCGCAGGCGCAGGCAACGTTCGCGTTGATTGGTCGATGACACAGCTTACAAAGCTTGCTTACCGTCATCGTACTGTAAAATCACTTTGCACCGTGCCCGATTGGCAGGTAGAAAAGGCAAAGCACGATTCCGAAATATTGCCGGCACGTATGCGTCTTATTTGTGAAGATCCCGACGGATTGGCATCGGTAAATCAGGAAAAGGTAAGCCGCGCAAGTATTGCGGCATCGAAGCTTTTAAAGCCCTACCGTGACGCGATGGATAACAAGCATCAATGGTTGGTTTGCGCTATCCCCGGAAAAGCGTGGGCGAAAAAGGTGTTCCCGAACGAAAAAAGAGCGTCGGTTGCGGTTGAAAAACTTTGGGAAGCGATACTTTCTACCGTAAACTGCTTCGAGGATAACGATGCAGTTGCCGCTTGGGACAAGAAAAACAACGATTTCCGCGAAAAGAGCGAATGGTTGAACAATCAGCAGTTTGATTATCTGCATTATACCTCTTCAAACGGCACGGATTTCAAGTGCGAGCTTATGAAGGAAAGCGTATGGTGCGGCGGCGGGGAATACACCCTTTCGGGCGTATTCTATAACCCCAATATGCCCACCGAGGAGATCTTTACCACTCCCATGAAGGGTAAATGCAGCGGTCGACTCGTTTCGGCTATGCCGCTTTCGGCAAGAGGAACGCTTATCGAAAACTTCTATATAGATTTTGAGGACGGAAAGGCGGTTTCCTGGCACGCAGAAAAGGGCGAAGAGGCGTTGACCAAGATAATCACCACCGACGAGGGCAGCAGAATGCTCGGTGAGCTTGCGCTCGTTCCGAAGGACTCGGGTATAGCGGAAAGCGGATTGCTTTACTACAACACACTTTTCGATGAGAATGCATCCTGCCACGTCGCACTCGGTGCAGGATACACGGGCTGTGTAAAGGGATTTGAAAATATGACGCTCGACGAGCTTTATTCTCTCGGCGTGAACGATTCGATGATACACGTCGACTTTATGATCGGCTCGAAGGACCTTAACATCACCGGCTACAAGGACGGCGTTCCTACACCTATCTTCGTAGATGGCAAATGGGCGTAGTCGCTTGCGCTCTCCCCAAAAATCTGCGATTTTGGGGACCCCCTAATCGCCTTACGGCTCTCGACTAAAACGACAAGCATTTTAGTCGGTTTTCGTGAGTTCCGTTCGCTCGCGCAGAATTCGTGCGCGCCCTTCGGGCTTGTCCGAATTCTCGGAACTCATAGGTATAAAAATCGACGCGCATGTCGCCGATTTTTATGAAATTTCTATTATATTTATTTCCGAAAAACTTTAGTTTTTCGGCTTTAAAGGATTTTGAAGGGTTCAAGGGGAACTTTTGCAAAAGTTCCCCTTAAAAAACCAAAAGGAGGAACCATGGCACTTCCGATAGCAATACAGCTTTACTCGGTCCGCGATGCTGCGGAGCAGGATTTCGAATCCACGATAAAAACGTTAAAGAATATGGGCTATGAGAGCGTGGAATTTGCAGGACTTTACGGCAGAACGCCGAAGGAGATAGCAAAGATAGTTGCAAACACGGGGCTCGAACCTTTGAGCGCGCACGTACCCTTTGGCGATATGCGTTCCGATATGGAAAAGGTTATAAGAGATTACAAGGATATCGGCTGTAATCATATAGCAATTCCGTGGCTTGCCGAATGCGACCGTCCGAACGGGGCAAACTATAATAAAACCGTTGAGGACATAAGCCGCTTTTCCGATATGGCAGACAAAAACGGACTTACGATAAGCTATCATAACCACGATTTCGAATTTGTACGTACCGAAAACGGTAATTATGCACTTGATGAGCTTTATGCCACCGTGCCCGTGCTTAAGGCGGAGCTTGATACCTGCTGGGTGTCGGTTGCGGGCGAAGACCCCGTGAAGTATATCGAAAAATATGCAAACCGTATACCACTTTTGCATTTGAAGGATTATTTCGGCGGAAAAACCGAGAATATGTACGGCCTTATCGGTAATAACGAGGCGAAAAAGGAAGAGCCCTCCGCTTTTGAATTCCGCCCTGTCGGATACGGCAAGATAGATTTTAAAGCGGTGCTTGATGCCGCGCAGAGAAGCGGTGTTACCTGGTGTATCGTCGAGCAGGACGAGCCCTCGATGGGCAAGAGCCGATTTGAATGTGCCGAAATGAGCATAAACACTGTTAAAAATATTTTCAGCAAATAAAAAAGCAAATACAAGAGGTAAAAAATGAGCGAATGCACACATGATTGCTCGACTTGCAGTGCTAACTGTTCAAGCCGTGAAAAAAGCCCCGAAAGCATGATAGAAAAGCTTCGCGAGGGCAGTAAAGTAGGAAAGGTAATAGCTGTTGTAAGCGGCAAGGGCGGCGTTGGTAAATCGCTTGTAACCTCGCTTTTGGCGATAAATTCGCAAAGAGCAGGCAAAAAGACCGCAATACTCGACGCGGATATTACCGGACCCTCGATTCCCAAGATATTCGGCGTAAACGGCGGCGTTATGAGCGACGGCGAAGCGATGATTCCTCCCGAAAGCAAGACGGGAATCAAGGTTATGTCGTTGAACCTGCTTCTCCCCAACGAAACCGACCCCGTTGCTTGGAGAGGCCCTGTAATAGCCGGCTGTGTAAAGCAGTTCTGGACCGACGTTAACTGGGGCGAAAACGACGTTATGTTTATCGATATGCCTCCGGGAACCGGCGACGTTCCGTTGACTGTATTCCAGTCGCTTCCCGTTGACGGTATGATAGTCGTAACCAGCCCGCAGGACCTTGTTTCGATGATCGTCGGCAAGGCTGTAAGATTAGCTGAATTGATGAACGTGCCGATACTCGGCTTGGTTGAAAACTATTCTTATTTCAAGTGCCCCGATTGCGACAAGAAGCATTATATTTACGGCGAAAGCAAGGTTGATGCCGTTGCCGAGGCACACGGCATTAAAAAGGTTGCAAAGCTTCCTATCGACCCGAAGCTTGCTTATCTTTGCGACACCGGCGAATTGGAATCTTACGAGGGCAGCTTGCTCGAAAATATGCTTTAAAACAGCAAAAGAAAAAGGACGGAATTGCGAGACTTCTCAAAACGGAAGTCTCGCAGTTTTATTCGCCTCATGGGGTCCCCACAAAACATAGTTTGGTGGGGTTATTCATTCGGCGAGTGATATTACTCCGCAATGATATGATGCTTTTGCCCCACGAAAGCATCTTTCGCGGGGACCCCTTACGCATCGTGATATTCGGCTACGCCGAGTTTGGCGAATAAAATAACACTGAAACCGCAAGGTTTCAATAACACTATTGCCGAAAAGGCAATAATATCACTCCGACGAAGTCGGAATAAAACTTGAATGATATAAACTGTTATGATATAATGGGTTTGGGCATAGCACAATAAAGCGTTTGTACTTACAAATGCGATGCTGGTTCTAAAACAGTTCGATAAATATGAATTTGGTGAGGTATGCTGATGAAGAAAATATATTGTATTGTTGCGCAAATTGCATTACTATTATGGTTTTTTCTTGATATGACGGGCTTATATTTTGGCGACAAGTGTTTAGTCACAAGGTCATATAAAGAAGACGGTATATTTTTTGCGATTTATCTGGTCACGGTAATGGTATTTCTTATAAAAGATAATATCGGAAAATGGCTTGTTATTGGATGGATGTCAATGTGGTTTGTGACACAATTTATGTGTCACGAATGGTATACTATTTTCGATGGCGGCGTTATGGGGACGTTGGAAGGCCAAATCGAGTATTTTTCCGGAACAATTCAATGGCTTCGTATTGAGGGTAAATACATACCTGATGTATATCATACTATTTTACATATCCTAATTTTGTGTGCGTTAACTCTTACCATTGTATATGTAAAAAGAAATAAGCGAAAAGATTAAATTCCAATTTATCGAATATTAAAACTCCGGCTGACCTTTAAAATCCGTCGGAGTTTTATCATCCTTATGAGAAGTAACCTTTTTCCGTCCTTTTGTTTTTTTAAAGAGGAGAGCCGTCCTTTGCGCGACGGATCTTCTTGGTGGTAGTGATAACGAACGGTGTTTCGCGGATATACACCTTGGTAACCTGCTTGTAAGCGGGAAGGTCTTTGAGCGTTTCGAATACGTCGTGCTTTAACTTGGCCTGAAGCTCATCCATATTTGCGTTCTTCAATACCTCGGAGTCGAGCTCGCACTGAACCGCGAGAGCCGCTTCGGTGCCATCTTCGTCACGGTGTGCATAAACAACGTTTTGCAACACGTAGGGAATACCGCCGATATAGTCTTCCAATTCCTCGGGGTAAATGTTCTTACCGTTGCCGAGAATAATGATATTCTTCTTTCTGCCGGTGATGATGATCTGCTTCTTCTTGTTGATCTTACCGAAGTCGCCGGTGCGGAAGTAGCCGTCCTCGGTGAATACCTCTGCGGTTGCTTCTTCGTTCTTGTAATAGCCGAGCATTACGATGTCGCCCTTAACGCAGATTTCGCCTTCGCCGTCTTCGTTGGGCTCGTCGATACGAACGTCAACGCAGTCGATCCAGAAGCCAACGGTTCTGGGGTCATTATCAAATTCGGTATTTACCGAAACGAGAGGCGAGCATTCGGTGATGCCGTAGCCGTTGGTAACAATAATACCGATGTCTTCAAAGAAATCAGCAATTTCAGCACGGAGCGGAGCCGAACCGCAAACGAGCTTTTCAAGATTTCCGCCCAACGCGTTGTGGAGCTCCGCAAAGAGCTTGCGGCGGATATCGATACCGATAGCACGGAGGAAGCGGGAAAGCTTGATTGCAATTTTAATGGTCTTGGTCTTGCCCTTTTCCTCGATGCTTGCCTGCATTCTGCGGTAAAGAACCTCGAGCACTGCGGGAACAACGTACATATAGCCGGGCTTATAAAGAGCGAGGTTTTTAACAACGCGCTTCAAGCTGTCGTTGATGCAGAGGGTGGATTTGTTGTGCATGGCAACCAAAATGCCCGCAACTGCTTCGTAGGAATGGTGATAGGGAAGAATCGAAAGACCAACGTCGCGGATAACTGCGGTCTTCAAGCCGAAGTATACGAGCGAAACGAGGTTGTGCTCGCAAAGCATAACGCCCTTTGCAAGACCGGTTGTACCGGAGGTGTAAAGAAGCATCTTCAACGCCTTCATATCGGCGGTCTTCATATCGGTGTAGGTGCGGTCGCCTTCTTCATAAAGCTTTTTGCCCTTTTCAAAGAGCTTATTGAAGGAGAGGTATTCGCCTTCGTCCTCTTCTCTGTCGAAGCAAACGAAATATTTTACGTTGGGAATCTGGTCACGGATACGACGGAAGGTTTCCTCGCGCTTTTTGTCGCAGAAGATAATGTCGTCGTTACCGCCGTTGATAACGTTCAAAAGGTCGCTGTCGGGAAGATCCTTATCGATAGGACAGAAAACGCCCTCGCTCTGAAGCGCGGTGAGATAGGTGAGTATCCAATTATAGCTGTTTTCACCCGAGCAAGCAATGTGTCCGCTTGCCATACCGATGGAAGCAAGGCCTGTGCCGAGATAATAGGTCTCCTGCTGGAATTCCTTGTAGGTAACCTCGCGAATACCCTCGGAGGTGCGGTATTTGTATGCGGCTTTGTCGCCCGCTTCATTTACTGCCTGCTGAAGCAGGTGCTTGATGTTATCGGGACGTTCAAGCACACGGGGTGCGCGTGCAATAGAATCCTTTGCCATAGTTAACTCCTTTAAGCATAATTTTTCATTTTCTCGAACATTATACATAGTTTTGAAAACTATGTCAATAGGTTTTTGAAATTATTTTTTTCTTTTTCGTGTTCTGTTTTATCTGAATTTTATGACGCGTCTTGTTGACATTTAAACCGTTTGGTGGTATATTTTATAATACTATCAATTTTTAAAGGTTTTTGGCAGGGAGCATATATGAGCATCGGTTCAAGGGATATGACAAAAATACATTTGCCGCGTTGGGAGGAATTTCCCGCGTTTGAGCTTTATATAGATCAGGTCATCGCGTTCATTTCGGAATATTTAAGTGACTTTAATCATAGCGACGAGCCGTTTTTAACCGCGTCGATGATAAACAACTACGTAAAAAACGGAGTTCTCCACGCGCCCGTGAAGAAAAAATACAACCGCGAGCATCTTGCAAAGCTTATGGTTATCTGCATCTGCAAGCGTATGCTTCCGCTTTCTTATATTTCGGAGTCGATATCCTTAATGTCGCGCGTTTACGAAATATCCGAGGGCTATAACATATTCTGCGAAGAGGTGGAGCACGAGATCAAAAGCACAGTATCGCCCGATAAATATCCGCCGCGCACCGTAACCGAAGCCGAAACCAAGCGTCTTGCGACGATGCGTCTGCTTGCTTCGTCGGTGGCAAGGATACTCGTTTTCGACCGCCTGCTCGAGCAACGCCGTCGTATAAGCGAAACGGTAGTAAGAATGATAAAGGAATAAAATCGCCTAACGGCTCTCAATGAAAATGCGAGCATTTTCATTGGTTTTTGTGATGTCCGTGCGCTCGCGCCGTCGCGCCTCGCCTATTACCCCACAAAACCTTGTTTTGCGGGCACCCCATGGCTCGACACTCGCGGACATCATAGGTATAAAAATCGACGTGCATGTCGCCGATTTTTATGAAAATTTTTATTGTAAATCAAATTTGTTTCTTTCCGAAAAAAGTTTGCTTTTTTCGAATATAAAAGTTTTTGAAGGTTCAAGGAAACTTTTTTCAAAAAGTTTCCTTTTTTATTTTCACCCCGAAAAAGTCCGTCGCATAATATACATCGAGGTGAAATTATGATGAAAAACAGAGAATCAAGTTGCCTTTTCGAGGAAACGGTGCGATTTTGTGATGCGATAAGCCCTCCGATATTTTATACCTCCACTTTTAACGGCGGAAGGGAATATTCTTACACTCGATGCTCAAACCCCACACGGCACGAGCTTTGCAGGGAGCTTGCCTTGCTTGAGCATTCACGATATGCATTCGCATTTTCCTCGGGGCTTGCGGCGATAAATGCGCTTTTTTCTCTTTTGAAGCAAGGCGACCGAGTGATAGTTTCGGACGATCTTTACGGAGGTACATACAGGCTTATAACCGAAATTTACACACACTACGGAATAGAGTTCGTTTTTGTCGATATGTCCGACCTCGACCTTGTAAAAAACGAGATTTCTCGCGGAGCAAGATTGCTCTTTGCAGAAACTCCGACGAATCCGATGATGAAGGTTGCCGACATACGCGCGATATCTGCGCTGTGCCGCGAAAAAGATACGCTTTTTGCCGTAGACAATACGTTTTTAACACCGTATTTTCAAAACCCCATTCTTTTGGGCGCGGATATATCGGTGCATTCGGCTACAAAATATCTGTCGGGGCATCACGATTGCATCGCAGGTGCAATTATGACCGATAACGACGATATCGCAAGGCGTCTGGAGCTGATATCGATGACGCTCGGAAACGCGCTCGATCCCTTTTCGTCGTGGATACTGCTGCGCGGACTGCGAACGCTTCCTTTGCGAATGGAAAAGCACGAGGAAAATGCGCGGTTTATAGCCGGTTTTTTAAAGACCTTACCGGAGGTGGAGAGGGTATATTATCCCGCCCTGCCCGAGTGTGGCGGACATACGGTGTGTAAAACGCAGGCGAGAGGATTCGGGGGAGTCGTCACGTTTACACTGCGTGATGATAAAAAGGTGAAAAGGCTTTTAAAGGGCGGAAGGATAATACGGTTTGCCGAAAGCCTTGGCGGATTTTGCAGTCTTATTACCTATCCGATCACGCAAACGCATTCGTCGGTACCGAGGGAATTGCGGGAGAAAATAGGTATAACCGATAAATTGTTGCGATTGTCGCTTGGGCTTGAGGATAAGGAGGATATCAAGAACGATATATTATATATGCTGGGCGATTGCCGATAAGTGGGTTTTTCTTGACAACCGCACGATATAAATATATAATAAGGATACAAAATAACAAAGGAGTAATATTATGAAAAGAATATCTGCATTTCTTATCGCACTTCTCCTTGTTTGCCTCTGTCTGCCTGTTACGGGCGCGATGGCTGCCGAGGAAAAATCCTTCCACGTAACTCATTTTAACGACAACACCAGCGAGGGCGCGGCTGTTATATTTACCGAACCCTATACCGGCGCGGTTTGGTGGCTGCACGTAGCGTTCGAGCCTGTTGAGGGAATCAAAAACGGCTACAAGATCGTAAACATTTCCGACGGCACCGGCGCAGGCAACGGTATTGCTCTTGATATTCCCGAGGGCGGCTTTGTTTGGGCGGCAAACTTCGGTAATGATTATCCTGCTCTCGGCATGGGCGGCACAAATTACACCAACGAGGCAACCTCTGCGGCAATTACCGAAGCAAAGACTTGGTCTATCGGCAACATTTTGGTTATCGAGGGACTTGACCTTGAAAACAAGACCGTTCCCACCACAACTCCCGATACGATTTGGTACGATGCAAGTTATATCTGCACTTCGACCTTCAAGCCTTATGAGGGCGCGATCCCCGGTCTTGACGATGAAGAATCGAAGGACGACACCGTTTCCGAGGAAGGAAACACCGATACCGAATCGAAGGAAGCGGTAACGGATACCGAATCCAAGACCGACAACGCAGAACAATCCGAAGAAACCAAGGACACCGATGACGGTAACAACAACGTTATCATCTGGGTAATCGTAGGCGTAGTAGTCGTAGCGGTTATCAGTGCGGTAGTTATCGCTGCAAAGAAGAAGGCAACAGTAAACGATTAAAAAATAATAAATAACAAATAACAAATAAATGGGCTCACACGAGCCCTTTTTTGTTTTCACTTTTAAAATATTTTAAAAGTGAACTTTTTGCAAAAAGTTCACTTAAACCCTCAAAAATCCTTATATCCGAAAAAAGCTTGCTTTTTTCGGATATTAAATTGGATATACAATTGAAATCGCTATATTTTTCAAGGCACGTGTCGCCGATTTTTATGTTGATTTTTGTTGTATTTCCCTGAAAAACTTTAGCTTTTCGAGCATAAAGGTTTTTGCGGTGTTTTTTGTTTACAATTAATGTTATTAAAATCTATTGACAAACAAGTCGAGTTGAGTAAAATAGTTAGGGTGCTAATTGTTAGGAGGCTAATTGTTTATGGAGCGAAAGCAAACTATAGGTTTTCGAGTTCGGACACTGTCTGTCGCTATGAAGCGCGCGGTCGATGCGTTCAAGGCGCGAAGCCACGGCGAAAAATGCACGGGAACACACGGTTGGGTGATAGGCTATCTTTATGAAAACCGTCACAAGGACGTGTTCCAGCGCGATATTGAAAAACAGTTTTCGGTGCGCCGCCCGACCATGACTGCGATATTGCAGCTTATGGAGAAAAACGGGCTGATCCTGCGCGAAAAATGCGAAACCGACGCAAGACTCAAAAGAATAAAGCTTACTCCGCTTGCGCTTGGCGTGCACGAGCAGCACGAGCGCGATATTGAAGCGTTCGAAAATTATATCCGAGAGGGTGTAAGCGCAGAGGAATTGGAAACCTTCTTTAAGGTTTTGGAAAAGATAAGTAATAATGTTGAAACCGCGGAGAAGGAATTTGCCGTGCGCGAGGAAAAGGAGGACAACAATGCTTAAAAAGCTTGCAAAAAGTGTAAAGGGATATACGATGCATTCCATACTTTCGCCGATATTTATGATGGGCGAGGTTATCATGGAAGTAATCATACCCTTGCTTATAGCGTTACTTATAAATCATATTTCACCCGCGACCGAGGGAGCCTCGGCGGATACGAACGACAGTATTTTGGGTAAGCTTATCGAAAGGATCTTCGGCGATAATTTAAGCGATATGAATTATATACTCGTTATCGGCGGAATGATAGCGGTATGCGCGCTTATCTCGCTTGCATTCGGTGCGTTGGCGGGCAGATGTGCGGCTATTGCGTCGACGGGCTTTGCAAAAAATCTGCGCAGAAGAATGTTCGAGCGTATTTCGCATTTTTCGTTCAAAAACATCGATAAATTTTCGTCATCGTCGCTCATTACAAGAATGACCACCGACGTAAACAGATTGCAGGAAGCATTTCATATGATAATCCGCACGGCAGTAAGAAGCCCTGCGATGGTAACCTTCTCGCTGATAATGGCGATAAGCGTAAACGCCGACCTTGCTCTTATATTCGTCGGCGCCGTGCCCGTGCTTGTGATAGGACTTACGCTTATAATGTCGCTCGCACATCCCATTTTCAAGCGCATGTTCAAAAAATACGATAAATTAAACCGCGTCGTTCAGGAAAACCTGCGCGGAATAAGAGTTGTAAAGGCGTTCGTACGCGAGGAAAAGGAAATCGAAAAGTTCAACGAGGTGTCCGACGAGATAAACAAGGACTCGGTGCAGGCGGAAAAGATAATTTCGTTTAATATGCCGCTTATGCAGATAACCGTATACGCAAGTATATTGCTTATCTGCTGGCTCGGTGCAGAGGTTATTATCAACTATAACATTTACGGCATCGGCGAAAAAATGCAGATAGGCGAGCTGACCGCGCTTTTGAATTACACGATGCAGATTTTAATGAGTCTGATGATGCTTTCGATGATATTTATCACCGTGATAATGTCGCGCGCATCGGCAGAGCGTATCTGCGAGGTGCTCGATGAGGAAAGCACGATTTGTTCTCCCGAAAACGCGCTTTTCGAGGTAGCAGACGGCAGTATAGAATTCAAAGACGTCGATTTTGCATATCACGAGGGTAAAAACGTACTCAAAAACATAAATATAAGCATAAAATCGGGCGAAACGATAGGCATAATCGGCGGAACGGGCAGTTCGAAATCGAGCCTTGTTCAGCTGATACCGCGTCTTTACGACGTTACGGCAGGGTCGGTGCTTGTCGGCGGACACGACGTGCGCGATTACGATGTGAATACTCTGCGCGACAGCGTTTCGATGGTGTTGCAGAAAAACGTGCTTTTCTCGGGCACGATCAAGGATAATTTACGTTGGGGCAACGAAAGCGCCACCGACGAGGAAATGAAGGCGGCGTGTATCGCCTCCTGCGCGGATGAATTTATACGGGAATTTCCCGATGGATACGATACCTATATCGAGCAGGGCGGTACAAACGTTTCGGGCGGACAGAAGCAGAGATTGTGTATTGCACGCGCGCTTTTGAAAAATCCGAAGATATTGATAATGGACGACTCCACCTCGGCTGTCGATACCAAAACCGACGCGATGCTTCGCGCTACGATGAAAAAAATGATTCCCGGCACTACCAAGCTGATAATCGCACAGCGTATATCATCGGTGCAGGAGTGCGACAGAATAATCGTTATCGACAACGGAATCATAAACGGAATCGGCACACACGAG
Organism: Eubacteriales bacterium; assembly: GCA_045593165.1. Lineage (GTDB taxonomy): Bacteria > Bacillota > Clostridia > Oscillospirales > CAG-382 > Coliplasma. Next base: position 30,500 of record JAZNWF010000017.1, read on the forward strand.
GAATTGCTTATAGGCAATACCATTTACCGAGAGGTTTATGAATCGCAGATGAAGGGAGATGATCAGCAGTGAGTCAGGAAAGACGTCAGGATCCGCCGATGCGTCCCGCAAAGGGGGTTCATATACCCGGTCAAAAGCTTGATATGAAAACCGTCAAGCGCGTGCTTAAATACCTTGTTGCATATAAATGGCGCTTGCTTTTGGTTGTAGGCTGTATCATCTTCAGCGCAGTTGCGGGTGTTTACGGCTCGAAATTCCTGCAAACCCTTATCGACGGTCACATAAAACCGATGATTCAGGCGGGCGACCCCGATATGTCGGGTCTTTTGAGAGAAATTATATTGCTTGCTGTTGTGTACGTGCTCGGCGCGCTTTCCACCTTTGCTTATAACCGCATTATGGTCGTGGTTTCGCAATCGGTTTTGAAGGATATTCGCGACAGTATGTTTGCGAAAATGCAGTCGCTTCCCGTTAAATATTTCGACACTCACTCGTTTGGCGACACTATGAGCCGCTATACCAACGATACCGACACGTTGCGAATGATGATATCGCAGAGTCTGCCGCATATCGTGTCCTCGGTATGTACCGTTGTTGCGGTATTCTTCGCGATGCTCACTACAAACGTATGGCTCACGCTTTTCGTCTTGGTGGTTGCACTTCTTATAATAACTATCGTTAAGAAGATCGGCGGAAAAAGCGGAAAGTACTTTATAAAGCAGCAGAGCTCGGTGGGTAAGGTAAACGGCTACATCGAGGAAATGATTAACGGTCAGAAGGTCGTTCAGGTATTCTGCCGCGAGGAAAAGACCAAGGAAGAATTTAACGCGTTAAACGACGAGCTTTGCGAAAACGCGAAAAACGCAAACGTTTTTGCGAACATTTTGGGCCCCGTGAGCAACAATTTGGGCCATTTGCAGTATATTCTCGTTGCGACGCTCGGCGGTGTGCTCGTTACGATGACCGATACGCTCACCGCGGGCGGCCTGGTTGCGTTTTTACAGCTTTCAAAGAACTTCACAAACCCCATAAATCAGGTAACACAGCAGTTGAACGCGGTTATTATGGCAATCGCGGGCGCGAAGCGCATCTTTGAGCTTTTGGACGAAGAGCCCGAGGCTGACGACGGCTACGTAACGCTTGTTAACGCAAAATACGATGAAAACGGTGATCTTACCGAAACCGAGGAGCGTACGGGACTTTGGGCGTGGAAGCATCCGCACGGCGACGGCACGTTGACATATACCGAATTAAAGGGCGACGTGCGAATGTTCGAGGTCGATTTCGGATATACCGAGGAAAAAACCGTGCTTCACGACGTAACGCTTTATGCCGAGCCGGGTCAGAAGGTGGCGTTTGTCGGCGCGACGGGCGCGGGCAAGACCACAATAACCAATCTTATCAACCGCTTTTACGATATCGCCGACGGAAAGATCCGCTATGACGGCATAAACATCAATAAGATCAAAAAGGCAGACCTACGCCGCTCGCTCGGTATGGTTTTGCAGGATACGCATCTGTTTACGGGCACGGTTATGGAAAACATCCGCTACGGCAGATTGGATGCGACGGATGAGGAATGCATCGCGGCGGCAAAATTAGCAAACGCCGACGGCTTTATCAGCCTGCTTCCCGACGGATACGATACAATGCTTTCGGGTGACGGAAGCGGACTTTCGCAGGGACAAAGACAGCTGCTTGCTATTGCACGTGCCGCGGTTGCCGATCCTCCCGTAATGATACTCGACGAGGCTACCTCGAGCATCGATACCCGAACCGAATCGATAGTGCAAAAGGGTATGGATAGTCTTATGCACGGCAGAACCGTTTTCGTTATCGCGCACAGACTTTCTACCGTACGCAACTCCGAGGTAATAATGGTGCTTTCGGCGGGCAGAATAATCGAGCGCGGAAATCACGAGAAGCTTATCGAGGAAAAGGGTCAGTATTACAGATTGTATACCGGCGCGTTTGAATTAGAATAAATGGGCACGCCCGTTGTTATGTAAAAATTTACGGGAATTGCAAAAAAATACTTGACAATCGATAAAAATACGCTCATTATATCCATAGAGAATCAGCAAGGCGTTATTCAGAAAACGTATTGCACAGCTTTGGCTATATAATAAAAAGGAAGGAAATCCAAAAATGTTCAGAATCGGTTCAGTAAACATCGACACATCGCACGCACCCTCCTTTGCAGAAATTCTTCTTCAGGGCGACGAGGGAAAATATACCGCAGTATATAACGACGCGTTCCGTACGGATGAAGAGGTTTCGAGCTTTGTTGAAAAGTTCGGGCTCGAAAAACGTTATTACGATCTTGCCGAAATGGCAAAGAATATCGATATCGCGTTTATTCAGAGCTGTAACTGGGATAATCACCTCGCGCAGTGTATGCCGTTCATCGAAGCAGGCGTGCCTGTGTTTATCGATAAGCCTATTGCAGGTAATTTAAAGGACCTTCGCGCGTTTGAAAAATTGGACGCAGAAGGAAAGGTGATACTCGGCACGAGTGCGCTCAGATACACCTATGAGCACGCATCGTTCTTTGAAATTCCTGCTGAAGATCGCGGCGATGTGCTTCACGTATCGGTAACCGTTGGTGTGGATGAATTCAACTACGCTATTCATGCGGTCGAATCGATTCTCGGCTTTATCGGCGACGTTGACCCGATTTCCACTAAATATATCGGCACTAATACCGTTGGCGAAACTCCTTGCGACAGCTTTTACGTGCTGTTTGCAAACGGCGCAAGCGCGATCTACAATATATGTAAGAAGGGCTGGCAGCCCTCGACTGCTATCGTAATGACTACGAAGACGGGTTATGCGTATAAGATCGATACGAGCAAGGTTTACGAGGCGATGCTTAAAGAGGTCTGCGCTTATATGGGCGGCAGAGATAATAAGCTCGTTTCGGTAAAGCAGATGACCGATGCGGTCAAGATAATGCTCGCGGGCAAGAAGAGTATGGTAAACGGCGGCACGGAAGAAAAGATCGCCGATCTGAAGGAAGACGACCCCTCGTTCGACGGAACCGTGTTCGAGGAATTCTACGCGGCATCGCAGAGAAAGTAAATAATCAAAAAACGCTTTCCCGAAAAAGCTATTCGGGAAAGCGTTTTTGTTACAATAAAAAACAAACCAAAAAAATTTAATTAAATTTTTGCTTTTTCTGTTGTGGCGCACAACTTGTTGTGGTAGACTTGCGGTTTTGTGTAAATAACCCCAAAATATCGAAATTGTAAACAAAATCCGTTGGTGGATTATGTAAAATAAAAATGCCCCATATGCCTTGACAATGCAGGATTTATGGTGTATACTCATTTTGTCATATTTTTTTATTATGCAGGAAAATACCCTTTTTTAGGGGTGTTTCCGATACATAAATTGCCCAAAGCGGCTAAAAAGTATTTCTGATTTTACATAAAGAAGGAGCAATTATCGTGAAAAGAACACTTGCTTTAATTCTCACGGTGCTTATGTTGGTTTCGATGATACCGGCAACCCTGCTTAGCGTAATCGCGCGCGGCCCCGGTGTTGCTGCCGATACCACTCTTAACCAGAGTACCGAAAATTCACCTAATCAGTTTATTCCCGAAACCGTTGTTATAGACGGCGTTCTGGATGATACTGCATGGCTTTATTCCGATTGGAACGTGGTAAATACCGATAGCGGTACTTGGAGCGTTCAGAATCCGTCGGAAGTGCAAGCTGACGTCACCTATAAATATCAATTAAAGATCGATTACTATTACCTTTACGGTGCGATCGTTATAGACAAGGACTCTCTTAGCACAGGGTCTTTTGGCGCTGCAACCATTTGGTTTAATGACGGCACTGTTGCGAGCGCTTGCACCGATAAGTTTGTGATTGATTTTGATGCGAAGACGATCACACGTACCGATTTTGACGGTGAAACGATCGAAGATAAATCTCCTTATGCGTACGAGCAATCTTGCGCAGATTTCGTTATAGAGGACGATAAAGCACTTGTTGAATTCAAGTGTCTTCTTGCCGACTTCTGTCCCACTAAAAACCCCGATTTGAAGTATTTTATTTCTTTGGCGGTTAACGACGGCAACACTACCGAATCGCTCTATCATCCTATGATTGCTATCGAGGATACGTTTGACCGCGATTCTTATTTCCCGTCGCTGACCAATTGGCCCGACGGTGCAAACGTCGTTTCGAAGGAACATCTTAACAGCGCAACGCTTTCTTCTTTTATCGAAATCGACGGTAAGGTCGACGAAGCAATTTGGGCAACCCAAACCGATTTCTACAGCAAGTGGTTTGAAAGAATGGGACTTGCATCCTACATTGAAAACGAAAAGCCCTTTGCTAATATTACCACCCCTGTAATTGCTTATGACGAAACTACGCTTTGCGGAGCAAAATACGATCTTCATGTTAGCGATACGAGCTTTTACGGCGCGGCTATAATAGAAGACGGCGATGGCTCGTATAGTGGCACGTATTGTGATACTCTTGTTCAGTTTAAATTGATAAGAAACGTTCAGCAGGATTATGTTATTATAAATCTTCGTTACGATGCGCTGTCTACTACTTACACTTATGCAACCGTAACGTATTATTCTGCAGACGGAACCGGTGTCACGATTTATAGTGACTATTCCGGCGCTGTTACCGACAAATTCGCTTGGAAGGCGCTTCCCTCGGGTGGATACAATCAGTATACCTTTGAGTTTGAGCTCAAAAGGACTGCTTTCGGTAACGGCTTTGTTCCGGACGAATATGAATTTACGATAGATGCTGACCCCGCTAAGGTGTTTGCCGGAACTTTTTCTGATACCTACCAAACTGCGGCTGCGGCTAAACCCTTTTATATGAAAAACACCCTGGGTACTTATTATAACACACGAGGTGTTAATACCGAATACACCATCGACGCTAACCTTGGACAGCGCGCATGGCCCGGACTTGCATATACTGCAAGCCCCCTTCTCAACAGCGATCTTGTAGGAACCGATTTTACCAGATTGCAGGGTGTAAACTACATGCCCCAGCTTCGTTCTGACCTTAACTACGTGTACGGCTCCATTCTTATTGAGGTTCCCGACGGATTTACTTGGCAGAACGGCACCGCATCCGAACCCAACGGCGGTGATTGCTATAAGCTTTGGACATATGATGGCACAAATCTTCTTTCCTACGGCATTTGGACCGACAACAGCGGCAATGCTGTTATCGGTACGTATTCTGACGGTGCATATGCTCCCGATACTACCGGCGGCATGGTTGCGGCAATCAAGCATTATGATAATAAGGTAAGAGATTTCGTCAACGGCGATAATACTCCCGGTTCTGAGACCAATGATTATTACGTTATCGAATTCCGTATCCCTCATAACTCGTTGGGCATTACTCTTGACGTAAATGAACTTGATTTGTTCAGCGAAAAGGAAGCGACTGCCGAAAACGAAAACGTGGTTCTTTACTATTCGCACGGTCTTACTTTAGGATCCGGTACAATGCATTTCCCCTCCTTTGAGGCTACTCTTACCGCAGAACCTACCACGGACACCTTTGAGACGGATTGTGCACAGAAATTGAACAAGCATGACGTCATCTATGAAAACGATCCTGACGGTAAGATTATCGAAAATCAGCGCCTTAATATGGAAAAGGTTGATTATTCGAATTCCGAATATCGCGTAAACACTAAAGACGGCAATTATTTCAATTATTACTACAACGTTTTCGGAGCTAACCGTTATACCTATTTTAACGTGTATATCGACAACGAGCTTACCGAAGATACAAAGGTTATCATTTGGCTTAAGAAGCTCGAAGGAACCGAAGAGGATATTTACAAATACGAATTTTATAATAACGGAAGCGACGTTCTTGCAATTAACGGAACAGTAGGCACTCCCGATCTTCACAAATTCGGATTTAAATCCGAAAATAGCAAAACGACGTTTGAAACGGCTATATACACCGGATCTTTTGGTGGTGAAAACGGATTTGAATACTTCATTGAAGTAGTTCAGACCGTTGGCGATGAAACCCTCAGTCGCGTAACTCCCAAGGTAGAGGAATTCGGCGTTGTTTCCTCGTGGGGAAGCCATTTCCTTTCCGGTGCAAGCTGGCTTAATTTCGCGGGTACCGTTCCTTCTCTCGTTCACTTCTCGCCTGAAGAAATAGAAATCGACGGCAATCTTAACGATAACGGCTGGTTGCCAGGCAATTGGATCAAGGTTACCACCGATGTAAACGCGTGCATTCAGGAAACTACATATGGCGGATATGATTGTGACGAATCTGAATTCTATTATCAGATGCGTATGGACGAGGAATATCTGTACGTTGCGGCAATCGTTTACTTTACCGATGGCGACAGCAACAATGACGCAGGTAATAAGAATCAGACCTACAAGCCCACCTTCCGTTTGTGGGTAAAGAACGGCAAAAACGGCGATTACTCCAAGGCAGCAAGCGCAAACACATATACAAAGATGTTCGACCTTACCTATAACTCGGACCCCGAAAAGACGGGACTTATGGTTATAGAGAACATTTATAATTCTTACCCCAATAACGTAAAACCGCTTTACAACAAATATTATACCCCTGTTACTCCTGTTATCGAAGACGGCAAGTACGTAGAAACGTCTCCCGGCTCGGGCACATACCAGTTCACTTTAGGCAAGAGCGAAAGCGACGTGTTCAATGACCACGTATATCTCGTATACGGTGAAAGCGATTTCTTCGGCTTGACCGAGGTCATCGTAAACGACGACGATGCGATCATCGTTGATGCCGCAACCGGTCAGACCAAGGGCGAAAACATCGATACCGGCGCGATCATTAACAAGATCAACGCGCTCAGAACACAGGGCGAAAAGGAAGTAAACGCAGGTACTCTTACCGACGCTGATTACTATGTAAATCAGTGGAAAGAAACCACGGAAGTAAGCTTTACTCACGATACCGGCATCGAAGCGGGTGTAATGACCGACGGTGGCGGAAAGAGCGTAAACGGCTATGCTGAAACGCTTGCGGACAATACCGCAGTTGTTGAATTCAAGATTTCTCTTGATGAAATCGGCGGCGGCGAGGACTTCCAGTACTACATCCAGTCGGAAACTTATACCACCTGGGCAGGCGGACACGTAACAACTATGTACCCCGCAATCGTTTCCGAGCCCGGCTCTGCATCCAACTATTTCCACTTCAACTATCCGTTTTGGAAGTGGACGGACAATACCTCTATCACCGTTAACGAGGCTATGCGTGAGGCTATGGCGCTTCGTACCTACAAGAAGCCCGTTATAACTCTCGGCGCAAAGGTCAGCGAAACCTATACCTTTAAAAACGAAGAGGTTAACGCTATCCGTTTCGGCGGTATGTGGACCGAAGAATATATCCGCAAGGTAAACAAACTTGATGAAACCGACGGTTACACCATAAACGGTCAGGAAGACAAGGAAATTCCCGTTATCGACGATGTTGTTACCGAAGGCAACTATACCGACTATTGGGACGTTAAGGCGATGGGTATGGTATTTATGCCTACTCACCTCGTTCAGTATAATAAATACGAAAACGATCCCGATCATACGGGCAGATACGATCTGTTTATTGACACCACTGTTGATTTGGGTAACGGCAATATTGCAAGATCGGCTTGGCTCGATGCGGACGGTATCGTAAATTGGCCCGGATACAATGATGCGGGTCAGCCTGCGTTGAACTTTGCAGACTACGAAAACTTTGCATTCTATATAACCCTTGCAGGCGTTCCCGAAAACGCATTGGATATGAATTTCTGCTTCCGCGGATTTGTAGAATACTACGATTCGCCCAGCGGAGCAACGAATTACTATGACGTTATCCTCGAAAGAAGCATCAATATGGTTACCGATGCTTCTACCAACTCTACCGGCGAGGATTGGGAAGAAAATGTAGCTCTTGAACCGGGCGCATTTGAGGATAATCACTACTATCCCAACTCCGGCACCACGGGAACAGATAAGAAGAACAATAAGGAAGACGAAGAGGAAGAGGTGATCACTCCTGCACCCGCACCGAGTGAGGATACTCTTACCATCGCTTACGTTCCGCTTGATAACCGTCCTGTAAACGTAGACCGCGTTGAATATCTTGCAGGATCTGCGGGCTTCGATATCAGAATGCCCGATGCGGCAGACTATACCACCATTATGGATGGTAATGTTGCGAAGGACAATTCGCTCACAAACAGCGGCGGCAACCCTGAAAATATTCTCAAGTGGCTCAAATCGCAGGAAGCGGCAGGTATTGATTATTACGTGATCTCGCTTGACCAGATGCTATCCGGCGGCTTGGTAACCTCGCGTCGCGAAACCGAGATCGATGCACTTGATTACGAAATCGCAGATTATATTATCGAGCTTACGAGCGATCCCGATAACCACGTTGTTCTTAACGATACGGTTATGCGTCTTGCTCCCGAAACCGATTTCGGCGGCTTCTCGTTAGATGTATACAACGCACTCCGTGATTACGGTGCGAAGGAAAGGCTTGAACTCAGCGGTCTCGACCTTACCGTTGATAATATCATAGCAAGCTACACCAAGGGTACTGACGGCAGCACCATTGAATACGATAGCGCTTACGAAGAGGCCGTACAGCAACATCTCGCGGCACGCGCACGTAAGCTTCGTCTTATCGATTACATTATCAACGGTGTGGGCAACACTGCAGACCACCTCTTCATTGCGGTTGACGACTCGTCGTCCGAAACCAACATTCAGCGTAATGACAGAGCGTATATCAAGGCTCTTGCAGAATCCAAGGGCATAGAATATACTATGTTCGCAGGTACTGACGAAATAGGTATGCTCGGCGTTGCGGCTATCGCAGGCGACGTATATCTCGACAGCACCGTCAACGTAAACGTTGAATATTTTGGCACCGGTGAAAACAGAGACCCTGCAGACTCGTACGACTATCAGTCGCTCGATGAAACCATAAATGGTCACCTCGCTGCACTCGGTGCGGTGAATACCGGCAACAGAGACGCAAATACACTTCAGATACTTGTTCTTACCTATGAAGGCGCAACTGATGAACATGGTAATCTCACAGGTTCCCCGAAAACTGAAGCTATTAAGGCAAGCGCAGAGGCACTCTTCGAAAGATTGCAAAGCAATATCGCTGCAGGCTATCCTACCTGTGTGATCGACGCTTCGAACGTTAATGCAGGTAACGCGGGTATACTTTCCGAAGTGTTGCTTGGTACGGATGCGTGGTATACTACAACACAGTCCAACCGTCCTCCGTTCGAAACTACCGTTACACCTGCCGAAGGCTATGCTATAACAAATCTCCTCAGCTACAGCTGCTGGAACACCATAGGCAATACTATCGGTATAGGTCTTTCTAATGCAGTGGGACGCTTCTCCTACCTCTACGGTAATTCGGAAGAGGTAACGCACGAGTCTAATCTTGCGTTCCTCAAGGGCTTCACATTCGCTATTATTAAGGATCAGACTTACCGTCAGAACGTAAGCGTTGATGGAACCACCACCGGTTACGGTTATAATGAAAGCGGATATTTCGACCTTGAATCCACCGAGCTCTACGACGACGCCGCAAGCATTATCGAAAAGCTCAATTGGAGTGAAGACACCAGAACCATACTCGGCAAGAATGGCGACATACTTGTATATGACGCAATCTCTATAAGCAACGTTTCGTGGCCTTGGGAGCGTGCTTTTGAATGCCGCTTCGACGTAACCGTTGAAATGACCGAAGACCAGTGGCAACCCGACGTTTACGATGTTGGTTTCGTAAACAATTCGGATAACAGCAACACTTATGACGAAGATGAAGGAACTATACGTTTGTGGGCAAGCGAAGAATATGCAAGCCCGACCGGATTCACATGGTGGAGCAAAGCCTTGCTTGAATACGATGATAATCTTGGCACATATAAAGTTATTGCTGTATCAGTTGCCGGAGATGAAAGCCACACAACCTGGGAGTATGGCGGTAACAAAATCATAATTGCAGCATTTGGTGACTACTATGCTGCCGGAGCTACATTTATAAGCGGTCTTACCGAGGGAACTCGTCTTAAGCTTGTAGGCGCTACTCTCGAAAACCTTAAGACTGCTGATGCGAGCACAATCGAAGGACTGACTATCCAAACCGTAAGAAACTAACAGTCGCGTACGCTATTCCCGGCAGAATCAACAAAGCGTTTCCTGCCGAAAGCTCAAACGGCATTTGTAGCCTATATAACAGGGCGCTTGAATGTGGAAATCACATTTAGTTGAAATCCGAAATCGTAATGATATTCACACTCAATATAAAAAGAGGACTCTTTTGAGTCCTCTTTTTTGTCGCTTCGCTCTCGTCTAAAACGGCAAGCGTTTCAGACGTTAACCGCTTCGGCGGGATTTTGTGAGCTTCGTGCGTTCGGGCAGCATTGAACCCCAAAAACGCTTTGTGTTTTCAGGGACCCCGTATTCGTGCGCACTCTTCGGTCTTGTCCGAATTCTCGAACATCATAGGTATAAAAATCGACGCGCATGTCGCCGATTTTTATGGAATTATTTTGTATGTTTTCCCGAAAACCTTTGGTTTTTCGGATATAAAAAGTTTTTGGGGGATAAAAAGGGGACTTTTTTCAAAAAGTCCCCTTTAATAAAAGCTTATTTAATTAGTTGATCTTGGGAAGAGATGCAGCTGCAACAGACTGACCAACACGACGGGATTTTTCGTCGGGGATGTGGAGCTGGATCTTCTTTGCAAGCTCGGGGAATTCAACGTCAAGAACTTCCTGTGCTCTTTCGAGAAGGAGCGCACCGCCGTCGCCGGAGGTTACACGGCCCATAATAAGAACGTGCTTGATATCGTAGAATTCAGCGTAGAACGCGATAGCGTAGCCGAAGTATGCACCGATGGTGTCATAGATAGCAGCTGCTCTTTCGTCGCCTTCCTTCATAAGACCCTGAACAACCTTGAGCTTTTCAGCGGGAGAGAGGTTTTCATCGAGCTCGATGCCTGCGAAGGGAGCAAGCTTGATAACGCCATCCTGCGAGAAGTACTTAACGCCACAGCCGTAGTCGCCCGACCATTCGTCAACCATTGCATCCTTGCAGTAGTCAACGGGAGCGAACGCGAGCTCGTTGAGCCAGCCGGTGATGTTGCCCTGAGGATCAACGTAGCCAACTGCTTCGGAGGTACCCATAGCAACGCCGAGAACGGAGTTGTCGTTAAGGTTCATAGCACCTGCGAGAGCGGTAACGTCACCGTCGTTTGCAACCTCGATCGGAATATCTGCACCGATTTCCTTACAAACGTCGATATACATATTCTTAACCTTCTTGTCGAAGTCTTCATCGCTGACCTTCAAGAAGAGAGAAGCAACCATTATTCTGTTGTCAACGTAAACACCTGCGCTGGAGATACCGATACCGTCAACACGGGGCATCTTGGAAGCCGCGGTCTTCATAGCATCGAGGATTCCCTGATAGTGATAATCGGGATCGGAGTTGATCTTGGGGAACCAAACAACTTCTTCGGAGTAAACGCTTTCGCCGTCGATAACAGCGGAAACCTTTCTGTCGGATCCGCCTGCGTCGAAGCCGATACGGCAACCGTCGAGGTGTCTGCCTACGGGAGCCGCGCCCGAAACTTCAACGGGAGCGTCTTCGAGAGAACGAACTTCAACAACGAAATCGGTTTCGTATACGCGTTCCATAAAGTGAACGTCGAAATCGCGCAAGCCGCCGTCGGTGTATGCTTCCTTGATCTTGTTACCGATAACCTCGCTACCTGCGATGATGATCTTGAAGCCGCCTGCTACCCAAAGGAGAGCCTTTACCATTCTTTCAACGAAGTTGAAGTTTTCTTCGTCGTGGCCGGTGCCGTCCTTGAAAACGCGGGTCTTGTAAACGGTGGTGTAGCCCTTGTTTCTTTCTACGCCGATTACGAGGTCCTGACCGTTTTCCTTGGTTGCTTCACGCATTTCGCGGCAAACAAGAGAAAGGGGAGTGAACTGAGGGTCGAGCTTTGCATTAACTTTAAGCTTCATATTTGGTGTTACCTCCGATGATGGTTTTTAATACATTAAATTCATTATCAGTGATGATGATATCTGCATCCTTGCCTACCTCGATAGAGCCCTTGGTCTTATCGATGCCCAAGGTGGTTGCAGGATTGAGCGATGCGCCGTTTACGCATTCCCAAAGGGGAATATCCGAATTGGTGTAAACGTTCCAAACGCCCTTGTTGAGATGAAGCACGCTACCTGCAACGGTGCCGTCTTCAAGTCTGCAAACGATGCCGCGATAGATTATCTTCGCGCCGCCGAGAGTGTATTCGCCCTCGGGTAGTCCGCCTGCAGGGAGGCAGTCGGTGATGAAACAGAGCTTTCTGCCCTTGATCTGCCAGAGCATATTATAGAAAGCAGGATTTACGTGGAAGGTATCAACGATAAGCTCACAGCTTACGTCGGAATTCAAAGCCGCGGTAACAACACCGGGAGCGCGGTGAGCAAGAGGAGTCATCGCGTTGAAGAGGTGGGTTACGTGACGCATACCGATTTCGGTAGACTTCATAGCGGTATCGTAATCCGCGCTGGTGTGACCGATAGACATAATAACGTCGGTATCGCGGCGGATCTCCTTAATAGCTTCAAAATCCTCGGTATCGGTTTCGGGAGCCAAAGTGATGATACGGATAATGTCCGCATATTCCTTAACAAACTTTGCGTCGGGCTTAAGTATGTATTTGGGGTCCTGCGCACCCTTTTTAGCTTCGCTTATGAAAGGACCTTCAGCGTGACAGCCGAGAATAGCACTGCCTTCCCAGGTTTTGCTTTCTTCCTTAAGAGCGCGGCATACCTCGAGCGCCTTCTTGATGACCTTCATATCAACAGTCATAGTTGTGGGAAGGTAACCCGTTACGCCGTTAGCAAGCAAGCCCTTGGAAATGGTACGGATGCTTTCTTCCTCGCCGTCACAAACGTCCTTGCCGAGATAGCCGTGGATGTGAAGGTCGATAAGACCGGGAGCAACGTAGCCGCCGTTTGCATCGACAATTTCAACGCCCTCGGGAAGCTTGTCTGCCGCAACGATGCCTTCGATCACATCGGAAATCAGCAAAGCGCTGCCTTCAACGATGCGATCCTTCAAAATGATTTTGCCGTTAATAATAGCTTTCATTTCAATTCTCCTGCATTTTTTGATAGACATAAAAATCCAATTTATTTCATTTATGATTATAGCAAAGCGCAATATAAATTGCAATACCTTTTGTTGAATCGTTTCCGAATTTTGGCGTATTGACATTAAGCATTTTCGGGAGTATAATGCAGTCGAAGGGAGGGTTAAAACCCATGAAAAAAATTATCTCTTTGATTTTAGTATTGGTTTTTGCGCTTTCCGTCTTTACTGTCGTCATCTCGGCAGAAAGTGCGAATACGGGCGACGTGGATAGCAACGGTGAAATAACCTACCTTGATTATATGCTGGTAAAGCGTTCCATTTTAGGTACGTATACGATGAACGAATCGGAGCTCGCTCGCGGTGACGTAAGCGGCGACGGCAGAATAAGCGGCATCGACTATATAATGATAAAGCGTCATTGTATGGGCACCTACGTTATAGGCGGAGGCACGAGCGACGACGAAGCCTCAGCACCCGAAAGCTCTGATCACGAAACGTCGACACCCGAAAGCTCGACGCCCGCTGTTACGGTCTGCAATCACTCCGAAAAGGAAGTCCGTAACGCGTCCGAGCCTTCAAGCTCGAAGGACGGATATTCAGGCGATATCTACTGCAAGAATTGCGGTGAAAAGCTGTTTACGGGTAGCTCTTACAGCACGTCTACCGCGGTTTACGGCTACACTCTTAATGACGGAAGCACGCTTTATCTCCCCTCGAACGTCGATGCTACGGCATATACCATGGCTCTTGCTGTCAACGGCGAAACGAGCAAGCATTCGACGATAGAGGACGAAATATTGCGCCTTATCAATATCGAGCGCGCAAAGGAAGGTCTTGCACCGCTAAGCCTTTATAAAAACGGTTGGCAATTTGCATATATCAGAGCGCAGGAATGTGTCGGAACGTTTTCCCATACCCGTCCCGACGGAAGAAGCTGGAGCACCGCATATACCGATGCGAATATAACGTTTATGGGCGCGTGGGGCGAAAATATCGTTATGATGGGCTCTTCCTGCACGTATGATAACGAATACGTTGCGCAAAGATTCGTTGAGCTGTGGATGAATTCCGAGGGTCACCGCGCGAACATTTTAAGCGATAAATACGATTGCACAACCATCGGCGTCGAGGTAAAATGGGTCGAGGAAAAAGGAATGTATTATTACGTCGGCGTGCAGAATTTCTTCGGAGATTATAATTATTAAGTTGTAAAAACAAACAAAGCTGTCGCAAATTTTAAGTTTGCGACAGCTTTTTGCTATATCTTGGGAATGCGGCATTATTGTAGCGTATTAACGTGCATTTTGCGCAAAACCGGTGGAAAACTCTGTGGAAAAGGTGGAAAACCCTTGCGTTTCAAGGGGTTCTTTATAAAGGAGAGCTACGACAAGCTGTGAATTATCGTCAATTTAAAGCATACGTTTTTCAAAATAATTATATCGCCTCTATATAAAAGCTTACGGGACGGAAGCCGTCGTTGCAGGACACCATAGCGGAATATTCGTTCTTCATCCAGCCGTCGTGGAAGTCCTTGCCGCCGTGCGCAAGCACGGACACGTAGGGAAGAATGCACATCCACGCGTTTTCGCAAAAGCCCTGCGGGCGTTTACCGTTTTCGGAAATAAATACGTCGCCGATGCTCATGTCGCAGGCGTGCTCGAGCGGATTTTCATATTTTTCCATAAGGTCGGGATAGACCGAGCGGCGCATAACTGTGATTTTAACATTTTTCATTTTTTATTCTCCAATTCGTTAAGCAATCCCTTGCATCCGTCGAATACGTCGCGGTAGGTAATATCAAAGCGGTCGGAATACCACGGATCAGCAACGTCGCCGCCGCGCGAGGTATAATCCATCATTTTGTGTATCTTGCCCTCGGCATCGCCGCCGAAAATGCGGTGCATATTACGTATGTTTGCGCTGTCCATACCGATAAAGAGGTCAAAATTTTCGTAGTCGGATTTTTGAAGCCTTACTGCGCGCTTGCCGTCGCATTTTATCCCGTGCTTTAAAAGCTCGGCTCTTGCGGGCGGATAAACGGGGTTGCCGACGCCGTTCCAAATCTCCTCGCTGCTTGTTGCGGACGAGCAAACGTAGTAATCCGATTCGAGCCCGCGCTCTCTGAGCATATTTTTAAATATAAACTCCGCCATCGGCGAACGGCAAATATTCCCGTGGCAAACGAACATAATTTTAAGCATAGCGATACCTCATACAATAAAAGACTATATTTTCCGGCGACATGTGCGTCGGAAAATATACCTATGGTTTTCGCGAGTGCCGAGTGAAGCGAGGCGCGACGGCGCGAGCGTACGAAAACCCAACCAATTGAAAACGAGAGTTTTCAATTGAGCGCGTTAGCGCCTTCCGTGGCAAACGAACATAATTTTAAGCATAGCGATACCTCATACAATAAAAGACTATATTTTCCGGCGACATGTGCGTCGGAGCATCGTTATTTAATATCAACAATAACGTATTCGGCAGGGGCGGCGGTTTTAAAGGGATATTTCCAGCCTGCAACGCCCGCGGAAACGATCGCTTGCGTGTCCTCATCCACAAAGGTCTGGCCGTAGACAAAATCGTTCATTTTGAATATTTCCTGTACTTGCTTCAAGGGCCAGAGCTGGCCGCCGTGAGTGTGTCCCGAAAGAATAAGATCTGTACCGAGTCGAGCGTTATTTTCGTATTCGCGCGGCTGGTGGTCAAGCGTAAGGATGAATTTGCTTTTGTCGACGTTGTCGAGCAGCGTTTTCAGCTCTACGCGGCCTTTGGAAGAAAGATCTTCTCTGCCGACGAGCAATAAATCGTCGTTTATCTCGTATATTTCGTCCTGTAAAATGGTTATGCCGTTGCTTTGTATGGCGTTTATGAGGTCGGCATCGCTGTATGAGCCGACAACACCCATGCTTTTATATGCGTGCGGTCTGTCGTGGTTGCCGTGCACGTAGAAAATGCCGTATTCGCTTTTTATTTTGCCGAGCGCATCGAATACCTCGTCGACCTGTGCGGGCGTGGTATCGTTGTCCACGATGTCACCGCAAAGGATCACGATATCGGGCTCTTCACGGCTTATTTCATCGCACATTTCGTATAAGGCGGATTTGTCGATGGATACACCGTAATGGATGTCCGAAAGGAGCGCGACGCGGTAGCCGTTATCGCGGATGCTTTTGTCGGTTTCTACCGTATAGGAAGTCTTTTGGACGTTCATAAGGTTGAAATATCCGTAGGTGAGCAACAAAGCCGTCAGCAATACCGCCAAAGCGCCGCTTCCGTAAAGCTTTTTCCATACGAAAAAACCATCGTACCTTTCGCGGAAGATAAGCTTTACAATAAGGTTTACAAGGCTTATTAGCATCGAAATGAAGATTATATGAAGCATAACCACCGAAACGCTGTTGAATACGTTTGCGGAAAGCAAGCCGATCGACAAAGCGGCAACGGCGATAGATATTTTTACCCACCTTTTGCTTACGTCAACCGAAAAAGTAACAAGGCATCGTTTTATAAAAAAGTAGAGATAAAGCGCAATAGGCAGGGCGAGGACATAGATGATTCTGAACATTCTTGCTCCTTGTCGTGTAAGAATGCTTTATTATATCATTTATAGTCTTCCATAAACAAGTATATTTTATGAACAAAAGAAGAGGACGGGGAAAGATATCCCGTCCTCTGTGATATTATTGGGTTATTACCATTCTTCGTCTTCGTCTTGGATGTATTCGCCGTTTTCGTCGTAGTATTCTTCGTATGCGAGCTCATCGTTTTCATAGGTCAATATACTGCGAACGATTCCGTTTTCAACGGTGTATACCTCTTCCGTGGGATCCTGAAAGCCCCAGGAGGTGTAATATCTGGTGAATTCGGTTACAACGGGAGTGCCGTTTTCAACCGAGAGGGTAACCTCGATAGTCTGATCGATAAGGTAGGTGTAATTATCCATATCCTCGCCAGTGAGGGTTTCGCCGTCGAGAAGGCGGAGGGTAAGCTGGGAAAGGTTATCGTCTTCGCCCTCGAACATCGATTTGTAAAGAGTCTTAAAGGTTTCAGCCGCTTCGCCCTTGAATTCTGATCTGATAGAATCGGGCGCGCCTTTTATAACGATAGAGGTTTCAGAGGTTGTGATGTCGGTTGCAGTAAAGGTTGTGATGTCACTCATGCTGAGAGAACCCGACAGACCCATCATAGCAAGCTCTTCTTCGCCTGCCACAGCGGTTTCGTAAAGTTCAAAAACGCCCTCTTCGGAATCGGTTTCTATAAGCTTGATAACGTAGATATAATCGCCGCATTTCATTTCAAAGCTCATATATTCGTCATCGGTCTCTTCGTCGGGGGTAGAAGCTTCTTCGTCGGAGCTTTCTGCATCGGGTGTAGAGGTTTCGCCGCCCTCGGAAGCGTTTTCATCTGCTACGGATTCGTTATCGGAAACGGAGGATTCGGTTCCCGAAGCGGTAGATTCGGTTTTGTCGTCGTTAGAATCGGTTTTTTTGGCATCATCACCGCAAGCGGCAAAAACAGCGCAGGAAAGTACAAGGATCAGAGCCAAAAACAATGAAAGCTTTTTCATAATTCTTTTCCTTTTCTTTTTACTTTTTTATTTGTTCATCAAAGCGATGACTTCATCGTAGGTGGGGACAGACGCGATCGCGCCGACCTTTGATACCGCAAGCGCACCTGCGGCGTTTGCGAATCTTGCCGATTGCAGAATATCACCCGTGCGGAGATATTCGGTAGTAAGCGCGGCAGTGAACACGTCGCCTGCGGCGGTGGTATCAAGCACGTTTACATCATAGGGCGAGATGATATCGCAATATTTGCCGTCGTACACGTAACATCCTCTGCTTCCGAGCTTCAATACGACGTAGTGTATATCCACACGGTTGCAAAGTGCGATGGATGCGCGCAGACAATTTTCGAGGCTGTTGGGTCTTATTCCCGTAAGCATTTCGGTTTCTGCTTCGTTGGGAGAAAGCACCTCTACCTTTTCGAGCTTTTCCAAGGGGAAATCGGACCTCGCGGGACCTGCGTCAACGAAAAGCGGAATTCCGTCGTATGCCGCGTTCTTTGCCGCCGCGATAACTGTTTCGGGACGCATTTCAAATTGTGTAAGGACCGCGTCGGGATAGCAGGAGAAGGATGCTTCAACGTCAGCATCGCTTATTTTTTTGTTTGCGCCGCCGAACTCTATAATACGGTTCGCGCCGCTTTTTTCGAGCATTACGACAGCAAGCCCTGTCTGCTCGGTTTTATCTACCTTGACGTAACGTGTATCGATGCCGCGCTCCTTAAACAGCGCAACCAATCTGTCGCCGTATGCATCGTCACCCACGCGGGAGCAGAACACAACATCCGCACCCATAGATGACGCGGTAACAGCCGCATTCGCGCCCTTTCCGCCGGGGGTAAAGGTATACGAGCCCGAGGAAATAAGCGTTTCACCGGGGGCGGGAATATATGGTGTGGTAAGCATAAAATCGATATTCGAGCTTCCTGCCACGAGTATTCTTTTTGCCATCGACTTTACTTCCTTTCTTTTATACGCCGCGCCTTTTGTAAACAAATCAAGCGAAAACAGCGCACATACTTACTTTATTTTACAACATATTGCGCATAATGTCAATTATTTTTGCTTTTTTCGTATTTGCGCTTGGTAGCTTCTCCGCCGCGAAGATGCCGTTGTGCACGGTTATGCGCCAGAATTGCGGACACACGCATATATAGTTCAAAATCAAGATGCTTCAAACGCTCGGTCAAATCTTTATGTACGGTGGATTTGCTTACGCCGAAGTGCTGTGCGGCGGAACGCACCGTTGCGCCCGTGGCAG
The DNA here is from genome assembly GCA_045593165.1 of Eubacteriales bacterium. Lineage (GTDB taxonomy): Bacteria > Bacillota > Clostridia > Oscillospirales > CAG-382 > Coliplasma. The sequence goes on from JAZNWF010000017.1 coordinate 49,518, forward strand.
ACACGTATTCGGCGATAATTATCGCTCTTTCGTCAATACCGTCAGTAAACATCACATCAACTCCATAAAATAGGGTTTGATTGATATATATGCGGTTCTTTCGCGGAAAATACCGAAAAAGCGTTTTGGAAAAAGCAAAGAAAAACCACCGTATCTCGTCATTACGGTGGTTTTTCTTAAAGGGACAAAATTATCCTTGATTCAGTAGGAATTGGTCGGATTTCTACCGTGAAAGAGTATATCACACGTATAGCAAAGAGAGGGTTAAGAATAATAGAAGGGCGCATAAAAAAGGCGATGCAAAAGCACCGCCATTTTAAGTATTGCAAAGACGATAAATTGAAATTTGCCGAAAAGCAAACGCGTTTAAGTCCTTTTGGGTTGGTTCGAGTTTCAATGCTTCGACTAACTATTTATCCATTCTGTATCCGACACCGAGCTCGTTTATGATATATTTCGCCTCGCCGGGCTTTTCGCTGAGCTTTTTACGGATATTAGCCATATTTACCTGCAGCTTTTTAACACTGCCCTCGTCGGCATATCCGCCCCATATTGCTTTTATTATCGAAGCATAGGTCATCATTTTTCCGCAATGCTCCGAAAGATACGCTACGATATTATACTCGGTCTGGGTAAGCTTTATTTCGTTTTCGTCTAAAAACACTCGTCTTGCGTCGTAATCGATAACAAGCTTTCCAAGCACGAATCGTCCGCCGGGCAGACGAGCCTCGTCCGCGCTGTAACGGTTATTACGGAGTGCGGTGCGTATTCTTGCAAGCAGCTCTGCCGCGCCGAAGGGCTTGGTTACGTAGTCGTTTGCGCCCGCATCGAGAGCGCGTACCTTGTCGTTTTCGTTTGTACGCGCAGAAAGCACGATTATCGGAGTCAACGAATCTCTGCGCACATAATTAAGGAAATTTGTGCCGTCTGCATCGGGCAGACCGAGATCCAAAATAACAAGGTCGGGAATATATGAGTCGTACATAAGCTTTGCCGCGGAACAGGTTTCGGCAATAATTGCCTGATATCCGTTCGTTTCGAGCATTGTTGCAACAAGCGTGCGTATATTCGATTCGTCTTCCACGAGAAGTATTTTATATTTATTGTTCATTTCGGTTGTCCTCCTTGATCTACGCTTCGTTATCAAGGCTTTCAAGCGTAACGCGGAACAGTGCACCCTTGTCCTTGTTTTCTGCGTATATTTCGCCGCCGTGCGCTCTTACTATCGTCGCACAGACCGCAAGACCGATACCTGCGTTCTTTTTTTGTGAATCGGCTTTATCTTCCTTTACGTCGTAATATCCGTCAAAGAGATGCTCCATACGATCCTCGGATATACCGCATCCGTCGTCCTCTATTTCGAATATTGCCTTGTTATCCTTATTGCGTACGGTAAAGGATACTTTTGTCATACCAACGGCATGGCGTACCGCGTTATCGAGCAGATTTACGAGCACCTGCTCCATAAGAAGCGCGTCCATAGGGATTATAACGATATTCTCGGGCGTGTTGATTTCGATATTCAGGTCGGGATAACGCTTTTTGATTTTTTTCAGAACCGAATCGATGAGCTCGTCCAGAACGGTGGGTGTTTTGAATATTTTAACCTTGCCGCTGTCGATACGTGTGACCGAAAGCAGATTTTCCACCATACGAACAAGCCAATCGGAATCCTCTTTTATTCCCTTGAGTATTTTCTGCTTCTGCTCGTCGGTAAGCTCGTTATTGCTTTCCATAAGCGTCGAAGCCGAGCCGTAGATGGTAGTAAGCGGAGTGCGGATATCGTGTGAAACTGCACGGAGAAGGTTTGCTCTCATGCGCTCCTTTTCGCTTTCCGCCTTTATCGCCTCCTGACGCTTTACCTTAACGGTAAGCGTGCTTGTGAGAAGCGCGATAGTTACCATTACTATTGCCGAGATAAGATTAACGGGAATAGTAAAGTTGAACGCCAAATAGGGGAAGGTGAACGCGTAGTTGATGGCGAGTGTGCCGATGATAGCGGCGGTTATACCGTAAACGTAGCCGTTTGTCAGCATCGATATTAAAAATACGGCAAAAGCAAAAAGCGTGCTTATATGCTCATCTATTCCGAAAACGTCCTGAAACAGAACGCTTATAAAAAACGCAGCGGTGAGTATAATTGCGGTAAGCGAAATGTCGCGGATCCGTTGCTTCATTTCATCGACACCCCTTTCTTTTACTTTATTGTAACAAAAGGGGCTGTTTTTTGCAACAGCCCCTTCGTTTTTAATTAACCAAAGATGTTGAACTGAACGAAGATCGCGGAAAGAAGCGATGCAACGAGAGATACAACGGTGATCTGAGTGTTGATCGAGGGACCTGCGGTGTCCTTGAAGGAGTCACCAACGGTGTCGCCGATAACTGCTGCCTTGTGAGCTTCGCTGCCCTTGCCGCCTTCATTACCGGCTTCAACGTACTTCTTGGAGTTATCCCAAAGTCCGCCTGCGTTGGACATGAAGAGCGAGAGAAGAAGACCGGAAACGATGTTACCGAGCAAGTAGCCGCCTACTGCGGACGGACCGCCGATGAAGCCAACTGCGATGGTTGCGAGAATAGCAACGAGACCTGCAGGAATGAGCTCGCGGAGCGAACCGGTGGTAGCAACGTCGATACATTTGTCGTATTCGGGCTTAGCGTTTTCATCACCTTCCTTAAGGCCGGGGATGGTGTCGAACTGACGGTGGATTTCAGCAACCATTCTCTGAGCGTTCTTATCAACTGCGAGAATGAGCATTGCGGAGAATACTGCGGGGATAGCCGCACCGATGAGGATACCGAAGAATACGGTAGGATCCATAATATCGAAGCCGGAGAGAAGCTTTTCGCCTTCAGCGATGAGGCCGAGGTCGAGAGCCTTTTCGTTAACCTCGGTCATGAAGGTACCGAGCAAGGAGATAACGGTAAGACCTGCTGCGCCGATGGAGAAGCCCTTGGTTACAGCCTTAACGGTGTTACCTGCAGAGTCAAGCTCGTCAGCGATGCGGATAGCGTCTTCGCCGAGGCCGCCCATTTCAGCAAGACCACGAGCGTTGTCAACGATAGGACCGTATGCGTCGTTAGAAATGATCATAGCAACGATGGAAAGCATACCAACTGCTGCCATGGAGATACCGAACAAGGGGAAGCTTTCGCCGTACTGTGCGATGAGTTCTTCGGTGCCGCAGATCTTGTAGGAAACAAGTGCGGAGATAGCGATACCGATCATTGCGGGAAGTGCGGAAAGGAAGCCGTAGGATACACCGGAAAGTACGGTGAATGCAGGACCGCTCTTGGAAGCGTGTGCACACTTTTTAACGATGGGCTTGGAGTCGTCGGTGAAGTAGTCGGTAGCAAGACCGATAATAACACCTACAACGAGACCGAGGGTCGAGCAACCCCAGATGTGCCAGGAGAAATCCCAAACGTATGTAGCCGCAGCAGTAAATACCATAAAGAGCGCGGAGGTAACGTAGGTAGAAGAGTTAAGCGCGCCGGTAGGAGTACCGTTCTTGGTAATACGTGCGGTAAAGATACCGATGATAGAAGCGAGAAGACCGAGAGCTGCGTAGCAAAGTACCATCTTGGTGGAGAGAGCCTGCATAGCGTCACCAACGAGGGACTGAGCGATAACGAGCGCAGAGGTAAGAGCTGCAACGTTGGAGTCGAAAAGGTCAGCGCCCATACCTGCAACGTCACCAACGTTGTCACCAACGTTGTCAGCGATAACTGCAGGGTTTCTGGGGTCGTCCTCTGCGATGCCGAGCTCTACCTTACCGGTAAGGTCAGCTGCAACGCCAGCGGTCTTGGTGAAGATACCGCCGCCTGCCTTTGCAAACAATGCGAGCGAGCTTGCACCGAAGGAGAAGCCGAGAAGAAGAGTAGCGTCTTCGAGGATCCAAAGAGCAACGGAGATACCGAGAACCGCACAGCCTACAACGATAAGGCCCATTACGGAGCCGCCGCGGAAGCCGATAAGGAACGCGGGCTTGATGCCCTTTGCAGCCGCTTCAGCGGATCTGCCGTTGGAAAGGCTTGCTACAACGAGACCGAGCTTACCTGCGATAGCGGAAAGAACGGTACCGCAGATGTATGCGATAGCCATTGCAACGTTTTCTTCAAGAATCTTTTCAGTCTTCCAAATAGGATTGGGAAGGAAAAGAGCGATAAGGATGGCGATAACGCCGGCAAATACAGCAAGGATCTTGTATTCTCTTGCCATAAAGGTGTTTGCGCCCTCGCGAATAAGCTGAGCGACTTCAGTGATGCGCTTGTTTTCCTGAGGCTGCTTTTTTACCCAAACGTAGAGGTATGCAGCAAACAAGAACGCAATCGCGGCAATCATGATAGAGATGCCGTAGAAAAGTGTCATGGTAGGAAACCCTCCGTATTAAAATTTTTTGTGCGAAATAAGGAGGATGTTCCTCCTGAAAGCATAGAAAAAGAGCCAAAAAAGTCAGCTCTGTCAATGCGTTTCATTAATCGAGATAAACCGACAAAATATTGCCGGTGACAGACTCCACCTCTTATTCCGATCAAAAACGATATTAGCACTACTGCTATTTAATGTCAACGCGCGGTAAAGATTCTTTACCGTGTCTTTACCGTAAATTAATCGAGTAACAAAAAAGTCACGGGAAAGCCCGTGACTTTTGTGCATTATTTTGCTTTATTCAGCAGAGATTCAAACTTGCTGTCTGTCCAAGGAGAAGTTACGGTGTATCGCGGGATAAGATAGATATCGTCGCCGGGCGCGGCATTACGTTCTACCGTCGAAAATCCTGCCAGAAATCCCGCCGCTTTAGCGGCAGAGATAACCTTATCGTCATAGCTTCCGTTGGGGTATGCGAAGTATTCGGCAGGATAGCATTCCTGCGACTTCATCAAATCAGCATATATCTGCTCGTAGGTTTGGTTAGCGAGCGGAGTATGGTTATTGTAGGTGTGGCACTGTTGGTCGATAACGTCCTTGACGGGCTCCAGGTCCTTGCGTGTGATGTGCTGAAGCTTTGACACATCGTAAAATTCCTGATATTCGGTATCCATATGATACATTACCGAGAAAACGGTTGCCTTGTAGCCAAACTGCTTCAAAATCGGAGCGGCGTAATAGGTGTTGGAGCGATAACCGTCGTCGAAGGTAAGCGCGATCGCACCTGAGGGAAGCAATATTTCGCCTCTTACGTATGCAACCACCTCGTCAAGCGTCGCAACGTAATGACCTCTGTCGGTTATCATTTGCATCTGACGGGTAAATTCGCTTGTGGAAATGGTTATATCGTTGCTGTTCCACGGAGCGTTTTCTTTATCCTTGTCTTCTACCATATGATGATAAAGCAATACGGGAACACCCGACGCGTTTTCGGGCTTTTTGATTTCATACGTGCCCATTACGGCGCGCTTCATCATTATGTAGTCGGTAGGCGTGATCTCGCTGTCGCTATCTATATCTGCGGCGATTGCCTGCGAGCCCGTAAGAGTCATGGTTTTCATACAATGGCGCTTGATCGCGATATATCCGAGTGCAGACGTTTTGCCCTCGCCCATAACGTCACCGCGCACGATAACGTTATAGGAGCAATAATCGTTTTTCACAATATCGCCCGTACGGAGAGTATCATCGGAAAGCAGAGTCCTGCCGTCACGCGTAAAGGTTTTCAACGCAGAGGATATTTCGCGCGCTTCTTTTACGGTCATACCTGCGGTAAACCACGATATGTCCGACAGGTCGGCTTCTGCGGTTACCGATTTCACAGCCGCAAGCGGAGCACAGCATATGACGAACGAAAGACACAGCGCAAGCGCAATGATTTTTTTCAAATTGATCATTCCTTTAAATTATTCTTCTATGGTAAGAGTGCCGAAGAATTCGGGGCGGTGGAAATCGGGGGTTTCGTTATCTACGGGTGACCACATACCGAAGTGCGGAATTTCGGTTTCGTCGCCGCATTTATAGAAGTTACCCTTGAAGCTTTCGCCGCGTGCAAAGCTGAATTTACCGAAGGTCTTGCCGATCCAGTCGTTCGAGAAGAACACCTCAACGCTCCATTTGTCATCTTCCTTGAATGCCTTTACCTTGGGAAGCGGTGCGAGCATTTTTATAGATGTTTTATTGTAGCGATCGGTACGTACTGCGGCAAGAAAAGCTCCGTTGGAGTTCATTTCGAAGTTCATATACTTGTCGCCGTTATTGAAGTTTACGAAAAATTCAAGACAGCTGTCCTTGTAAACGGGCTCGTCGAATTTGGTGTAAACAGCCTTGGGGTTGGATTCCATAGCGGTCATACGGAGCGCAAATCCGCGACCCTCAACGCAGATAAGCTGTGCATATGCCTCGGGTGCATAGCCCTCGGTCCATTTGTAGTTGGAGATAAGCGCCTTTTCGGCACGGGAAAAATCGACTTCTTTTTCAACACGGATAAGGTAGTTCATAATATGCCTCCATTAATATCTGTATAGTTATTGTATTATACCGAGCTCGTATTGTCAATGCACAAAGCTCAGTTTAAAAACGATTTATAAAATTCGGTATGATATTTTAAAATCATATCGCGCTCATTATCAAATATCAGGGGTATCTCTATAAGCACGGTAAGCGCAAACAATGCTACCGCAACCGAATAGCAGACTGCGCGCAAAGCACTGCCTCTTTCCATATTTCCGATAACCGAGATAATAAGGTAAACACCGAGCAGGGTAAGCACGAACATAATATCCGCCGCATAACGCAGATGCACACCGCCGAAGCACATATCGAATATCGCAATACCGATGCAGGTGAGCAGGGCAACGAGTGCGGTTATGCCGCGCAGCTTGTTTTTGCGGAACGGCACAGAAACAAGCGAAATACCCCAAGTGCAGGGGAAGAATATCGCGCCGACCGATTTGTCGGTGTATACCAAGCGTTCCACTGCGTATTCGCTCATTCTTCTCGTAGCGGGGTGAATATAAGGGAAGACGTTATCCACCGACGGTGACTGCAAGAAGAAATGGTATATCGCAGGGAGCACGAGAGCAGATGAGAGCGAATAGGTAGAGGTGTCGGCAAGCGTAAGCTGGTAAGCCGAGCCGAAATCAAAGGGTGAGCCGAAGCGCGCCGCATTGTATATCATTATGAGTATTCCGAGCGATATCATCGGTGCGCAGAAGGATACGATATCGTACACGAGGTCCTTTACACCGTGAGGGCGCTTTATAATTATCGAAATAAGCAGCGGTAACGCGATAAGCATATAAAGCACTAAGTTTGGACGCGAGGCAACGATTGCCGCAACCGAAACGCCGGCGAATGCAAAATACATCTTACGCTTCCGGCCGACAGAGGAATCTGCCTTTAAAATGCAATAAAACGTATTGCATACCGCGGTAATACCCGAAAGGACTGCTATATGGTAAAAGTTCGCGCAGGTCACAGTCGACCAGATAAGCGCTCCGCAGGGAAGCGTTATTCCGCCGAGAAGCAAAAGCAAAAAAGGAATTTTGTGCTCGGTGCGCTTTACAAGCTCTACCAAAATAAAGAGCATCAGAATCGAAGCGATTGCCGCCATTATTGCAGAGGCGAGCGCATCGGACAGCACTCCACCCGTAAGAAAATAGGCAGGGTAATAAAGGAAGATTATCGGCGCGACGCCGAAATAGGAATAAAAATTGCCCTCGTAATATGCTCTGTCCCAGGTCGGACCGAACCTTTCGCCCGTTGCCTGACGGCGCTCATACGGATCGTAGGGGTTTTCAAGCCCTTCGAGCACGGTCGTATCGTAATCGAGGTCCAAATTAAGCTGACCCTTTTGGAATGCATCGAACATCTGGGGATAACAGCCGTAATCGTTTACCGAGTTTTCGAGCGGATAATCGAGTATCCATTCGGGCTCGTCGGCATCTGTCGGGATCTCAATGCTGACAGCCGCTATGAAGAACGAGAATACTGCAAGTATGACCGCTACTGCGATCAATATATATTTTTGTATCTTACATCTCGGGTCGTAATCGAAGCGGTGCAGGTCGAATATATACACGGCGCAGGCGATAAGCGTTACGACTATTGCGAGAATACGAAGGTAAAAGCTTTCGGTATATCTTGCCGCAAGAAAAAACGGCAGGCATACTATAAATAAAGGAAGCAAAAGCTTGGTTATATAATGCTTTACGTTGATCATCACGGTTCTCCCAACACGTTGCGTTCGTAATAGAACAGGTACTGCTGTGCGATACCTGCATATTCGCCGAATTTCTTCGGGTCGAAATTGCTTATATCACCGTAGTATTTTTCGATAACGCGCTTTACCCATACATCGATGGGAAACGCCTCGTAATAACCGAACCCGAATAAAAGCACGCAATTTGCGACCTTGTCGCCAACGCCATTTATCCTTTTCAGCTCGGCAAGTGCGGTATCATAACCGCATTTTGCGATGTATTCAAGCGATATTTCGCCCGAATATACCTTTTGCGCCGCGTCGTATATGTATTTTGCGCGAAATCCGCTTTTTATGGGGGCTAACCCCTCTATACCCGCATTTACTATCGCTTCGGGAGAGGGGAAGGAATAAAATCCGTTTTTTTCCTCGCCGAGAAGCATGCAAAGCGATTCGATTATTTTTTTAATGCGCGGAATATTGTTGTTTTGCGATATTATAAAAGAAATAAGCGTTTCCCAAGCGTCCTGACGGAATATGCGTATGCCGTTTCCGACGTCGCTTGCTTTTTTAACGGTTTCGTCTTGTGAAAAGAGCTCGATTATTCTTCCGTAATCACGCTCCAAATCGAAATAGGGAATGAATTTTTCGGCAAATTCCGATTCATCGATGTTATCGAAGAAAAAACCGTCGGATACGCGCTTGATATTCAAGCATCTGCCGTTTGCGCACAGAACATATTCATCGTCGCTTATTTTGGTAAAGCGAAAGCATTGGCCGCATTCGCAGGAAACGAACGGATCAAAATGCTTGCAATCGGTAAGAAGTATTCCATTTTTATGTTTTTTCAGTTGCATAACAAGCCTCTTGTAATTTGACGGCGTTTATTATATAATAAAGGAAAGAAATTTTCAGGAGTTACGGATTTGAAAGAACATATTTATACTATTCCCGTTACGGAAGCCTTTGCCGAGAATAAAAACAAATGTCCCTTCTGCGCGCTTTTTGAAAAATTGGAGCGTGACGAATTGGAAATAATATTGGGCGCATCGATGATGGAGCCCGACGTCCGCAGTGAAACCAACCATAAGGGCTTTTGCAAGCGTCATTTCCATAAAATGTTTAATATGAAAAACCGCCTGGGTCTTGCGCTTATGCTCGAAAGCCATCTTGAATCGCTTAAAAAGGAATTGAAGACGGGAAATATCTTTTCGCGCGATATCGCACAGAAGAGCATCGACCGAATCGAATCGCTTAACAGCTCCTGCTATGTATGCGACCGTATCGACGACAAGATATCCAAAATGTTCACGACTGCGGCGTATTTATATAATGAAGAAAAGGAATTTCGCGCATCGTTCGGCGAGGTAAGATATTTCTGCCTCGACCACTACCGCGAATATATGCTAGCGGCGAAGCGCGTGCTTTCCAAAGACGATTATGCTGATCTCGTACGCGCCGCGAATGGTAAGGTGACTGATTATCTTAACAGCTTAAAGGACGATATTTCGCTTTTCTGCAAGAAATTCGATTACCGATTCGACGATCTTCCTTGGGGCGAATCGAAGGATTCGGTCGAACGCTCGATCAAGTTTTTGGTCGGCGATGAAAGCAAATAAAATGCCGTTTATTAAAGAGGGGAAAACACCCCTCTTTTTTGTATGCTATAATGCAGAAATGTATAAATTATGCATCCACACAGTTGACATAATTCGATAATAATTATGGGTTATTGTAAACAGTTTTCCACCTTTTCCACTGCCTTTTCCACATCGAAAAATCGAAAAATGCTTGTTTTTCGGGCTTTTAGTTTTTAGTTATCCACCTTTCCCCCCGAGTTTTCCACATAATCCACAAAACATTATGTAATATACATTAAACCGATTTCGTTGCATAAGCGTTCAGGTCGGTGCCTCCGAGAACGCCCTTTTTGTATTCAAAATATCCCTGCGAGGCGATCATCGCGGCGTTGTCACCGCACAATTTCAAGGGGGGCAAATATAGCTTTGCGCCGTATTTGCCGGCTGTTTCGGCAACAGCTTGGCGCAGATGCGAGTTTGCCGCTACGCCGCCCGCGAGCACGATATTACAGCCGCCCTCTCGGGAGAGAAGAAGATCAAGACGGGTGGTTATCGTGCGGTAAAGCGTTTCGGTAAAGGAAGCGGCGATATCGGCGCGGAATTCATCGTCCATTATTCTGCCGCGCTGTGTTTCGGTGTGAACGAGGTTTATTACCGCGGTCTTTAAGCCCGAAAAGGTGAAATCGTATTCGGCGTTATCAACACTTCCCGCGGTGAATTTGTATTTGTGCTTGTCGCCGAGTGCCGCAAGCTTGTCCATAGCCGCGCCGCCGGGATAGGGAAGACCGAGTACGCGTGCGCACTTGTCGAACGCTTCGCCTGCCGCATCGTCACGGGTACTGCCGATAAGCTTGTAATCGGTGTAATCGTTGACACGCATAAGCGAGGTGTGACCGCCGGAAACGACGAGAGAGATAAAGGGAGGCTCTAAATCCTCGTGCGCAAGATAGTTTGCAGCAACGTGACCGCGTATATGGTGCACGGGAATTAACGGCTTTCCGCTCGAAAAGGCAAGTCCCTTTGCGAACGAAAGACCGGTAAGCAACGCACCGATAAGCCCCGGCGCATTGGTAACCGCTATCGCGTCGATATCTTTTATAGTCAATTCGGCTTGATTGAGTGCCGATTCAACGACACCGCATATTGCTTCGGTATGAGCGCGCGATGCTATTTCGGGCACAACACCGCCGTACTTTGCGTGTATATCTATCTGCGAGGCAACTACGCTCGACAATATTTTTCTGCCGTCCTCAACGACCGCCGCCGCGGTTTCGTCACAGGACGATTCTATTCCAAGAATTTTCATAAAAGCTTCTCCATTACTATACCGTCGGTATCCTTATAAAAGTTTTTTCGCTTTCCGACGGCCACAAAACCGTATTTTTCGTATAGTTTTATTGCGGGGATATTGTTTTCCGCTACCTCAAGCGTTATATTTTCGCATTTTCTTTCGATAGCGCGTAATATAAGCGCTTGCATCAGCACGTCGGCAAGACCGTTTCCGCGATAGCTTTCGGATACGGCGATATTCATTATCTGACCCTCGCCGAACACGCAATACATGCTTGCGATGCCGCACATCACTTCGCCGTCAAAAACCGCCAGATATACGGCGTTTTCGGGCAGTGAGGCAATTTGTTGCTCGCTCCAGCAGGTCGAAAGGCAATTCTTTTCGATCTCTGCCGCCGTATAAGCTTCGCTTTTTTTTATTTCACGTACGGATATTCTCATTCGCCGACCATTCTCGCGATGATATCACGCGGACAGTAAACCGTTTTGCCTGCGGCACGGTCGGAAAGATAATATCTTCCCGAGGTGTCGCCGAAGAATACGACAAGGTAATATAACCCCGGATATTTTTCGGAAAGCAGACGGATAAAGAACATATCGTCGGTGTTTACGTTTTCGGCAGGCACGCTTGTTGCCTCGCCCTCGGCTATCGAGCTTGCGATAAGACGGCAAAGGTCGGTATCCTCGGTGGGATTCTTGCCCTTGTTTTCATCGGGCAGATATTCATCGTCGGCATAGAACATCGTAACGTATACGGTGTTGGTTTCGTCGTATATGTGTGCCGCAATAGGATCAAAGGTTGCAAGCGTGGGCTCTTCCACGTGCTCGGAGCGGAGCAGGAGATATTCACCGCTGTCCTCGTAGCAGAGGAATTTAAGCGGATTTTCAAACTGCACCTTGGAATAGGTCATTTGGTTTCCTTCCTCACCGACGGTTATATATTCGCCGTCAGCCTTAAGCGCGTAAAGCCCCAAGGGCTTAACGTCATAATATTCGGTGCCTGTCTGCGGATCGACAAAGCCGTATTGGGTGGCTTCGCCCGATTCGCGACTGCACGAAACGAGAAAGAGCATGGTTGTTGCAAGAAGCAGTGCAAAAAGTCTTTTTTTCATAATTTCACCGTGGTTATTTATATGGAAGTAATTAATAGCCGATCTGTCCTAAGCTGTCGTCGTTTTCTATCCAATCGGAAACGTTGTATATCGAATATTCGTCCTTGGAGTCACGAACGATAACGCGTGCGATGCCTGCGTTGATAACCAAACGCTTGCACATCTGACAGCTGCTTGTGCCGCCGACAAGCTCGCCCGTTTTTGCATCGACACAAGCGAGATAAAGGTCTGCGCCGAGCATTCTGTCACGCGGGGCGGCGATTATCGCATTTGCTTCGGCGTGTACCGAACGGCAAAGCTCGTATCTTTCGCCGCGGGGAATGCTCATCTGCTCGCGAAGGCAGAATTTAAGGTCACAGCAGTTCTGTCTACCTCTCGGCGCGCCTGCGTAGCCCGTGGAAACGATAACGTCGTCCTTAACGATTATTGCACCGAATCTGCGGCGCAGGCAGGTGCCGCGCTCGGTTACGGTTTGTGCTATGTCGAGGTAATAGTTGATCTTGCTTCTTCTTTCTTCCATTTTTAAAATCTCCGTTATGTATTTATTTTATGATGCTTTTTTACATTACACAAACGTAGCTCATTCTGTCGCCGCCGTCGGCGTAATTACCCTTGAAGGTCTTGGTGTGCATAAAGCCGCATTTTTTCATAACCGCCTGCATACGCAGGTTGTTTGTCGAAACGTCGGCGTAGATGCGTTTAAGCTCGAGCGTTTCCTTTACGTACTTTTTCGCAAGATTTATTGCTTCCGTGCCGTATCCCTTGCCGCGATAGGTTTCGTTTGCGAGGAATATTCTTATCTCGCAACGCTTTTCGGATACAACGATACGCTCGATAGTAACCGCGCCGATTATTTCATCATTTTTCGTGAAAATACCTACAGTGTGCTCTCTGCCCTCGCGCTCGTTTATGCGTTCGAACGCCGCATCAACGATCTCTTCGTTGTAAACGAAGGGCTTTTCGCCCGAATCGGGCGCGGGTGCGTATTTGCGCCAGAGCGCGCGCATTTCCTTTTGTGTCATTGTGCGGAGTGATAATACCTTGTTTTTAATTTCGATCATATCAAAGCATCCTCTCGTTTATATATCGATTTTCAAATATGCCGCGACGGCATAGAGAATTATTATAATCGGCAATCCGAATTTAAATACCGCTGTTTGTGTTTTTCCTAAAATAAATCGCTCAAGTTAGATATATTTTCCGGTGTACTGCAAGTGGATTGGCTTTCGCAGTAGGACGATATTACAGCTCTTTCCTCCGGAGATAATTTTTCTGTGGTGAACGAATAACAAAATTGATATCCCAAAATACCGATGAGGAGTTTTCCTATAAAGGAAGCGCAGACTTGTTTTTTCTTTACTCTTATGTAAATGTAATCTGCTTCTTCGTTATCTATATAACACACCGCACTCCAGGGAATAAATTTAATATCGGCAACAATCACAAAGGCAAACAAATTCACAAATACAACAGTATTGTGAATACCCGCTTCGTCAATTCTAAAAGCGGTCTTTTTATATACAACAACCCGCTTTAATAAAGCGATAAGTGTGGCGGCATACGTAATGAAAACAAGACAAATCATAAAGCACAAAAAACCGATCAGCAGAGGAGACAAATTCAAGCCGTTCTCATCTACAATCTGATTCGTGACCAAACTAAACAGTACATGGGAAGCCAACAAGAGTATTCCGCCAAATAGCAGAATAAAAAACCAGATTTTCCAATTGAACTTTTTTTCAAACATTTTACATGTCCCTTTCGAGATATTGGTGTGCTTATTCAAACGGCGGTTTTGTTGTTAACCGTTGCCCTTTGCGGTGGTGATAGAGGCGATGAGCAGTTTGCGAATTTTGCTGCATTTTGCAAACATATCATTGTACTCTTCTTCGGTTATCATATGTGTATCTTTGAACAAACCGAGCCAATAATCGGTTTCGTAACATTCCTTTAAAGCGATTTGAAACTTATTGATAAAATCGGCTTTGCTTGCGGCATAATTTGCTTCGTGGATATTTGCACCGATGCTTGTACCGCTTCGTAACACTTGATTTAACAGCACGTTGCTTTTGCGATTTTCTTTGATGTCGGCGCAAAGATTAACAATATCGACAGCAAATTGCTTTGATAGATCAACAAGGAAATTTTCTTTCATTGCAAAACCTCAAATTTAATGATTTGACACGCTGTGTCATGAATTGATGCTGACGCATCATGATTTCTCGCGCTATCGCGCTCCATGAATTGAATTGCCGTGTTCTCCTTATGCCCCGCAGGGCAATTCATGCCAACGGCAATTCATTGTGTCGTGTGAGACACACGACGGTTTCGACGTGGCTTGTATGCGGAAACATATCAACGGGTTGGATAGCGGTTACCTTATACCCGCCCTTGCGGAGAGAAAACAAATCGCGCGAGAGGGTTTCGGGGTTACAGGAAACGTAAACAATTCTTTGAGGCGAGAGGGCAAGCAGTGATTTTATGAAATTTACACTGCAACCGGCTCTCGGTGGGTCGGTGATAACAACGTCTATCTTTTCGCCCTTTTCGGCAAGAGTTTGCATATATTCACCCGCATCGGCGGCGATAAATTGCGCGTTTTTGATATTATTAAGCTCGGCGTTGTGACGCGCGTCCTCAACAGCGTCGGCGTTAAGCTCGACACCGATTATTTCCTTTGCGTCGCCTGCGAGAGTAAGGCCGATTGTGCCCGTGCCGCAGTATGCGTCGATAACCCTTTCCTTGCCCGAAAGGGAGGCAAGCTCACGCGCCTTTTTGTAAAGAATTTCGGTCTGCTTCGGGTTGACCTGATAAAACGAGCGCGGGCTTATGCGGAATTTAAGACCGCAAAGCGTGTCGGTTATGTATCCGATGCCGTGCAGGGTTTCGCTTTTATCGCCCAAAAGAAGCGCGGTTTGGGTAGGGTTTATGTTCCAAACAAGCGTGGTGATTTCCTTGTGCTTTTCCAAAAGGCGTTTTGTGAATTCGGCTTTTTTGGTAAATTCGCCCTTTGCGGTGACGACGACCACCATTATTTCGCCGCTTTTTATACCCAAGCGCACGAGCACGTGGCGCAAAAATCCCTTTCCGCTCGAAAGGTCATAGGATTTTATTCTTAAATCGTTGCAAAGCGATTTGATGGTTTTAATTATTCTGCCTGCACGCTTGTCCTCGAGCAGACATTCGTCTGTTTCAAGCACCTTTTTGGTGGCGGAGTGATATATTCCGCAATAAACTCTGCCGTTTCGGAACGAAAACGCCGATTGAACCTTGTTGCGATAATGGGTCGGGTCGTCCATACCGATTATTTCGTCGACGTGGCAGTATCTGCCGACAAGCTTTATGACTTTTGCCTGCTTTAAGCTCAACTGCTCTTCGTAATCAAGATTTTGCAGACTGCATCCGCCGCATTTTTTGGCGTATTTACAAAGGGACATAAGGGGTACTCCTTATCGAGGCTTTTTTCTTTTGCTGTGAACTATATTTTTTTGCGGAAAGCGTGATTCGGAATTTATATTTAGGGGAAAGTTTTCAACGTCCATAATTAGATTTGTATTTTTGTAACAATAAACGCATAATTTTTGGGAATCCAGATTGCTTGTTATAAACTCTCTCGCTTCTAAAGTGTCAATCACAACGTCTGTTAAAACATAAACATACTGCGTGTTATTGCTGTCCAAAAAGACAACTGCTATTATATAGCCATCATGTCTATTGAAGCTGCTTTGGATCAAAAATTCGATCCGCTCCGCTTCTATGACTTTTTTGCAGATTCCCAAATCTGTTATTTTTTTTAGTTCATTTAGGATTTTCGCTCTTTTTATTATGTAAATGGCGGTAAAAACAAACAATGCAAGGAGGACTATTGTCAAAGCTATAAACGTTTCTTTTTCTTTTTGTGAAACAATCGCGGCGATTATAAAAGGAAAACAAACAACAGGAATAATAGCTTTCTTATATACTGACGTAAGAGAACCTTTGATGGTTTTTATTTGTTCGGTAAGAATATCTTTGATTTCCATAGAATCGATTCTCCGTTATGTTACTTTTGAGAGCGATTATTTGTCAAATCGGTGCAGAATACGCACCTTTTCGCATCGGGCAAGGTCTTTGAGTATTTTGTTTGCCTTGCGCTTCGAGATTTTTACTTTTACCTTTGTCAGCGAAGACATCAAACCGTATTCCAAGCTAAATTCATCGAGCAGAAATTCGTAGGGCTTTTCGCGGAATACTTTTATTTCACCCCATACGGAATCTTCATCAAAGCCGATTTTTATGTAGTTGATATTATCGTATTTAAAGGTTTCCGATTCGAAAAACCAACGGACGACCACCTTGTTCTTCGTGATCTTTATCCCGTAAGTAGAAGCAAAATACATTCCAATTGCAAAAATCAAAAGGAGAAAACCGCCCAAAAGACCTAATTCCGTATTATCGGATTGAACACCCAAAACGAAGAAGAAAATCGCTATCCCCAAGCCAAGAGGCATAAGAATCCACATCAGTATCGGAAGTCTGCAAATGTGTCGGATTTTAATGGGTTTCATTTGTGTTCCTTTGATTTTGTTAAACATAGATTTCGCGTTCATAAATTCTTCAATAAGCATACATGACGTTAAAACGTATCAACTGCTTTTATGCATAGTACAACCGTGGCGACTATTGCAATTACTATGTTCAACTTGATTCGTGATTTAAGCTCATATATTTCAAATTTCGCATTTATACAGCGCCTTTTAAGATGTACGATCAAAGCAAGCGACGGGTTTTTTATGGTTATATTATAATTCTGCTCGTCCCAGATCGCCAACGACTGTCCTTTGATCAATTTGCGGCGTTCAATGACAGGCATAAACAAGGTTATATTTTTGACGTCATTAAGGCAGAGCGTTTTGCCCTCGTGGTGGATCTCGTGTCGGTCCACACAAACAGACTCTTTAGAGAACGCTTTTATTACTAAATTCACAAGTGCCGTAAACGCCAAGGTGATTGCAGTAATAACAACGACCGACAGCACAATAGAAAGAATTATTTTGCCGACAGAATTTCCTTTATATATAGAAATGATTTCCAGAGGAATTGCCGCAGGGAGCATAATAGCGAATATTCGTGCGACAAAAAGAATCAGAGTGGCACAATACGTTGATCTATAGCTTTTCATTTAAACTCCTTTTGTGTAGGGGAGATTTACATCACTTGTTGGTGTAGCAAATTGATACTTCCGCATCAGAAGCAACGTCTTCCACCCACCAATAATCAAGTGACCACTCTTTTCCCTGACATTTGAAGGTATAGGTTTCTTTGTTGGGCACTATTTCATTTATCGTGAACGATACTGTAGAATAACACCAACCATATACGGTTGTGCCATGTTGGCTATATGGAAACACAATATCTTGCTCGTTATCGCCGTTTAATAAAAACATTGCCGGCGAATCCAAGCGCACTTCTTCGGTATACCCATAAACACAATACTGACCATCGTCGTTCGTAACAAAAGCTACAGATACGAGAGTATCCGCTTTTGAAACAAATGTCATTTCAAGGATATCATCTATTTGCTTTTTACAAAGCAATTTTTCAATCGTTAGTGTTTCGGCATCATTTACAGGTGAATCCGCTTCTATCGATAAGGCGTTTTCAGGGGTATCCTGCCAAACATCGCCGATATATAAATATCCGTCTTCAAACAATCCGCAAGAGCAAAGGCACAGCATAGATATTATTAATAGGACTACAAATAAAAATTTTTTCATTTTTTTGTTTTCCTTTCATTCGGATTCGCAAAATTACTTCTGTGCGTTTGCGTTTTCTTTTGCAGTGGTGATGGAGGCGATGAGCCGACGTCTTATTGAACCGCATTCGTTTCTTAAATCTTTATAGTCCGTTTCGTACATTTTGCCCTTTCTGAATATCAGCTCAAGCCAATATTCAGTTTCCGAGCATTCTTTCAAGGCGATTTCCAATTTGCTTATAAAGTCAGCGCGGCTTTGCGCATATTTTGCTTCGTGTATATTTGCGCCAATTGACGAAGAAGAACGAAGAATTTGATTTACGTAAACCGAGCATCCTTTTATTTTGTCGCAAATGGCCGAGACTTCAAGAGCAAGGGTGATCGCGTCTTCGCGGAGTTGATTTTTATTGTCTGTTATTTCGTTTTGTCCTTTTTGTCGATATGTTGCTTCGCAACTCGATATGTTTTCGCTATACTCAAACTCGATATATGCTCGCGTTGCTCGCATTCGATATGTTGCCGTCGGCAACGAGGAGTCGATAAGCGCCTCGCTTTTCTTGCCCCGCAGGGCATATCGAGCGCATTTGCGCTATATCGAGTTTTGTATATCTCGCATGTGGCGAGGTATGCAAAACATATCGAGCGACGCTTCAGCGGCGCATATCGACGTCGAATTCGCGTGTGAGACACACGACGGATTCGACATGCCCTGTTCTCGGGAACAAATCGAACGGTGTTGCTTCGTGTGTGAAATAACCGTTTTCGGCAAAAATCGCGCAGTCGCGTGCAAGCGTTGCGGGATCGCAGGAGATATACACGATACGCTCGGGAGAAGCGTTGACAATAGTTTCGATGACAGATTTATCGAGCCCTTTTCGTGGCGGGTCGACGATTATTATTTCGGGGTTGCCGAATTTTTTACGGCATTCCTTAACGCCGATTGCCGCATCACCGCAGACAAAAAGCGTGTTTTTTTCGTTTCTGCCGTTGATTTTCGCGTTGATTTTCGCATTATCTATCGCGGCGTCGATTATTTCCACACCGCAGAGCTTATCGTTTTCGTTTGCAACGCAAAGCCCTATCGTGCCTGCGCCGCAATAAAGGTCAAGGATTATTCTGTTTTCCTTTTCGGGCAAAAGCGAGCGGGCGTGCATATAAAGCTTTTCCGCCATATCGGCGTTTACCTGATAAAACGCGCGCGGCGAGATTTCAAAGGTTTTGCCGCAAAGTGTATCGGTAAGCGTGTCTTCGCCGATGAGCTTTTGCGTTTCGTCGCCGAAGATAACGTTATCGCGGCGGTTGTTTATATTCAAATGAACGCTTATTATTTCGGAAAATTCCGCCTTTAGCGTTTCGGCAAGGAAGGATAACGATTTGATTTTTTTCGCAACCACCAGGCAGACCGATATTTCGCCTTTTTTATTTTTGCGCATCACCAGATGACGCAATATGCCCTTGCCCGTGAGCTCGTCATAGGCAGGGATAAAAAGAGAATCGGCGGTTTTTGCGCAAAACGATGCGATATTTGTGAATATTTCGTCCTGAAGAGGACAGCTTTTGTGCGGTACGACACGGTGCGAGCGGCGCGCATAATAGCCGAAAACGCATTTTCCGTTTTCGGTATGCGCAAATGGGTATTGCACCTTGTTGCGATACCTTTCGGGCGAGGAATAAACCGTTTCGTTTACGGGGATATTTATGTTGCCGATGCGCGAAAATGCCTCGCGCACGAAGCTTTGCTTTAATTTAAGCTCGGATTCGTAATTGATATGGCGGAAGGCACAGCCGCCGCATTTTTTGCATACGGCGCAATCGGGCTCTATTCTGTCGGGCGAGGGGGTCAATATATTTAAAACCTTCGCAAACGAGTGGCTTTTAAGCTCCTTGAGCACGGTTGCCTGAATTTTATCGCCTATTGCCGTATCGGCAACGAAATATACCTTTTTGTCGATACGACCCACGCCAAACCCTTGGGGAGTAATATCGGTTATTTCAAGTGTTATAATATCGTTTTTCATAGTACTCCCAAAGGATTTTGATACTAAACAGATTTCTGCTTCGGCTTTGTGAATGCTTCGATAAACGGCGAAACGACGTTTATAAGTAATATCACGATATAGCCAAGCTCGATACCGCCAAACGCCTTGCGAAGCACGAAAATAAGCACGCCTGCCACAACGCCGACTATTATCCTGCCGAGCTTGGTTATGGGAACGGTGTGGCTTTCGTTCAGCGCAAATACCGAAAGAAACACCGGAGCGCCCGAGAAGAGCACCGAAAACGCGTAATAATTGCTTTCGGCATCATCGGAGGGGAACATAAGCGCAAGCAAAAGTATGGGTATAAGCATAAACGCTGTGCTTGCCGCATTGGCTTGCTTGCGGATGACGAGGTAAACGAGTGAAATTATCATCGCGGAAATAGCAATCTCACCCATACAGCCCGAGGCAAAGCCGTAAAGCTGTGCCATAATGCCGTCCTCGTAAACCGAGCCGTCTGCCATATACTGAAGCGGCGATATAACGCGGTAATTTTCCAAAAGGCGCGGATCGATATTGAAATCGAACGCCGAGAAATATGCAAACGGACGTGTGAACGCCGTCATTATCGAGGGGAAGATAAGATTAAGCACCGCCGCGGAGAACACGAACGGGTTGAAGAGCCTTTTTCCGCGGAAGCCCTTTATATTTTTAGCAAGAACGACGAGGATCGACGAAATCGTCGGAAGCCAAAGCGGTGCGGAAACGGGCATCGCAAGCACCGCGAGTATTCCGTATACCGCGGACATCACGTCCGTGCAGTAAGCAATATCGTGCTTGAATATAAAGTGCTGAACCGAAAAATCGAGCAAAAGCGAGCTTATTGCACCGACAAGGCAGAGCGTTATAACACGCGCGCCAAACATATAGACGCTCCATATCACAACGGGCAGGAGCGCCACGAGCCAATCGTACGCGTGCGAGTTGCGTGTTTCGGAGGTGTGGATATAGGGTGCCGTGTTTTTCATAATACAACCTCCGGAGTGTTGTCGGATTTGGTAGAATTATCGTTCTTTTTGTTGTATATGAGCTCTAAAAGCGGTATTCCGCACGGGCAGATATACTGACACGCGCCGCAACCGATACAATATTCGCTCAAATTGTTGATTTTGGTGTTGACCGCTTCGAAGGGGAGAAGCTGAACGGGACAGCTTTCGGCGCATTTGCCGCAGGATATACAATCTGTTTGATTTACCCTTTTCGGTCTTACGGATATAATAGCACGAGCGTTGTCGCTTATCGCGCCGCGCGCGGTGTTGCCCGAAAGACGGCTGTCCTCGATAAAGAAGAAGCCCTTTTTCAGTCCTCCGCATATCGAGCTTATATCGTGCATAGTCATTCCGCGCGGAAGTCTGAAGCTGCCGATGTGCTTCGTGCCGTTGCCGCATACCGAGATATAACGGTCGAGCTGGGGCATACCGCTTACTATAGCGTCGTAAAGCGCGATTGCGGTTTCGGCACTTACCACGAACACGCCGTGGTCGATAGGCGTTTCGCCCCTTTTGAGCGTTTTAACGTAAAGCGCGTACATAAGCGCGTGATCGGTATAGGGGTATTTTTCGGCAAGAGGCGCAATTGCGAAAAGCTGTTCATCGGTTGCGTATTGGCTTATTGCTTCGAACGCGGCGTTACGGTAATGCTCGCCTGCAAAAACGCATTTCAGCGCGCCCGTTGCATGCAAAAGCACCTTTGCGCCGCCGACCAACGACCTTGCCTTTTCTATACAAAGGCGGTAATTGATCGCGCTCATCGAGTCGGATTCGGTAAGGTCTATTACAACGCGTCGGCAGTTATTTCCCGCGTGAGATAAAAGCATCCACAGCGGAACACCGCTTCGCGAATCGGTTATTGCAAATTTTTTCGCCGCTTCGATAATATCGTCGGGCGTCATTTCGGTTAGAGCACGTTCCTCGGGTGCAAAAAGGATATCCTCCTCGAACACCTCGTTTTCCTCCGCGGTGACGACGAAATAGCTTTTGCCCTCTAATTCGAGTATACCGCGAAAGATTCCCGATATCGAGGAATAAACGGGGGTCTGACGGTTTTCACCCAAAAGCGTTCCGCGCTTTACCTTTTTGCCGATAGGCGCGGAAACAGACGGCTGATCGTTCGCCTCGAGGCAGACAGCCGAGCAGGTGTTTATATTTTCTATCGGAGATTTTCCGATCCTTGTTCTTTCTGCAGGCTCAACGCCGCCGTAAAAATCGAGTATCATTTTGATCCACTACCTAATAATATATAATTACTCAAAATAAGTATATCACATATATGTGATTTTTCAAGTGAAAGTTTTTGACAGAATGTTGAAAATAATGTGTAATCGTGTTAGAATATAAAAAAATAACAAATATTTTAAGGAAAAACGGCGAAGCATCGCCGCGTATGAAATAATGAAGTTAGAAAACAAGGTAGATATAAAGGTTTTTATACTGTACCTGCTAAAAAACGTAGAGGTTCCCTTGGAGTTTACAACGGTAAACGATATGGTGCTTCAGGACGAGTTTGTCGGGTATTTCGATTTTGCCTTTTGCTTTTCGGAGCTTCTTGACGCAGGACAGATAGAAGAGGTTGCCGACGGCACGGAAACCCTGTATACCATATCCGAAAGCGGAAAAGAAACGCTCGAAAGCTATGAAAGCTCGCTTTTGGGCATTATCAAGGAGCGCGCCCTGAAGAGCGCGTTGCGCCTTATCGCGTTCAACAAAAACGGCAGACGGATATTAAGCTCGATCACCGAGGTATCGGGCGGCGGCTACAACCTTTGCTGTGAGGTCGTGGACAAGGATAAAAAGCTGTTTTCCATAGAGGTGCATCTTTCCGAAAGATCCTACGCCGAAAAGCTCCGCGCTAATTTCGAGGAGCGCGCCGAGATCATCTTCCGCGGCGGTCTTGCGCTTCTTTCGGGCGACGTTAATTTTATATTTGACGAATGATTCTCGATGTTTATAAGGAACTTTTTGAAAAAAGTTCCTTATGATCCTCAAAAACTTTTTATGCTCGAAAAATGTAAACATTTTTCGGATAAAAAACTTTTGCGGTTCAAACGAATTTTGCCAAAGCAACCGATAACGCTTGATTTTTTGCGAAAAACTTTAGTTTTTCGAACACAAATGATTTTGAGGGGTCTAAGGGGAACTTTTGCAAAAGTTCCCCTTGACTGATAAAATATGAAATCAAAAGAAAAAGCAGAAAATATAATAGAATTGCTCGAATCGCGATATCCCGAGCCCGAATGCGGGCTGAAATGGGAGGGCGATGCGTACCGATTGCTTATAATGGCGATACTTTCGGCGCAGTGCACCGATGCGCGAGTGAATATCGTTGCGAAAACGCTGTTTGCCCGTTTTCCGACGGTTTACGATATGGCATCGGCAGAGCTTACCGATATCGAAGCCGAGATACACTCGGTGGGGCTGTATCATTCCAAGGCAAAGGCGTTAAAGGAATGCGCAACGCGTGTTGCCGAGGTATACGGCGGAACAGTTCCCGAGAGCATGGATGACCTGCTTACGCTTCGCGGAGTGGGACGAAAGGTTGCAAACCTTATAAGAGGCGATATTTTCGGGCTTGGCGGAATAGTTGCCGACACGCATTGTATACGTATTTCGGGCAGATTGGGGCTATCCGACGGAAAGGACCCCGTAAAGACCGAGCGTGCGTTATCGAAGCTGATACCGCTTGAAAAGCAGAGCGATTATTGTCACCGAATGGTGCTTTTCGGCAGAGAGGTGTGCACCGCGCGCAGTCCCAAATGCGATGAATGCGAGCTTAAAATTTATTGTGAATACGGAAAATAGATTATGATCGATGCAAAAGCATTACAAAAACTGATGTCATATACCCGCCGCGCTATCGAGCGATACGATATGATAGAAGAGGGCGACAGGATCGCCGTCGGTGTTTCGGGCGGCAAGGATAGTCTTGCATTGCTTTGCGCACTGCACGGCTTGTCCCGATTTTATCCCAAAAAATTCCAAATCGTGCCGATAAATCTCTATATGGGATTTCCGAACGAGGACAATTCGGTGTCGAAATCGCTTTGTGAGGAGCTCGGCTTGGAGTTAAACGTTGTCGGAACGGGCGAGATATATCCCGTCGTGTTCGAGGTGCGAAAGGAAAAGCACCCCTGCTCATTATGCTCGAATATGCGCAGAGGCGGCTTGCACAACGCGGCAAAGGAATTGGGCTGTAACAAATTAGCGCTCGGTCACCATTTCGACGATGCGGTTGAAACGATAATTATGAATCTTTTCATCGAGGGCAGGTTCGATTGCTTCCGCCCGGTAACATATCTCGATCGAAGCGATATGACGGTTATCCGCCCTTTGCTTTATACCCCCGAAAAAGAGGTTTCGCATTTCGTAAGGGCTTGCGGAATCACCCCTGTGCCGAAGAATTGCCCTGCCGACGGAAACACTCGCCGCGAGGAAGCGAAGAATTTTTTGGCAGAGCTCGAAAAAAAGGAGCGCGGCGTAAAGCAGCGTATCTTCAACGCGTATTTCGAAAAAGAGCTGAAATAAATGAAAGAGAGGTTTTCGCCTCTCTTTTTTTGTTTGTCAATGACACGTCAATTACAAAACACGAAAATGTCAATGACAAACAAGACTATAGATAAGAAAAAGAGAAAGAGAAAGAAAAAAGAGAGGGAGAAGGAGGGGAGAAAAGAAAAATCAACGCGCGCACGCGCGTGCCGCCTCCACCTCTTTCCAAGTGCGGTTTTTTAAAATGGGATTTTGATGCGACTTTTACGGGATGCGAAAAAGGGGGGTTCGTGATACACTCATCACGTAGCCAAGGCATCGGCGCAATCGCCTTGGTATACGGCACACGGTTTCTCGCAATCGTTTACGAAAAAACGGAGGTAGCATGACAAAAACAAAAATCAATTTATCATTCACACCTACACCCGACGCTGTTATGCAAAAGGTCTACACCAAGCAGCTTGATAGCTTAACGCGAATCATAGAGGTGCGTTTGACGGAAAACGGCGTTCCCTACGTTTTGCCGAAAGGCTGCACACTTATCCTTCGCGGAACAAGGTCCGACGGCAGTATATTCGAGCTCGCTCCACAGCCGGATATCGACGTCGAAAACTGCATACTCCGATTCGTGCTGAACGAAAGCGCGCTTGCCATAGCAGGCGATATAACCTGTGACGTTACCTGCTGTTGGATTTCGCCCGACGGCATAAACACGTATTCCACTGAGCTGTTTGTTATAGAAAACACGTCTGCGGCGACAGACCCTGACGGTAAGCAGTTGGAAAACGAGCTTTTGACTGTTCCGACCGCTGTAAAGCTTGCACTTGATTCTGCCAGAGCCAGCGGCGAGTTTGACGGCGCGGACGGAGCATCCGCCTACGAGATCGCGCTTGATAACGGCTTTTACGGAAGCGAAAGCGATTGGCTCGATTCTCTCAAGGGTGAAAAGGGTGACACGGGATCGCAAGGCATTCAGGGTGAACGGGGCGAGCAGGGTATCCAAGGTATTCAGGGCGAGCAGGGAATTCAAGGCGCAAAGGGCGACAAGGGTGACACGGGCGCAAGCGGCGCGGACGGCAAATCCGCATACGCATATGCTCAAGACGGTGGCTATACCGGCACAGAGGAAGAGTTTACGGCAAAGCTTGCAAACGAGTACAGCTTAAATCCGCTTTACGGCAAAAAGGTATCTTTCCTCGGTGACAGTATTTGCGCGGGCTCGGATGCCGAGGGTAGATATTTGGGCGGATACGGAAAGATTATAGCAGAACGCAATAATATGGTTTATGAAAATGTTGGTGCCGGCGGTGCCACTGTCACCGCAAAAACTTACGCAAGCACAACGGGTGATGCTAAACCGTGGCTTTGCAGAATGGTTGCCACTATGAGCGAAGATGCAGATTATGCGATCGTCGAAGGCGGCGTAAATGATGCTTGGCAGTATTACCAACACGGCACTATTACAATCGGCGAAATCACTAACGGTTTCGATGCCGAGTTGGATGACACAACGTACTATGGTGCATTTGAAAGTATGTTGAAGCAGTTGGTAACGAAATTTCAGGGGAAGAAAATCGGATATATCGCAATTCCGAAAACAATGAGTTTGTATGATAGCAGTCAAAATGTTCCGAATTTCTATCATATAGCGTTAGAGTGTTGTGCAAAATGGGGCGTATCCGTGTGTGATTTGAACACGATCACGCCGCCCGTCACATATCTAAAAACTTTAGGTACAGATTATACTACAGACGGCACGCACCCAACTTATGAAGGATATTTGAAATATTATTGTGACCCTATCGAAGCGTGGATGAAAACACTTACAAACAGCGCAAGCGTTGCAAACGCGGAGAATGTAGCATCGCACAACAACGATGAAACGGCTCATAGTGATATCAGAGATTTGATTGCGACACTACAAAATGAAAAATTGAGCAATACGGGTATTTCTTTCAGAAAAGCGTTGCTTCCTTTGGCAGATGGTACAACGATTGAAATTGATGTGCTTACAGCACTTGACGGAACAATTATCATTCCTTATATCAATCGCGTTCCGCTTTCCATCGATACCGATGGAAGTGTTTTCAACGGAACGGGTTATATGGAAAAATACAGATTAAGCTCAAGCGGTGTCGCAAAAGGATTAAGCGGTTCATACGTTACTGGATATATCCCAGCAAAAGCAGGAGATGTTGTCAGAGTTTACGGCTGTGATTGGGCAACAATTAACCACGCTATGAATTATATATGTGCGTATGATGCCGATTTTAATTTCGTTGGTGGTTATGCTACGCTTGCGGGAAGTGCGTTTGCCTTGACGAAATACGGAACCGCTATAAGCGCAGCTCATTCCGCAGACGAAAACCTTAATCTGACTATGACATTAGCGAACGTGTCTAATATCGCTTATATACGAATATCTTCCGCAGGCAACGATTCAAGCACAACTGTCATAACTTACGATATCAATGATATGATTGTTACGGTAAACGAGGAAGTTACGGGTTAGATTTGAGTATAGGGTGACACATAAAAGAAACTCCCGAGGTTATTCCCTCGGGAGTGCGTTGTGTTTATCTTATCTGACCCTCGCCCGTGATGACGTATTTGTAGGTCGTCATCTCGAAAAGCCCCATAGGGCCGCGAGCGTGCATTTTTTGGGTGGAGATACCTATCTCCGCACCGAAGCCGAATTCCTCGCCGTCGGTAAATCTAGTCGAGGCGTTGACGTAAACCGCCGCCGCATCGATATTGTTGCAGAAATACTGTGCGTTTTCGGGGCATTTGGTGATTATCGCCTCGCTGTGTCCCGTGCCGTGCTCGTTTATGTGGGCGACCGCCTCCTTGATATCGGAAACAATCTTTACCGAAAGGATATAATCGTTGTATTCGGTGTAAAAATCCTCGTCGGTCGCCATGCTTATATCGGAAAGAATGAGGCGTGTTTTTTCACAGCCGCGTAATTCCACGTTGTCAAGACGTGCCTTTACGAGCGGAAGCAGCTTTTGCGCCACACCTTCGTGAACGAGCAGGCTTTCTGCCGCGTTGCATACCGAGGGACGCTGACGCTTTGCGTTGTCGATAACGTCGAGCGCAATTCTTTCATCGGCAAATTCGTCGAAATAAATATGGCAGTTGCCGGCACCCGTTTCGATAACCGGAACTGTTGCGTTTTCAACTACCGAGCGGATAAGCGATTTGCCTCCGCGCGGGATAAGCAGGTCGATGCCGCCCTTCATCTTCATTAATTTGTTTGCCGTTTCGCGCGATGTATCCGAAACGATCTGTATGCATTCCTTGGGCAGACCGAGCGAGTAAAGCGCATCGGAAAGCACGCTTGCAACGGCGATATTTGAGCTTATCGCTTCCTTGCCGCCGCGAAGTATTACCGCGTTGCCTGTTTTTACGCACAACGCCGCCGCATCGGCGGTAACGTTGGGGCGTGCCTCGTAAATAATTGCGATAACGCCGAAGGGAACGCGTCTTTTTTCGATATTCAAGCCGTTGGGGCGAGTCCATTTTTCACCGCTTGCCAACGGGTCGGGGAGTGCGATCGCCTTTTCGACCGCGTTTGCGATAGCATCGATACGTGCATTTGTGAGCGTGAGTCTGTCGAGCATCGCATCGCTTATTCCGTTTGCTTTTGCGTTTTCGATATCTATACCGTTTGCCTTGATAATTTCTTCCTTGCGTTCGCGGAGCGCGTTCGCCATAGCTTGCAGGGCGGAATTTCGCGTTTCGGTATCGGTCGAGCCGAGTATTACCGACGCCTCGCGTGCGCGTTTGCACATATTTTCAAGCATCGTAAAAAGCTCCTTTTTCGGATATTACTTCTTTTCGCCGCAGGGAGCGAAGTAGGTGCCCACGAAATCACCGTCGACAACGTCGTAAAGTATTTCGGGATCGGCGCCGTTTAGAATTATCATAGCGATTCCGCGCTCGGTAACGTATTTTGCGCTTTCGAGCTTGGTTGCCATACCGCCTGTGCCTCGAGCAGTGCCCGCGCCCGCGCCGTAGGAGAATATTTCGTCGGTCACCCTTTCGACGTATTCGATGAATTTTGCGTTTTCGTTCTTTCTCGGGTCGGAATCGTAAAGGCCGTCGATATCCGACATATTTATAAGCAGGTCGGCGTTGCAAAGACGCGCAACTGTTGCGGCAAGCGTATCGTTACTGCCGATCTTTATCTGCTCGTTCGAAAGCGTATCGTTTTCGTTTACGATGGGGATTATACCCTGACCGAGAAGCAGCTCAAGCGTGGTGCTTGCGTGTGCGCGAAGCTCCTTATCGTCGATAACGCTTCTCGTAAGAAGTATCTGCGCGATAGTCGTGCCGTGGTCGGCAAAGCGGCGGGCATACATATCTATAAGCTGGCATTGTCCGACAGCGGCAGCCGCCTGCTTCTGCTCGGTTGTGAGCGTATCGCGGGAAAAGCCTATCTTCGCAAGACCGCAGCTTACCGCACCCGAGGAAACGAGAACGATATCCTTTCCGCTGTTATGGATATCCGCAAGGCAGGAGACCAATTTTTCGACCTTGCGGATGTTTATATATCCCGAAGAATGTGTAAGGGTGGAGGTTCCGACCTTTACCACTATTCTTTTTGCGTTGTCAAAAGAAATCTTCATTTTTTCACCTTTAATATTTACATACCATTATTTTAGCATTATAATATAGTAAAGAGAAATAATCAAGGATTTTTTGAAACGGAGATAAAAACAAATGACAGTAAGGCTTATTCTCGCATCAAACTCGCCGCGCAGACGCGAGCTGATGTCGCTTGTGGGATATAAATACGAGGTCATTCCGTCGAACGCTTGTGAGCTGACCGACGGAGAGATACCGAGTGAGCTCGTCCGCATAAACGCGCTCAATAAGGCGAAGGAGGTATATGACCGTGTAGACAAGGGAAGCGTTGTTGTTGGCGCGGACACCGTTGTTTGCTATAATGGACGCGTGCTCGGCAAGCCGAAGGACGTGCGCGACGCAAGAGCGATGATAAAAATGCTGTCAGGCACGACGCACGAGGTCATAACCGGCTATGCCGTTGTGGGCGATAAGGGCGAAAGAAGCGATGCTTGCATAACCAAGGTGCGCTTCCGTAACCTCACCGATGAGGAGATCGATGCATACGTTAAAACTCTTGAGCCTATGGACAAGGCAGGCGCGTACGGGATTCAGGAAAAGGGATGCCTGCTTGCCGAATCCTTCGAGGGTGATTATTTCAATATCGTCGGACTCCCTGTTGCAAGGGTCTACGAGATGCTTAAATTTTACGGCGTAACGCCCGATTGGATGTAAAAAAGAAACACCCGAAGGCTTAGCGTGATGTCCCTAACGGACAAACCGCGATAAACCTTAGGGTGTTTTGCACATTTTTAAAGAAATTTTCAAAGCGATGTCCGATTTGTTCGTGTTTTCAACTTATATATAGTGAAGGGAGGCGGATATGAATGCTTTTATTTTGGGTTTTTAACGACAATTGCGATAACGCTATATGCGAGCTGTCGGAAGGCAATATAAATGCCTTGTCTGTAATATATCGCAATTACGGAAAAATGATATTTTCGCTCGGGTATCAGATCGTGAATAACAAAACCGATGCGGAAGACGTTTTGCAGGAAACGATGTTGAATATCGCGAAATATGCGCATACATACCGCCGCGGAACGAATCCGAAGGCGTGGGTGCTGGCGATAACAAGAAACTGCGCAATTTCGATCGTGAAGAAAAGGGGCAATACGTTGCCCTTGGACGATATTGAGCTTTCGATTGCGGATCCTGCCGACGATATTGATGATATTATGGCAATACGCGATGCAATGCAAAAGCTGAATGAACAGGAGCGAGCGATAATAAACCTTAAATTGCATATCGGGTTATCTCATGCCGAGATAGCATCTGTTTTGGGAACAAACGCCATCGCTGTTCAAAAAAGATACAGACGCGCATTGGAAAAACTCAAAAGATATTACGAAGAATAGGAGGGCATGTTTATGAAAAATAATGATTTTGAAAATAAATTAAAAAAGTATTTTAAGCTGCAGGAAAACAGCGCGGAACTACCCGAAGAAAGCAGTCTGACGGCGTTTTATATAACGCGCGACCAAGTGACCGATACTGCAAAACGCAGAATAAGAATAAAGCCGATTGCCGTAATCGCCGCGTGTATGGCGGCGATAATAAGCATTGTTGCTACGGTGGCGGTTTTTGAAAGGATGCGCCCCGATGAAACAGAATCCGATATGCCGTCCCGACCCAAATATTTAGGCGAACCGGTCGAGGTCGAGGGAATGGCGGATTGGTACGAGCCGGGTGAGTTAAGCATAGAAGCGACCATTCTTAATTTTGCAAGCAACTCGAGCCTTTCGGCTTCGAGCAGCGGATTGATACCGCTTTCATATAACGCGCCGAGCACGACAAAGGAAGTGGTTTTTCCGGATTTTGTCAGCGATGTATATGCGATAAATGAAAACTATTTGAGGATATACATCGGAAATTATTATGATGTTCCCGATGAATATAAATATATTATCGGCAAGTGTTATGATTTACGGACAGGCGAATATGTCAATTTGCTGAAAAAAATCCATGAAGTAACAAATAACTGCCTCAAAGAAGATGGGATCAAGTTCGAAGTAATAACCAGATATACCATTTCCGATTGGTGCATTTTAAAGACAATGAATACAAAAGCAGTGATCAACGGATTTTATAAAACGGGTGCGTATGCCGTAAATATGGAAACCGGCGAATATCATTGGCTGCCCTATTCGCATGAGAAACTTTACGCAATATCCGAGGATTATACGAAGTTTATTTTTCATAAGGACTACAGTGAAAAAATTGACGGAGAGTTGCGGCTTGTTAAAAGAGAAAGTATATTATATGACGTAACCACCCGAAAGGAAACAGTGTTTTACACCGCCTACAAGGGCGAGACGCTGACTACCACGCAGGCGTCCTTTTCCCCCGACGGAAGATATGCGATAGCTTATTTATATGCCTCTGACACCAGCATAACCGGCGATTATTCGGGTCCGATGTATCAACCGTGGGTCATTTACGATACCGAAACGGGTGTTGTTCAAAAGGGCAAGGGCGAAATTATAAGATATACCGAAAAAAACGATGCCTGTATAGTACGCGATCCGGACGGCGTAAAAATATACCGCCTTTCCGACATGAAAGACGTTACCAATAAGTATATATTAAAAGCATACGAAAAATACGAGCTTACTACCGAACGTCAGGGTGATACCTATTCGTTGTTTTTAAAGCCGCTGTTTGAGGAAACAGAGCCTGTATTAATTACAGATGATATCGTTTACCGACACAGGTGGGGCGATTATCAATATATTTTCCGAAAGGATGCAGAAGAAATGCTTGTGTATTCGATTAAGGAAAACGAATATTTCACCTGCCCGCTGCCTTTTGATAAAAATTTGATGAAAACGCATAGCGTCAGCATAATTATAGGCGATTCCGGCAAATGTTGCTACGTTACAATAACGCAAAAAAGAAACAAGCCTATATAAAAAACAAGGAGAAAAGAAGGTGTTTCCGGTGAACAATGCAAACTAAAAATCAAGAAAAGTATAATGAAATTAATGAGAGTAGAAAGGAAAAACGGCATGCAAAAAACCAAAATAGCGGCATTGTTTCTATCTGTACTTTTAATATTTTTGGCTTTTCCTATTAATGCATTTTGCACCGAAGAAGAATTTACAGAAAATAACGTTTCAACGGATTTATCAGCAACCACGCTTGATGCCTCCTGTGTTCCGGAAATCATATCTTATGATGTTGCCATTGCTGCAGGTCATATATCAAGAGATTATTCACAGGAACAAACATTAAACAGTGTGGTTTTCAAGAACAATGACGGAACAGACACTTGGTACCTTTTTGATGAAGACGTAAAATATATCGATAAGGACGGAACGATAAAAGATAAAAGTAACGTTTTAGTAAAGAACAAAGACGGATCTTATTCAAACAAAAGCAACGATATTGAATTGCTGTATCCCGCAAAACTATCCTCGGGCGTAACCTTGAATTATGATGGAATTACCATGGTTATGGCGCCGGAATCTACGTTATCTTCCCAATCGCTTTCCGTTTCGTCAGACAGCGAGGTAAAGCTTATAGAAAACAGCACAGATGCAATAGAATATTTCGATGTATTTGGTGAAAAGACAAAAGTAAAATACACTCAGACTTATTCGGGCTTCAAGGAAGATATTATTCTTCAGGAAAATCCGCATAAGAACACCTTCGCATTTATGGTTGTTACAAAAGGAGCAGAGCTCCGAAACGAAAACGGAACTATAACAATGTATTCAAAGGATGAAAAAATCGGAAGCTTTGGTGCGATTGTAATATACGATTCGTTCTATAATTATGCCCTTGGTACTGCCGAGCTCGAAACGATAGCAGAAGGTATGGGATATAGAATCATAATTACAGCACCCGAAGAATTTTTGGATTCGCCATCAACGGTATATCCCGTAACTGTCGATCCTTCTTTCAATATTCAACCAAGCGATAACGAGAGCGATGCTGATAAAATAATTAGGGATGCCACAATATTCACAAATCATAAAGCGAATTTTGGCACGTGGATGTCTTTATTTGTCGGTAATTTCAATTTGTATTATCCCGATTCACCGCAACAACGCGGAACAGCAAGAACAATTATGAGTTTCCCCGGATTATCAAAAAGTACGACGTTTAAAACTTTATATAATACCGGCAGAGTTACTTCGGTTTGTGTCAATTTCGCCGATATTCATATGGATAACGGTCCAAACACTATAAGGGCGTATAGGATGAAGGAAATCGAATGGGATGAGTCTACGATTTATTACGATCCTGACCAAGAAGAGACTGCTTACGGTGAAATTTGGGACGG
Source organism: Eubacteriales bacterium (assembly GCA_045593165.1). Classification (GTDB taxonomy): domain Bacteria; phylum Bacillota; class Clostridia; order Oscillospirales; family CAG-382; genus Coliplasma. Next base: position 82,803 of record JAZNWF010000017.1, read on the forward strand.
ATATGAGTTAACGTATTCCGGAGGAATTATGACTATTGTTCCGACGGAACATACCATCCCATATCCACGATACCAAATTGACATTATAAACATAATTGATTATAATAAAAAGAACCACCCGGAAACAGACGACTGGTCAATAATGTTAAAATCCACAAACGAAGCAGAAGCAGCGGTCGTTTTGGGTTCGAGCGAATCGGGAAATCAGGCAGGCAGATTAGACAGCAAACCATATATAACAATTAATTATATCTCTATGCCGACAACCGAGGATATTGATCTTGTTGACGGCGGTATTTACCATTTTGCCAATAGTGCCTCGGGAAACGGAATGTCGTATTCGGAAGCGCTAACACAGCAAACGTATGACCCCTCTGATATAAATCAACAGTTCAAGGTGAAATACAAAGGCAACGGAACGTATGCAATCATACCTATGAGCAACACGGCATATTGCATAGGTGCGAACGCCTCAAATCTGTTTGTAAACACCCAAACGTTTTTACAACAGCAACAGTGGCGATTTGTAAGGATTGCATACGGTGTATATAGAATATATAACAGCCATAATAATAACTATCTATTAACCACGTTAGATTCTTCAACGGATGTGTATTCTCAAAATTCATCACAGGGTAGTCTTTGGGTTTTGAAATTAGTTCGTTACGACGTGCCGCTATATGAACAAGAGGAATCAAACACTTGTGGTCCCGCCTGCGCTGTTATGGCGTTGCATTATTATGGTTGTCCCGACGTTACAGAAGATGATATTGTTGATAACAAAGAGGTCTCGGAATTTTCAACCGCAGACTATATAAAAACCAAACTGAATGTGTATTTGAGCAATAATGATTCAACTTTAGAGTATAGATACAAATATGCGTATTCGTTTGCTTCGGAATCCGAATACGTTACTACGATAAGAAACAATATCGCAAACAATAGTTTGGTGTTTGTTCAGGCAAAAATACCGGAGAATAACGTATATTTCCCATATGACACAGATGGTCATTGGCTGTTGATAGTTGGCGTTTATTATCACAAGGATCTACAAACGTATGTTGCAACGATAAACGATCCGCACCATACCTATTCTTCCATGTACCACGTTCCGTTGTCAGTGATTTATCAATATAATCTTGCGCATGGTGGTTGTGTTCTGATTGAAGATACTTAAAAACCTTAGTTTTTTTAATCGGGAATGTGACAAAACAGATAATTTGTTCGTCTATATATATGCAACGATTCCCGAAAGGAGATAACTTATGAAAAGAATCATAGCTTTGTTTATGTCCTTGTTATTTTGTGTGTTGACTTTTGTCGCGTGCGGCGAGGAGGTTGCGACGCATAGCGATTCCGAAGAGGAATCCGAAAAAAGCACTGCGAGCGGAGATGAAACGTCTGCAGAGGATAGCTCTGTGTCATCGTGGTATCCCGACGGTGTTTCGACACCCGATGAACAGTCGAACCCGCCCGAAAGCTCTGCTCCCGAAACCTCGACGGGATTCGAACTTCCAATACTGAAACCGTTTGATAATCTCGACGAATTCACGTATTACACGATATATACCGGCAAAAAGCGATATAACGGGATTTTACCAGGCGCTATCTTTGTTTCATCGGTGGATGAGCTTCCGGATATTGGTCCTTCGGATGACGGCTACCTCAATCACGATGACAAATTCAATATCGACGAAGCGGTTGGAGATATTCCGAGCTACCGCACGCATATCCAAAAATACGATGAAGAGTTTTTCAAGGAAAAGGAATTAACGATACTTATAGTCGAGTGCGAAAAGGGCACGCCTCCTGCGATAGAATCCGTATATCACATACAAGACGGACGTTTGCTGTTTGTTGTCGAGAGAGAATATGACGTTGAAGAAGCACAGGTGTATCATATTTTTATCGAAACCGATAAGGGCGTAGTTTCAAGCTTCGGTATATTCGGTGTAATTTATTCAGACCAAAAATATATGTACGAAGCACAGCAGTAAAAGCAAGCAAAAACACCCGAGATGCGTTCTCGGGTGTTTCAGGCCGAGGAAAAACTCGTTCTTTACGTGCCTGAAATAATAAAACAAGAAAAGATATGCTTCCAAAACAAAGACGGAAGCATATCTTATTTTTTATAAGATATTAAATTTTATTGTATTTTCAGGCACTTTCACGAAAAAACTCGACTGCCGTACAATCGTACGCCGACGCTCGCTTTTCGCGAAAAATAACTTCGTTTTTCTCGGTCCGCCCTGGCTTGCAGACTTTTTTATTAAAAATAGCTTACCTTGATATGCTTGCCCATTTTCTTCAAGCATTCCGAAAGCTCTTTTACAAGATTCATCTTGATGCTGAAATTGATAGGCAGATCGGGGTTCTGGTGAGCGGGGTTTATCGCTCTGCCGACGTAGAAATTGATATCGGTCGCTTCCTCGAACAAAAGCCTTGCAATAAGCGACGCGCCGTCGCGCTTGAAGCCCCAATGCTCATAGCTTGAGTTATCGTCAAGATAGTCCTTCGCATAGGAAAGCACCTTGTTTACCGTGATAACACCCTCGGTTACCAGATCGACGCCCTCGATATAGGATATCGGAGGAATATCGGGCGATTCGAAATCAAGGCTGGTTCTTATAGGCTTGTTAAGATATTTCGCCGCGATAGACGAGGTCGTGCCGCCGCAGACGATATGCTTGCCCGCCTTCGAGAAGAAGAGCGACATCATTCTGTTGCAATCGTCGCGGTTTGCGGGCGGTCCGAAGAGAAGATTCATCGGCACGCGCTTTCTTATACGTACAACGCAGGCGGTGGTATCGTCATACGGTTCGCCGCCGTAGAGCTTATAGCATTCGTCAACGAGAATGGTGGAAAGCGTTTTCGCGGTGAAGCCCGCGCCCGAGATTGTTTCCATAAACTCGGCAATATTTTCGCGCGACCAGCCGAAGTTGTAGGTAAGACCGACGCCTGCGTGGGGGCAACCGTCGCTCATCGCGATAAATATATCGTCCTCGCGCAGAGAGATCGTGGATTTGTAGATCTTCTTGCCGTCTATGTGAAGCTCGGTCATCGGATAATCCACGCGCTTTTGGTCGCGGATGAATATGATCTGAGGGTTATCGTACTGAATAAGCTCGATAGTTTCGTTATTGATGATGTGCATAATGGTGAAGGTGGAATATGCCACACCGCGCTCCGAGCATACGGGGAGCGTTGCCGCGATGGTCGAAACGCATTCCTCGATAGGCAATCCCTCTGCCATCATCGTGGATATTATTTTTGCGGTGAGGGTGGAAAGAATGCTCGCTTTAACACCGCTTCCCAATCCGTCGGTGAGCACGACAACGGTCGAGTTATCGTCCGCCTCAACCACGTCAACGTGGTCGCCGCAAAGCTGCTCGCCGAAATGATTTATGCTTTTGTAGCCGATATCGGCACAAAGGTCGTTCATTGCCATAATATTTTTACTCCGAGTAAAAAATAATTATCTTCTATTGATTTTACCAAAAATCGATTGCATTTTCAAGTAGTTGGAGAGGGATTATTCGGCATATTTTCCCTGAATTATATCGCGCGCATTCATTTCGCGGGTTATTGTGTTCATAACCGTCTTTTTGTCGGCGCTCCATTTAGGCGAAACGAGGTGCGCCTTGGGCGCGTCGCCTGTTATGCGGTGGATGACGATATTTTTCGGCAGACGCTCGATACAGGCAAAAAGTATATCCATATATCCGTCGAGCGAAAGCGTTTCGAATTTGCCGTTTTTGTAATCGTTTTCCAGATCGGTTCCGCGCAAAACGTGAAGCAATTGGAGCTTTATTCCTTTCGTGCCTGCCGAAACGGCAAGGTCGACCGATTTTAAAACGTCTTCCTTCGTTTCGCCCGGCAGACCGATGATCATATGGGTTATAACCTCGATATTACGCGCGTTCAATGCCGAAACGGCGTTTATATATACCTCGTTTTTATAGCAACGGCGTATGTATTCAGCCGTTTTTTCGTTTGCCGTTTGTAACCCGAGCTCCACCCAAACGGGCTTTATTTCGTTTAGCTCATAAAGCATATCCAGAATATCCTCGGGCAGACAATCGGGGCGTGTCGCGATAGAAAGCGCAACGATATCCTCCCGCGCGATCGCTTGCGAGAAAACGGTTTTCAAATATTCGCAAGGGGCGTAGGTGTTGGTATAGCTTTGGAAATACGCGATAAATTTTTTTGCGTCGGTCTTTTTTGCGACGAGCGCCTTCGCGTTTTCGATTCTTTCGTGGATATCGCCCGATTGCATCGCAAAATGCGAAGAGCCGTCCTTGCAGAAGATGCATCCGCGCGTATCCAATTTTCCGTCGCGGTTCGGGCAGTTAAGCCCCAAATCTATTGACAGCTTATACACCTTTTCGCCGAAATTTTCTTTTAAATATTCGTTCAACGAATAATAACGGTTCATTTTATCAACCCACTATATTTTTTATCCACTTGCCCTTTTTGACGAAATACAGACCGATACTGCATTTCAAAAGGTTGAGCGATTGGCATATCGCGTATAAGGGAAGTATGGTTATGGGTGTGAAGTTGGCAAGAATAAACGCCACGGGGACGAATATCGACCAAACAAATCCCGAATCGAAAACAAAGGTTATAAATGCTTCTCCGCCCGAGCGCAGAGTGAAGTAGGAGGCGTTTACCACAGCGTCAAGCGGCATCGCGACGGCGCAGATCTGCATCATACGCGTGGCGAGCAGCTTTACGTCGTCGTCCATATTGTAAAATTCGGGTATGAATTCTGCGCAGAGCGCAAAAATTATTGCAACGCAAACGCTTATGAAGAATGAAAATGCGATAAGCTTTACCGAGCTTTCCTTGGCTTCCTTTGTTTTGCCCGCGCCCAAAAGCTGACCGAGTATTATACCGATCGCCGCGCCGACAGCCATAAATGCGACCGAGAACACGTTGAAAAAGGTTTGCACAATGTTGTTTGCCGCGACGACGTCCAAGCCTTTAACCGAATAGCATTGGCTCACAAACGCCATACCGCCTGCCCACATCGTTTCGTTCAGCATCAAGGGGAACCCTTTTCGTGCGATACGTCTTACGAGCGACATCGGCACGCGCAGACTTCTGAATGCGCCGAGTATAAATTGGTTGGTGCTTCTGTTGCGCCAAGTCCATATAACAACGATTGCAAGCTCGATATAACGCGAAATAACCGTTGCTATTGCCGCGCCGGCAACGCCCAATTTCGGCGCGCCGAAATTACCGCCGATAAGAAGATAGTTGAGCACCAGATTCACGAAAACCGCGATAACGCCCGCAACCATGGGCGGTTTTGTTTTGCCCGTTTCGCGAAGCGTGCTAACAAACGCTTGGATAAGAGATGCGGGGATAAACCCGAGCATCATTATGTTTAAATATTCGCGCCCCGATTTAAGCGACGCGGCGGCGTCGGTCGTGTCGCCGTTGCCTTTGAGGTAGAGTCCTATAAGCTCGTCGCCGTAGAACGAAAACAGCGCGATGCCCAAAAGCGTAAGCGCAGTACAGAAAAGCACCTTGAAGCGAAACGTGTCGCGCAAGCCCTTTGTGTCGCCATTGCCGACAAACTGCGCGCCGAAAATACCCGCGCCCGAAACCGCGCCGAAGATGCACAGCGTGAACACGAAAATGAGCTGGTTCGCAACCGAAACGCCTGTCATTTCGTTCTGCCCGACCTGCCCTACCATAAGGTTGTCGAGCATATTCACGAAATTGGTTATTCCGTTTTGTATCATTATGGGGAGCATTAAAACGAGCAATTTTTTGTAAAACGCCCTGTCCCCGATGAGTTTTTTAAGCATAGCGTGTTCTCCAAACGTTACTTTGGGAATTGTAGCATAAAACACCTCGTTTGGCAACAGTCATTTTGCTTTGTGTTCGATGTTCGGTTATTCCGTTTTGTCGGACGCGGCGGAAGGATTTGTATAAATAGCGTATGTCAACTCATAGGAAACCCGAAGGATACTTTCTTTCTATTGAAAACAACTTGCAAAAATGATATAACTAAAATATACGGAGGCGCGACTATGGAAAGAATCGGAGATGTTATACGCAAATACCGCAAAGCCAACAATTTAACACAAGAAGAATTGGGAAGCAAATTGTTTGTAACAAAGCAAACCGTTTCAAAATGGGAAAACGGCAGAACAATGCCCGATATTGACACTACGAAAAAATTGATCGAAATACTGAATATAGATCCGAATGAGATCTTGGGCGGAACGGTTCAAGAAGCCAAGAGAAGCAAGAAGCTGTTAATGGTTTTCGGTATTATAAGCGGTGTTGTTGTGTTGTTGCTGAGTATATTGCTTGCTATACAACAACATAAAAAAGCAAAAATCGAGTCGGGGTATTTGGATATCGTTAACTCGCCGAATATACGAGCTATCGACGTATCAATGGTACGATTGTTGGCAAATCCGGAGGAATATGACGGCAAGCTTGTCCGCGTGATCGGAGTAGGCAACCTTGAGTTCGAAGGGAATTTTATTGCTTTGAGCAAAGAGGATTATACGCATTGTACCGATAACACGATTTGGCTTGAATGGGGAGAAAGAGCGATTCTTTATGATGAAGCCACGGCATACAACGGAGAGTACGTTATTGTCGAGGGTATTTATGACAAAGATGATCTTGGGCATTTCAGTTTATACTGCGGCGCTATCAAAGACATCAGCAGATATGAGTTATGGGATCTGGAGCGCGACTAAAACACGTTGCGGCAACATATAGGGAGAAGAAACATGAATGATAATGTAACAAGACCGGACAAGAAAAGCAAAGGCTTTCGCAAGATTTCAGGTTCGGATATGTGTAAGCGCATTCTGCCGATTGTTGTTTTTGCGATTTTAGCCTGTGCGTGTGTTTTTGTATATGCAATTTGTATGTTCGGCAGGGTTGTTTGGATATCGTTGCCCGTTTATGTCGCAGTGGGCGTTGTTATAGCAATATCGTCGATAATCGCGTTCGTCAGGAAAAACGACAAGCTTGCTCGTGTTACTTATTGGTTATGCTTGGTGTATCTGATTGTTTCTCCGTTTTTGGCGTTGGTTGTTGCGAAAAACACCTATATTAACGCTTATATAACGTATATAACTCCGTTTTTGTCGACCGTTTTTGTTCTCTTTGCAAATGGGCTTGCGATTAAAAATTTACATTATTACGAAAAAAACACCAACGGTATATTTTTAGCAATCGTTTCGCTTATATTGCTCTCCGGTAGCATAATGTCTCTGCCGATATCAATAAAGGCATCTTTGGTTTCTCGGATATGCTATATCATTGTGTGGATTTTTCCTGCGATGCGGCTGGTTTTTTACAATAAGAATTTGCCGATGCGGTCTATAAAAGCGTTTTTTATAATCAACGTTGCTTTTACGGTGTCATATTACTTGCTTTTGATTGACGTTGCTTTGTATATAGCCGAAATGTCGATACTTAAAATAGGTCGTTATTCGGAGTTTTATTTAACCTATATTGAATTTTATTGGAAACCTTTTTATTCATATCATTGGTACGCTTGCTGTATTAGCTCCTGTATTTTCGAGTTGATGTATGTATCGGTGTTTGTGTTGAATATCATATCGGCGCGTGCGGAGAAAAAACGATTAAGCGTATAAGGTTAACAAAAAAGGACGGTAATAGCGAGACTTCCCATAAGAAGTCTCACAGTTTTATTCGCCTCGTTCCTCTCGTCGAGTTATATTGCTTCGCAGTTTTATTATGCTTTGCATAGTGGTATTCGGCTATGCCGAGTTTGGCGAATAAAATAACGCTATTGCCGAAAGGCAATAATAACACACCGACGAAGTCGGAATACAACTTAAATAATATCGCTTGATATGTTATCATAAAATGGGTTTGGACTTAGCCCAATGAAGTAATTGAACTTACAAATGCGATGCTGGGTTCTTCTATCAGATAAACACAAGAAAAACCACGATGAAATTCATCGTGGTTTTTAATTTTCTTAAGAGAATTACACACCTTGGTTATTTGTTTAATTTATTGATTATTTTTTCTTCCTGACCCCAAGCCAAATCAAAAGCGCCCCTGCGACAACAAACACTAGCGATTGTGCAAGATAATCCGGATAGGCAATGCCCAATACACCGTTCAAAGCACACACAACGCCAACGATGACGAGCCCTGCTTTTAGAAGTGTTTGGTTTTTCATTCTTTTTTCGGCGTTCTCTTTTGATTTTCTTTCTGATTCTTGTTCTTTGCTGGTTTTCGTCCAATACAAAAACTCCTCTTGGACTTTAGGGTCTTTTAGATACTTTCTATAGTCGGGACGGACGTCGTTATTTCTTTCATAGTGAAGAGCAACGATATCACATACTCTTTTCTCAATAAGTCTATCTATTGTAGGCAACAAGTCTTTGCCGTAGTCGCCGACCTCACGATGCTCTCTTAGAATCATTTCATTATATAAATCGCGGTGTTCGTTGCGAAAAATTCTCCAGAGCTCGCTTTTATCAAACCACTGTTTCATTTTTATCTCCTTTTTTGACAGCAACATACATTTAAAAGTTTGTCAATCGTGATAATTCTTTTGATAATGAAGGTTCGCTGGTTTTTATTACCCTTATGAGAATCAGGCTTTCACGTTTTTACGCAATTTCCAGGCAAAGCCTTATCATATTGTCAAAGCCCATCTGACGTTCCTCGGTGGAAAGCTCCTCCTTGGTGAACATATGGTTGCTTACCGTGCAGACACAAAGCGCCTTTGCCTTCGCCTTTGCGGCGATCATATAAAGCGCGGCGGATTCCATTTCTACACCGAGAATGCCCATATCCTTCCATTGAGAATTTACCTTCTCGGGCGCATAGAACACGTCGGTGGAGTAGATATTGCCGACTCTTGCGTTTATGCCCAATTCCGAAGCCTTTGCGTCAGCCGCCTTTAAAAGCTCGAAATCCGCAATGGGTGCAAACGTGCCGGGAAGCTCATACTGCCAGGCAAAATTGCTGTCGTGGCACACGCCCTGCGCGATGATGATATCGCGTACCTGTACGCCGTCGCCGATGCCGCCGGCACTGCCTGCGCGGATTATCTGCTTTACGCCGTAATGGTTATAAAGCTCGTAGGCATAAATGCCGATAGAAGCCATACCCATACCGTGTCCCATAACCGATACGCGCTTGCCCTTATAATAGCCCGTGTAGCCGAGCATTCCACGCACCTCGTTGAAGCACACGGCGTCTTCAAGATAGGTTTCTGCGATATACTTTACGCGCAACGGGTCGCCGCACATAACGACCGATTCCTCAATATCGCCAACTTGCGCCGAATTGTGAGGAGTAGACATGTTTTATACCTCCAAAAATATTTTACGATTGGCAAGGGGAACTTTTGCAAAAGTTCCCCTTGAACCCTTCAAAATCCTTTAAATTCGAAAAAAGTAAACTTTTTTCGGGAAGAAACAAATTCGAGTTACAATAAAAATCTCATATTTTTCGGGGACATGTGCCTCGAAAAATATACCGCTGATGTCCGCGAGTGTCGAGCCATGGGGTCCCCGCAAAACAAGGTTTTGTGGGGTAATAGGCGAGGCGCGACGGCGCGAGCGAACGGACATCTCAAAACCGACTAAAACGCTTGACGTTTTAGTCGAGAGCGAAGCGTAGCAAGCGATTAGTGATTCCACGCGCTAAGATAATTTTTCTGGTTTTCGGTGAGGGTGTCGATCTCACAGCCCCAGAACGCGAGCTTGCGGCGAGCAACATCCTCGTCGACCTCTTTCGGAACACGGATTATCTTTTCGGTGAGCTTGCCCTGATTCGTAACGAGGTGGAGTGCCGAAAGCGCCTGAATAGCGAAAGACATATCCATAATTTCTGCGGGGTGTCCGTCGCCTGCGCAGATATTTACCAATCTGCCCTCTGCGATAACGTATACCGTGTTACCGTTGGGGAGCTTGTAGCCGATAATGTTGTTGCGCGCTTCGAAGGTTTCGACCGCGTATTCGCGGAGAGCCTTCATATCCACCTCTACGTCGAAGTGGCCTGCGTTGGTGAGTATTGCGCCGTCCTTAAGAAGCGGGAAGTGCTTGGTGGTGATGACCTCGCAGTCGCCCGTAACGGTGCAGAAGAAGTCGCCTATCTTTGCCGCCTCCTCCATAGGCATAACGGCAAAGCCGTCCATAACCGCTTCCATAGCGCGAATGGGATCTACCTCGGTAACGACAACCGATGCGCCCAAGCCCTTTGCTCTCATAGCAACGCCCTTGCCGCACCAGCCGTAGCCTGCAACGACGACCTTTTTGCCCGCAACGATCAAATTGGTGGTACGGTTGATGCCGTCCCAAACCGATTGACCCGTGCCGTAGCGGTTATTGAAAAGATGCTTGCAGTCGGCATCGTTAACCAAAACCATGGGGAATTCAAGTATACCCTCGCGCGCCATAGCGTGCAGACGAATAATACCCGTGGTGGTTTCCTCACAGCCGCCGATAACATTGGGAAGAAGCTCGCGGTATTTAGTGTGGATAAGGTTTACCAGATCGCCGCCGTCATCGATAATGATGTTGGGCTTGCCCTCTGCAATAACGCGGGAGATGTGCTCTTCATATTCGGCATCGGTACAGCCGTGCCAAGCGTAAACGTTCAAGCCGCCGTGAACGAGTGCCGCGGCAACGTCGTCCTGAGTGGATAACGGGTTCGAGCCGGTGATGTACATTTCTGCGCCGCCTGCGGCAAGCACTCGGCAAAGGTATGCCGTTTTTGCTTCAAGATGCACCGAAAGCGCAACGCGAAGTCCCGAAAAGGGCTTGGTTTTGGAAAATTCCTCTTCGATACCGCGAAGAAGGTCCATATTGCTCTTTACCCATTGTATTTTTGTTTCGCCGCTTTTCCAAAGCGAAATATCCTTGATATCGTAAGACATATTCGTTTTCTCCTTAATTATCCAAAAAATCTACTATTTTATCTACTTCGTAGTAAAGCTGCTCTTCGTCGATGGTGGTAAGGATCTTGTTCTTCATAACTATCTTGCCGTCGATTATTAACGTGTCGGTTTCGCTTCCGTCGCAGCAATAGCAAACAGCCGCGTAATAGTTGCGTATCGGCTTCAGCTGAGGTACGTTGGTGTCGAGAAGGGCGATATCCGCCTTGTAGCCGACCTCGAGCCTTCCGAGATTTTCAAAGCCGAGCGCCTTTGCACCGTTTACCGTTGCGAAATCGAGAGCCTTTTTGGCGGGGATAGCTGTTGAATCGTAATTCGTGCCCTTGTGGAGCATAGTCATATAATTAAGCTCGGAGAACATGTTCAGGCTGTTGTTCGATGCCGCCGAATCGGTACCGATACAAACGTTTACGCCTGCTTGGTCGAGCTGATATATCGGTGCGATACCGTTGCCGAGCTTCAGATTGCTCTTCGGATTGGATGCAACGCTTACGTTGTATTTCGCCAAAAGCTCGATATCGTGCTCGGTAAGCTGAACGCAGTGTGCCGCAAGAGTTTTGTTTTCGAAAAGTCCAAGACCTGCGCAATACTCGGTGGGGGTACATCCGTTGTCGCGCATACAGTCCGAAAATTCCGCCTTGCTTTCCGAAAGATGAATATTCAAGCCGAGGTTCAAGCGCTTTGCCTCGCTCGAGATCTTAAGAAGGTATTCCTTATCGCAGGTATATATTGCGTGGGGCGCGAGCATAAATTTGATGTTGTCGTGACCCGACCATTGCTCGATCTCGTACATCTGCTCGTCAAGGCGCTTCTGTCCGCCCTCGCTTCCCACAAGACCTCTGCTTACAACAGCGCGCATTCCCGATTCATAAGCCGCCTTTGCCGAAGCGCCGGGGAAGAGGTGCATATCGCAAAACGTGCCGCAACCGCGCTTTATCATTTCCGCACAGGCGAGGAGCGAGCCCCAATATGCCTGCTCGTTATTAAGTCTGTCCTCCTTGGGCATAACGCCGTTGAAGAGCCATTCCATAAAGGGCAGATCGTCAGCCGCGTTGCGAAGCACCGACATATATGCGTGAGTGTGCGCGTTTACAAACGCGGGGATCGCTATTCTGCCGTCGCCGTCAACCGTTTCATCGGCAACAAAGCCTTCGGGAGCGGTGCCGACAGCCGTGATGACGTTGTCGGTAATTGCGATATCGACGGTCTTTAACCCGTCACCCTCGGGCAGAATTACGTTTTTGATAAGAAGATTCATATTAAACCCCCAAACAGTATTTTTCACAAAAAATAATCACGAACGTTATACATTTTACATTATACAATGGAAATTGCTGAAAATCAAGAAAAAAGGTTGATATTATTTTGGTTTGGTGGTATAATTATGCGGTAAAAATTTTGTTTTCGGAAATCAGGTGTATATTATGTATAAAATAGTTTCCAAGGAATCGCTGAACCCGACCGTTTCAAAAATGGTTATTTCTGCGCCTGCAATAGCAAAAAAGGCAGAGCCGGGTCAGTTTATAATTCTTCGTGTCAACGAGGATGGCGAGCGTATTCCGCTTACTATCGCCGATTATGACAGAGAAGCAGGCACCGTAACGATCATTTATCAGATCGTCGGCGCAACCACCAAGCTTCTTGATTCGAAGAACGAGGGTGAATATATTTCGGACTTTGCAGGTCCTTTGGGCAGACCCACCGAAACCGACGGCATCAAAAAGGTTGCCGTTATCGGCGGCGGCGTGGGCTGTGCTATCGCGCTTCCCGTTGCGAAAAAGCTTCACGAGCTCGGCGCGGAGGTTCATTCGGTTGTCGGCTTCCGTAACAAGGATCTCGTTATTCTTCAAAAGGAATTCGAAGCGTGCAGCGATAAATATCTCATCATGACCGATGACGGCTCTATCGGCGAAAAGGGCCTTGTTACCGACGCTTTGCGCAAGCTTATCGAAAGCGGCGAAAAGTACGATGAGGTTATCGCTATCGGTCCGCTTATAATGATGAAGTTCGTTTGCAAGCTTACCAAGGAATTCGGCATAAAGACCACCGTCAGCATGAATCCGATCATGATCGACGGCACGGGTATGTGCGGCGGCTGTCGTCTTACCGTAGGAGGCAAGGTTAAATTTGCCTGTGTTGACGGACCCGATTTCGACGGTCACGAGGTCGATTTCGACGAGGCGATGGACAGAGGCACCATGTACCGTGATTTCGAACGTCATAAGTATGAAGACACCTGCAATCTTTTGAATAAGAGCGTAGAATAAGGGGGAGGAAGAGAAAATGCCTAATATGTCTTTAAAAAAGAATCCTATGCCGCATCAGGCACCCGAAGTTCGCGCACGTAATTTCGAAGAGGTTGCGCTCGGCTATACTCCCGAGCAGGCGATCGACGAGGCACAGCGTTGCCTTAACTGTAAAAACAAGCCCTGTGTTTCGGGCTGTCCCGTAAATATCAATATCCCCGAATTTATCGCGCTCGTTGCAGCGGGTGATTTCGAGGGCGCATACGAGGTCATCACCCGTCAAAGCTCGCTTCCCGCCGTTTGCGGAAGAGTTTGTCCGCAGGAATCGCAGTGCGAAAGCAAATGCGTAAGAGGCATCAAGGGCGAGCCCGTCGCTATCGGCAGATTGGAAAGATTCGTTGCCGACTGGCACAATGCAAATTGCAATACGCTTCCCATTGCACCCGAAAGCAACGGTCATCGCGTTGCTGTTATCGGCTCGGGCCCCTCGGGCTTGGCTTGCGCAGGCGATCTGGCAAAGAAGGGCTATGCAGTAACCGTTTTTGAGGCGCTCCACGTAGCAGGCGGCGTGCTTGTGTACGGTATTCCCGAATTCCGTCTTCCCAAGGCGATCGTTGCAAAGGAGATCGAAACGCTCAAGGCTTTGGGTGTTGAAATAAGAACCAACGCGGTAGTCGGCAAGCTTATCTCTGTTGACGAGCTGTTCGAGGAGGGTTTCGAGGCGGTGTTTATCGGCTCGGGCGCAGGTCTTCCCAGATTTATGGGCATTGAGGGCGAAAATCTCAAGGGCGTTTACTCGGCTAACGAATTTCTTACCCGTATCAATTTAATGAAGGCGTACCGCGACGACAGTATGACTCCTATCTTCCACGCGAAGAAGGTTGCCGTTTGCGGCGGCGGTAACGTTGCTATGGACGCGGCAAGAAGCGCACTCCGCTTGGGTGCAGACGAGGTATATATCGTATACCGTCGCGGCGAAAGCGAGCTTCCCGCACGTGCCGAAGAGGTCGAGCATGCAAAGGAAGAGGGCATTATCTTCAAGCTCCTCACCAACCCCACCCGAATACTTAAGGGCGAAAACGGCTTTGTCGGTGGTATGGAATGCGTTGAAATGACGCTCGGCGAGCCCGATGCATCAGGCAGAAGACGTCCCGTCGTTAAGGAAGGAAGCGAATTCGTGCTCGATGTTGATTGCGTAATTATGGCAATCGGTACGTCGCCCAATCCGCTTATCAAATCCACGACGGATAACCTTGCTACCGAAAAATGGGGCGGCATTATTGCCGACGAAAACGGACTTACCTCGCGTGAAAACGTTTACGCTGGCGGCGACGCCGTAACAGGTGCCGCAACCGTTATTCTCGCTATGGGCGCGGGCAAGACCGCGGCAAGCGCGATCGATAAAAAGCTTTTGGGCAAATAAAACATAAAGAAAAAAAGGTGCTCAAAGGGTACTTCTCATAAGGATGATTAAAGCCTCGATGAATTTCATCGAGGCTTTTCTTATGCTTATCAGATAGAACCAGCATCGCCTTTGTAGGTACAAATGCTTCTTTTTGGGTGATGCCCAAACCCTTTTTACAACAAAAAAGAAAGATAAGTGATATTCTTTGCTGTGCAAAGAGTGATATTTTCACTTTGTGAAAGTGATATTACTCCCTCTGGTCGTAGTGATATTTTATTCGCCCTAAAACTGTCCGTAGGACAATATCACTATGCGAAAGCATAATATAACTGCGAAGCAATATCACTCGCCTTTGGCGAATAAAACCGCGAGACTTCCTTATGAGAAGTCTCGCAATCGAGCACCTTTTGTTTTATTCGGTTTAACCAAGAATTATTTCTTTTAAATTTCTTATGATGGTGGAATCCTCGGTATAAATGTTGTTTAGTTCGTAAAAGCCATAGGCGGCGTCGCGAAACTCCGACATTTGCTCATATTCTTCTTCGCCGGGGAAAGTGGCAGCGTTGACAGCATCGTAAGTGAAGTATTTGCTTGACACTTCAAAACCAAAATCGCCTATTCGGAAGCATATACGATAATCGTCGGATTCACACGGACGCACTAAATAAACATCTATACCTTCTTTAGTATATTTGTATGCTGAATAGCGGGAAAAATCGATCGTGTTACATGGAGGAATAAAATCGTTTATGTCGGAATAGATTCTGATTTCACGGTTGCGTAACCAATCTTCCGAGCAAAAGTCCCATCCTTTTTTTAATTTTTGTCCTTCTGTAATTAAAGGAGTTATCGAGAGAGAATGCTCATTTGATAAAAAACGGTATTCTTTGTTATATCCTTGAGCATCTATTGTTGTAAGCGTTAAGGGTTCTAAAACCTCAGGTGTTATGAGATGGAACATATCGTTGGTTTCATAACCTAATTTGTATTCCCAGTCGTAAGATAAATAATCTTCCCAGGTTTGAAATACACCTTCGCCATAATATGCGTCTGTTTTTCCGGGCGATTCTTCCGGAACATCATAATTATCGTCAGAAATATACTTCAAGCTGTTTCCTCTGCCAACAGGGTCAGTTAAGCTCAAATGAACGACGTCCACTCCGCCCATATATTTTTTATCCGCTTCGACAATAACTACAACCTTTTTGGTTTCCGACCGCGCGCCGGAGGGAGCTACACAATCGATAGAAAGATGTATTCCGTCCTTAGCGCCGTACAGTTCGTCGATAAAGTATTCCGTATCAGCCACATGACACTCTATACAAACGATTATCCATGACTTATGATCTAAGCAGCAGACCCAATCGGAATCTCCTCCCGGAGGCTCACATATGTTAGACCTTATAAACTCGTCGAATTCTTTCGGCCATTCTCCGTTTATTTTATCTTCGAATGCGTCAAAATCGGTAGGATCGTGTATGAGGTAGATACTCTTGTTTAGCGTGTTTATATTCAACTCGAACACGTGCATATTGTAATCCGTAATCTCACCGATATAAGGGTCAGCTTCGGGTTTGCTCGTGTCGGGCACACTTGTATCGGCATCGCTCGTGTCGGGTTCGTCGATATTGGGAGGGCTTTGTTCGGTATCGAAATTTTTACTTGTGTCAACTTCGTTTTCGGGATTTTGTGCACTTATATCTGACGCTTCGGACGATTCATTAGTAGTTATCGATTCTGTGTTACTCGAATCAACGCTTTCATCAGCAGTATTGCAAGCAACCAACAAAACTGCCAACAACAGCGAAATAAATATTGTAAGTCGCTTCATAACGTTTCTCCTTTCTAACTATGGTCATATAAGTATTTGTTATTATATAATATGTTTTCGCAAAAAGCACATGCTGTAAGCGACACCATAGCGTTTTGATCATCGTCTCCCCATATGCAACATTCGTTTTGACCAAACAGGTTTGGATTATCCCCATAATGATCGCGAACATAAAACAGATGGCCTAACTCGTGAGCAATTGTCATAGAAATCATACTATCATTACTCGTGCCGTCTGTTACAACATTAAAGATAGCGGCTTTGCATTTGGAGCTATCCGCTTTTCCGGCAAACTGTTTGTATCCTAAACATTCATTGGCGGTAGTGTCAAAAGAACAGGTTTCGTGCCCTGTTAAAAATAAATTTAAATAATTATTCTTGTCACCCGGGTGAAGCAAACATATACAAGCTTTTACTACCGTCGGAGTTACGGAATATAACGCTGTGCATATCCGTTTCTTCGCTTTTAAGTCTTTCTACGTGTCCGCGTTCTATAGCGTCTTCATAGGAGATAACCTCGGGTATATCGCTTATAGGTAAGATGACAAGTTCCTCTGTATTCAAGCTGTTATCCGCGGCAGCGCGAAAAGCCGAACCGGCAAACAGCATAAAAAGAGCGATTAAAAGGGATACGAATTTTTTAAAACAGAGCTTCATAAGTTGACCTCTTGTGGCAAATGGTTGCCGATTTAGAGAAACCGTTTATTATGTCCTCTGTTGTATATATGTCTTTAAACTTCAAAATGTCTATAAAGTTTTTGAAAAAATTTTGTTTTTTAAAAAATAGATTTTATCCGTCACCTTACAATTCCATAGTATCATACACATATGACAATGTCAACAAAAAACGGCTCGTATGAGCCGTTCTTCGTACGCAGACAAGGTCTGCAAATTTTTGCTTAATCACCGCAATCTGCCAAGCATTTTACCAAGCAGGCAGAGGAAGCGAGAGTAAGGGTCAAGAACCCGATGAGGATACCGTAGAGCACCGCGGCGACGATGGGTACGAGGTCTGCCGTTAACGCCAAAAGCACGGCCGAGAAGAGAATAACACCCAGAATTCCGACAAGCAGAGCGCGGAGCGAGGGACATTTGCACTCGCAGGCATCGGCATCGGAGCGCAGACCCGTAAAGCCGAGAAGTATTGCGAGATAAACCACGCTGATGCCCAACGCTACCCAAAGGAAGGTATCGCTTATCGCGATGACGTCGCTTATGAGAAGAAACGCGGTGATGACACCCAATATAACGCTTGCGATTACAGCGTAAAGGGTGCAATTACAGCTGCATCTGCAGTTGCATTTAATTACTGACATTTGTTTTTCACCTCCGTTAGTAATATATGCTTCTTGGCGGTCGACTGTTAAAAAGCATATATAACGCCGCAGGCGATCTTTGCTCCCGCGTTGCCCGAGGGCTGTGTGGTGAAATCGTCGGGAAGCGAATGAATAACAACGGTTTTGCCGATTATCTCGGCGACGTTGAAGCGGTTTGTCAAAAACAGCGAGATCGCATAGCCGTTGCTTGAAAAAAGCGGCGGCATATCGCCCGAATGGTATGGATGGGGACAGTTTTTTGGGTTATAATGCATTCCCGTTTCCGAAAAATCATCTCCACTGCAGGAAACTCCCTCGTGGATATGAAGGGCGAATATCGGGCTTGCGCATAAATCGTCATTTTCGGGCAGACCGAATATCTCGGTCGCAACGATTACGCCCTGCTCGGTTTGATAAAATCTCGCCTCGCCGTGAAGATTCTTATTTTCGCTGTTGCCCATTATAAACGAAACCGCATCGGGCTTTCGCTTTAAAATTGCATTTAAGTTAATAATAGAAAACACCCTCTTTTTTCTTTCAGTATATGCCAAAAGCAGAGGGTGATTTATATTAAAAATCGTCGGGCTTTTTGTTGGTTCCGAACAGGGCAAACATCATCGTTACGGCGGAAACGGCAAGAAGCAGAAATGCCAATATCTGCAGATTCGCGTCGCCGGCTTGCGGCTTTGGGTTTTCGGTGTCGGTGCTTTCTTCGGGCGGTGCGGAGGGAGTGATTTCGTCGGGCGTGTTGCTTTCTTCGGCAGAGGGCTTGCTCTCATCGGTTGGCTCATCGTCTGATG
Organism: Eubacteriales bacterium; assembly: GCA_045593165.1. GTDB lineage: Bacteria > Bacillota > Clostridia > Oscillospirales > CAG-382 > Coliplasma. Next base: position 101,325 of record JAZNWF010000017.1, read on the forward strand.
CGTTGCCCGAGGAATATATGCTTATTTCGTCGATAAAGGTCCACGCGGCAGAGGATATTTCGCCGTTAACGTTTATAAACTCGCGCAGAGGGGTGATGGTTATCCTCACGTACCTGCCCGAAACATCGTCGGCGGCAAGCGTTTCGGCGTAGGTTTCGGAAAGCGCGGGCGACGTTGCTTTTTCGGTGTTAAGCGTGCCTACGTTCTCGTATTCTCCATTGCGGCTTTCGGAAACGGCAAAGGTAACGCTTTTGGGTGCATATATACCTGCAGACGTTTCGTTCAAAAATCCGACCGTGAATGCAGAAAGGTCGCGGTATACTCTTTGAAGGTCGAATATAATGACAAAATTGCCGTCCTTATCCGCTTCGGCGGAATTGAATCCGACGTAGGCGTTGCTTGCATAATAATTGGTACTGCCGTCGGGGATGGTTCCGTACAGATCGTCGGAAAGCTTCATTCCGTCGTCGGCATAGGCGGCGGACGGTGGTGTGACTATGCTGTATTTTGCATTTACGGAGATTACGCTTCCGTTTTCGGCGCGTGCGATAGGCGAAGCGCACAGCAAAAGTAACAGGGCAAGTATGGGGATCATCGTTTTTTTCATTCGAAAACGTTCCTTTTAAATTTCATTTCGCTCCTAATATTTGCAAAATTGCGGATTTTATGCAAATTTTGATAACGGCGTGAATCAACAAATAGAAAAGGGCGCAAGTGCGCCCTTTTCGCGTTTAAGTATAATCATAAATCTACAGTTTAAAAATAATCTATATTAGTTTACGTTTAATATTACCAAACGATACGACTCGCCCGGGACAATAACGTTGTATGCGGTATCTTTTGCTTTCAGGAATCCCTCACCTATGGCTAAGGAATTCGTATAAAGCGTTCCGTCATCAACGACGTAATTATTGGCATCATACAGCTTCCAGCCTATCATACAAGCGGAACTTTGTCCCGAACCGTTAGAATCATACGTTTTTCTGCCGGTCATATAAATATACAAATCATCACCCGAAACCTCGAATGTAATCTCGGTAACCTGACAAGATGAGGAAATTGTGCCATTATAATTATAATAGGAAATGGTCTTGGGCAAACTAGTGTCTATCGTAATTGTGCAACCGTTCAGCTTATCTTCTTCCTCTTCTTCGGGCAGTGGTGTTATGCTGGTGCTAAACTTGGCTTTTTGTTCGGTTCCTTCGGAGTCCTTTATTGTAACGATGACGGTCAATTTCTGACTTTTGTTGTTAAGCGCATAAGGAAGCGCCGCGCTTACAGACATGGTTTGCATAACTTCTTCAGGTTCAATACCATGATCGCATCCTATAAGAGTAGATGAAACAGAACTGTAAAGCCGTGCCATTTCACCGTCTTCATCAACTACAACGATGTTAGATATCTCGGGCGCAAATTTGCTGCCGAAACCTATATTTTTATACTTAAATTTAAGCATAACTATTTGCTCGTTGGTGAATCCTTCGTATTTGGTCAAGTAAGAACTACAATGAGTATGCTCGTTAGCAGCGGTTAAAGTAAACTCCCATTGATCGGGAACAGCCCACTTTTCACCCGCTTTGAATTCTGCTACAAAGTTAGAGTCTTTGTTTCCACAAACGGTACAATATCCACTGGAATAGTTGTGAGACCCCTTAGATCCTTCGGTTTTTCCACAAGTTTTGCAGGTTTTAGGTGCTTTACATGTTGCGGGTTTCCAACTGTGTCCTAATGCGGAGCCGTTTGTTGTACCACACTCCATACAGGTCTTGGGTGAGGAACAGGTTGCGCTCTTCCAATCGTGTTCGCTTGCGGAACCGCTTGTTGCTCCACAAGTCTTGCAAGTTTTAGGTGCCCTACATGTTGCATTTTTCCAATTGTGTTCACTTGCGACACCGCTTGTTTCTCCACAATCCTTACAAGTCTTGGGGGAAGTACATGTTGCATCAGTCCAAATATGTCCTGAGTTCTCGGTTTTGGTTTCGCCACAAACGACACATTCTTCGGGCTTTTCGCAATTTGTTTTTTTCCAACTATGGAGACCATAAGCGCCCTCGGCACCACATCTGTTACAAAACTCAGGGTCTTTACAAGTACCGCTCGAATAAGCGTGCCCTAAGGCAGCACCGTCAGTTTTTCCGCAGGATGAACAAGTCTTGGGGGTTGTGCAAGTTGCTGCGAACCAATCGTGTTCGAGCGCGGCACCGTTGGTTTTTCCACAGTGTTTGCAAATTTCGGGTTTTTCGCAAGATGCAGAATTCCATTCATGGAGACATTCTGTATTGTTGACAGATTGTGAACTCTCGTTTTCATCCGTGGGAAAATCAGAAGTCGTTTGTAAGGCTGTCGAATTTGCATTGTTTCCTTTTCCGCAAGCGCACACAAAAACACACATAGCGAGTACTAACAACGCCAATAAAAGTTTTTTCATAAAATGCTCCTTATATTTAAATATCACTAAAACAACCAAAATTGCTACGATTTTTTGTTATTTCTAGTGTGCAAAATAATTATAGACAATTTATGTCTAAATGTCAATAGAAAGTTTTTGTCTATGGTAAACTAATAATAAGGTGATGGAATATGAGATTGACGTTTGGAGAAAAGATTAGAAACTTACGCGAAGATCGCGAGATGAACCAAACGGTGCTTGGAAAACAGCTTGGCATGACCCAACGTAAGCTTTCGTATATAGAGTGTGGGAAATGTGAGCCGAGCATAGAAGACATTGTTGCATTTTGCGTTTTTTTTGATGTTTCTGCAGACTATCTTCTTGGTAATCCAAAAGGGCTTAAATATCCTGAACATTAAAACCGATTCGGAACGGAGGGGTCGTACTCTTGAATCGGTTTTTATTTTACACAGCTGTTGCGTTAAAGACCGAAAAATGCTATAATGAAGCATCTTGAACGCGAGGAATAATTATGAAAACAGGCTTGGTTTTGGAGGGCGGAGGCTTCCGCGGAATATATACAGCAGGCGTGCTCGATACGTTTATGGAGCACGGATTAACGTTCGACGGCGTAATAGGCGTTTCGGCAGGCGCGGCTCACGGCTGCTCGTTCCTTTCGGGACAAAAGGGCAGAAGTATATATTATTACACCAAATACTGCAACGATTACCGTTTTATGAGCATGAAGAGCTTTATCAAAACGGGTGACGTTGTGGGTGTGGAATTCAGCTATCACGAGCTACCCGAAAAATTAGTGCCCTACGATTACGAGGCGTTCAAAAGCTGCGGAATACCGTTTTACGTGGGCGTAACCAATGTCGAAACGGGCAAGGCGGAATATTTGCTCATAACCGATATGCTTGCCCAGATAGATTACCTGCGCGCATCGGCGTCGCTTCCTTATTTTTCGCGCATAGTTGAAATAGGGGATAAAAAATATCTCGACGGCGGCATCGCCGACAGCGTTCCCGTAAAGGCGTTTGAGGATATGGGATACGCGCGCAACGTCGTTGTGCTTACACAGCCCGATTCCTATGTAAAAAAGCCCGAAATGCGCGGGCTTGCGAATATAGTGTACCGTAAATATCCGAATTTCGTGCAGGCATTAAAGGATAGACCGCAGGTATACAACGAAAATACCGAATATATAAGAAAGCTTGAAAAATCGGGTGCGGCATTCGTTATCCGTCCCGAGCGCGCGCTCGAGATCGGCAGAATGGAGCATGATCCCGAAAACGTCCGCCGAGTTTACGATATCGGTGTGAGCGACGCGAAAAAGCATATCGATGAGTTAAAGGCGTGGCTTAAGGGCTGATCACTCAAAAATTGTATATAGTCTACGAATCAAAAATACCGCAAGGATCAATATCCCTGCGGTATTGTTTTTATTTATTTTCGTATCTTTTCTTTCGTGAGAAATATATTTCGAGTCCGATATAGAACAAAAGCGAGATAAGCATTACGAAATAATAGCTTAATAATCTCCATATCAGCATAACGCCGTTTGCCGTAGCGGCTACGCTCGCGGTCGCACCGCCGGCCATAAAGATGATAATGGATTTGAACACCTGTCCCGTCGAGCCCTCAACCAATCCCGAGGAGCCGGGTGTGGGCATAAATCCGACGGCGGTTATTGCAAATGACGTGCCCGAAAGTGCCAAAAACAGCTGTGACGGCTCGGCGGGTACGTTAAGCGAAAGCAGAATGAAGAAGGTTGCCGAATAAAGGAACGCAAACGAAAATATTTTGGTCAGCACCGCGAGCAGAAAATGCTTTTTCCTTGCGATAAGCCCGTAAAATGCCGCCTGAACCTGCTCGAAATATTCGGTTATTTCCTGCGCCTTTGGCTCGAGGAATCTGAATATTCTGAACTTGCAGAACCAATAAATGCATTTAACAAGCCAACCGCGCAGGGTCGAGCTCATACCGAGGCAGAGCATAACCACGAGCACGAGAAAGTTCAACGAGTAGCCGATGATAATAACGGGGACCCACCACGAATCGATTTCTGCTGTGAGGGTGTCGAAGAAAAATAATCCCGTAAACGAGAATCCTGTGGTGACCGCCATATAGATTATAAGGTTTGTCAACAGCAGTCCCGTGGATTCCGAAAGCTTTATTTTCGCCTTTGAGAAGGCGTGCGCCTGAAACGGCTGTCCGCCCGTCGCGAGAGGGGTGATGCCGTTGAAGAAATGCTCGGTCATCGCGATAACGTAGGTGGTGCCGAAGCCGACGTCGCACCTTCTCGCCTTTGTAAGTATGCAAAGCGAAAGCGGATAAAGTGCAACGTAAATAAGCACCATAAGCACGGCAAGAAGGACATATTTCACGTTAACGGTTTTTAATTGCTCTATAATGCTTGGCAGATCGTTGAACGAAAGCACCGTCATAAAGAGACAGACGGCAACGAGCGCGTATACGACAAACAGCGCGATCTTTTTCGCGTTCAACGGGTTTTGCGGTGTCTGGTTTTCCATATTGTTCAAAATATATTCACCTTGTTTTATGATATCAAGGAGCATTATATCACAACACCGAGTTAAAGTAAAGTAAAAAAGAACTTCAAAGGGTGCTTCTCATAAGCATAAGAAAAGCCTCGATGAAATTCATCGAGGCTTTTCTTATGCTTATCGGAAAGAACCAGCATCGCATTTGTAAGTACAAATGCTTCTTTTTGGGTGATACCCAAACCCTTTTAACAACAAAAAAGAAAGATAAGTGATATTCTTTGCTGTGCAAAGAGTGATATTTTCACTTTGTGAAAGTGATATTACTCGCATACCGCTCGCAGTGGTATTGCAAACTTTGTTTGCAGTGGTATTATATTCGTTCCATAACTGCCCGAAGGCCAATAACACTCGGCTTTAGCCGAATATAACTGCGAAGCAATACAACTCGTTCCTGCAAGGAACGAATACAACTGAAAAAAGCACCAAAAAGGTGCTTTTTTCTGGTGTGGATGAATGGACTTGAACCAACGACCCCTTGCATGTCAAGCCCGCCTGACGGCGTGAAAACCCTCGTATTTACTTGCTTTTTCGCTGTGAATTTATTATATTTTTGTATTTTGTTGACCTTTTGTTGACTCAATTATTTTATGTCATTGGGGTATAGCCTATTGACATAACCAAGAGAGGGATTCCCCCCAAAAAAACATAAATGTTTTCGGGGACCGGGGACCCCATAGAAAAAGGGCGCAACCGCGCCCAGTTCTTTTGTTATTATTACGGATTAAATGTTTTTTCACTAATGGTATTTGAAGAATTATCGCATATTTGAATAACAATGGGAGCACTTGAATCTATGTTATTGTAGCATAATGCAACTTTAATTGTGTTCCCCGAAGTTATAGTATCGTCAATGTCATATTTTATATTTTCATCTTCGGCTATGTATATCGAATCGTTCAATTCGACGCCGTTTTGAAAAGCTTTTACATTTGCATAGTAAGATAAACTTACGGATTTATCACTATTATTTGTGAAATTTATATATGCAATAGCGCGATCTTCCGAAAATACAACTTTTGAAATTTCTATTCGACAATCTTTGATTTCGGCTATACCTGCTGCGATTTCTTCTGCGTCTTTACTTCCCCCACAAGCGCAAACAGAAATGCACATCGTAAGAGCCAAGAGGATAAATAAAAGTTTTTTCATGTTTTCACCTCAAAAATATGTCTGCACCTATTTAAGTGCAAACGTAGTATAACATTTGCGTATAATAAAGTCAAGAGTTTTGTTCTTAAATAAGTGCAAAGGGTGATGACGGATGAATGCGGAAATCGAAAAGAGAATAGGCGGAAACATACGCAAATTAAGAGAAAACGCAAACCTAACCCAAGAAATGCTCTCTGCTCGTTTGCAGACAATGGGCTGTGATATAACCCGAAGCGCGTTGGCAAAGATCGAAGTGGGTCAGCGACACCTCTATCCCGATGAAATAATCTTGATAAAAGACATTCTTAAAGTTTCATACGATGATATTTTCGATATAAAATAAAACCGATTTGATTGGAATTAACCTCTCGAATCGGTTTTTTGTGTTTGTAGGATATTTAGTGATATTCCGACTTCGTCGGAGTGATATTACTCGCATACCGCTCGTAGTGGTATTGCAAACTTTGTTTGCAGTGGTATTATATTCGTTCCTTAACTGCCCGAAGGGCAATAACACTCGGCGCGAGCCGAATATCACTGAGAAGCAATACAACTCGTTCCTGCAAGGAACGAATACAACTGAAAAAAGCACCCTATCGGTGCTTTTTTTTGGTGTGGATGAATGGACTTGAACCAACGACCCCTTGCATGTCAAGCAAGTGCTCTAACCAACTGAGCTACACCCACATATTTACGTTTTCCGCTGTTTGCTCGGGTATTCTAACATATCCGACTATAAAAATCAATACCTTTTTATAATTTTGTTTTAGCCGCAAAATCCGCTTTGAAACAAAAAATTAACAGATTGGTACTTTACAAACGGCGTGCGGATAAATATAATGTATGCGTAGAGTAATGATTTTTTGAAGAAGGGGTGTATTTTCTGTGTCCGGTGCAAAGAAAAACGGAGCTGTCGTTATGATCACCGCAGTGGTTCTCGCGATCGTGCGCACTATGATAGTATTATATAATATGGAACAGAAAACGCCCGACAGCGACGTTTACCATATGCCCGATAACGTTTACGTTACGGCGTTCACCGTTGTTGCCGTGCTTGCTATAATCGGCTCTGCAATAGTTGCGTTGTATGCGGGCAAGGGCAGAACGGTTACGCTTGACGATAAAAACGCATCGGTATCTGTCGGCGCGCTTCTGCTTGCGTTCTCGATTATCGGAACGGTGCTCGTATACTGCATCAACCATATAAGCACAGGAAAAACTCCCACGTATATCGGCGCGTTCGTTATGATATTTGCCGTGTGCAGTGCGGTCAAGTTTTTAATATCAGGCTTAAAGGGCGGTATAAGCGGAGGCGATGCGCTTGCAGGTGTTGCCCTGCTTCCCATTATGCTTACCGTGTTCCGTTTGCTCGGTGATTTTATCCGTACCGGCGCGAATCCCATGGCGTCCTCGGGCGCGTATCATATCGTAGGGCTTGCCGCCGTGTTGATATATTTCCTTTGCGAGGGAAAAAGCTATCTTTCGGAGTGCTCGGCGAGAATGTATAACCTTTCCGCAGGTGTCGCGGTAATAACGCTTTTGGTATATTCGGTGCCGAATGTAATATTGCATTGCTTCGGTATGCTCAGCTTTGATTATTACGCCGCGTTTTCGGTGGTGGACATCGCAACGGCGATATATATAGCCACGAGAATGTCGTCCGCGGAATACAGATTACGCAAGCTCGAAGCCGTTTTGGAGATTGAACGCGTTCAAACAGAAGAATAAAGCGAAGCAGAGTCGTGCAGGATAAAAACGCACGGCTCTTTTTTATTTCAAGGGCGGTGTAACATAGTGATGCATAGCTCTTTTTTGTATAATTTTTTCCGATTCGGAATATGATGTAGCAACAATCAAAAAAGGAAAAGAATTATGAAAAAGCTATTGTGTATTTGGCTGGTTATTGCAAGCGCGATAGGGATCGCGCCCTACACGGCGGCAAAAACGCGCGTTGTATCCAACGTTCCGACGGTTACGGTATCGTTGGGGAGCGAAATTATCGAAATGGATATCGAGGAGTACGCGCTTCGGGCTTTGCTTGCCGAATCGGATATATGTAAAAGCGACGAGGCAAAAAAAGCGCTTTCGGTTGCGGCAAGGTCGGTCGGAGCGTATTTTTCGATGTTTGGGTGCAAGCATTCGGATTTTGATGCCTGTGCGGACGGAGAATGCTGTATACGGCTTGCGGATATTACGGAATATTCCGAATCGGAAATATCTGCGGCGAGGGCGATAATCAAATCGACGTACGGCAGGATCCTCACCGCCGATTCTTACCCTGCGCTTGCCTTATTCACGCTGTGCTCGGGCAGCTCGACGCGGCAAAGCACGATATTTTCGTATCATACACCCGTTGCGCGCAAGGCGCGTTGCGAGGTACATAAAACCGAAAGGGAATACACGACCGACACGCTGTATTCGCTGCTGGGTGCCGTTTCGGGAAGCGAGGATTGCTTTGTTTACGACGATAGCGGGAAATGCGTTTTCGGCGTTGTGGGCGGAAGCTTGCTTTCGGGCGAGGAAATTGCGGATCGGCTTGATTTGAAGTCGAACGAGCTTTCGGTTACGCTTGATAAGGATAAGTCGTTTGCCGTATCCTACGGAGTCGGTCACGGGTACGGCTTGGACCTTTGCGGAGCGCAGGAGCAAGCTCTCCGCGGAAAAGCATATACGGAAATTCTGCAGACCTATTTTCCGAAGCTTCAGTTAAACAAAATTTATTAAAACTGAATAATATTCCCTCTGAATGAAAATAATAGATTCGACAATACACATTCAGGGGGAAAACCTATGAACGAAAACCAAGACAAACAAAGCTTCGATGAGGAAGAGGACTTCGCCGCCGACCCTGTTACGAAAAAAGCGGCAAAATTCTCGGCGTTCATCTATCTCGGTCTGGCGATAACCGTGGTCATCGTTGCGACGGTGGGCATTTTCAGTATCTCTTATGATTACGAGGAAAGCATTCCGCAGGTATCGTTTCCCGAGGTGAATCTCGATTTCGACACAGACGTATCTCTTCCGAACAACAACGCGGTCAAGCCCGTCGACCCAGAGCCCGATAAGCCTGTCGGTAACGAGCAAAGCAACGTAGATGCCGATATAAGCGAGCCCGAGGAGCGCGTGCTTTATTATGCCCCCGTTTCCGGCGGGATAGCAAAGGGCTACAGTATGGACGCACTTGTTTTTTCGGAAACGATGGGCGATTACCGCGTGCACCGCGGAATCGATATTCTTGCCGACGTCGGCAGTGAGGTGGTCTGCTATACCGACGGCGTGGTGGCGTCGATAGTTGACGATTATTTCTACGGCACCACCGTTTCGGTAAGCCACGATAACGGCTCGATGACCTATTATATGAACCTCGACCCAACGCTTGCCGAGGGTATTGCGGTGGGAGCGGAGCTTCTGGCGGGTGAGCCGATAGGCAAGGTGGGTACTACCGCAAGATGCGAAAGCAAGGATGCGCCGCATCTGCACTTTGAATACCATTCGAACGGAGCGTCTGTCGACCCCGAAACGATCTTACCGTAAAAAGCAGAAGGGCGATGCGCCATAGTGATAAATCGCCTTAAAACCGCCAATTTTGCACAATACTGCATCAAAAATCCGCGATATACGCTCGTATTATCGCGGATTTCTTCTTTGTCTTGCGACAAAACTATCCGGTTTTAAGGTGCATAGCAGTTTTGCGTGTATACGGTTTGTTCTGTAACGACGGCGAAAAACGA
>JAZNWF010000018.1:0-3157 GCA_045593165.1 Eubacteriales bacterium
CTCAAACCACTCGCTTTTAGACCCTGCGTTTACCGAAAACAACGTCACTAACTTTACTTGGATAACCGAGGATTGCTTCTCGGTCGATGTAAGCTTTGTAAAGCATATGCTTCTTACAAGAACGGGCGAACAGAAGGACGACCCGATGAATGACCGTTTCTATTTTGTCAAGAGCAACGGCAAATGGCTGCTCGCGGCAATGAAGGAGGTAGTAGCTGATGGAGAATAATTACAGCAACGCTAATTTCAGCATCGGCTCGGCTCCCGAGGCGGCTGAAAGCGCAAGCAGAAGCACAAACACAAATCCCACTCCAGTGCGCAAAAGAAAAAAGAGATCAAAGGGCGAAATAATCGCAAGGAAGATAATAAGGTACGTTTTAAGGGCGCTTGCGTTCATCGGCACGTTTGTTTTGGCGGCGTTACTCGTTGTGGTGATCGCGCTTAAAATGATATGCTCGGATACCTTCCCGTCGGCACAGCAAATGTTCGTAACGACGGTGCTTGAAACGGGTAACTTCAAATTCCTTGCGTCCGTCTTCCTCTCTCCCGAGGAAATACAGGCTATCGTCGACAGCAACTCGATGAAGGAGCTTAATGCCGACGTCGACACCGACCTTATACAGATAGGCGGCTCGGGCAGTATCAATGTAGGCGGAAGCGGAAGCTCGAGCGAACAGAAGGATATCGAGATAATCGAGGTAAGCGGTGCTACCTACACGGGTACGATGATGATAGTTAAGGACCCCTCGCGCATAAGTCTTGCTACGATATATCCGTGGCGTGAGCTTGGTGTCAACCTTGACCAGCTCGTTAACGACAACGGTGCTATTGCAGGTATAAACGGCGGTCTTTACGCCTCGACAAACAACACGGGCGGCAGACCGTACGGCGTTATCGTATCAAACGGCGAGATACAGCACAATCAACCGCAGGAATATCCCGGATTGGTGCTCGTAGGCTTTACAAACGAGCATATATTGCAGATAATCGACGTTTCGGATATGAACGCACGCGAGGTCGAATCACTTGTTAAGGAAAAAGGAATACGCGATGCGGTCACCTTCCAGGAGGAATCGAGCGACGCGAACAACCATTTCGTTCAGCTTATCATCAACAACGAGGTACGCGAAATGAACGGCATGGGAAGCGGTTTGAACCCCCGTACAGCGATCGGTCAGCGTGCCGACGGCTCGGTGCTTATGTTCGTGACCGACGGCAGAGGCAAGTCGGGTCACTTGGGTGCTTCGAGCGGCGACCTTATCGCTGTTATGCAGCAATACGGCGCGGTCAACGCGGCTAACCTCGACGGCGGCAGCTCGTCTTGTATGTACTACAACGGCGAATATCTTAAGAGCAGTGTTACCTTCTATTATGAAAACTCCTCTTGGCGTTTGCCCGCAGGCTTTATAGTTAAATAAATCGGAATAAAAAACAAATCAAGCTTCGTTTAAAACGAAGCTTGATTTTTTATTAAAGGTTATTTTGAAATAATAAACATCCGCCCGCATAGCAGGCGGTTTTTCATTTTCGGGCATAGCCCTAAACACTACTGGCTGCGCACAAGTGCGCTTTTTATTGGCCTGTCAGCCATGCATTTGTTACTTGCTACCCATAAATGGGTTTTGCAGCGCAGGCTTCCCCTTGAGGGGAAGCTGGCACAACGAAGTTGTGACTGATGAGGTGTAGCCGTTTTTATTCGAGAGTGAAGAACATATTTCGGGTCATCAAAAACGGCGTTGTTAACATTCTGTTTGTAACTTTATTATCTACGATATTAATTTTACGGACGCTTTGCGTCCTACACCTCATCCACCATCTCCGATGGTCCCCCTTCCCCTCAAGGGGAAGGCTTTATTATGCTCATCGGCTATAGCCTATAAAGAACCACGCCACTATGGCGGGGTTTTCTTATACAAAAAAGCACTTATGGTCAAATCATAAGTGCTTTTATTATACTATTGTGCAGGATAAACCTTAAATATCTCGCAAGCATTCATACGGAACATATGGTCAGCGTGCTCAAGTCCCAAACCCTCGCGCACCGCATGTGCCACTTCCCAATCGTCGTAATCCTCGCTGACGAAGATAGTAACGCCGTTCGAGGTGTCCATACCCTCAAAAATCTTCGCAATTCTTTCGGGGTCTGCGCCGACGTCGTAGGCGACATAGGAGTTCTCGATCATCGAGAACATCATTATATCGTCAAGAAAACGGTCGTGGTTCGAGCTGAAGAAATACACGGTAGGCTTTTCTGCATTTTCCTTGATATACTCTACCGCTTCGGCGCGGTCGGCATAAAGCGGAGCAGGCTTGGTGTCGGTCAGTTTTGGAGTCAACAGCATAGCCGCCGAAAGCAATATTATCACGCCGTTGCTGACTACGTTGCGCGAGGACGTTTTGAGCGCACGGTAGAGATAACACATTACGGTTACAAAAATAAGCACGCATATCGGCAAAATATAACGCAATTCGATCCACGGCGACGAAACAGAGGTAATTATAAAACAGAACAGCGTCGGAAACCCGATGATGATATATGCCCAACGGACATCTCCGCAAACGCGGACCTCCTTATTCGTCATACGGTTATATGCTCGGATAGCGAAAATAATCCCGACTATCACAAGCATCATATAATTAAATACCGAAACGTTTATCTCCCAAGCAAACGAGAACACGTTTGAATATTTTTCGGGATCGATAAGGTTAGAAATTACGCCCTGACCCCTATATCCGAAGAACATATGCGTAAGCGAGTGCGGAAAAATAAGAAGTGAAGCAAGAGCCGCAAGTGCAAAGGACAATATATAAGCGCGAAGCTTTTTATACTCGTACCGTTCAACATACAAAACGGTGAAAAGTACAAACAACGCAAAAATGAAATAGAGGTAAAAATAATGTGTCAACGAACCGACGAGTGCCATAAGACCGATCGCCAGGCTGTATTTCGTAGATGCTTCGGCATTTTCATAAAGACGGAGATGCAGATAGACCGTTATAAGTATATTAAGCGTTGCAAGTGCGTACATACGGATATAAAGCACACTTGTAAGAGTAGAAAGAGTAAGAGCCGACAGCAAGGTGAGTATTGCGGCTTTTTCCTTAATGTGCTCGTCGCCTGACAAAAGCTTTTGCGCGATAAGGTAGGTAAAAACGG
>JAZNWF010000019.1:0-8529 GCA_045593165.1 Eubacteriales bacterium
TGGCCTCCGACTTCAAATCTCACCGTTTAATAAATGAATCTTATCTTTTTCGACCTTTGAAATAAAATACATATTTACCGCAAACGATTTATGAACTCTGTAAAAACAAAATTCGGGAAGTAAGCTCAAAACACCCGCAAGTGTTTTGGAACAGTGTAATACTTCATATGGTTTATGAATTTTGCAATATTTCCCGTCGCCTTCTATTAAAACTATATCTTTGAATGCGATAGTTTGCTGACCTTCAAAATCATAGATCAATATCGGTGCAATATCTTTTTGCTGATTTATATATGTATCCAGCGTTGTATAAATTTTGTCAGAAGAAATCGGTTTATCGAAAAATCTGTAGGTATTAACTTCAAATGCATCCTTAATAAAGAAATCGGAATAGCTTGTTATAAACACAATACTGCAAAGGCTGTTCTTCAAGCGTAAGAGTTTTGCCGTTTCCAAACCGTCAAGATCGGGCATCTGATAATCCATAAAAACCATATCAAATATCAGGTCCGAATCAAGAAAATCTTTTCCGTTCTCGAATTCATAAATGTCTATATGAATTCGTCGTTCTGTTTTATAAGCAACAAGATAATTATGTAATTCGGTTCTGAAGATTTTTTCATCGTCGCAGATTGCAATTTGCATAATTTACCTCTTACTCCGTTATTAGCATCAAATACTCCAAATCGTATATTACATCAATTTCCTTTTTGATATTGTTTAGAAAACAATGCAGAAAGGGATAGTTAAAATGTTTTTTGGTGTTGTACGTCTTATTCAGATAATATTAGGATTTTAATGCATAACTACTCGTTTCAAAAACGCGGAAAATAAAATCAAACTGAAACGAGCGTTCAGTTTGATTTTATTTTTTTGTCAATACAAGTTAATACTTCGACAAGCAATTCTTTGCTATCAGCGGGCCATTGCTTGATAATCACATCAACTTCCGAAATGGCTTTGCCGTTTTCTATGTTTCCGATATTGGAAACCAAAAGAGATATGTCAATGTTTAAAAATTCTGCGATTTGATAAAGCCTCGGTAACGATATTTTTGCATTGCCTCTTTCAACCTGACTGATAAAGCTTTCCGAAACCTCAAGCTTCTCTGCTAAAACGGCTTGCGTCATAGAAATATTTTTTCTGTGTTTGCTGATTCTTCTGCCAATAGCTTTGTAATCTACCATTATTATCACCCAACAAATGTTTATTGTCAAGTTAAGAATACAATTATTATTGTTATTTTAGAAGAAATCTATAAGTTAATAATTAATTCATATATTAATAATGAACGTTTTTGTTGCGTTCATTTTATTAATTAATACATTTTAAGTCAAAAAAGAAAGGAAAAAGTCTAATGAAAACGTATTTGCGCATTTTATCACTTTTGTTAAGTATTGTTATGCTTATATGTATGGTACCGCATTCGGTATTGGCACAAATCGGTGAAGAATTAAACGGTACGGATTCCGATGTCGCAAGCAACAAACTTTCTTCGGAAACGTTATCCAACAAGGAAAACACCGCGTACGTTCTCGGTGAGGTAATAGAAAACCGTACCGAAACCACCAAAACATTCCGTATGTCTGACGGAAGCTACGTTGTTGCAGACTATGCGCAGAATATCCACTTTGCCGATGAAAACGGTACGTGGCAGGATTATGATAATACGTTGTCTTATTCTGATGCTTCTTCTTACGATAGTAAGGATATTAACGGTTATGGCACTGCAAGCTCGGATATATCAATAAAGCTCGCTAATAATTCGAATTCCAATAACCTTTTGAAAATCACCAAGGACAATTATAAAGTAAGCCTTCACCTTGTTGATGCTGATAAATCTAAAGCGCTGGAGGTATATGAACCTGCCGAGGCACCCGTAGGCAACGATATAGATTCCGCCGCAAAATTACATAAATTCTCGTCGGGTGCGGTATATAAGGATATTCTTGAAAATACCGACCTCGAGTATATCATTTCGGGTAGCTCTGTCAAAGAGAATATCATCGTCAAAGATAAGTGTGATACTTATACATATACTTTCGAGCTTAAGCTTCACAACCTCGTTCCTGTACTTCTTGAGGACGGCGCTGTTGCACTTAACGATGAAGAAACGGGAAATACTGTTCTTACTATCCCGAAAGGGTATATGTACGATGCCAACGGCGAATATTCCGATGCTGTATCATATAGCGTTTCACATAAAAACGGCAATAAATATACTTTCACCGTAACCGCAGATTCCCAATGGATAAACGCAGAGGGAAGAGCGTTTCCCGTTACGATAGACCCTACGGTAGAAGCGTTTAAAACAACAGTTTCTACTTATGATTCGTATATCACGCAAAACTCGCCCGACCTGAACGATTATTTACGAGCAGAGATTATCGCAGGCTACTACGGCGGCAATACATCAAAAGAATGCCACGCTCTTATCCGTCCGGCATCTCTGCCGACACTTCCTGATTCTTCGGTAATCGTTAATGCTGAAATGCGGTTGCATCATATGCCCGATGGCACCGAACATACAAGTGTTAATATAGCTGCAGTGCAGATTACAAGCGCGTGGGATTCCAATAACGTCACCTGGAACACTAAACCCTCCTATGCAACCACCGATGCAATTTTGGATTACCGCACTATGACCTCGGAATCCGAGGGTGAATACGTAAGCTTTGATATAACCCGCCTGGCTCAGCAGTGGTATAACGGCACGGCTGAAAACTACGGTGTTGCACTTGTGCCCATATCCGGCGCCGGTGTCGGCAGGATATATTTCGGTTCTTCGGATTACAATGCCGAGGTATTTCCGCAAATGCTTATTTCTTACCGTGATACTAAGGGCTTGGAGAATATCTGGACATATTCTTCTCATTCCGTAGGTAACGCCGGCGTAGGTTATGTGAACGGTTATAACGGAAATTTGGTGTTTGCGCACGGAGATATAGCAACCCAAGGAAGCATAATTCCTATAAGCGTCAGCCATGTTTATAACGGTTATCTTGCAAACCGTGATTTTACCCCGGGTAGTGATGTAGATTCCCCTGTCACTGCGGATTATTCAAATATGCTTGTCGGCCTCGGCTGGAAATTAAGCGTGCAGGAAAGTATAACCACAGTAATTATTGATAACAAAACGTGGTACGTTTATAACGATTCCGACGGCACCGAGCATTACTTTTTTGTAACCGAAAACGGAGAAATAGTCAGCGAAGACGGCTACGGATTAACCATCACCGTTACGGGCACGGGAATAGACACCCTGTATACTTTGAAGGACGAATACGGTAACGAAAAACGCTTTGACGATTCGGGCAGATTGATACGAATAACCGATTCGTACGGAAACAGAAAAACGTTCGAGTATGAATATAACCGCCTCGTAAGAATTACGTATACGTATAAAATCGTAAGCGAAAATTCAACCGAAAACGTAACCGAAACTCAGCTTACCTTCGAGTATAACTCACAAAACGCGCTTAAAAAGATTGTTAATGCCTACGATACTACCGATTACGTGGAATTTCTGTACTCCGAAACGGTAAACGGCACGGCATCTGTAGATAATAAAGGCTATCTCCGTAAAATAATCTATTCCAACGGTGCGTATAGTACGTATGAATATTCCGAAGACGGTAAATTGCTTAATGCCGTTGACGGCGATACTAATTATAAAATAACCTATTCGTATACAAATAATAATGTGTCGTCCGTAACCGAATCCGTAAACGGTACTGTCGGCCAAACCGTAGGTTATGTTTACGGAGATAATTCATTCAATATCCGCACAAGCGGTAAAGACGATACGTACGGAAATAGCGACGACATATTAAACCATTTCCTTTTCGATAACTATGGTAGAGCGTTCTGCTCGTATAGCACCGATGTAACCGGAAATACCGTCTACGGCACCTCGTATGTTGAATATACCGCGACAAGCTCGGGCGCAAAGACGAATAATAAAATAAAGACCGATTCCGTAAAGGGAACAACCGCCGAAAATATAATTCCTGATAATAGCTTCGAATCGTCAAGCGCTTGGACGCTTACAAGAAGCGGCACGGGATTAAACGGCGGCACTTCGACAAACGATGCACTTTACGGTAATAAGTCCTATCTGCTTGCGTCGAATACGAATAATAGCGGCTACGTTGAATCAAGCTTGAACGTGTCGGTGTCAGAAGCAGGCACGTATACCTTTTCCGCGTATGTAAAAACAATAAACGTTGATGCCGCAAACGGCGGCGGTGCGTATATCGTTCTCGATAACGCCGAAAGCGAAAAGATAGAAGGAACAACGAATGCAAATATCCAGAACGGCTGGCAGAGAATAAGCGTAACCAAGGAATTCGCCTCCGCAGGCACGTATACCGTAAAATTAAAGCTTGAAAACGCAATGGGGTACGCGTTTTTCGATTGTGTTCAGTTAGAAAAAGGCGAAACTCCCTCGTCGTATAATTTTATTCAGAATAGCTCTGTAAACGGAACTACCTCGTGGAGCGGAAGCTTCACTACGTTATCTACCGAAATCGAGCGCGGTCACGTAGGCAGAATAATCGGCTCGCCGAGCGCACAGATAAGCGCGTCGCAGACAATAAATCTCAACCTGCCCGTGAATAGCACCTTTATGCTTTCAGGCTGGGCAAAGGCAAGCTCTGTCGATTTGTCCGAAACAGACGAAGAAAAAATAAACCGTAAATTCGGTCTTAAGGCGGTAATAACCTACTCGGATAATACCACCGAGGAACATTATGTTTCCTTCAACCCCGATAACGTAAATTGGCAATACGCTGCACTCGCGGTCGTGCCCAAAACTACCGATGAAAGCTTGACGGTTTCGTCTGTAACCGTTTCCGCCGTGTACGATTATAACGCGAATACAATGTATTTCGACGATATCTGCCTCACGGTCGAACCCGCGCAGACCTATGTTTACGATGAAGACGGTAATTTGAAGACTGCGACCGACGCATTGGGTAACGATTCAATGCTCGATTACGTCGAAAACCAATCGGAAGTCGATTTATTCACGTCCGTCACAGGCGAGGTTTACGATTATATCTATTCCGATGAAAATAAACATCAGCTCGATTCCGTAACCAAAACCGCAGGCGGAATCACGCAGACGTTGAATTATGCATACGATTCGTTCGGTAACGTAATTTCGAGCACACTTTCTGCTTCGGGTACGAATGAAACCGTCACCTCGTCCGCAACCTATAGCACCGACGGTAATTACCTTCTCGAATCGATAAATTCCTTGGGAAGCGTAACCAAGTATAATTACGATACCGTAACTAAACTGCTTAAATACGTAGAAAACGCAAACGGCAAACAAACCGCGTATATCTACGATACCCGCGACCGCGTTTCTTCCGTTTATCTCGATACGGATAAAGACGGCGTAAAGGATACCTATGAATATGCGGTAGAGTATCTCTATGCTCAAAACCGTCTAAGCAGTATCAATACCGCAACAACGCAGTATACTTTAATGTATGATGCGTTCGGTAATATGCTTTCGATCAAGGCAGGGGATAATACCCTTGCAACCTATACCTATTCGGGAAATAACGGAAAACTGCAAAGGCTCGAATACGGTAACGGCGATTTCGAAGCGTATGAATACGACCATCTTGACAGATTGATAAAAGTATACTACAATGGTAATGAAGAAGCAAGCTATTTTGTAACATTCGATACAAACGGTAGGATATCCTCCGTCAAAGACGGTAATATAACCCATATTTACGAATACGATTCACTCGGTCGCCTCATCCGCGCGTACCAAAAGAATAATAACGGTACAACACTCCTCGCGGTAGAGAATACGTACGATGAATACGGCAGAGCATTGGGCTCTACCTACGTCGCAGGCGATAAAACGATGTCTTATACGTTAAGCTATAAGACCGATTCCAGCCTTGTAAGTAGTATTTCCATGCCCTCTGCGGTCGTTTCCTCGGGTATAGCATATACTTACGATGAGTTTGATAGACTTATATCAAAGGATATATCTCTTTCAACGTTAAGAGATTTTTATACCGATTACGAGTATTATACTTATACTAAAACTGTTGATGAAGAACTTAAGACCTTCACCACGGCTCTTGTTTCCAAACTAACGCTTAGCGTATCTTCGAACGGCACCGCCGAAACGGTTGAATACGGGTATACCTATGATAAACTTGGTAATATCCTAAAAATAACTAAAAACGGCACCGTTATTAATGAATATGAATACGATGCGTTGGGTCAATTAGTATGCGAGGAATATCCCGTAGATAATCTTGCGTATGTCTATACGTATGATAAATCAGGAAATATTACCGGTAAATACGAATTTCCGTATTACCAAGGCACTCTCGCAGGCGATTATCTGAATTACCTTACGCAATATAAGGTAACCCTCGGCAGCTATACCTACTCCAATTCCTCTTGGGGCGATATGCTAACCAATTATAACGGAACAGCTATCACCTACGATGCAATTGGTAATCCCAACAATTGGCGTAATGCAATTTCGCTCTCGTGGGCTAAACGCGAGCTTACCTCGCTTACCCTTGCGCAGAACGAAACGCTTTCGTTCACGTACAATTCAAGCGGTATACGAACGCAGAAGAATTACATAAACTATAACGAGCAGTATAGCGTAACGCATAATTATCTTCTCGACGGAACTAATATAATCCGTGAGGAAATTGTAACGTCTTCTATAACAGGCGCTTCAACTGAATATTTGTATTACCTCTATGATTCTTCGGGAATCATAACAGGATTCATTTACAACAATAATCCGTTCTATTTCCAAAAGAATCTGCAAGGCGATATTGTACGCATACTCAACCCTGCAGGTGCAGTAGTTACCGAATACACCTACGACGCTTGGGGCAACGTGCTGTCCGTAACCGGTTCATTAGCCACTACAATAGGACAAATTAACCCCTTCCGTTATCGTGGCTATTACTACGATACCGAAACAGGATTTTACTATCTGCAGTCGCGTTATTACGACCCAACCGTAGGACGTTTCCTCAATGCAGATTGCATCATTGGTGCAAACGGCGGAATCCTTGGCTATAATATGTTCGCGTACTGTAACAACAATCCTGTAATGGGATGCGATCCTAGCGGACATGGTTTCTTTGATGATGTAGGCGATTGGTTTAATGATAAAGTGGATGACGCATGTGACTGGATCGAAGATACTGTAGATGATGTTTGCGATTGGGTTGACGAGGAAATAATAGAACCGGTTGTGGAATTTGTGGATGAAGAAATCATAGAACCAGTTGGAAATTTCATTAATAATGTTGAGGAAGATATTGATAATTTTAGTTTTAGCAATAAGGACGAAAAGGTTGTACTTAAATCAAATTATTTTTCTTTCTATAAAGGAGTACTGGTAATAAGAACTAACGGTGAACGTTCAGGGTCTTTTGGTGTGATTTTTTTGTCACATGAGGATGACCACATAAGCAATGCTGAAGATGTTGTTCGTCATGAGTATGGACATACCAAACAATTAGAGCAATTAGGCGTTATAAAATATGCGCTGTATATCGGATTACCATCGTGGCAGAATTGGGGAACTGGCGACTACTATAGTAAGCCTTGGGAGATTACTGCGGATATATATGGTGGTGTGCAATCAAGAAACCATTCTAGCAAAGACATCGTTCGAGGGTTCTCATATTTAAGGCAAGTAAAACAATTAGCCTGATAGTTCATGTGTTCATTGATCGGGGGTTTATATGAAAAAAGCTATATTTAAGATAGTTCCGTTAATTATTTTTTTCTGCATTATACTCGCTTGTTTCTGTTCCTGTATATCATCTGAACAATATATAGAGTATTATTCACAAAAAGAAAACTATATTAGGGTTACCGGAACCGTTTCACATATTAAATATAATGATGAAAACACAGTTTTGTTTATTGGTTTTGAAGAACTGTCTCCCGCTCTCGACGATGTTTCTTTTAAAATTGTTGGTGATAATCTACGAATAGTTCAGGATAATAAGATTGATGAAAAACTTGAATTAGGTGAACAAATTACTTTTGTTACTGCGCCGAAATATTTTGGCGATGGGTATGTAATGCCTATTGTAGCCATGTCAATAAACGGAGAAACTTTGCTCGAATTTGAAGAAGGCTATGAAAATTTACTAAATTGGTTATCTGAATAGCGACTATTTGAATTAGGCAATAGGTAACCCCAACAATTGGCGTAATGCAGCTTCAATGTCTTGGTTCGCTTATTG
Source organism: Eubacteriales bacterium (assembly GCA_045593165.1). Taxonomy (GTDB): domain Bacteria; phylum Bacillota; class Clostridia; order Oscillospirales; family CAG-382; genus Coliplasma. The sequence goes on from JAZNWF010000019.1 coordinate 8,265, forward strand.
CAATAACAATCCTGCTGTTTTTGCGGCCTATAGTGGATGCGCTCGCACCTATAATGTTATGATATCCGCATGGTGTCCGCAATTAAAATAATATAGTGGAGAATTATATGAAAAAAACTGAAGTATATTTGAGAAGGCTTATTCATATTTACTTTATTTCTGTATTTATTGGGTTTTTATTGTTTATCCCCGATCATTTTTTATCGTATGTTATCGGAATCAATTCCATTTTATACGCTTTTTTGGCATTTGTAGGTATTCAGAA
>JAZNWF010000020.1:0-13843 GCA_045593165.1 Eubacteriales bacterium
TAAGCTCTGCCATGTCAACCTTTTCTTCATTTCTCGCAAGAGCCTTTTTCAAAATCTTAATCTCGTCTACTTTATATTCCCTAAGCTGCTTTTCTTCGCCGTCCTCCACAGCAACGGTGACGATGCCCTTTAGCGGAGATACCGCAGTCACCTGACCCTTGCCGTCGGGCGTTTTGACCAGTGAGCCTACACCGGGTGTAGTCTTTATTATGGATTCATACGCCTCCTGCTCGTGCTTGAGACAGCACATAAGTCTGCCGCAGGTACCCGAAATCTTGGTGGGATTGAGCGAAAGGTTTTGTTCTTTTGCCATTTTAATAGACACAGGCACAAAATCACTGAGGAAAAGATTGCAGCAAAGCTGTCTGCCGCAGATGCCCAGTCCGCCCATCATCTTTGCCTCGTCTCTGACACCAATCTGGCGAAGCTCGATGCGTGTTTTAAACACGCCCGCAAGGTCTCTTACAAGCTCGCGGAAATCGACTCTGCCGTCGGCAGTAAAATAGAAGCTTAATTTAGCGTTATCGTGAGTATATTCAACGTCGACCAACTGCATATCGAGCCCGTTTTTATTGACCTTTTCCTGCCAGATGGGCTTTGCGTTTTCCTCTAATTTGCGGTTTTCGGCGTTGCGGTCATCGTCTTCCTTGGTTGCCTTGCGAACGACCGGCTTGAGCGGGAATACAACCTCAGATTCGCCGACCTTTTTGTTGCCGAGCGCGACTTCGCCGTATTCCACACCGCGCACCGTTTCGACTATCGCGTGCTCGCCCTTTTCAAAACCGATATTGTTGGGGGCGAAATAATATATCTTACTGCCGTTGCGGAATTTGATTCCGACAACCTCGATATTCTTTTCTTCCTCTTCCTTTTCCTGCTCCTCGATAGGCTCGTAATCGAACATATATTTACGTTCGGGCTCGGGCTCTACTACGAATCCCGATCCGGTAACGATAGGCGCGTTTTCTGGCTTTGTTTCCTGAACGGGAGCGTCGTTTTTCTTTTCTGCGATATTTTCCTGATTATTATCAACAGGCTTGTTATTCGGCTTGTTGCCGTGAGGTCTGCCGTGGCCGTGGCGGTTGCGGCGGTGATTATTTCTGCGGTGGTTATTGCCGCCGTTTTTATTCTGATTGGCGTTTTCGCGCTTTTCGGTGTTCTTTTCGTTATTTTCCATTTTATCGCTCCGTATAATTTATCTATTTGGTTGCCGCGTTCAAAAGATCAACGCACAGCTTGCTTGCCGCGGCAGTAACGTTTGCATTTCCCTCGAGAGCCTGCGTGCACACCAAAGCCGCCTCGCCCATTCGCGCAAGCGCGCGCTTCGATGCGTTCTTCAGGGCGGATACGCATTCATCGGATATCGGCTTGCGTGCCGACGCTACCCCGTATTTACCCTTTTGCGCCTCGTTTACCAGCACGGCAAACTCGGTAAGGAGAGGTATAAGCTGCTCGCGCTTGTATTTGGGCAAAAGAAGCGAGGTCGAAAGCTCGTACGAGCGCTTCAGCAACGCATTTGTAAGCATCGCTTCGGCTTTCGCGCGCAAATTTACGCTTTCCTTTGAAAGATATTTCATAGCTTTTCCGAGGTTGCCGTTTGAAAGGCTTACCGCCTCTTCAAGCTCGCGCACGGATATATTGCGGTTTTTTTCGCAGAGTGCTTCTCTTATCTCCTGCTCGCGCATACCGTCGAGATGCATTCTCTGTCCGCGCGAAAGCACGGTGGGAAGCAACGACGAGCGGCTTTCGGTCAGCAGGAATATTACAACCGTTGCGGGCGGCTCTTCAAACAGCTTCAAAAGCGCATTCTGTGCCGATTCACCCAGCTTGCCCGCGTTGCAGATAATAAATATCTGCTTTTCAGAATCGTTTGGCTTTAAGGTCGCGCGTCTTATTATTTCGCGCACCTCATCTACCGATGCCGCCTTGGTCTGACCGAATATATGTATATCGGGGTGGTCGCCGTTTGAAATCTTCACACAGTGACGGCAATAACCGCAGGGCTTATTTATACCCTCGCACAGCATCGCCTTGGCGCAATAAAGCGCGAAATCGAGTTTTCCGATGCCGGATTCGCCGTCCACGATATACGCGTGCGAGCAAAGTCCGCTTTTTGCCTTCTGCGAAAACAGCGACATTTCGTCAGTATTATACATCGGATCTCCCTCCGTGAAAATTTCATCTCATAATATAATACCACAAAAAATCGCTTCTGAAAAGGGATTTGCGAAAATTATTTACATATTAGCCCCGCAAAACCGCTTTTACTTGACAAAACGGGCAAAAAGGTATAAACTTAATTGTTAAAATATGTTTTGAAAAACCTTGATTTTAAATGGAGAATTGCAAATGAGCATAATCGTAGGTATAGACGTTGGCGGAAGCACCACAAAAATCGTCGGATTCGACGGAAACAAGCTTCTCTCGCCCGGATTGGTAAAGGCAAACGACCCTATTGCCTCGGTATACGGCGGATTCGGAAAATTCACAAATGACAACAAAATATCCTTGAAGGATATCGACAAGGTTATGATAACGGGCGTAGGCTCGTCCTTTCTTGGCGACAATATATACGGACTCGAAACCGTCCACGTAAACGAATTTATAGCAAACGGCAAGGGCGGCTTATATTTAAGCGGCATTGACGAGGCTATTGTCGTAAGCATGGGCACGGGTACGGCATACGTCTACTCCAACGGAAAAACCAACGAATATATCCATTTGGGCGGTACGGGCGTAGGCGGCGGCACACTTGTGGGTATTGCCGACAAGCTTTTGGGCATCCGCTCGGCACAGCACGTTGCGGAGCTTGCACTCGGCGGCGATTTGAACAATATCGATCTTCGAATTTCGGATATTACCGAAAATGACATCAGCCCCACTCTTAAAAATAACCTCACCGCATCGAACTTCGGCAAGGTAAGCGATCTCGCGTCGAGAGAGGATATCGCATTGGGACTCGTAAATATGGTGTTTGAAACGATTGCGATGCTCGCGATATTCTCGGCAAGAATGAAGGGCATAAGGGATATCGTGCTTATCGGCAACCTTACGGTATTGCCGCAGGCGAACGAGATATTCTCGAGCCTCAAGGAATCCTTCGGTGTAAATATAATCATCCCCGAAAACGCCGCATACGGAACAGTTATCGGCGCGGCGCTCGAGGGAATAAAATAATTGCTTCGGGTGATAAAAATGGCAGAAAACAACAGATGGAACAAAAAAATATTCGCAATGCTTCTCACCGAAGCAAAGGGCGTGCGCTCGTGGCGTCAGTTTGCAAGCGATTGTGACATCAGCTACGTGCAGATGCGCAAGCTCGCGCTCGGAACGCAGGAAAATCCCCCGCGTCCCAAGCTGATCCGCAAGGTGGCGATGCATGCATTCGGCGAAATAGATTTAGAGGATTTAATGTTCGCCGCAGGCATACACACTGCCGATTCTATGACGGTTCGCGGCGAACAGCGTGAGGTAAACCCTTACAACAGATACCGCTCGCTTCCATTAAAGGATCGTAGATTGGTAGATCGCTTTATCGATTTTCTTCTTTCCGACGCCAACCGCAAGGATGACTAATTAAAGAAAAGCAAAAACGCCAATATAAGCACGAAAATATCGTTATCGCTGTCGGAATCGAGCAGAAGCAGTATACCTATGCCGATAAGCACAAGGTCATCGAGCTTCATATCGCGGAGAAAATCGAGGCTGAATCCCTTTTTCTCCTTACGTTGCTCTTCTATGTATTTCGGAGCACGCTCCTCCTCCATATCGTCCCTACGGCTTCGCGATTCGTTGTATTCGCGCTCGAGATTGTAAAGCTGTCCCTCGCTTCGTATACCGCCGAAATCTCTTGAATACATCAAATCACCTCACTTTTTGAAATTTTTCATTACCGACGCAAGCATCATGGCACGCGTCAGCGCATCTATACGGTCACGCTTATCCTCACGCAATAGCGGCTTCAACGAATTGAGCAAAGCTATCCTCGGGTCTGTGCTTACGGGAATCGGGAGATTTGGCACCGCGCTAACCTCGCGGGCGATCTGTGTCGGCTCGGAATCATTCGTTTCCTCGCTTTTTCCGCCCGTCACACCGAGTGACGATGCGACAGACATTATTTTGGACATCGCCTCGGGGTCGGATAATACGTTTTGAAGCTTCGAAGCGAAATCACCTTCCAAGATCAACACCCCGTTTTTTCAGCATTTCCATTATCTCCTCGCTTTTTTCCTTGCCTGCCGAGTCAACTAATTTTTGTGCCTCATCGGGAGTCATGCGGGATATCCGCCTTTTCAGATACTCGGGGTTCGAAAGCAGTGCCTCTGTCTTTGCCTTATCTGCACCTGCCGCCTCGGCAATGCTTTTTGCAAGATAACGAAAGCTTTCGTTATCCATCGAAAGTAATTTGTCCAATTGTGTGCGGTCGAATTGCATTGTTAATTCCTCCGTGTAAATAATATAAAGGGAGTTGAATATTAATGTACGTATGTAAACCCGAGCGTAACGCAACGCAAGCCAAAATTATGGTTTTGGCGTTTGCCGTTGTCACCGCGCTTCTTTTCCTTGTCGGCTCGTTTGATATTCCTTACGCATCGCTTTTGCGCCTTTTGGGCTTCGTAAGCCTTGCTGTTGCGCTCAACACCGTTGTAAGATATTGTATTACCGAATTTGAATACGTAATAAGCGGCGGAAGCTTCAGCATCGTAAAAACAACGGGCAACCGCAAGCAAACAGTGTGCAACGTTGCGCTCGAAACCGCTATCGACCTTATGGAAAAGCGCGATTACGATCATCTCCCCTCTGCCGAAAAGGCGGTGATCAAATACTCGCTCAACCAGAATATAAAGGCGAAAAGCTACGTGTTCCTTTGCGAATTCAACGGAAAACGCGCTATGATAGAGTTTGAACCCAACGAAGCGTTCGTTTCGATAATGAAAAACGAAATCGCGCTGAACAAAAAATAATCTATAATTCCAATTACATTCTATGCGGAGCATCACGAATGGTTGTTTATTTCGGTGAAAAATTTTCCGCAAAAGAAAGGCTTTATAATGTATGACGTTGTAATCATCGGAGGCGGCGTATGCGGCGCGGCCATTGCGATGTATCTATCAAAATACGATATAAACTGTTGCTTGATCGAAAAGCACAACGATCTTTCGCACAGCACCGACGAGGCGCACATCGGTATCGCCCGTTCGGGATATATGTTCCCCTCGGAAACGCTTGCGGCAAGATTGGCTGTACGCGGAAGCGAAATACTTTCCGAAATATGCCAAGCATTTAACGTTCCTTATAAAAGGATCGGCTCTTTAATGCTCGCATACGGCAAAAAGGATGATGAATTACTCATCGACCTGTACGAGCAGGGCATTGCGAACGGCGTGCGCGGTATGGAATTGCTCGACGCAGCATCCGTGTCCGAGCGCGAACCGAGTGTATCGCAAGGTGTAACGAGTGCACTTTACGCTCCCTCTGCCGCCTTGACCGACCCTCATACGCTTTATAGCGAAATGTGTCGATACGCAAAAGAAAACGGCATCGAATTCTTAAGCGGATATGAGGTCACGGAGATTGAAAAGATCAACGGCAGATTCAAAATAACCGCATCCGACCGCGAGATCGGCACAAGCTATATAATAAATACCGCAGGCATCCATGCCGGATCGTCGGCAGACCTTGCAGGCGCAAGGGATTTCAGCCTTTTATCTGCGAATTGGCACGGCTTCACTGCCGAAACGGCAGAAGGCAGAGGCATAGACTCGATAATCATTACCTGCCCCGACGATGAAACGCCCTCCTTTATCGCCGCACCTGCGGAAAACGGAATCTTCTTCGGACCCGATATGTTTATTGATATCTCCGCCGAGGACGCGGTAAGCGCAATTTCGAAAAAAGCACCCGACCTGCTGACAGGCGAAAACATATGCGGATTTTCGGGCGGATGTGCAATTTCCGACGAGAAGGACATAATAATACGCGAATCAAGCTGCTGCAGACACTTTATAAACGTTGCAGGTGTCACTCCGCAGATGCTTTCCGCCATTCCCGCTATCGGAGAATACGTAGGTGAGCTTCTCGAGGATCTGGGGCTTATACTTTACGAAAAGGAATAGTTGAAATACGCGTATGCGTATGATATAATCGTTTCCAAGAAAAACAAAGCCAAAATGTGACAAATCTCACGTTTTTTCGTCTTAAATAACAACTCATATCAAGCAGAGGTCATATAAATGTCGTCAAAAGGTAAGCTTTCCTTACGCTCGAAAAGAGAAATAATGATAGCCGTACTCCTCACCGCGTGTCTGCTGCTCGGCGTTGCCGTGCTTATGCTCGTTGAGGATTCTGTCGGCACGCCCGTTTTTTACGACGGCGAAATGAAAAACATATGCGTGCGCATAAACGAAATATGTGCATCGAACCGCTCGATAATCGCCACCGACCAAGGTGAATTTCACGATTATATCGAGCTTTACAACTACGGCGAAACCTTTAATCTTGCGGACTTCGGGCTTTCAAACGAAAGCGGAAACGGTGTTTCGTATAAATTCGGCGATATCACATTCAAAGCAGGCACGTATCTCGTGGTATATCTCGACGGGATCAACGTTCCCTTCCGCCTCAACTCCGACGGAAACGAATACATCTCGCTCGTTTCGTGGGACGGCACGGTAATAGATAAAGCCACCACGGTCGCAACCTCGCCCGACGAGGTAATGCTGTGGAACAAGGAGGGATTTGCCCTTTCCGAAAAGGCATCTCCCGGATACCCCAACACCGACGAGGGCGTTGCTCAATTTATGGCAGGGCTCACCGACGGTGACATGGCGCTTTCGATCAACGAGATCTTTATTTCCAACCGCGCCACACTCCCCGATTACGAGGGCGAATACTGCGACGTTATCGAGCTTAAAAACGTTTCCAACTCGATAATCTCGCTTAAAGGATATTTTATTTCCGACTCGTTAAGCGACCGACTTTCTTGTGCGCTTCCCGATGTCGAGCTTGCACCCGGCGAGCTGTTTTTGGTATACGCGTCGGGTAAGGATACCGACAAAAAGGGTGAATTTCACGCAAGCTTCCGCGTTTCCGAGGGCGAGGATATAGTAATTTCCTCGGGAGCAAAGCATTTTTCGCAAAGCGCAACCGCCTGCGGTAGCGGATATTCGCAATCGCGCGTGATGGGCGAAAGCGGATACGTTTACACGTCGATGCTTGCTACTCCCGGATTTGAAAACAGTGACGCGGGCATAGAAGCGTTCGAGCTTTCACGTATCGATACCGATGCAAAGCTCGTTATCAACGAATTACTTCTCTCGTCCGACGGCATTTCCTACGGCGGAAAACTGCGCGACGTTATCGAAATAATGAATATATCCGAAGAAACGGTTTCTACAAAGGGCTGGTATATCAGCGATTCGACAGACGACCCTTATCGCTTTGCACTTCCCGAAAAGGAGCTTGCGCCCAACGAATGTCTGCTTCTTTACGCTGAAAACGGAAGCGGAAAAAGCATTTGCGGCTTCGGTCTGTCCTCGGGCGAATCGGTATATCTCACCACACCCAACAACAAGCGAAGCGATTACGTATCCTGCGCAAACGCGGGAATCGGACGGTCGAGAAGCCGTATTATCGAAAACGGAGAAGCAATATACGTTGACGGCGACATCACTTTAGGATTTGCAAACGATGATTCGGGCAAGCTTAATTACGCAAAGAGCGTACGTCCGGCCGAGGTGGAAATAAGCGAGGCTGTTCCTTTGAACAAGCAATATCTCGCAGGCCCCTACAAAACGTATCACGATTTTGTGGAGCTTCATAACCGCACCGATTCGGAAATCGACCTGACAGGCTGGTATCTGTCGGACAATAGCGAGGAACCGCGAAAGGGCTCGCTCGACGGCGTTACGGTACCCGCAAACGGTTACGTGGTAATCATCCTTTCATCCGAAGGCATCAATACCCCCTCGGGCTACAAGGTGCTTGATTTCGGACTCTCGTCCTCGGGCGAAACCTTATGCTTATCGAAGGGCGACGAAACAGTAGACTGTGTATATATCCCGCAGGTAGGACAAAACACCGCGTACGGCAGACCCGACGGCAGAGATGAGTTTACGCTGCTCGCATCGGTAACACCGAACGCAAAGAATTCAGCCGAGGCAACGGCAGTCACTCCCGAGCCTACCGCGTCGCTAGCTCAGGGCGTATACAGCGATACCTCGATAACGCTTGAATTTTCGGGCGAGGGCAATATATATTACACTCTTGATTGCAGTGAGCCGACATCGGCATCCACTCGCTACACCTCGCCTATAACGCTTACCAAAACCACGGTCATACGTTGCTTTGCACTTGCCGACGGCAAAAAGATGAGCAAGATCTCCGACCTTACCTACGTTATAAACGAGCCCGATACGCTCGAAACGATAACAATAGTTACCACACCCGAAAACTTGTGGGACCATTACTCCGGCATTTATGCCACAGGTCCCAACGCCGCGGCGGAGTTCCCCTACAACGGTGCGAATTATTACAACCGTTGGGAGCGAGAGGCAACCGTTTCGTTTTTCGATAAAAACGGCGGCGGATTTTCGGAATATTGCGGTATCCGCATATTCGGCGGACTTTCGCGTGCTCTGCCAAAAAAATCGTTTGCCGTGTTCTTCCGCTCGTCCTACGGAAACGGCCAGCTGAATTATCAGCTGTTCGAGGACGATGACCTTTCGGTTTACGAGGCGTTCGTGCTTCGTAACACGGGTCAGGACTGGAAATACACCCAGATGCGCGACGCGATGATAACTACCATGGCGAACGAAATGCTCGGCATCGACGTGCAGAATTGCCGTCCCGTAGTGGTTTATCTGAACGGTGAATATTGGGGACTTTACTTTATCCGAGAAAAGCTTAACGAAAATTACGTTGCGGGTCATTACAACGTTGACGCAAGCGAAGCCGAGGTGGCGGTTGCCAACGGTCACACAAGCGCCGATTACAAGGCACTCGTAAGCTTCGCATCGAGCAACGATATGACGGTAAAGGAAAATTACGAATACGTCTGCTCGCTGATGGACGTCGAAAATTACGCCGATTATATCGCCGCACAGATGATAATTGCAAACACCGACAACGGTAACATCCGATTCTTCACCTACGAGGGCGGAAAATGGCGTTGGATAATGTACGACGTCGACCAATCCTTCCGCGCCGCATATTTTGACACCGTGGAGGACCACTTAAACCCCAACGGCACGGGCGGCGGCAACAACTTTTCGACCCGACTTATAAACGCGCTTCTGACGAATCCGGAATTCAAGGATATGTTCCTTACCAAAATGGCGTGGCAGATGAATAACGTATGGTCTGTCGAAAACGTAAACGCTTATATCGACATATTTGCGGGAATGATACAAAACGACGTTGCAAGAGATCGCATACGCTGGGAAAGAGATTATGAATCGTGGGTCACCGCAGTCGAAAGCCTGCGCACGTTTATAAAGGCACGCGGAGCGTATATGCTCGAGGACGTTCAGAACTATTTCTCGCTTACCGACAGCCAGATGCGCGCATATGGCTTCAATATTTAAAAAGGAGGCGGTTTGATTGGCAGAACGACGCGAAGAAAAATATTTAATAACGCTTGCGGAATACTCGGTCATAGCAAACCGTCTTAAAGCACTTATGCTTCCCGATAAAAACGGCGAAAACGGCAGGTATTCGATATGCTCGATGTATTTCGACGACTCGTTTGACAGCGCGCTGCGCGAAAAGGAGGACGGCAACGCCGTTCATATAAAATTCCGCATACGCACCTACGGCGGAAGCAAGGGATTTATAAAGCTGGAACGAAAAACCAAGCGCGGAATAGTTACCGAAAAGCATTCCGCAAAATTGACTCTCGAGGAGCTCGATCTGATCCTTTCGGGGAAAAACATCGACGAAAACAGCGAATGCTTCGGGCTCGCGTCGGAGATACGCTCGAAGGCGTTCAAGCCCGTTGTTTCGGTACGGTACGACCGCGAAGCGTACGTGCTTCCCTCGTTGGGAATACGTGTTACGTTCGATACGAACATCGACGCGCTTCCACCCTATAAGGACACGCTGTTCGGCAATACAAGATCCGCTCTGCCCGCGGTAGGACGGCATCAGGTGATAATGGAAATCAAATATTCCGAGCGATGCCCGTCGTTTATAAGAAAATGCTGTGAAAACTCGGGCATGCAGCTATCGGTATCCAAATACGCACTGTGCAGAAATGCACCTGCAATCGATTAAAAACGGATTTAAGGAGATAAAAAATGAGTATTTTTGATGCTATCAAAAAAAGCGTGCTTGAAGGCTTTTCCGCCGAAATAACGCTTGCAGACATTATTCTTTCACTTTTAGTGGCATTCCTTTCGGGACTGTTCATTCTGCTCATCTACCGACTGACGCTCCGCGGAGTATCGCGTAACCGCACCTTCGAGGTAACGCTTCTTCTCATCACGCCCATTTCCGCGATGATAGTTCTTACCATAACGTCAAACCTCGCGCTCTCGCTCGGTATGGTCGGTGCACTTTCGATAATCCGATTCCGTACCGCGATAAAGGACGCGTCCGATACGGCGTTTATGTTCTGGGCGGTTGCCGCAGGTATCACCGCAGGTGCGCATTTCTACAAGATAACCATTATCGGCTGTCTGTTCATCGGCGTTGCCGCGTTTGTCACAATGAAGCTTTCGGCAAACGGCTCGCGCCCCTATTTGTTGGTTGTACGCGCTAATTCCGATAAGGCTATCGATTATACCGCGCGTCTGCTTTCCGAAAATAACATAAAGAACCGCTTGAGCTCGCTCGTGAGCAACGACGATTACACCGAGGTGATATACGAAATCGCGGTGAGAAAGTCCCACCACAAGCTTGTAAGCGCGCTTTCGAATCTTCCCGACGTTGTTTCGGTTTCTCTTGTTGATTGCAGAAATTAAGAATCGGACATATAGTTAAAAGACGGAGCATCATACTCCGTCTTTTTTCGTTTCGATTATCCTCACTGCAAGAATCGCGATTATCGGGAACAGGAAAAGCCCTGCGATGCCCATAAGCTTCAAGCCGATATACATAGCCGCAAGCGCGGCAAGCGGCGGCAGTCCGATGAACTTCCCTACTATCTTCGGCTCGAGGATCTGGCGTACAACCGTTATTACCGCATAGGTCACAAGTATGCCGATGCCCATACCGTAATTGCCCGAGGAAAGCGCGATTATGCCCCACGGTATCAATACCGTTCCCGTACCAAGCACCGGCAATATGTCGACTATTGCGATAACCAAAGCAAGCACAAAAGCGTAATTTATTCCCAATATCAAAAACGCGACGAGCAGCTCGGTAAAGGTTATTATGAACAGCAAGCCGTATGCGCGCAGATAACGCCCGACCGTATTGGCAAATTCGTCCTTTAGAGTCTTCAGCATCGGGCGTATGCCCTTTGGAAACATCGAAAGGAAAAAGCAGTTTACGCGCACGCGGTCTATTGCGAAATAATAGGTCGCGATTATAACCACGGCAAAGGCAAGCAACGCGTTGGGCAGGAACGATACGGCGTTCCCGATAAAAGAGATCAGCTCGCCCGAGATACGCTCGGCGATCGATAGCGTCATCGACCATATCTCCTCGTCAAGATCATCACGCATCTCCCACAACCGTTCGCGTACGTCCACAAAGGGAACCAAGCTGTTTATTTTATTGAATATGCTTTCGGCATAGGCATCGTCGGTGCGGATAAGCGTTATTGCATCTCCTGCCTGCTTTGCAAGCGCGCTTATCTCCAAAAACACCTGCCGCGCTATGCCGTATATTAAAAACGCGATCGAAACAGCGGCAAGAAGTATTACAAACAGCACAAACGAGCGTTTCGGGAAGGTCTTGTGCGATTCGGAGTATCTTACAACAGGACGGAAGCACTCCGCGAAGATGTATGCGATCAAAAATGGCAGCACCGCGCCCCAAAGATAATAATAAAGCAAAAACGCGGCGGCGATACCGACGAAAACATATAAGGTTATAACGGCAAACCGCTTGTACGGCTCCTGCGGAAGCATTTTGCACCCTCCCAATAAAAGAATTTCGTTAAGAGTATCGTCATCATATTGGAAATTTATGCTAAAAAATCTTAAATAATAAGCGCGGAAAAGCAAAAAGAAACGCAAATTTGTGTTGACAAGACGAAAATGCTGTGATATAATAACCAAGCGCTTGAAAAAGCACAACCGAATATGTGGAGAAGTCGCTTAGCTGGTCGAGGGCGCACGACTGGAAATCGTGTAACGGATAAAACCGTTCGAGAGTTCGAATCTCTCCTTCTCCGCCAAAACAAAAAGACAGGCATCGCCTGTCTTTTTGTTTTGGCGGAATGAAGCGCACCTAACAGTGCATGAAAAATGAAGTCGCCTTCGGTTATGAAGTGTGCCTTCGGCACATTAGGAACGGAAAACGCGCTTCGCTTCATACGAGCGCAAGCGAGTGCTTCATATTGGCGAAGCCAATGCTTCATTTTACATTGAAAGTTTCAAACTTGTATGGTATAATCAATTTGAAAGCAGGGGAATTGTATGCGTAACGATAAATTGTCGGTTCAATCAATGGATTTTGCCGTTTCTATTATAAATCTCGTGAGTTTTTTAAAAGAAAACAAGGAACATATTATTGCTAATCAAATCGGCAGAAGCGGTACTTCTATTGGCGCCAATATCCGCGAAGCACAATATGCTCACGGTAAAGCAGATTTTATTGCAAAATTGCAAATAGCGCTGAAAGAAGCCAATGAAACAGGTTATTGGTTGGAATTGCTATATAAAACAAATTACATAACCGAAAATCAATATAAGGATTTCGATACTGTTTGCACAGGTCTTCGGGCAATGTTAATCGCTTCAATCAACACTGCAAAGGAAAATACAAAATGATCTTATATCACGGCTCTATTACTGTTGATATAAAAGAATTGACAGCAAATTCATTTTTGCACGGAAGTCATAATCAAAAAGTCGTTTATCTTACAGATAATCGTCCATATGCCATGTTATATATTTGGGATTCAAACCGTAATATAAAACAAGGCAAACACGTTACCGCGTGGATCAAAGATGGTGTTGTATATTACGAGGAACAATTTCCAAATCAGTTGAAAACCTTCTATGATGGTGTTGATGGATATTTATATGTTGTAAAAGATACTACGTTGTTTTCCCCTGTTAACGACCGAGAATCTATGTGGTTCTCTCCGAACAATATAAAAATTGACATTGCTGAATATATCCCAAACGTATATGATGAACTTTGTAAATATATAAACGCAGGCGGATTAAAAGTTATCCGTTTTGAGGATGTTGATAGCGAAAGAATTAACAAATTGTATGATTGGATTGCAGATCGAATAATATCCAAGCAATTACTTGAGAACTCTGATGATTCAGATGCCGCGTTTTATCAAAAATTTTTCTCGAAAGCGTGGCAAACAGCAAAAAACAAAAACAAATGACCTTTCGATTGTTCAAACTTATACAATATAGACTTCTATTTTTCACTCCTTTTCAAAACAAAAAACACCTCACTGATGTGAGGCGTTTTTTGTTGGTGACCCGTAGGGGAGTCGCCCGACTGCGGTCGGAGCGGTGGCGCGGTCTGCCGTGTCCCCGACACGGCATTCAACACGCGCCCTTCGATTCCCGTTATCTAACTGAAAAAACACGGTGCAAAAAGCACCGTGCCTTATTTTGGCACCCGCAACGGGAATCGCCCGACTGCGGTCGGAGCGGTGGCGCGGTCTGCCGTGTCCCCGACACGGCATTCAACACGCGCCCTTCGATTC
>JAZNWF010000021.1:0-12840 GCA_045593165.1 Eubacteriales bacterium
AGCTCGAGGCTCCCTTTTTCTTATCTGCCACTTTTTTCTCCTGTTACGCGAGATTTTTGTGTCAACTCAACGTGTTGGCAAGCCTCAACGCCTTGTTATATGCACAGGTCGGCAATTATCGATGCCGCGCCGACGAGAATACAATATACCGCAAAGAACGAAAAGCTTTTATTTTTTGTAAGATACTGAAGCAGCTTGATCGCAAAAAATCCGACCACGGCAGCAGTCACCGCACCTGCCAACACAGGCGCGATCATTTCGGCGTTTACGCCCTCTTTAAACATATCGGGCAATTCGGTAACGCACGCGCCCAATATCGCGGGGATAGACATAAGGAACGAGAATCTTACCGCCTCTTCCTTGCCGTATCCGCACAATCTTCCGCCCGTAATGGTCGAGCCGGAGGGCGATATGCCGGGAAGAATGCCCAACGTAGCCTGCATAATGCCCACACCCAACGGTCGAAGGAATCCGCCCTTTTCGGAGCTGACTCCTCCGCCGCGGAGACGGTCGCTTATAACAAGCATTGTTCCGTTGATTATCAGAAGCACGCCGATAGCCCAGCTGATTTTACTCAGTGCCTCGACCGCCTCGTCAAGACCGAGAAGCTTTACGGGAATCAACGGCAGAGTTGCGATGCAAAGCATCAAAAACAATTTTTCGCCGTTATCGAGCCCCTGCTTGATGCCGCCCGTAAAAAGCTTTTTAATTAACGAGAAGAAGCCCTTGATAAGACCGAGCACGTCCTTGCGGTAAACCACGCAGACCGACACGAGCGTCGCGAGATGAAGCGCGATATTGAAGGTGAATCCGTATTCGGTCTCGGTGCCGAAGAAATTCTGCGCAAGCGCAAGATGTCCCGAGCTGGATATAGGCAAAAATTCGGCAATGCCCTGAATTATTCCATATATGATTGCTTCTAATATGCCCATAACGAGCTCCTCTCTTTATAAAGCTGTTATTTGTCGGCGTTCTTCGTGAACTTTTCGAGCATCTTATCGAGCTCAACCTGAGCCGATCTTACGATGGAATCGAAGTTGGAAACGATGTTTGCGGAGTTCAGATGGCAATAGCAGTTACGTATCCAGCCCCAGTTGTATGCACAGCCGAGGTCGAAGGTACGCGAGCCAAAGATGATATCGAGCATTTCTGCCGATTCGTCATCGCGGGAATCGCGGTATTTAAGCTGAACATCGTAATATTCGGGAGTAACGACCTCTCTCGAAAGCTCTGCAATAGCAGAGATGACCGTACCGAGACCCTCGAGCTTATCTTCGGGAACGCTGGTCGGAAGGAACATAAAGGAGGAGTTATCTACCGAAATGGTGTGATAATATCTGTCCTGACCTTCGCTTCCCATAGGAACGGGGAGAATACCGAAGGTTTCGTCCATCTTACGGAAGGATGCAACGTTGATAAGTCCGCACATATAGAAGAGCTCGCGGCCCTCGATGAAGGACTTATGCACGGTCGCTTCCCAAGGATTCGGGTAAGAGGTGTAATTATTCGCAACCATTACGTCGGGACCGTTATAGAAATCGAGAACGTCGCCCAGGATCTTAACGGTAGCCTCCTGATTGCTGGTATAGGTAAGATAGGGGAGGTCCTTATCGTCCTTCTGTGCGATCTTGTAGCCTGCGCCTACTACGTGCACGTATACGTTATAGGTTTCGGTGCCGAACGCCCAGATATCGAATTCGTCCTGTCCGTCGCCGTTGGTATCGTAGGTAGCATCGCTTTCGGTGCAGATCTCCACGAGCTTATCGAAGGTCCATTCCTTGTTTCTTGCAAGCGCATAGAAATCCTCTTCGATGCCGAGACGCGACTTGAGGTCCTTGTTGAAAAGCACGCACCAGGTACCCTGATCGTCGTAATTGTTGATATCGCCGCAAGCGAAATAGGTCTTACCTGCGATAGAAAGATCCTTCACTGCGTTCTGGTCCCACCAGGGCTTCGAAAGATCGATACCGGGAACGGTATTAAGGTCAAGCGAGTGACCCTCCAAAGCAACCTGTGCCGCTCTGCCGAACGAATCGAAATAGATATCGTAGTCGCAAAGGTTGGAGGTTACCTGATTTTTGATGATATTGGGAATTTCGCCGCCCTGACCCGAAGCGGGAACGGGTGCAAATTCGCCCACGATGTCACAATTGTATGTAGTTTCTATGAAGTCTACGACCTTTTTCTTCGCGCTGTCTACCGCGCCGGGCTTTTCCTCTTCATACATGATCTCACCGGTATAGCCGAGGATCGAGGTCGTGTTCGCACCGAATTGGTGACAGAGCACGTTTATCTCTTCGCCGCCGAGGTCGATAACGGGAGTGGTGATCTTAAGATCGCCTGCGTCTTCCGTAACAGACTCTTCTCCCTTACCGTCATTACACGCCGCCATCAACGGAACGAGCATTACGATAGCAAGAAGACATACTAGAAATTTCTTCATAACTTTCCCTTTCTTTTAGGTTATTCAAATGCAAAAATTCATATAACCGTATTTATACATCATTATATTATATCTAATATTCCAAAAATGTCAAGCATAGCCGAAGCATTGGAACTTGAACCGGCCCAAAAGGGCTGAAACACAATGCTTTTCGGTAAATTTTAATTTATCGTCTTTGCAATACGCACGTATTGCTTCATCCTCTGCATTAAAATTTTCTCGAAATTCAGACCCTTTTGGGTCAAAGACTTTTCAAGTGAATGGTTTTAGTCGATACAAGAAAAAAGCGGAGTGAATACTAACGTATTCTCGAGCATTTTGACGCTGTAGCGGCTGAAATCCTGCCTTGAAAAGCTGATTCGAGTTTCAATGCTTCGGCTATAGTATAAACTGCGAAAAGCCGAGCGCCGAAACAATTGACAAACCGCGTTGGTTGGTGTATAATCAGTTAACTATACTAAAGGAGATGAGACCTTGTCCTCCGCTTTTAAGAATTTTTTTATAACCTTTGCAATATGCCTTCTGATTTTCGGCTTTTTGGGCATCACACTTGTTTACGAAGAGCTTAAGGTATTAATAATGGGTGACGGCACCGAGGAATCGTCAGAGCCCGAGGTATCGGAAAATGACGTTTCGGGCACCGTTTCCGAAGACGTAAGCGACGATCCCGTTATCGATTACGACGAAAACGGCGATATCTTCACCGCGGTGATAATGTGTGTCGGCGAGGATAACCGTACGGTAAGCTGTATTTTTGTCGACGCAAACGGCAAGACCAAGCAGTATGTCCGCTGCTCTATCCCCGCAAACACACGCGTTACCAACGAGGTCGGCGAATTGGTTCCGATATCCGATCTGTTTGCTCTGCTTACCCCTGAGGAGATATGTGAATGTGTTTCCGCTATGACGGGCATACCCACCGATTACTGCATCCGCTTGGGCAAGGAGGATATGCTTACCATCGCGAAAAAGATCCCCAACGCGCACATAACTCTGCAGGAGGATCTTTATTTCACAAACCCCAAATACGCCAACACGGTGCTCCCCACCGATCCGCTTACCGGCGCGATAATCTATCCCGCCGATTACAGCATAAGCATTACCAACAAGGACAACAAGGTACTGCTTGCCGAAATGCACGGTGACAAAACCAACCTCGAATGGCTTCTTGAATACGTTCCCACGGGATACAACCCCGAAGCCGGCGAATATACCGAATATTATTCGCAGATCGCGAAGGCTCTCTTTGAGCAGTTCTTCGAGCAGGAGCACGCAACCAAAACCTCCGAAATGATGTCCGCGCTTATTTCGATAAGCGATACCAATCTGACGCTCAACGACGCAACAAGCCATCTGGCGACGATATTTTCGCACAACGACTTCAATATGCATCCGAAGCTGACCTATCCCACCAACGCAAACTGGGAAAACGCAGTGAAGATGCTCCGCGAGGCAGACGGCAGATTCGATAAATAAAACTCCACATATCAGCTAAAAGGTACAGGCTATGAAAAAAGAACAATCTCCCGCAACAAAATGTATTCACTCGGGATATCATCCCGGCAACGGTGAGCCGCTTGCTCTGCCGATATATCAAAGCACTACATATTCCTACAGCTCTCCCACCGAAATAGGCAAGCTGTTCGACCTCACCGCCGACGGTCATATGTATTCGCGCATCTCCAACCCCACGGTTGCCTGCGTTGAAGAAAAGATCGCCGCACTTGAGGGCGGCGTTGCCGCGCTCTGCACCAATTCGGGTCAGGCGGCGTCCTTCCTTGCCGTAACCAACATAGCCTCGGCAGGCGACCATATCCTCGTTTCCTCGAAGATATACGGCGGTACGACCAATCTCTTTTCGGTTACCCTGAAGCGCTTCGGCATCGATTGCACCTTCTTTGATCAGGATATTTCAAGCGAAGAGCTTAAATCGCTCATTCAACCGAACACTAAGCTTATTTTCGGCGAAACCATCGCAAACCCCGCGCTTTCCGTATTCGATATCGAACGCATAGCGTCGGTTGCCCACGAAGCACGTATTCCGCTTATCATCGACAACACCTTTGCGACCGGTGTGCTTTGCAGACCTATTGATTTCGGCGCGGATATAGTTGTGCTTTCCACCTCGAAATATATGGACGGCCACGCGGTACAGCTCGGCGGATGTGTTATAGACAGCGGTAATTTCGATTGGACGCAAAACGATAAATTCCAAGGCCTTTGCACTCCCGACGAATCATATCACGGGCTTGTTTATACCGAATCCTTCGGCAAGCTTGCATACATAACCAAAATGCGCGTTCAGCTCGTGCGTGATCTGGGCGTATATCCCACCGCGCAGGCAGGATTTTTGCTTGACCTCGGAATCCAGACCCTCGACGTACGTCTTGCGCGCCATTGTGAAAACGCGTTGGCTGTTGCAAAATTCCTCGAGGACAGCGGATATGCCGAATACGTTAATTACCCCTCGCTTGAAAGCGATAAATACAATGCTCTTGCAAAAAAATATCTTCCCAAGGGCGCAAGCGGTGTTGTTTCGTTCTGTATCAAGGGCGGCAGAGAAAAGGCAGAAAGGTTTATGAACTCGTTATCCTTGTTCGTAAACGCCGTTCACGTTGCAACGGTCCACTCCTGCGTGCTTCACCCCGCAAGCTCCACTCACCGTCAGTTGAGCGACGAAATGCTGGTTGCCGCAGGCATCGACGCAGGTCTTATCAGAATCTCCGTTGGTATTGAGGACATCGACGACATTATAAACGACCTCAAGAACGCGCTGGATAAGGCATTTGAATGATTCTTTTAACAAAAAGTGTCGAATAACCTATTGAATTTCATAAAAAGTTGTGATATCATCTATTATAACAATAATCGGAGGTGTTTCCTATGGCATATTCTATCAACAATGAAGCTTGCATCGGTTGCGGCACCTGCGAGGCTGAATGCCCCGTAAGCGCTATCTCCGTTGCTGACGACGGCAAATACGTTATCAACGCAGACCTCTGCCTTGATTGCGGCGCATGCGCAGGTGTTTGCCCCGTAGACGCTCCTCAGGCGTAAATCAGGACTTTAATGCGTTCACAGGTACGCCTGTGGACGCATTATTGTTTTTTGCGAGAAACCGATATGCGAGTGATTTACGCGCTTGAAGGATCTTAATATGCGCTTGTTCTTATAAAATTGATTTTTATTTTATAAGGTATTTATTGTATTTCAAGCGCTTTTACGAAAACCTCGACTGCCGTACAAAGTACGGCGACGCTCGGTTTTACGCAAAAAATCCCTTCGCCTCTCGGCTTCTGCGCTTGAACGCTTCGCTCTCCCCAAAAACGCGTTGCGTTTTTAGGGACCACGATGTTCTTTTGAGAGTTCCGTACGCTCGCGCCAACCTTGTGCGCGACGCAAACGCCAATAACAAGGTTGCGGACATCATAGGTATATTTTCCAAGGCGCTTGTCCTTGGAAAATATAAAATTTTTATTATATGTTTGGTTTATAATAAAAACAAGCAACCGAAACCGAAGAAAAACGGTATTTATATATGACAAACGGTACTAAAACGAAAATAAATGCAGATATTATATTAAACGAACCGATCGGCGGGATTCGTTTTGGCACGGATGCGCTTTTGCTTGCCGATTTTGCAGCTTCCGTACGGAAAGGAAAATGCATCGATCTGGGCACCGGATCGGGCGTTATCCCTCTGCTTATGCTTGCCGCGGGCAGCAAAGCCGAATTTTCAGGGCTTGAGCTTCAGCCCGAATATGCACGCGTTGCCAATGAAAACGCAAGGGCAAACGGATTTGAAAGCGGATTTTCGGTGATCTGCGGCTCGGCAAGTGACCACAAAACGCTTTTTGAAAGCGGAAGAGCCGATTATGTTATAACCAATCCGCCGTATATGCGCGGCGACTGCGGAAAAAGCAATGAAAGCATGCCTCTCGCAATTGCAAGACGCGAGATCTCGGGCGGAATAGAAATGTTCTGCGAGGCGGCGGCGTGGTGCTTGAAAAGCGGCGGAAGCTTTTTTGCCGTTTACCGTCCCGACAGGCTCGTTACCCTGCTTTATGCTATGCGAAGCAACGGTATTGAGCCGAAACGCTTGCGCGCCGTAACCGCTTCGGCAGGCAAAAAGCCCTCGCTTGTGCTCGTCGAGGGAAAAAAGGACGGCAAAGAGGGGCTTATTTACGAAAAAGACCTGATCATTTATACCGATAATACCCACACGAAGCAAACCGAAGAAATGGAATCGATCTACAGCCGTTTTAACGGCGGAAACGAAGAATAAATGATAAAAAGAACACTATCCGCAATCTTAATATTGCTTATTGTTCTGCCCGTGATATTATCTGCAGGCAGTGTTCTTTTTGCGCCCGAATCGCCCTTTGCGGAATTTGATTCCGCGTGGGACACTTCGCTCCAAGACGCTGTAAGCGGAGAAAAGAAAAACGAAGAAAAGCAGCCCTTATTACCCGAGGGCGACAGATATATTGTAAAATTCAAAAACGAAGCATCGCTTGACGATATAAAAAGCTCTCTTGAGGGCTCGGACTACCGCCTGCTTGCAAGAAGCGAGCACAGGCTTTTCGCCGTTGTACCGAGCGACGATGGCTTTTTCCAAGCCAACAGCCGCATTATCGATTATTACGAGCCCGATTTTTTACGCGGTACCCTTGCCGTAACGAATGACCCGATAAGCATTCCCTCGTATGAATCGCTCGGAGTCTACACGGCGTGGGATACCGTACGCGCCTCGGAGGACGTTATCGTTGCCGTGCTTGATACCGGCATCGATCGCACACACGAGGACCTTATCGACGTAAATATTCTCGCAGGATACGATGCCGTCGGTCGCGTTGCCGGCGTTTACGAGGACGCGATCGGACACGGCACGGGCGTCACGGGCATTATTGCCGCGACGGCTGACAACGGATTGGGTATTGCCGGTATAGCGCACGGCGTTACCGTTCTACCCGTAAAGGTTTCGGCAAGCGGCTCGACCATATACTCCTCGGATCTTATTTCGGGTATACGCTTTGCGGCAGACGCAGGCGCAAAAATAATAAATATGTCGGTCGGCGGATATTCCTCGTCCTACGCGGAGCAGGAGGCTATCAACTATGCGGCTTCAAAGGGCTGTATACTTATCGCGGCGGCAGGCAACGGCGGAAATCGCCCCTATGCCGACCAAAAAAGCTATCCCGCATCCTATGACGGAGTTATTTCGGTAGCATCCTGCGATGCAAACGGCGAAAGAAGCGATTTTTCGCAGTATAACGACGCGGTGGATATCGCGGCATACGGCGAAGGCATTCCCATGCCGAAGGTTGAAAACGGAGAATCTGTATATATCACTGATTCGGGCACAAGCTTTTCCTGCGCGCTTGTCAGCGGCATCGCCGCGCTTACGGCTTCACACATCGGAAGCGACGCCAGATTTGAAGCCGACGAATTTATCGCGCTGATAACCGATACCTGCGGCACATCGCGAACCGACGAATCGGGCTACGGCATTATAAATGCAAGCGACGTTATTTCCATATCACAGCTCCCCCTAATTACGGGAGTAAGCCACAACGGAAAGTATGCCGATCGCGTACAGGTTGGATTCAACCGCGGCACCGCGACGCTTGACGGCGAGCCGTTTGAGGACGGCGAAACGATAATGTCGAACGGTCTGCACACCCTTGTGGTGACCGACGGCGATAACGTACGCACAGTTCGTTTCCGCTTGAATTACGACCCGCTTTCTTATAATTTCAAGGAATTTGCCGCGTTTGCTTGCTTTGAATTCGAGCGCGGAAACGCATTCTTGGACGGATTCCCCTACAGATCCGGCGACAGAATAAGCAGCTCGGGAAGACACGAATTTATTCTTACCGACGGCGATGAAACCGTAAGCGAAAGCTTTGCTTTGCAATATACGCTTCCCTCGGTATACGGTGTAGCCGACGGCGAGGTATACGATAAGCCGATAGAAATACGCATCATCGGCGACGGCAGTGCCGAGCTCGACGGAAACAAAATATACGGCGAAGCCACGGTGATCGAAAACGGTATGCATCAGCTTACCGTAAAAAGCGGAAACGGCGCGGTGACCAAGGAATATTTCTTTGAAATGAACAACCCGAATGCGCGCGTTTTTGAAACCGACCTTGCCGATGCCACCGCCGCGATAGACGAAGAAAACGGATTTATATGTCTGTACGGCGATTCGCTGGTGGGCGTAAGAATATACGACATAGCCTCGCCCGAAGTATATATGCATTTTCTGCCCGTGGGCAGAATATACAGCCACGCATTCTTTAACGATTCACTTTTGCTGTTCGGTGACAAGGGTATAACCGTGCTGAACCGAAGCGAAGCAATAAACGGCGAAAGCGGAATAACCAAGACCGTATCCATCGAAAATATGGTTCTTTACGCATTCGGCGAAAATACGGTCTACTGCTTTGATGACGAAAGCATTTATACGTTGGATATCGAGACCGAGGAAGCCGTTCTTCTTGCGGAGATCGGCTTTGCCTGCGAGAACGCTCTGTATTCCGACGGAAAATTCTGTCTGCTTTCTCCGTCGAACGATCGATTGGTCCGCATATTCGATTGCACAACGCTTGACATAAACGCCTTCGAGCTCGAAGGCTCGGCAGAGGGCGTTCCCGTTTGCTTCGGAAACGGCTTCCTTGCTGTCGGAAGCAAGCTTATTGATACCGAAAGCGGCGAGACCGAGCTTGAATTTTGCTCCAACTCGGCGTTGAAGATAGAAAACGGGCTGTTATATACCGACAACAGAATTATAGATATCGCATCAAGCAGGGAGATCGCAAGCATGCCCTTCCCCGTTACCGATATGGTTATCGGCAACAACGCGGTATATCTTTTCGGCATAGAGCCCGTATGCGCAGTAATAGCAAGCGGAAGCGAGGGCGTTTCTGCCTTCGGTGCGGCGGAAAGATCAGACGTGGCAACCGCTTCCTCCGAAGCTGTAAACGCGTTCCGAACGAATATAGGGCTCGATGCATATTCAACTCCCGTATCGGCATCGGCAACAAGCAGCTTTGCTTATTTCCTTTTGGAAGACAGAAACGTATTATACCGCTTCGACCACCTGCTGCTTTCCGAATCGGAGCCCGTACCCCTGCGCTTCTCGCCATCCTTTGTGACCTCGGCGAACGGATACGCGGCTGTCGCATTTGAAAACGAATCCTACGTATACCTTGCAAGCGAAGCCGACATACAAAACGGCGTTTACGTTTCTCTTCCCTCGGTATGCGATTCGGCATTTATTCACAACGGCAAGCTTTACGCAACGGCGGGCGGAAGGCTTATATCCTGCAATCCCGACGGAACCGATTTCCTGGTGACCTCGATACGCGCGGAGAAATGCGCTCCCGTTGCCGACTCTATATTCATACTGAACAACAACGTTCT
The DNA here is from genome assembly GCA_045593165.1 of Eubacteriales bacterium. Classification (GTDB taxonomy): domain Bacteria; phylum Bacillota; class Clostridia; order Oscillospirales; family CAG-382; genus Coliplasma. Next base: position 9,872 of record JAZNWF010000021.1, read on the forward strand.
TTCCTCTTACAGCTACGATTTTTCACAGATCATTTCGGCGTCGGTCGAGGGCGAAACGCTTTCGGCGGGCAACCACATAGCTGTCGGCCGTAATATTTATTCAAGCGAAACCCTTGAATTTATGTTCGCAACAGATGCGGATATTATTGCATTCCGCGCGGATACCGTAATCACCGAAAACGGTGTTTTCGATATAAAAACACGAGAATACGTCGGCAGCACGGGTGTTTTCGAAACCGATGCCGCTGTAATATCCGAAAGCAACGCATTGATATCCTTCGGTGATTCCATTATTTCGATATGCAGCTTCAGCGACGGCAACGAAATAGTTGCGAGCCCGATGATCGAGGGCGCTTCGCCCAACGGAATATACCAAGGCAGCGTAACGCTTACCTATGATATCGGCATCGGCTATCTCGATGGCGAGGAATTTACCTCGGGAACGATGGTCGACAATGCGGGACATCACATTTTCAGAATCACCCTTCCCTGCGGAAGAAGCGTTTCCGTTCCGTTTACGGTAGAAGCGCTCATAACGGGAATCGAATTTCTTGTCAGCGACAGAACGATGTCGGTCGGTGAAACCGTCACCCTGCGGATAAAATATCTGCCCGACGGAGCAGGCTCGCTTCCCGTCAGCTTCAAATGCGAATCCGACGGATTGACAGTAAGCGAAAGCGGCACGGTAACGGCATCAAAGGTCGGCTCGTATACCGTTACGGCAAGCGTTGACGCCGAGCACGGCCTCTTTACCGCAGAATGCACTATAACCGTCCGCGATGACCTTATCGCTTTCGATTCCGACAGCGGCATAACGATAGACCGTGACCGCGGACTTGTGCTGGGAATAAAGCCGGGCACAACGCCCGATATCCTGAAGGAATTTATGACCGCAGGCAACAGCGCGGTTGTTGTAAACAAAAAAGGACTTGCCGTAAAGGAATTTGTCGGCACCGGCAACAGAATAATTCTTTATAAGGAAAACGATGTCACCGACGAGCTGATCATCGTCGTTGACGGCGACACCGACGGCGACGGTTGCATAACCGCATACGACCTGTACGAGCACGAGCGTATCCTGCGCGGATACTACTATGACGACGAATACGTCGTTTCCGCGGATATGAACAAAAACGGCATCGTAGCGGATAATGATTTCCGCGAGCTTCGCAATATTCTTCTCGGACGTATCGAATATCCGCTTGGAAACGCACCCGAAAACCTATTCGGTCACGCCTCGGTGCAAACCGTATCTCACGCGGTAAACGGCGATATACTCGACGTAGTGATTTGCATAAACGGATTCAAATACGCACGCGGAATATCGGGCATCATCGAATACGGCAACGGACTTGAATTTATCGAAGCTGAATCGCTTGGCTGGGAGGCCGATGCGCTCGACCATGAGGGTACGCTGAATTTCTATGCTTACTCCGAGGACGGAGGCATTTGCGGAAAGGCGTTTATGGCGTTTATAAATCTTCGCTTTAACGTTACCGCAACGGAAGAAACGCCCTTTATACGCTCCGAAGGAATAACGGTCGCCTTTGAAAACGGTTGCCGCACGCTTGATTTCCAAAACTCCGAAATTGAAATCTCCGAACGAAAGCTCGGCGAATTCAACATAGAATTTTTAAATGCGGACTCGTTTGATTTTGACCCGACCGTAAGCGAATACAATGTAATTATTCCCTACAATTCGGCGCTTGCCGACATTTCGGTGACCTACGGCGAAAACGAATCGGTTTCGGTTTCGGGACTTGCGATACCCATATCGGGAAGCGGCACGGTAACGGTAAACCATACCGACGAAAACGGCAACACGTATTTCTATACGATAAGAGTCAAGCGCGACAAGGAGCCTCGGTTCAACACCGACTGCCGACTCGAAACGCTTGAGATCGAGGGCTTCAAGCTTACCCCGTCGTTTGATCCCGATATAACCGAATATCGAATAAGCGTACCGCACGGCACGGAAAAGATAAATATTTACTGCGTTGCCAAAAGCAGCGAGGCGAGGATAGTTATCGGTGATACGACGCTTTACGGCACCGACACTCCGATAACGATCTTTGTCGGCGCACCCGACGGCGAAATGCTTGCGTATACAGTACACGTCACGGTTCTTCCTCCCGAAGTCGTGTCCGCGCCCGATACGAGCATCTCCGACGACGGCGGCGGGCTTACAAGCACGATAATAATCGTCGTGATAGCAATAACCGCGTTTGCCTCAGTATGTGTGATACTTGCATTGAAAAACAAAGCGCAAAATCAAGAAAACAAGTAACAAAAAAGGACTCTTTCGAGTCCTTTTTGTTATTTTTGTTTTCTCTTTTCTACATCGTCTGCCAGGTAGCGTGCAATCTTGGCTTGGAATGTCAACGCGTCCGCAAAGATTTCGTTGGGGAAGTTGTCGCGTACAAATACGCAGCTTTCCAAGTTGAATACACCCTGATAGTTGATGTCTGCCAACGCCTGGCAAACTTCGTCCCAATGAATGAGCCCGAAATAAGGGGCGGTATGTAAATCCCGTTGACCGTCTACATCGTGGACATGGAGAGTCTCCAAACGGTCGCCTAATTTCCGAATCATCTCGGCAGGATCATCGGTGTATAACAGGGCATGGCCGATGTCCAGACAAACAGCGAAGTGCTCCCGACCCAGGGTGTCGCACCATTCTGCCAGTTCTTCGGCATGGCTTAAGGTGGTGGGGCAGATGTGTCTGTCGTTCCAATCGTTCCAATCATAATTCCACATATTTTCAATGCAGATTTTAACCCCAGCTTCTTTCGCATAAGGCTCTAACCGCTTGTAGAAGTTGATGCCATACTCGCGGTTTTCTTCTTTTAAACGATCATATTTCCGCTCGGGGAAGACGGGAGGATGGACAATGATATATTTCGTTCCCAGCTTTCCACTTGCCAAAACTGCCTTGGCAATGGTCTGGAAAATCTCTTCGTTTTCTTCGT
>JAZNWF010000022.1:0-44925 GCA_045593165.1 Eubacteriales bacterium
CTGTTTTGCTCTTTTACTTTTTAAAAAGAATTAACGAGTCTTTGTTCTACTTCACATTTAATGCTTTGTAGTACACTGTTGTTCAATTTTCAATGTCCGTTCGCACTGCCCTCTTGCGGACAGCTTGGCTATTCTACCACATCATTTTCACTTTGTCAATACCTTTTTTCAACTTTTTTTACTTTTTTTAAAAAAGTTTGAAAACCCTTGCAAATAAAGGATTTACGGGCAAAAGCTTTTTGAAAACGATTCATTTTGCGGTTATTTTTTTGCTTTTTCGAACGCTTTGAAGACGTCACCATACATATAGAGTGATCCGAGCATTATAAGCGGCATATTTTGTGTTTTTGCTTTAACGTATGCTTCCGCCACACCCGATTCTATATCGTCAAACGGGGTGGATTTTATGCCGAATTCGCCAAAAACCGATGCAAGATCATCGGATTTCAACGCACGTGGCGAATCGGGAGTTACCGTATACACCTCGTTTACCAAAGGCGACAATATCGATACCATATCGCGATAATCCTTATCGGCGAGCACGCCCATAAGCAATATTACCTTTTCCTTAAAGAAGGTCTTTATACTTTCCGCCGCCGCGGTCACGCCCTGTATATTATGCGAGCCGTCGAAGATAACGCAGGGATCCGTATCCAACAGCTCGAAGCGTGCACGCCATTTGGCAGACGCAAGTCCGTTTCTTACGGATTCCTCGGAAATATCGAATCCGTTTGCATTAAGCTGATCGACCGTTTCGAGAACCGTCGCAACGTTATCGAGCTGATATTTTCCGAGAAGCGAAAGTTTTAATCCCGAATACACTCCGTAATCGAACGTAGTTCCCGTTATATCGATGGAGTGCACCCTCACCTCGTCGGGCTTGGTACGAACGCACGGCGAGCTCTTTGCATTTGCCGTTTCGGATATCACGGAAAACGCGGTATCATCCCTGCCGCCGTAAACAACGGGACGCGTATTTTTGATTATACCCGCCTTTTGCGCCGCGATTTCGGAAACCGTGCTGCCGAGGACCGAGGTATGATCGAGCGCGATGCCCGTTATAACCGAAACAACGGGTGATTCGATAACGTTTGTCGAATCGAGCGCGCCGCCCATGCCGACCTCGAGCACGACTACGTCGCACGCGTGTTTTTTATAATAAAGGAAAGCTATCGCGGTAATAAGCTCGAATTCGGTGGGCTTATCCTGCATACCGTCCGCAAACGGCTTGACTATGCTTGTAAGCTCGGCAAGCTCGTAATCGGATATCGGATTCCCGTCGATACACATACGCTCGTTAAAGCTGACAATATACGGCGAGGTGTAAAGTCCGACCTTATAGCCCGCGGCGCGAAGCACTGAATCGAGCATCGAGCAGGTAGAGCCCTTGCCGTTCGTACCCGCGACGTGAATGAATTTCATATCCCTTTCGGGATTGCCCAAAAGACGCAAAAGCTGTTCGGTACGCGGCAGTCCGGGACGCGAGCCCATCCACATGACCGAATGGATATATTCCAACGCTTCGTTATAATTCATTTCGCCGCCCCCTTGGTATCAAACGCGGAATTGATCCGCTTGTTTTTTATTATAATATATATAATGTAGGCTTCTGCCACGGAAATCGCAAGATACAGCGGTATGCGCATAACGACAAGCTGCCACGCGTAGCCGTAGAAATACCACAAGCCGAACGACTTTATGATCATAGATCCGACGATATGCGACGGTAAAACGATTCCCAGCACCGACATAAATCCGCGCCCCTTGAGCGCATATTTCGAAAGCAGACCCGCAACAAGCCCGACAGACGCCGCGCCGAGAGTGATAAGCGGATTTACGCTTCCCGAAACGGGTGCGGTGACCAGATCTGCCGCCGCGCCGACCGCCGTTCCGTAAACGGGGCCGAGCAGAATCCCCGCGAGCAGCACGGGAATATTTTCGAACGTGACACGTATCGCGCCGAACGTGAGATAGGTTTTGCAGAACAGCCCTATGATAACGCAAAGCGCAGTCATAAGCGCGGCAAAAACGAGCCTTTTGATATTATTTTTCATAAAAATAAACCTCCTTATCCTGCAAAGCATAAAGCAAGAAAAGAAGGCTTCCGTTTTAGCGGCGGTGCCTATGTATTTTTGCCGTATGAAGCGGGATGCAGGGTCCAGACCGCAAACCGTTACGTTTTTCGTCCGGCTGACAACTCCCCGTTCGACCGGCACTTCACGAATAGACCCTTACTCTTCAATATGGCTGCATTATAGCACCGCCGCCGACTGCTGTCAACGGTTTTTGACATTATTTTTCACGCGAGAGCATCAAACGGAAAAACGGCTTTAATATTCTCGGCGCACGGAAACAGTAGATCTTCATAAATTACCACCCTTATTTAATAAACAATGCCGCGCCCGTGCCTACGATAAGTGCGGATTGAACGAACACGAGCGCGCTCAACGGCAAAACGAGGCACAAAAGAACGCCCGCACCAAAGGTAAGTGCTCCTACCCCTGCGGTCTTGGCTAACGAACAACACATAAAAATCACAGCCTTTCTTTTATATTCTATTCATAAAACCTTGTCTGCGCTCATATATTGCTAAAAAAAGAAAGGGCGCGATCAAAATAGCTATTACAACAAATGAGATCCTTATCCCGAAAAGGCTTTTCTCCGCCAAGGTCGACAAGGATCTGGAATTCGACACCTCTATCCCCGAATACTGCCCCGATATCGCAAGGCTTATCAGAGTCGATTGCACTCCGTTTACCGAAAGCTCGAAGGCAGAGGACGGAAAGGTAACGGTAAGCGGCAGGGCGGTATACGACGTGCTTTACGAAACCGATTACAAAAGCAGGCTCAGGTGCTGCAGCTTTACGCAGGATTTTACGCAGACCGTTCCTATTTCAAAGCAAAGCGTTTCCGACGTTTCGGCGTTTTGCAAGGTGAGCTGTGAAAGGATAAGCTGCAAGCTTTTGAGTCCACGCCGTATTATTATCAAATCGTCGTTGGGCGTACAGCTTGACGTCGAGGGTGATATCGCCGTAAAGGCTGTTGCCGTTAACGAAGACAAGGAAACCTTTTTTCGCAAAAAAACCATCGGATTCGACGGCAAAAGAATGCTTTTTGACAGCGTAAGCAAATTCACCGACAGCCTGTCGCTTATGCAAAACGAAAAATGTATCGGCGAGATAATTTGCGGCAGTGTCCGTTTACAGCATCCGCAGGTAACAATATCGCCGGGGCACGCCGAAATCAAGACCACAGCCGCAATAAATCTGCTTTACGAGGACGAAAGCAACGAGGGCAGTTATTCGGTAACGACAAAAACGCTCCCCGTAAGCATTGATTTCCAAAACGAAGCCATTGAGGATTTTAAGCGAATATCGGTTACGCTCGTCCCCTCGGGAGCGGAATTTACTCCCGAGCTCGACCAATACGGTGAAAGCCGTATGTTCAAGGCCGCATTTTCGGTAAAGACCGAGCTTTATCTCAACGAGCCGAAGGCATACACCGTTGCCGACGATCTGTTTGAAAAGGGATATGACAGCGTACCCGTAAAAAGCAACGTGATGCTTCCGCAATTTCATTCGCAAAGCGACGTAAGCTTTTCAAGCGAGGCGAAGCTGCCCCCGATGAACGCAAAGCCCGAGGCGATCCTCGATTCGACCTCGATATCGCACGGCGTGACCGCCGAACCGACCGAGGGCGGAATAAACATAAACGGAAGCTTTACCTCTACCCTGCTTTACAACAGCACAGAGGGCATCAACAGCGCGGATATTACTATCCCGTTCGAGAGATTCTTCCCGATAGATATGCCCGACACGGTAAGCTCGATCGGCGCATACGCCTACCCGATAGAGACCCAGGCTTCGCTTCACCCCGACGGAAGCATAACCGTGCGCGTTATCGCAGGTGCAAGGCTGTTCGTTTTCACTCAGAACGAGGAAAGCTTTATCACCGAAGTAACGAAGCGCGTGCGTGCGGTACGCGAAAACGATCAAGACGTGCTTATATACTGTTATCCGCAAAAGCACGAGGATCTGTGGAGCATCGCCAAGCTTTACCGCGCAGACCCCGAATCCATTGCGAGTGCAAATCCCCAAGCATTTGAGGAGAACGGCAGAATGATCGACCCGACCGAGCCGATATTGATAAAAATATGAACGGCTTGCACCCTCACGGAATAAAATAGTATCAGCGACACAAAAAGGGAGACCAAACAGACTGATGAAGCTTGCAATAATCGGCGGAGATGCGCGCATGGATGAGGTAAGCAGACGCTTTTCCGATATGGGACACGTTTGCCTTGGGCGCAACGCCAAAAACGAAAACGAAATATACTCCGCCGTATCGGAATCGGACGTTATTATTCTTCCCATGCCCTGTAAAAAGGGCGGATATCTGAACGCGCCGAGCGTCGATGCCGATATTTTGCTTGATTCGATTCTGGACGCTTGCGGAAAAAGCAGGCTTATTATCGGCGGTATGGCGGAGAGCGATTCCGAAAGCATTATCGACTACGCAACGCGTGAGGAGCTGCTGATACGCAACGCCGTGCCGACGGCAGAGGGCGCGATAGCGATAGCGATGGAGGAAATGAAGACCACCCTGCACGGCTCGCGAGCGTTGGTGGTCGGCTATGGCAGGATAGGAGTCTGTTTGGCAGAACGGCTGAAGGGCTTGGGTGTAGAAACGACGGTCGCGGCGCGCAGTCTGAAAAGCAGAGCGCTTGCAGTTAACACGGGCTTGACCGCGGTGGGCTTTGACGGATTCGAAGCACCGCTTTCAAAATGCGACGTCGTTTTTAACACGGTTCCGCACAGGGTTCTCGACGAAAGCGCATTGTCGGCATTACGTACGGGGACGACGGTGATCGATCTCGCATCGCTCCCCGGCGGTGTCGATGATGCCGCCGCAAGCGCACTCGGCATACGGGTGATACACGCGCTCGCACTTCCCGGCAAGGTCGCACCGATAACGGCAGGAGGTATAATCGCCGACACCGTTATATCGATACTTCGCGAAAGGGGAATCCTGAAATGAAGCTCGCGTATGCGATCTGCGGCTCGTTCTGCACGCACGAAAGATCGTTGAACGCATTGAAAAAGCTAAGCATAGGCAACAAAATCACCCCGATACTTTCGGAGGTGACAAGGGGTACCGACACACGCTTCGGCAGAGCCGACACGCTTTTGCAGACCGTGACGGGAATATGCGGCGAGCCGCCGATACTTTCGATATACGACGCAGAAAACAAAATAACGCGCGGGAATTACGATGCATTGATAGTTTCGCCCTGCACGGGCAACACGCTGGCAAAAATAGCAAACGGAATAACCGATTCAACAGTTACGATGTGCGTAAAGGCGCAGCTCAGGTGCAGGCGTCCCGTTATAATCGCGCTCTCCACCAACGACGGTCTGGGAGCAAATTTGTTCAACATCGCGCTCACACTCGAAAAGAAAAACATATATTTCGTGCCGTTCGGGCAGGACGCGCCCAACGAAAAGCCCAGCTCGCTGATATGTGATTTCGAGCTTATCGAGCTCACTCTCGCGCAGGCGTTGAACGGCATACAGCTTCAGCCGATACTTTTGAAGTGAAAAAACACCCGAGAAAAGCATTCTCGGGTGTTTTTTGTTTGTTTCCTATTCTCCGTCGTCATCGTAATACGGGAACCACACTATATCATCGGTCTTTATGCGGTATTCCAATATACCCGATGCCGTTCCTATGTAATAGCCGTTTTCTGTTTTGACAATGGAATTCGTTTGCAGATCGCTCCAATAATCCGCAGTATACAGCTCGGTCAGCACCTTGTCGGCATTTATCGAATAAAGTCCTTTTTTCGTGGATACAACGAAAGCTTCGCCGTCCAAAAGAATCGCCTCGGGAGCGGCGGGCAAGGTAAGATAATGCTCCAATTTATAGCTATCCTCGGTGTTATCGAGAGTGTATATATTGCCTACGTCCGTGGACATATGCGCAATACCGGTAAAAATATATATCTTTCTATCCCCGTATGCATCGTCCTTGCGGAAAAATCCCGCACAGTTTTCGTTGAGTATACGTTCCTGCTTTGCATCCTTAATGTGATTTATTCCATATTCGCAGATCGATACCCAACCGTCAAACTCTCCGCAATCCACACCGACAAGATATCGGTTATCCATATAGCACACGTACGAATCCTCTTTCTCGTAATCCTCTAAATACAATTCCCCGTCGCTTTCTTTTAATATATAACGGTCTCCGTTATAGCAATACGTTTCACCGGAAATCCACCTGTTGTTCAGCCAGACAGGATCGACCGTCTTTGCCTCGAGCTCTTCAAAGTGTCCCGATCTCAACGCAAGCGTTTCGCCGCTTTCACAGCCGCAAAGCAGACCGGTGCACAGTATCAACGCAATAACAAAGCTGACAATTCTCATCGTATTTCTCCTTTCGGCTTTTCATAACTTCAACGCGTGCTTTTCCATATCGACTCTGCCGTCGGGCAAAAAGGTTATTCCCTCGTTTTCCAACAGCTCTCTTTGCTTGTTCTCACCGCCGAACGCGAAGGCGGGAGTAAGACGTCCGTCCTTCATCACGACGCGGTGGCAGGGAATTTCGCCGGGGCGCGGATTCGAATGCAGAGCATAGCCGACAACGCGGCTCAACCGCGGATTCCCCACCCTGCACGCTATATATCCATAGGAAGCGACACGGCCTTTCGGGATAAGGCAGACCTCTTCGTATATTTCTTCAAAAGTATTCACACAATACCTCCGTGATAACCTTACGTTCATATTATATCATATTATGCCCGGCACTGCAACATTTTATTGCTTTTGGCGGTTTTAATGAAAGAGTGCCAAAAGTGTTTACAATTTTGATACATATTTTTTAGCGAAAGCTATTGACAATGCGAAAAAACGGGGTATAATAAACACGTGGTTAGCACACGGGACACAAGAGTGCTAAAAGCAGAAAACGAAACGGAGGATGCGCGTATATGGAATTGAGCGAGCGCAAAAAAGCGATACTTAAATCCGTCGTGGATGCATACATCGCCACGGGTGAACCCGTAGGCTCGAAATACCTCACCACAAACGCGGATTTCAACGTTTCTAGTGCGACGATACGCAACGAAATGAGCGATCTCGAAAGCATGGGCTATCTCGAGCATCCGCACACCTCGGCAGGCAGAGTTCCGACAGCAAAGGGATATCGCACCTACGTAGAAAACCTTATGGGAAGATATTATCTCGCCATGGAAGAGGTCGAGGTCTTGGACGAGGTTATCGAAAATAAGCTTCAAGAGCTTTCCACCCTTATGGAAGAGGCGAGCCACGCTATCGGCGAGGTTACGAACTACACCTCGTTCGCATTTATCGGCGGAAGCGGTACGGAGGCGGACAGATACGAAACCGTGCTTATCGGCGAATACGATTTTCTGCTCGTTATGATATGCAAGGACGGCTCGGTTCGATCGCGTCAGGTGAAAACGCAGGAGCCAATCGGCGTTGCTGTTATGGATGCCGCGAAAAACGCGCTGAACAAATGCTTTACGGGAATCACGCCCGAGCAGGTGAATTTAAACACCGTGCTTGAATTCGAAAGCGAGCTGGGCGAATACAGATCCTTCTCCTCGATGCTTTTACGCGTTGTGAACGAAATGTTCAACTCGTTCGACAGCGAAAAGGTTCACATCGACGGCGTAACGAAGCTGCTTTCACACCCCGAATTCTTCAACGTCGCGAAGGTACAAAGCGTGCTTTCGATGATAGAGGAGCGCAAGAGATTTTCGGAGCTGATGAAAAAGGCGGTGCCCGGTCAGACGAGCATAATCTTCGGCGAGGAATCGGAGGATATCGCACCTCCCGGAACGGGATTCGTCTTCCACCCGATAAGCGTGGGCGGAAAGGTGGTCGGTGCGATAGGAGTTATCGGCCCGAAGCGTATGGACTATAAAAAGGTCATCGCATCGCTTGACTATTTTGCAGAAGGTCTTACGGGACAGATGCCCAAGGAAATGGGAAATACAAACCTACTGATAGGAGAATCCAAGGATGGAAAATGAAAAGATAAATAACCCTGCCGAAGAAGCCGCGGCTGATGAGCAGGAAGTAAAAAAAGAAGAAAAGGCCGAAGAAAAGAAGGCAAAAAAGGAAGAAAAGGCATCCAAAAAGGCAGAAAAGGAATTGGAAGCCAAAAACAACGAAATAAAAGAGCTGAACGATAAATATCTGCGCCTCGCGGCTGAATACGATAACTACCGACGCCGCACGGCAAAGGAAAAAAGCGACGCGTACGCAGATGCATATTCCGACGCGGTAAAAGCTATACTTCCTCTTGCGGACAGTCTTGACAAGGCGTTGGAATTCAGCCCCGATGACGAGGGCATAAAGGCATTGACAAAGCAGCTCACCGACATATTGGCAAAAATCGGCGTAACCGCTATCGAGTCAGACGGCAAGGAATTCGACCCGAATTTCCACAACGCGATAATGCACGAGGACGACGAATCAATGGGCGAAAATATGGTTTCGCAGACCTTCCAGAAGGGCTACATGCTCGGCGAAAAGGTTATCCGTCACGCGATGGTAAAGGTAGTCAACTGATAAAGCGCGCTCGCGCACAACACTAAATTCGTTAATAATTACATTTTTATAAAGGATGGTATTTAATTATGGCAAAAATCATTGGTATCGACCTTGGTACTACAAACTCCTGCGTAGCAGTATATGAGGGCGGCGAGCCCACCGTTATTCCCAACGCCGAGGGCAACAGAACCACCCCCTCCGTTGTTGCTTTCTCCAAATCCGGCGAAAGAATGGTAGGTCAGGTCGCAAAAAGACAGGCAATAACCAACCCCGATAAAACCGTTATCTCGATAAAGAGAGAAATGGGTACAAACATCAAGGTAAACATCGAAGGCAAGAACTAAACTCCTCAGGAAATCAGCGCGATGGTGCTTCAGAAATTAAAGAGCGATGCGGAAGCATATCTCGGCACTACCGTTACTCAGGCTGTTATCACCGTTCCCGCATACTTCTCCGATTCACAGCGTCAGGCAACCAAGGACGCAGGTAAGATCGCGGGTCTTGAGGTTCTCCGTATAATCAACGAGCCCACCGCGGCTGCACTTGCATACGGCCTTGATAAGGACATCGACCAGAAGGTTATGATCTACGACCTCGGCGGCGGTACGTTTGACGTTTCTATCCTCGAAATCAGCGAGGGCGTATTTGAAGTACTTTCCACCTCGGGCGACACAAGACTCGGCGGCGACGACTTCGACGAAAAGATCATGAACTGGATCGCAGACACCTTCAGATCCGAATCGGGCATCGACCTTCGCGGCGACAAGATGGCTATGCAGCGTCTTAAGGAAGCGGCAGAAAAGGCAAAGATCGAACTTTCGGGTATGATGAGCACCAACATCAACCTCCCCTTCATCACCGCAGACAACACCGGTCCCAAGCACTTCGATGCAACCCTTACCAGAGCTAAATTCGACGAGCTCACCCGTGACCTCGTTGAAAGAACCATGACCCCCGTTAAGCAGGCACTCCGCGATGCGGGACTTCAGCCCTCTCAGGTTGACAAGGTCCTCCTCGTCGGCGGCTCGACAAGAATCCCCGCTGTTTACGATGCTGTTAAGAGCTTCATCGGCAAGGAACCCTTCAAGGGCATCAACCCCGACGAATGCGTAGCAGTCGGCGCGGCTATTCAGGGCGGCGTGCTCGGCGGTGACGTTAAGGACCTTCTCCTTTTGGACGTTACTCCCCTTTCGCTCGGTATCGAAACGCTCGGCGGCGTATTCACCAAGATTATCGACAGAAACACCACCATTCCCGTTCAGAAGAGCCAGATATTCTCCACCGCGGCTGACGGTCAGCCCTCTTTTGAGATCCACGTCCTTCAGGGCGAAAGAGAAATGGCGGCTAACAATACCACTCTCGGCAGATTCTCACTCGACGGAATCGCTCCCGCTCCCAGAGGTGTTCCTCAGATCGAGGTTTCCTTCGATATCGACGCAAACGGTATCGTTAACGTAAAGGCAACCGACAAGGGCACCGGCAAGGAACAGCACATCACCATTCAGTCCTCCTCCAACATGAGCAAGGACGCTATCGATGCGGCTATCCGCGACGCAGAAATGCACGCCGAAGAGGACAAGAAGCGCAAGGAAGCTGTTGAAGCAAAGAATATGGCTGAATCGCTTATCTTCCAGTGCGAAAAGACTATGAACGAAGCAGGCGACAAGCTTACCGATGCCGACAAGCAGCCCGTTAAGGACGCTATCGAAAAGCTTAGATCCAGCGTTGCGGCAGACAATACCGACGCTATCAAGGCAGACACCGATGCACTTCAGAAGGCTATCTACGATATAAGCGCAAAGCTTTATCAGCAGGCTGACCCGAACGGCGCACAGGGCTTTGACCCGAACGCAAACGGCGGCTTCGATGCAAACGGAAGCAACGGCGGCAATAACGGCGGCAACGATTATTACGACGCCGACTTTACCGACAAGAGCAACGGCTAACGCCTTTTGCTCCCCAAAAACGCAAACCCACCAACAGAAAAGAGAGGATTGCTTCCTCTCTTTTCGTGGGTATTATAGAGGTAACAGAACATGGCAGAAAAAAGAGATTGCTATGAAATATTGGGCGTGAACAAATCCGCCTCGGATGATGAAATAAAAAAAGCATATCGCAAAATGGCGAAGAAATACCACCCCGACGCCAACCCCGGCGACAAGACTGCGGAGGATAAGTTCAAGGAAGTAAACGAGGCTTATTCCATACTTTCCGACCCCGAAAAGAAATCGAACTACGACAGATTCGGCTATGCGGGCGTTGACCCCTCGGCAGGCGGAGGAGGATTCGGCGGCGGATTCTCGGGCGCGGGCTTCGATATGGGCGATATTTTCGATATGTTCGGAGGTATGTTCGGCGGCGGCTCGAGAAGCAGCTATGCCAACGCGCCTATGCAGGGCGAGGATGTCGGCTTGCGCATAACCATTGATTTTAACGACGCGATATTCGGCTGCAAGCGCGACGTTTCGTTCTCGAGAATCGAAAAATGCGCAGAATGCGGCGGAAGCGGTGCGGCAAAGGGCACAAGCGCGCAGACCTGCCGTAAGTGTAACGGCAGAGGTACGATAAACGTTCAAAAGCGTACCCCCTTCGGCATAATGCAAAGCACGGCGCAATGCGACGAATGCGGCGGCAAGGGAAAGACTATTTCCACTCCCTGTAAGGAATGCCGCGGAAACGGAACCGTGAGAAAGAACAAAACGCTCGAGGTGAACATACCCGCAGGTATTGATAACGGTCAGCGTATCGCGCTCCACAACCAAGGCGACTGCGGAATAAACGGCGGCCCCAACGGCGACCTTATTATTCAGGTAATGGTAAGAAGCCACGATATATTCAAGCGCGACGGCTTTAATCTTCGTATGGAGCTTCCCATAACCTTTGCCGATGCGGCATTGGGCGCAAAGATAACCATACCCACCCCCGACGGTGAGGGTGAGCTTACCATACCCGAAGGAACCCAAAGCGGCACGACCTTTTCGGTACGCGGCAAGGGCGTTCCCAAGCTGAACGGCAAGGGCAGAGGCGATCTGCTCGTAACCGTTGTTATCGAAACTCCCAAGGGTCTTTCCAAAAAGCAGAAGGAGCTTTTGGAGGAATTCAACAAGAGCATGAACGATAAAAACCACGCAAAGAAGAAATCCTTCTTCGACAAGTTCAAGAAATAATCATTCGCAGAGAGGTCAAAGCCTCTCTGCTTTTTTATGCTCATTTTTGCGGAATTTCCGTGGGATTTTTTGGGGATTTTTTCGGGATTTTTTCGGGATGCGAGCCGATAAAAAACATATTATAATCAAATTGCAGACCGAAGAAGAACGCGATCTGCACGTATATCGCGCGTAAACCGGTCATAAATCAGACGGAATACAAACCGAATGCAGACGTAATGCAGACCGAATGCAGACGGAAGCAAAACGTAATTCAAACAGAAGTAAAACGTAAGGAGCACAAAAAATTGAGCATGGTATGGTTCAAGCTGAACGCAAATTTCGACCACGATGACCGCATTGTATTTGCGGAGGGTCACCGCAACGGAGGTGTTGCAATTTACCATTATATAAAGCTGAATTGCATCGCCGCAAGGAGCAACAAAAACGGCGGAGTATTTATCGCCGACAATATTCCCCACACGGCAAAAACCCTTGCAAGACAATGGAAATGCAAGGAAGTAACGGTTAACAACTCTATCGATCTGCTCGTGTCGGCAGGGCTTGTGGAAATAATCGACGGTGTGATCGTCATCTCCGATTGGTGTCTGATACAAAGCGTGGATAAGTTGGAGGAAATGAGAAAAAACGCACGTCTTCGCAAGCAGAAATCGCGCGAAAGACAGGCCGCCGAAAAGCAATCCGCGTCACGTGACAAGGATGTGACCGCCACGCCCCGTCACGCCGTAGATATAGATAAAGAAAAAGAAAAAGATATAGAGGTAGAGGTAGAGGCAGAAGAAGAAAAGACCATCGACGAAATCGTCGAATGCTTTAACACCACCGCCTTCAGCAAAATCAAATTTCTTTCGGCTAAACAAAAGGAAGCGGTTATGAACGCAATTAACGAGTTTGGAAAGGAGCAATTAAAAAATTGCTTTACGATAGCGTCGAACAGCGAATTTTTGAAGGGTAAAAACAATATGGGCTGGACAGCCAATTTTGATTGGCTGATAAAGCCCGAAAATATCGCAAAGGTTTTGAACGGCAATTATTCCGAGGTCTTTTCCGCCGATAACGTCGGGATCTACGCCGATATGGGATTATGCTCTTCGTTTGATTCAGAGGAATTTACGCAAACGGCGTTGGCACGCGGGTTTGACGATATATTTTAAATAAATCCTCGCAAAAACGGCTTTGCGCGTATAAAAGCCCGATTGCCGTACATAAAATATTCCGAGGTGATATTTTATGAAAATACAATGGAAAAAGCTTATAATCTGTATTGCGATACCGCTTGCGGTGGGCGGACTTTCGGCACTTTTAACTCGCAATAGCATGGAAACGTTTAACCGTCTTAACCAGCCGCCGCTTTCGCCGCCCGCGTGGTTATTCCCTGTCGTTTGGACGATACTTTACGTGCTGATGGGAATTGCTTCCTATATCGTGCTGACGTCGGGTAAGCCCTACCGCGCACAGACCGCGTTGACGCTGTACGGAATTCAGCTTTTCTTTAATTTCTGCTGGTCGATAATTTTTTTCAATTGGGAAATGTATCTTTTCGCATTTATCTGGCTGCTTATTATGTGGGTGCTGATAATCCTCACCACGATGCTGTTTTACCGCATCGAAAGGAAAGCCGGATACCTTATGATACCCTATATCGTGTGGGTGACCTTTGCGGCTTATCTTAATTTGGGTATCTATATCTTAAACTGACGTGAAAAGAGCTTAAAATTTCTTCGGGACGGGCAGATAAATGCCCGTTTTTTCTTGCTTTTTGTGTTGATATATGATATATTACTATATTGGATAAGAATTAACAATCGATAACTATACCCTATCGGGAGGAAAGACATGAAAAAACGCCTTATTGCTATCGACGGGCTTGACGCGTCGGGAAAAATGACGCAGACCGAGCTTTTGAAGGATCTGCTCAAGGAAAAGGGTATACCCTACCGTTATCTTTCCTTTCCCACCTATGATGCCGATTATTCGGCGCACGTCAATATGTATTTAAAGGGCAGATTCGGCGACGACCCCGAAATCGTTAACCCCTTTGCCGCGAGCAGCTTCTTCGGCGCGGACAGATATTGCTCGTATATGCTCGATTGGAAAAAGGATTATGATGACGGCGCGATAATTCTTGCCAACCGTTATACCTCGGCAAACGCGGTGCACCAGCTTTCAAAGCTCGATATATCGGAATACGATTCATTCCTTGATTGGCTTATGGATTACGAATACGGCAAGCTGGGTATTCCCAAGCCCGATGCCGTGGTCTATTTGTGTCTTCCGCCCGAAATCTCGCAGAAGATGATACAGCACCGCTGTGACGAAACGGGCGCGGAAAAGGATATACACGAAAGCAACAAAAAGCACCTCGAAAACAGCTACCGCGCCGCGCTTTATTCGGCAGACAAGCTTAATTGGATAAAGATAGATTGCGATACCGATGGTGAAATGCGCACACGTGAGGATATACATAAAGAGATCATCGAAAGATTAAAGGGTATTATACCCGAGCTTTGCGAATGAACGCCGACGCGAAAGAATTATTTGCCGAATGCTTTGAAGCGACCCAAGAGGAAGCCGATATAATAATGGGCTATGCGGAAAAGCACGGGCATATCGATATTCTTTATCAAGACGGAACCGCCGTGAATATGATATGCCAAAGCACGTTAAGCGCAGACGGAAACGGCATTTTATATCTTTTCGCCTGCTGTACGAAAAAGGAACACCGCAAAAAAGGCTTATTCCGCAAGCAGCTTGATAGCATCATCGGCAACAGACGTGCAATGCTTATCCCGGAAAACGAATCGCTTTTTCCTATGTACGAGGGATTGGGCTTTTCCCCGATATATCACCTCGAGGCTGAAATCGCGGGAAACTGCACGGCAGAGGGATTTGACGGCATCATTGACGAGCTTTACGAAATATACAAAAAATCGTTCCCGACGCCGAAAAAGGATCTTTATCTTTTCGAATCGACGATAAAGGCGTTCCTTTTATACGGCGGCAAAATAATGCGTTATAAAAGCACGGCGATGCTCGTTTCGGACGGCAAAATAACCGATATTTACGCAAGCGACGAAAATGCCGCTGTCGAAGCGGCGATCAATTGCCTCGACGGCAATTACAAAGCCATATTCCCCTACTCCTGCAGGGAAATGCTTGACAGACAGGGAATAAAATACGATATAAAAAGCCTCGCTTTGAGCAAAAACGTTGGCAAAGCGCAGGCAGAGCAAATATACATCAACAATCTTTTCAATTGAAAGGAATCTACAATGGGAAACGTTTGTATGCTCCTCGCAAGAGGATTTGAAGAGGGCGAGGCATTGGTGCCTGCCGACCTTTTGAAGCGTGCGGGCGCAGAGGTGACCCTCGTTGCGACCGAGGGCAGACTTGCCGTTACGGGCGCGCACGGAATAACCGTCACCGCCGACATAACCATAGAAGAGCTTCGCAAGGAGGACATAGATTGTCTTGTGCTTCCCGGCGGCGCTATGGGAACACAGCTTCTGGGCAACAACCCAATGGTGCTTTCGCTTATCGAATACGCCGCAAAAAGAGGCATATACATAGCCGCGATCTGCGCCGCACCGTCGATATTGGGCAAGATGCGTCTGCTTGACGGCAGAAACGCCGCAGTCTATCCCGGATTCGACGAGGAAATGAAATACGCCAACATAACCGGCAGAAAGGTCGAGCACGACGACATATTCATCACCGCAGAGGGCATGGGCGTTTCGTTTGAATTCGGCTTCAAGCTTATCGAAGTAATGTTCGGTCCGCAGGCGGCAAGCGATATTCGCGCACAGGTAAGATTCGACAAATAGTTTTTAAAAGATCCGCAAGGGGAGGTGACGGCGTTGCTTGACGCTATAAAAGAAAAATTCAAAAGCTCGGCAATAACGACGCCGTTGCTCGTTATATTCGTTCTTGCCGCGATGCAGTTTTCGAAGCACGCGCTGACAAAATTACAAGACGGCACGAATCTGTTTATCGCGATGGGCGTTATACAGCTGGTGGTAATAGGGCTTCCCTGCGTGATATATTATCTTTTAAAGGGCAGAAGGCTTTCCGAGCCGATGCTTTTGGTTTCGAAAAGCGGTCCGCAGATAATGTTCCTTATCTTCGCGGCGATGCTTTTCATAAGCGGAATGCTGCTTATTAAATTCTTCTATTTCACAAACGGCGGCGCGGTCGCATCGCTGACCAACTATTTCGACGAGCTTTCGGGCTCTGCCGAAGGTATAAGCCAAATAGAAATAATACTTTCGCTTATAATCATCCCTGCCGTATGCGAGGAATTTCTCTTCCGCGGTATTGTTTTCAGCGAATACCGCAAATACGGCACCGCAAACGCAATTATCGTTTCCGCGCTGTGCTTTGCGATGCTTCATTTTTCATTCGAAAACATATTCATTTATCTTTTCACGGGATTGCTTTTCGGATTTGTCACCGCCGTTTCGAAATCGATTATCCCATCTATTGCGCTTCATTTGTTGAGCAACACGCTGAGCATTTACGCAAGCGACGCGTTCTTGCGCATAACCGTTATTAAAAACGGAGCATACTTTATAGGCTTCGTGCTTACGATACTCACGGGGGCATCGCTTCTGCTTCTGCTCTCACGCGTGGAAAGCATTTGCCATTCCTACGCCGAAAAGCCGCCCGTGGAGGCTATTCCGCCGAAAAGCTCCGAAAATACGATAAAGGTGTTTTTTTCACCCACGTTTTTATTACTTTTAGTTGCGTTTATCTGTTTTACTCTGTTCGGATAATAGGAGGTATTGCAATGGCAGAAAACGAAAAAAGCCGCGCAGACGACCTTTTTGAAATATTAAAGGAATTTGACGATACAGAACCCTCTGCACCCGAAAAGGCAGAGGAGGATACGTTATGCCCCGAGTCCGATGCACCCAAGGCACAAGCATCCGAAAACGAAAGCTATTATAACGAGCTTTTGGATATACTTTCGGCAGGCAATTCCTCGACCGAGCCCGAATCGCCTGACGCATCCGAACCGCAGGACGAAGAAGAGGAAGCACTTCCCACCTCGCTTTTTTCTCACCTTACCGACGAGGGCGCAGAGGAAAAGGCGGACACCGAGGTGGAAAGCAACCCCCACTTCACCGATCATTTTTCCTCGGGTGACGATATAACCGTCGAGCCGATAGCCGAAGAGGAGGAAGAGGACGACGAAGAGGAGGAAGAAAAGGAAAGCTCGTTTTCGGTTGCGGGACGCATACTGAATAAATTGAGCATCATCCCGAAGGCGATAATTTATATCGTACTCGTAGCCGTTCTTTCGGCATATCTTTCCTACTATATAATCGCCATAGGTAACGACGTTTTCGCGCTCGTGACCGATTCCCGCGAGGTGACGATAACCATCGAAGAGGGCGCAACGCACGAAAGCGTAGGCGAGCTGTTGGAAAGCGAGGGCGTTATAGAATTCGGCTGGGTATACGAGCTTTATATGAAATACCGCGGCGACGGCGACAGCTCGAACGAATATATAATCGGCGAGCACACGCTTAACCTCGATTACAACTATTCGCAGATAATAACCGCGCTTACCAACAGCAGTAAAAAGCGCGAGGTGGTACGCATTACCGTTCCCGAGGGCTACACCGCCGATCAGATAATCGAGCTTCTTCTTTCAAAGGGCATCGGCACGAAGGAGGGCTACGTAGAGGCGCTTAATAACTACCCCTATAAATGGGAATTTGTAAAGCGACTTGACGAAATGGGATATCCCGAGGCGCGTAAATACCGTCTTGAGGGCTATTTGTATCCCGATACCTACGATTTCTACACCGACGAGGACGAGGTGTACGTTATAAACAAGATGCTCTCGGCATTCAACACGAAATTCTGGGCGGATTACGTCCGCAAGAACAGCGAGGGCGTTTCGTGGGAGGATATGGTTACCGAAAAATACGGTATGACGTTTGACGATATCGTCACGTTGGCATCGCTTGCGCAAAGCGAGGGCAAGACGGCAGACGATTTTTATGCCATCTCCTACGTATTCCACAACAGAATGAGATCCTCATCGAGCGATATGAAATATCTGCAGAGTGACGCTACGCTGCAGTATATACTTCCCGAGCGTATTCAGGACCCCGTGCTTTTGAAGCAGGAGCTTGACACGAACGAAAGCCCCTACAACACCTATAAGCATCAGGGCTTGACTCCCGGCGCGATAAGCAGTCCCTGTCTTGACGCGCTGTACGCCGCAGTATTCCCCTCCGCTCCGCTTGACGAGGACGAGGACAAGATAGACGCTTACTATTTCGTTTCCAACGATGCGGGCAAGACCTATTACGCGCGCACGCTCGACGGTCACGAAAAAAACAAGCGTCAGGTCGAAAAAGACAATGAAGCAATCGAGGCAGGAACTTATGAAGGATAACAGCATAAAGCGACCCGAGCTTTTATCGCCCGCGGGTAACCTCGAAAAGCTTAAATACGCAATAAACTACGGCGCAGACGCGGTATACTGCGCGATGAACAAATTCGGTATGCGCGCAAGCGCGGGAAACCTGTCGAAAGAGGAATTGAGGCAGGCACTCGATTATGCTCACGCGCGCGATGCAAAGGTTTACGTCACGTTGAACACAATGCCGCGCGATACCGAGCTTAATGAGCTTCGCGAATACGTTCGCGATCTGTCCGAGGTCACTCCCGACGCGTTTATTATAAGCGACCCCGGAGTTATGGATATCGTAAAGGATATGGTACCCGATGCCGAGCTTCATTTATCGACTCAGGCATCTACCGTAAACTCCGCCGCGATAAATTTCTGGAGCAGATACGGCGTAAAGCGCGTAGTGCTCGCACGCGAGCTTTCGCTTGCCGAAATAAAAATGATACGCGAAAATATCCCCGCGGAAACCGAGCTTGAATGCTTTATCCACGGCGCGATGTGCGTTTCGTATTCGGGCAGATGTCTGCTTTCGAATTACTTTATGAGCCGCAACGCGAACAGCGGTCAATGCGCTCAGCCGTGCAGATGGAAATATTATCTGCGCGAGGAAAAGCGTTCGGAAAACCTTTACGCCGAGCAGGATGAAAACGGCACGTACGTATTCTCGTCGCGCGATATGCGAATGATAGAGCACATCGGCGACCTTGTCGACGCGGGCATCGATTCCTTTAAGATCGAGGGCAGAATGAAGAGCGCGTATTACACCGCGGCTATCACAAACGCTTACAGGATCGCCATTGACGATTATTTTGCGGGACGCACGTACGATGAGCGTTGCACGCGCGAAACCGAAAGCGTAAGTCACCGCGAATACGGCACGGGATATTTCTATTCCTCACCCGAAACCGATGCAAACGTCGTTTACGCAAACGAATACATCGCCGACCGTCCCTTTTTGGCAACGGTAACCGAATTCGATTCTGAAAAGGGATTGGCAAAATGCTACCAGCGCAACAAAATGTGCGTCGGCAGCAAGGCAAACATATTATCACCCAAAAGCTTCGGCAGGGATTTCGTTATCGGCAAGATGTACGATGCCGAAATGAACGAGATCGAATCAACTCCGCACGCGGGAATGGAATTTTATCTCGAGATCGATTCCGCGCAAAGCGGCGACATTATCAGAGGCGCATAAAATGAAACAGATAAGCTCCTTAAAGGAATTGGCAACCGAAAAGGTGACTGTAATATCGGGCCCGTACGGCTCGGGCAAGACGAATATTGCCGTTAATCTTGCCATGGATATAGCACAAAGCGGCGAAAAATGCATTATCGCCGACCTTGATATAGTAAACCCCTATTTCAGAAGCGCGGACAATGCAAATATGCTCGGCGAGCTGGGAGTACAGACTCTTATTCCCGAATTTGCAAACACAAACGTGGATATCCCCGCACTGCCGAAGAATTATCAATTGTTATTCAACGGCGAGGGCTTATCGGTAGCGGACGTCGGCGGCGACGGCGACGGCGCGGCGGTATTGGGCTTGTCCCACGACGATTATATCGAAGCGGGATACAAAATGTATTTCGTATACAACCGTTACCGCTACGTAACGAGCGAGCCTGAGGGTGCGTTGGAGGTGCTCGAGGCGATAAAACGCGCATCGGGGCTTGAATTTTCGGGTATAATCAACAACAGCAATTTAGGCGAGGAAACAACCGAAGAAACGGTAATAAACGCGATCCCCTACGCAAACGAATTTGCAAAATTGGCAAAGCTTCCCATACTCGCAACGACCGCGCCCGATTGGGTAGACGTCGAAAACACGGTGAAAATAAAGGACATCACCAAAAAATTATTCTGATAAAAAATTATTTATATAAAACAGAGGACCAACAAATGAACAAAGTAACCTTCAAAACCGATCTTTGTAAGGGCTGCGGTCTTTGTGTTTCCGCTTGTCCCAGAAAAATCGTTTTTCTGGACAAAAGCATCCTTAACGCAAAGGGTTATCATCCCGCAACCGTTACCGAAATGGACAAGTGCATCGCTTGCGCTATGTGCGCAACCATGTGCCCCGACGTCGTTATAACTGTGGAAAGAGGTGACAAGTAATGGGCGAAAAGCTTTTAATGAAGGGTAACGAGGTTATCGCTGAAGCGGCTATCCGTGCCGGCTGTAAGCTTTTCTTCGGTTATCCCATCACCCCCCAGACAGAGCTTGCCGAATATATGGCAAAGCAGATGCCCAAAAGAGGCGGCTTGAGCCTTCAGGCAGAAAGCGAAGTTGCGGCTATAAATATGGTACTCGGCGCGGCAAGCACCGGCGCAAGAGTTATCACCAGCTCGTCTTCCCCCGGAATCTCGCTTAAGAGCGAGGGTATTTCCTACATAATCGGCTCCGACCTTCCCTGCGTTATCGTAAACGTACAGCGCGGCGGTCCCGGCTTGGGCGGTATTCAGCCCGCACAGAGCGACTATAATCAGGCAACCAAGGCACTCGGCCACGGCGACGGACACGCTATCGTTCTCGCTCCGAACTCGGTTCAGGAAATAGCAACGCTTGTCGGCGAGGCGTTTGACCTTGCGGATATCTACCGTATGCCCTGTATGATACTTGCAGACGGTGCGTTGGGTCAGATGATGGAGCCCGTTGACTTCGAGGCGAAGCCCGCACGCGAAATTCCCGAAAAGGATTGGGCTTGCTGCGGTCACGGCGGCAAACGTGTTCACAATATCGTAAACTCGCTTTACATCGAACCCGAAAATCTCGAAAAGATCGTTCTCGAACGCTTTGAAAGATACAAGAAGCTCGAGGAGACCGAGGTCAAATACGAAGAATATCTCACCGAAGATGCAGATATAGTTATCGTTGCATACGGCATCACCGCAAGAATTGCAAAAACAGCTGTGCGCAACGCTCGTAAAAAGGGCATCAAGGCAGGTCTGTTCCGTCCCATTACCCTTTATCCCTTCCCCAACAAGGAATTGAACGCGCTTGCTGATAAGGTTAAGTGCTTCCTTTCGGTTGAAATGAATATGGGACAGATGGTAAACGACGTTAAGCTTGCTATTGAATGCAAAAAGCAGGTATACCACTACGGAAGAACGGGCGGCATGATTCCCTCTCCCGAAGAAATCCTTGCAAAAATCGAAGAATACTCGGGAGGAAACGCATAATGATCGTTTTTGAAAAGCCCCACGCATTAACAGATGCACCCTTTCACTACTGCCCCGGCTGTACCCACGGTATAATCCACCGTCTTGTTGCCGAGGTTATCGACGAGCTCGGACTCGAGGATACCACTGTCGGTATCGCTCCCGTCGGTTGCTCGGTATTTGCTTACAATTATTTTAACTGTGATATGATCGAAGCTCCCCACGGACGTGCTCCCGCGGTTGCTACCGGCGTAAAGCGCGCTAACCCCGACCTTACCGTATTCACCTATCAGGGTGACGGCGACCTTGCCGCTATCGGTACTGCGGAAACGGTTCACGTAGGCGCAAGAGGCGAAAATATCACCATTATCTTCGTTAACAACGCAATTTACGGTATGACGGGCGGTCAGATGGCTCCCACTACGCTTCTCGGTCAGGTTTCCACCACCTCGCCCTACGGCAGAATTAAGGAAATTCAGGGTAACCCCATCCGCGTTTGCGAAATGGTGAGCACGTTAGACGGCGTTGCATATGCGGAACGCGTATCGGTTGACTGTGTTCAGAACGTAAGAAACGCTAAAAAGGCTATCAAGAAGGGCTTTGAAATGCAGATGAACAAAAAAGGCCTTTCGATAATCGAGGTTCTTTCCACCTGCCCGACAAACTGGGGTCTTTCGCCCGAAAAGGCTATCGACTGGCTGCGCGAAAATATGATGGCGCACTACCCGTTGGGCGTTTATAAGGACATCACCAAGGAGGAAACGAAATGAGTGCAATTCTTTTGGCAGGCTTCGGCGGACAGGGTATCCTTTTCGCAGGCAAGCAGCTCGTTCTCGCAGGTATGAAAAACAACAAGCAGGTAAGCTGGCTTCCCTCCTACGGTCCCGAAATGCGCGGCGGTACGTGTAACTGCTCTGTAAATATCGACGACGAGCCCATCGGCTCTCCGCTCGTAACCACCCCCGATATACTTATCGCTATGAACAAGCCCTCGCTTTTGAAGTTCGAAGGCAGAGTTGCTGTTGGCGGCACTATGATAATCGACAGCTCGCTTATCGACGTGGAAACCTCAAGAGGCGACGTAAACGCTTATTATATCCCCGCAACCCAGATGGCTAACGAGGCGGGCATTTCCAAGCTTGCAAACGTTATCATTCTCGGCTATCTTATCAAAAAGACAGGTCTTTACGATGCGGATTACTTTATGGAATGCATCAAGGCATCCGCACCCAAATCCAAGCCCGAGCTTGGCGAATTGAACGCCAAGGCGCTTCAGATGGGATACGATTACGAGGGATAACACTCTTTCCAAAAAAAGCTACGAAATAATACAATAAAAATCCTTGTTAAAACCAAGGACATGCGCCTTGGTTTTAACAAAAATCCACTGTATTTGGTGTTATGCTTATGTGTAACAAGAAAAGCTGTGCCGTTATCGCTGCCGCAGGCAGCGGACGGCGCATGGGCGGTATTTCAAAGCCCAATATTTCCCTTTTGGGAAAAACCTTATTTGAATACGTGCTCGAAGCATTCTGCGAATCCGTCGTCGACGAGATCGTCGTGGTCTGCTCCGAGGACAACGAAAAATCTCTGCGCGAGTTATCTATTCGCTTTGACAAGCCGATAAAATTCACTCGCGGAGGAGAAACGCGCGCCGAATCGATCGCAAACGGCATCGCCGCATCGAGCAAGGACATAGAAATTATCTGTGCCCACGATTGTGCGCGCCCATTTATAACGAAAGAAATCATAAACGCTACTATAGATGCCGCCGCAAATCACGGCGCATCCTGCGTATGCTCGCCCGTTGTGGATACCATAAAGCACAAGGATACGGCAACGGGATTTGTTTCCACGCCTAACAGGCAAGAGCTTTTTGCGGTACAGACTCCGCAATGCTTTAAAAAATCGCTTTATCTTCGCGCAAGCAATGCATTGGGCGACGGGATAAAGAGCTTCACCGACGAAACCTCGATACTCGAGGAGCTCGGCGTTGAAGTATTTTATATTAAAACGAACGAAACCAATATGAAGCTCACTTCCGCAGACGATATTCCGATAGCGGAAATTTTGATGAAACGAAAGGTGACTTGTAATGATTAGAATGGGTCTTGGATATGACGTTCACCGCCTTGTAGAAGGCAGAAAGCTTATTTTGGGAGGAAAAGAGATCGCTTACGAAAAGGGTCTGCTCGGTCATTCGGATGCGGACGTGCTTACCCACGCGATATGCGATGCGCTTCTCGGCGCGGCGGCGTTGGGCGATATCGGAAGACGCTTCCCCGATTCCGACCCGAAATACAAGGATATCGATTCGCTCAAAATATTGAAGGAAGTCGGCAAAATGCTTGCAACAATGGGTTGCGAGATAAACAATATCGATGCGACTGTCATCGCGCAGGAGCCCAAGGTTGCGCCCTATATCGAAGAAATGCGCCGCAATATTGCAAATACGCTTAATATCAGCACCGGCGCGGTAAGCATAAAAGCCACCACCGAGGAGGGCTTGGGCTTTACGGGTAAAAAGGAAGGAATCGCGGCAAGTGCTGTCGCTGTTATAAACGAATAATATGAGTAAGAATTATTTATCGGGTAAAATAATTACGCCCGAGGGAATCAAAGAGGGCTGTGTTTCCTACGAAAACGGAATCATAACCGAAATCACCGAAAAAACTGCCGAAAGCAATTATTACGTCGCGCCCGGATTTATCGATATCCACGTGCACGGCGGCGGCGGACACGACTTTATGGACGGCACGGAGGAGGCGTTTTTAGGCGCGGCAAGGCTTCACGCCTCGCACGGAACGGCAACCATTATGCCCACAACGCTCACCTGCCCCGACGAAGAGCTTTTCAATGCCTTTTCGGTGTTCCGCAGAGTGCAAAAGGACGAAAATTACGGCAATATGTTCTACGGAATGCATCTTGAAGGACCGTATTTTTCCGCCAAGCAGGCAGGCGCGCAGGACCCTAAATATTTGAAGAATCCCGAAAGAACGCATTTTGAAGAAATACTCAAAAGGGGCGAGGGCTGTATCGCACGTTGGTCGGTCGCTCCCGAATTGGACGGCGCGAACGAGCTTGGCGACAAATTATCCGAGCTTGGCATCTGCGCATCGATGGGTCACTCCGACGCTGTATACGAAGAGGTATTAGAGGGCGTAAAGCACGGATACACGCATTTAACGCATTTTTACAGCGGTATGAGTGCGATGATAAGAAAGCGCGGATACCGCTATCCCGGTATGATAGAAAGCGGATATATGATAGACGACCTGACCGTTGAGGTCATCGCAGACGGCAAGCATCTTCCCCACTCGATATTAGGCTACGTATTTCGCGCAAAGGGCGACGATAAATGCGCGCTCGTAACCGACGCTATGCGCGGCGCAGGTATGACCGAGGGCAAGACCATACTCGGCTCGCTCGAAAACGGTCAGGAGGTATATATCGAGGACGGCGTTGCAAAAATGCCCGACGGCGAAGCATTTGCGGGAAGCATCGCAACGACCGACAGATTGGTACGCAACGCGATCGCCGCAGGCGCAAGCATAGAATCCGCGGTCAAGATGATGACCGCCACCCCCGCAAAGATAATCGGTATGAAGGACCGAGGCGAGATCGTAGCCGGCAAGCGCGCCGACTTTACGGTATTCGACGAAAATATAAACATAATCGCCGTTGTTTCAGGCGGAAAAACAATATACGAGAGGTAATTAATTATGGCAATCATCAAGCAAGGCAAGGTAGACAAGCTCGATTACATCGCATTCGACACAAGAGCGGAAATGGGCGAATATGCGGCTGACAAGGCTGCAAAGGAGATCAATCGCCAGATAGAAAAAAAGGGCGAGATCAATATGATATTCGCGGCAGCTCCCAGCCAGAACGATTTTCTCGCTTCGCTTATCAAAAACGAAACTATCGATTGGAGCAAGATACACGCGTTCCATATGGACGAATATATCGGACTTCCCGCAGATGCGCCTCAGGGCTTCGGCAACTTCCTCAAAAACGCTATTTTCGGCCGCGTTCCCTTTGCGTCGGTCAACTATATCGACTGCACCGCGGCTGATCCCGAAAAGGAATGCGAGCGTTATTCTGCGCTTTTGAACGCAAACAAGTGCGATATTATTATAATGGGTATCGGCGAAAACGGACACATCGCGTTCAACGATCCTCACGTTGCCGATTTTAACGACGAAAAGACTGTCAAGGTAGTTTCGCTCGATGAAACCTGCCGTATGCAGCAGGTAAACGACGGCTGCTTTGCAAAGCTCGACGACGTTCCCAAGTACGCGCTTACCCTTACCATTCCCACGCTCGTTGCGGCTGAATCGGTATTCTGCGTGGTTCCTGCAAAGACCAAGGCCAACGCGGTAAAAAGAACCGTTTGCGGCGAGGTAAACGAGGAATGTCCCGCAACCATTCTCCGCAGACACGATAACGCAACACTTTATCTTGATGCAGACAGCGCGGCTTTGATTTAATGGAAATATACAGCAAGCAGCTTCGGGAAGGCGTTTTCCTTTCCGCCTGTAAGACCGACAAATTCAAATCGGCATTGATGACGGTATCGTTTGCCGTTCCGCTTCACAAAAGCACGGCATCGGGATATTCCCTGCTGACGAACCTTGTTTCGCTCTGCACGGGAAAATACCCGTCTATGCAATCGTTTTCGATAATAAAGGACGAGCTTTATGCTCTTGGACTCGATTCGTACGTGCAAAGGCGCGGCGAAACGCTTCTCGTCCGATTTGAAATAAACGCCATAGCGGATTCCTTCGCGTTCGATAACGAGCGCGTCCTTTTCCGCGCAACCGAATTGCTGGGCGACGCTATCTTCAATCCTTATTTGGAAAACGGAGCGTTCCCCCATTCAAGTGTAGAAACCGAAAAGATATGTCTTATCGAGGAGATATCCTCGATAGTTGAAAACAAGCCTGCGTACGCTATGCTCCGCGCAAGGCAGATACTGTGCGAGGGCGAGCCGTTCGCAACCGACGCCGCAGGCGATATCGATGCGGTAAAAGCATTGAACGGAAGCGCACTTATGCCCTTTTACCGCAATATATTGGAAAATGCACCCGTATTTATAACCTATGCGGGCGAAGCGGATGGGAAATACGTAGAGGAATGCATAAACGCAAATATGCCGTTTACTCCGCGTGAGCTTACTCTACCCGAGCCTATCGTCCATATAAAGCGCGATAATATTTTACGCGTCACCGAAAATATGGATATGGAGCAAAGCGTGCTCGTTTTGGGGCTTACGCTTGACAAAATTCCCGAAAGCGCGTTTTCGCGCGCGGTCCTTACGGTATTCGACGAAATATTCGGCGGCTCACCCGCAAGCAAGCTGTTTATGAACGTTCGCGAGCGTGAGGGGCTTTGCTATTATTGCTCGAGTCACCCTTCGGGCAGAAAAAACGTTATGTTCGTATCCTGCGGACTCGAGCCGGGCATGGAATCGGTCGCCGTAGACGCGATATACCGCGAGCTGAACGCTATGAAAAACGGTGATTTCACCGAAAGCGACATAGAAAACGCGAAAATGTCAATAACCCGAAGCCTGCTCGGCACGGAAAGCAACCTCGGCTCGATAAGCGGATATCTTTTGAGCCGTATGGTATCGAAGGAAAACCTTTCGATAGAGGAAACGATAAAAACCGTATCGAGCGTCACGAAGGACGACGTCGTACGCTTTGCAAGCACCGTTTCCCCCGAGCTTGAATATATACTCGCGCCGGAGGCTTTACAATGAGTAGATTTTGCATAAAGGAAAACGGGCGCTTAAAGGAAAAGTATTATTACGCGACGCTCGAATCGGGATTGAAAATAACCGTTATTCCCAAATCCCACCCGAACAAATTTGCTTTTATCTGCTGTGATTTCGGCAACGCCGACCTCACCTATGAAAAGGGTGGCGAAATATACACTCTCCCCGCAGGCACGGCTCACTTTTTGGAGCACAAAATGTTCGAAACCGAAAACGGAAGCGATGCGTTTTTGGAATTTGACCGCTACGGCGGAAGCGCAAACGCTTTTACCTCGTTCGAAAGCACCTGCTATTATTTCTCCTGCACCGAAAATTTCTTCGAGAATTTAGATATTCTGCTTTCCGCGGTATCGAGCGCGCATTTCACCGATGAATCGGTCGAAAAGGAAAAGAAGATAATCGCACGTGAGATCACGATGTACGAGGATTCACCCTCGACAAACGTAACGCGGAATTTAAGCAAAGCACTTTATCACAGCCACCCGATGATCCACGCTATCGCAGGAACTGTTGATTCGATATCGGGAATAACAAAGGAAACGCTTTACAGAGCGTTTGACGATTTTTACGTTCCGCAGAATATGTCGCTTTGCGTTTGCGGCGACATCGACCCCGAAGATGTATATGATGCGGCATTAAGGTATTTCAGGCAAATATCGTCGCCGCGTCCCAAAACGCTTTACGGAAACGAGCCCGAAACGGTAGCTGCCGAAAGGATCGAAAAAACGGCAACCGTTGCTTCAGACCTGTACGCTATCGGCATAAAATGCCCGAGCGTAGAGAAAAACGACCTCGATTCCTTCCGCAAGGCAACCGCGATGAGGATCGCAATATCGCTCACCTTTGGCAGAGCAAGCGATTTTTACTGTGAAAACTACGCGCTCGGCTTGCTTAACGAAAGGTTTTACGCGGGATATACGCAATCGCGCAACGCGGCGTATATCATCATATCGGGCAGCGGAAACGATGCGATGGCCGTTACGGAAAAGGCAAAAGCGGAATTGGAATCGCGCAAAGCACTGTTTTTCACCGATGAGCAGATCCTGCGCGAAAAGCGCGCCGCCTATGCCGAAAGCCTTACGCTTTTCGACTCGGGCGAGGATCTTACCGCCGCGGGCGCGTCCTGCGCGTTCCTCGATTACGATGAATTCGACTGCATCGAGGCATTAAGCGATATAACCCACGATGAAATAAAGGAAGCGCTTGCTTCTATCGATCTGACAAGGATATCTGTGAGCATTGTCGGCAACGGCAAAGAAAGGAACTGACATATGGAAAACCACGTTTCCTTCCCCGGCTTGGGACTTGATTTTAACCTCAAAGAAACCGCAATCGAAAATTGCTTCGGTATCGAGGGCTTCAACATCCAATGGTACGGAATCATTCTGTCCTTTGGCATAATCTGCGCATTTCTGCTGTTCTATTTTCTCGCAACGAAAAGAGAGCAGATAGACCCCGACACCGTTTACAACATAACGCTTATGGTTATTCCCATAGCAATAATCGGCGCGAGATTCGTTTACGTCGTTACCGAATGGGACCGTTACGCAGGTAAGGGCTTTGCGTATATGATAAACATCCGCAACGGCGGCATCGCCATTTACGGCGCGATAATATTCGGGCTGTTTACCGTGCTTATTTACAATAAGATCAAAAAGCAAAGCTCGCTTGCGATGCTCGATGCGCTTGCGCCTGCGGTAATGCTGGGTCAGACCATCGGCAGATGGGGCAACTTTATGAACGCCGAAGCATACGGCTGGTCGGAAAGCGCGGCGAATCTGCCTTGGAGAATGGTGCTTGACCACGTATACGTTGACGGCGTATATATGGGCAAGGCGGCGGTACACCCCACCTTCCTTTACGAATCGTTATGGAACGCGATAGGACTTATTATAATTTTTGCATTTATCTACCGCAAAAAGAAATTCAACGGACAGGTATTCTGTACCTATATGGGCTGGTACGGTCTTGGCAGAGCGTTTATCGAAATGATACGCGCCGACAGCCTTTATATCCCCGGCACCACGCTTAAATTCTCGGTGCTCGTAGGTATTATATGCGTTATCGCGTCGGTTATCTGCTGGGCAGTGTTCCAAAAGCGTCAAAAGGAAGAGGAAGCCGAGCTTGCCGAATACACCCCCGCATATGCAAAGATACGCTCGGTAGTCAGCGGCGAACAAAACGCGCTTGATGAAAGCGTTTACGAAGAAGAGCTCGACCTCGAAGCGATCGATTCGATAGAGGACGTTGAAGAGCCGAATGATATCGATGATATCGATGATATCGCGGAAACAGACGAAATCGACGAGGAAGACCTCGAAACGCTTGCCGAGCAGGACCTGCTCGACGGCGATATTGAAGATACAGACGCTTAGTTAAAGCATTCAAGGCGGGATTTTATCCGCTGACGCGTCAAAATACTCGAGAATACAATCAACGGGAGAACCTATTATGAACATAATCGACGGAAAGGCAATATCCGCAAAATGCAAGGCGGAGACCGCCGAGGAAATAAAAGCACTCACCGCGTCGGGACGCCGCGCGCCCTGTCTTGCGGTAATTCTGGTCGGCGACGACCCTGCGAGCGCGGTATACGTGCGCAACAAAAAAAGAGCCTGCGAGGCGGTTGGCATTACAAGCCTTGAATATCTGCTTGATAAGGACGAAACCGAGGAAAAGCTTTTAGAGCTTATCGATTTTCTGAACAAGGATGAATCGGTTGACGGTATTCTGGTACAGATGCCCGTTCCGAAGCAGATAGACCCCGACCGCGTTATCGAGGCGATAAGCCCCGATAAAGACGTTGACGCGTTCCACGCCTACAACGTCGGCAAGCTGTTTACGGGCAACCCCCGATTTATGCCCTGCACTCCTGCGGGCGTAATGCGTCTTATACACGAATCGGGCGTTGAGGTTTCGGGCAAAAACTGCGTTGTTGTCGGCAGAAGCAACATCGTGGGCAAGCCCATGAGCGCGCTTTTGCTTGCCGAAAACGGCACCGTTACCGTTTGCCACTCGCGCACAAAGGACCTCGCATCGTTCACCAAAAACGCCGATATACTTATCGCCGCAGTCGGCAGACCGCAGATGATAACCGGCGATATGGTAAAGGAGGGCGCGGTGCTTATCGACGTGGGCATAAACCGTGTCGGCGACAAGCTTCTGGGCGACCTCGATTTCGAATCCTGCGCCGAAAAGGCATCCTACATCACCCCCGTTCCCGGCGGTGTGGGTCCTATGACTATCGCAATGCTGATGCAAAACACCGTAACCTCATATAAAATGCGTTTCTCGCTTTAAGGCGTAAAGGAGCGGTGCTTTATGAAAAGATTTCTTGCACTATTGTTGCTTATAACGATGCTTGCATCTTTTTCTGCCTGCACCGAGCAACGATCGGTCAACGATGAATCATCCGCAATCGAATCGTCCGAAAGCGACGATTCATCGAACATCGACAACACAAGCGAAGCAACGCCAAAAAAAGAACCGTTTTCGCTCGGGTCGCAAACCGCAAGCGTATACCTGAACAGCTTTATCGGTATCGGTTGCAAGCTGAACGGCGATTGGACCTTTTACACCGACGAGGAATTAAAATTAGCAAACGGCTTGTCGCCGGAGCTTTCCTACAAAAAAACCGTAACGGAATTGAAAAAGAAGCCTTGGTTTTACGATATGGGAGCCTATAAGTCCGACGGCACAAACGTATGTGTAGTGCTTGAAAAATGCACTCGTCCGTTTAACGCCGAGGATTATTTGAGCGAGCATGCGCTGAACGTGTTCAAAACCGAAATTATCAATACCTATGGTTATGAAGACGTTATCGTCGGAAAAACGACCGTATACATAGGAAACGAAACCTTCCCCGCGCAACGCGCGATTATCGATACTCGTGTTTACGACGCGCTCGTGCTCGACGTAATTATCGAGTGCGACGAATACGTTGCGAAAATATCCATAACCGCACCAAGCGAGGATATGGCGTATCAAATACTCGGCAAGTTTTATATGATTAAATAATAAAAAGGACACTTGGCTTAACCAAGTGCCCTTTTTTCATTACTCACTGCTCAATCGCTTTGGTGGTTCGATTATCCTTGACAATTTAAGTCATATATAATACAATAAGTTATAAATAAACCAAAGGAGTATGTTATGAAAAGATTTCTTGCGTTTTTATTGGTATTAATCATGTCCGTTTCGCTTATCGCGTGCTCAGAAGAGGACGACGTACGCGGCGACGTATCGGGTAACGATGAAGGCAACACCAAAGAAGAATCGTTTTCGCTCGGAACTTCATCGGGCGGCGTTTATACCAACGGTTTTATAGGAATCGGCTGTAAGCTCGATGACGATTGGACCTTTTACGATGACGAACAAATAAAAGAGCTGAACAATTTTACAACCTCTCTCGCGGGTGAGGATTTTGCCGAAGCTGTTGCGGATGCCGAAATCATTTACGATATGTATGCTTCCAAGGCTGACGGCACAAACATAGTTGTCAACCTCGAAAAGACCAACGCGGCACAGCAGGCATTGATCAGCACCGAAAAGTATTTCAACGAAACCACGATCAAATCGCTCACCGATACGCTTGAAAATATGGGTTGCGAAAACATCACTCCCGAAAAGGCTACCGTCAAAATCGGCAATAAGGATTTTCACGCACTGCGTATTACCTCCGAAATGTACGGTATAAGTATGAATCAGCTCAGCGTTGTTATTAAATGCAGCGGATACTTCGCAAGCATTTGCATAACCACAATCAACGAGGACGCTACCGACGAAATACTCGCTAAATTCTATCTTGTGGATTAAATCACGATAATATAAAAACTACGCTTCTCGTAAGCGTAGTTTTTTATTTTACTGTTCTTTTTTCTTGTCTTTTTTGATTCTTCTGGCGCGAATGCCCGACCAAAGCAGGATTATGATCTGTCCGGGAATGCCGATGATGAAGATAAGCCAATTATTATAATCGCCGATCGTGAGATAAACGCTTGCGAGAATGCTCCACACCAAAAGCGAGATGAAGAAGAAATTCAATCTCGGCTTTCCCCATATCGAATTAAAGATGATCAATAATATCGAGCACACGGGCACGCAGTAAACGTACGCGAGCCATATTCTGCCAAGATCCGTAAGAAGCCCCAACGCGACGAAAAACAGCGTGGCGATAAGGAAAACGAGCATACAGGCAAGACCGGTTATAAGCGCGCGGTTCTTTTTCAGCTGGCGCGGGATGCTTTGCATCGTCGCCTTCAGCGGATGGACCTCCTCGAGCAGATAATCCACGCTGACACCGAATACGTCGGCGATCTGCTTCAGCACGATAACGTCGGGTATCGATTCACCGCGTTCCCATTTGGAAACGGCTTTATCGGAATAATTCAGCTTTTCGGCAAGCTCCGCCTGCGTCAACGGCACGGCTTTGCGAAGCTCGGTAATATTATTTGCGATTATTCTTTTATAATCTGTCATACGCCGCACATCCCTTCCATCCCTATAATAGCACACAAAAAACACGCTGTCAACCCCCAAAACCGTTGCAAAACCAAGCTTTTCTACTGTCGGTAGAACGGTAGAAATTTTTCTCTACTATGCCAAACCCTATCGGTCGGGTCGGTTTTTGCATCGGTAGGTGGACTTTTGCGCAAACGCGGGGTATCATAATCACGTAAAGCACACGCCCTTTGCAAAGCAAAGGCTAAAATCAAAAAGAGGGTTGACAGATTTGAAAAAGATCAAAATTTACGGTGATTCTATCCTTAAGGGAGTTACCTATAACGAGGAATTGAAAAGATACAAGCTTTTCGGTTACCGCTATGAAGAGCTCAACGAAAACGGCATCGAGGTTGAAAACAACTGCAAAATGGGTGCGACGATCGAAGAGGGCTATGAAATTTTAAAGGCGACGCTTAATGATTGCGACGAGGACACCGTTGTTATTTTAGAATACGGCGGAAACGACTGCAACTACAACTGGGCAGAGGTGTCCGCAAACCCCGACGGCGAATTCGAGCCCAATACCCCTATCGAGAAATTCGAAAAGACGTATATGGAAATGGTTGACTACGCACGCAACAAGGGCGCAAGGGTCGCGATATGCAACCTCGTCCCCATCGATTCCGTAAAGTTTATGAACTGGGTAACAAGAGGGCTTAATTACGATAATATTCTTCGCTGGATGGGCGATATCAACCGCATTTCGCGTTGGCAGGAATATTACAGCAGTATTTCCGAAAAGATCGCACGCTTGGCAAAGTGCCCGATACTCGATTTAAGAAGCGATTTCGTTTCGCGCGGAACCGACGACGATATGATAGGTATCGACGGAATCCACCCGACAAACGAAGGCCACGCGCTGATAAAGGATACCTTCCAAAAAACCGTTCTCGCCGCCGCTTCGATATAAAGGGAGTTCTTTATGGCTGCTATCAAAAAATTCAGCAAGGTGCTTATTAACGCTATGTACCTGACTATACTGCTTTTCAGCGTGTTATTCACGTTCCTCGCTATAGTATACGATAAGCAAAACTTTGCGCGCGATTTCATCACGTATGCGATTATTTACGGTCTTGTGCTTGCGCCCCCTGCTGTTTTGATCGCAATCACAAGCCTCAGCGTGAACAGATATAACGAAAAAGCCGTGTCCTTCGGCGATGCTGTGCTGATAACGGTATGCGCTGCCGTTTTGCTCGTTATGGGAGCTCTCGGCAGTCGTCACGATATAAAATTTATGATTCCGTGGTGCTTGATGCTTCTTATCGACGTAGCCTTTATTATTATAAGAAAAAGCGGCAAAAAGAAAGCACGCACAAGTTAATCATCAACGCCTCGAACTGCGGTTTCGGGGCGTTTTTTTCCATAGGCTTGAAAAACATGCCTGAATATGATAAAATACAGTATCGTATGATCGATATTCAAAAGACGAAAGGAGAATTTTATGTTACTTTTTTATTTTATTTTTTATTTTATTCTTTGCCCTGTCTTTGTAATTCTGCCGATATGCGCTCTTATTTATACAATTTTGACCATTGTGCGCTTCTGCAAGGCGCCAAAAAACAGCTTTGAACGCCGACACCAAAGAACAGTTCTTATATGGTCGTTAATCTTTTTGGCATTCACCTGCGGTGTTTTGGGCTTTATAATCCATTGGTTCTCTCAACCTATCGCTTTTATGTGAGGCAGAAATGAAAGATAAAACCTTTAAAAAAGCTCTTACAATTATACTTATAGTTGGGCTTTTAATCACCGTAGCACACATCATATACGCGGCGTATGCATACAATAACTCCTCTATAATCCATTTTGTTTCAAAGGAATGGTGGTAATTATGAGGTTATTTAAACAGATACTTATCCTGCTTATTGCCGTGTTGATGATTTTTGTGTATAATTTTGCGATATATTCCGTAATCACGGTGAAATGCGGAAGCAACTTCGGCGATTCCTCAACGCAAAACACGATGATCGAGCCCGAAAAGTATCTCCCATTTGACCCCGACTCTGAAATCGTAAAAATAGATTCGAGCTTCAAGCTGACCGAGAATCTCCCCGTTCTCGACGGAGCAACGGCTTTGCTTCCCGTATATTCTGCCTTTGCAAACGCAGTTTACCCGTCCGATTCGGTGGAATTCGACGGTGAAAGCTATACTCCGAACAGCGCGTTGCAATACCGCAACACTGCCGGCGCATACAAAGCGGTGGTGGACGGCGATGCGGATATAATCTTCTGTGCCGCACCTTCCGAACAGCAAAAGCAATATGCAAAAGATAACGGCGTCGAGCTCGTGCTTGTCCCTATCGGTTACGAAGCGTTCGTGTTCTTCGTAAACAAGAATAATCCCGTGGACGAGCTTACCACGGAGCAGATAAAAAGCATTTACTCCGGTGAATGCACAAACTGGAAGGAAGTCGGCGGAGAAAACCGCATAATCAACCCTATCGACCGTCCCGAAGGAAGCGGAAGCCAGACGAGAATGCTTAAATTCATGGACGGACAGGAAATTAAAAAATCACCGCTTGCTTTTCTCGGTGCATCTATCGGATTTTCGTTCAGATATTACGTCGACGGTATCGTTGCGAACGATGGCATAAAAATGGTTTCCGTAGACGGAGTATATCCCAGCAAGGAAAATATAACCAATGGCGAATATCCGTTAGTAAACAATTTTTACGCGGTTTACAGAGCAGATAACAAAAACGAAAACGTGCAAAAAATGATTGAATGGATGCTTTCGGAAGAAGGGCAACGTATAGTTAACGAAAGCGGGTACGTCGGCATCGAATAATTCATAACACAAAACGCCTCGAAGTGAGGCGTTTTTTCTTTTCAAAAATCCAAAAAACGCTTGCGAAAATATTAATAATGTGTTACAATATATTGTACAGTAATGTATTTTTTATCCGCGACTTCGCAATAGAACGTATTGCGGAGCAGGCCTTTTTTTGTTTGTTCCCATCGGGGAGAGGTGTTTTATGAGATTCGCAATAGGCGACCTTATTATCTACGGCGAAACAGGAGTATGCCGTGTGGATGATATCGTTGAAAAGGAGTTTGCAGGCAGCGTAAAGCAATGCTACAGGCTTTGTCCGCTTTACCAAAGCTGTACTATTTTCACGCCTGCCGACAACGAAAACGTTTATATGCGCCCGATAATTTCGCGCGCAGCGGCTGACGCGCTTATCGAAAGCATCAATACCACCGTTCCCGAAATCTGCACGATAACCGCCCCGCGTGAGCTTTCCGAAAAGTATGACAAGATAATCAAGCTTCACGATTGCGGCGAGCTTATATCGCTCACGATGTCTATCCATCATAAAAAGGCGCGCCTTATCGAGCAAAAGAAAAAGCTTTCCGCTGTTGACGAGCGTTATATGAAAAAGGCAGAGGAGCTTCTCTTCGGCGAGCTTGCCGCCGCGCTCGGCATTGAAAAATCGTCGGTGAAGGAATATATTGAAAGCAAAGTGAAATAAAATAAAGGCTTCCGAAAAAATTTCGGAAGTTTTTCTTTTTTTGTGACAAAAGGCGCGTTTTTTTCGTCTATATTATCGAATGAAGATTTTAAGGAGAACTCACTATGAAAAAAGCTGTTATAATTATGCTCGCCCTTACTTTGTTATTTTCTTGCGCGCTCGTTTCCTGCGGAGATACCGAAGGCAACGTTGACACAAGCTCCAAAGCGGCAACATCGGATACCGAATCGCAGAACGAAAGCGGTGTCGGCGAAATATCTCTCCCCGAATCTTCGGAAATTGATGATACAACGAGCGACGATTCGGTGAGCGATGATACGGTGAGCGATGATACAACGATCATCTTCCCCAAAAGCGAGGGTCAGCTGCTTATTGAAAAGACCGACGAGGATTACCAAAAGGAATGCGATACCGCGATGACCACCGTGGAAATGGTAAACGTATCCGAAAAATATGCCACAATATATTTGGAAATAGCAGACGATTACTATAACCGTCTTATGTCGATATCGGAAGAGGATTGGGAGGAAGATCCCGATTTTCACATCCCTACTCTTGACGAGTTCAAGGATAGCCTCAATGAGTTAAAGGAATGCTGGGAAACCTATTACGAAAACGATACCAAAGCGTATTCCGAAATACTTGACGCCATATACGGCAGAGGCACAATAAGGGGACCGATTGCCTCCGCCAACCGTTGCGAGCTGTGCAGAGAATGGGCAGTAAAAATCATTTACATTTACGAGGAGATCGAGCCTATTTCACGTTAGTCCCCCGAAACTCTAAACAAAAACGGCGCATACCCCAAAAAAGCGTTTTTTAGGCAAAGCGCAAAGCGACGTTCGGGCGTAGCAGAATAGATGCAGACCGCACGAAACACCGACACACTCCACCAACCAAAAACGGATGCAGATTAAGCGAATGTCGACGAAGCTGTACTAAAAAGAAGGTACTGCGAGGAGATATTCGTTTAAAGCGAAAAAACAAAGGAAGTCGATATTTCGACTTCCTTTTTTGCGGTCTGCGCCGTTGTACAATAAAAATCTCATAAAAATCGGCGACATGCGCGTCGATTTTTATACCGCTGATGTTCGCAACCTTGGACAAGCACTGCGTGCGCGCACAAGGTTGGCGCGAGCGCACGAACATCCAAAACCTCGCCGCAGCGGACACCGGCTAAAACGCTTGCCGTTTTAGACGAGAGCGTAGCGATCGGGCGTAGCAGAATAGATGCAGAATGGACAAACAAAATCCGAAGGTGTACAACCGTACATCGAGAGGTTTTGTTTGTTCATAGCACAAAAAATATAATAATAAAACAATAAAAGGCATCAAACGATGCCTTTTATTTCAATTAAAGAAATTCATTTATAAATTCTTTTTGTGCGTTCTGCGCTATTATGCCAATCCCGCCATACGATAAAATTCATATTTTCCAAGGACATGCGCCTTGGAAAATATACCTATGATGTTCGCAACCTTGGACAAGCACTGCGTGCGCGCACAAGGTTGGCGCGAGCGCACGAACATCTCGAAAAAACAACCGAAAGCATATGCTTTCGGTTGATAGCCGTTAGGCGATATTAGGGTCCCCGAAAACGCAAAGCGTTTTTGGGGAGAGCGTAGCGATTACATTACGCCTTGTGCTTTCATAGCGTCTGCTACTTTCAAGAATCCCGCGATGTTCGCGCCTGCAACGAGGTTATCCTCGCTGTTTGCGTATTCCTTAGCAGCAGCGGTAGCGTTTGCGAAGATACCGTCCATAATGCCACGGAGCTTTTCGTCAACCTCTTCGAAGGTCCAGGACAAGCGCATGCTGTTCTGGCTCATTTCAAGGCCCGAGGTAGCAACGCCGCCTGCGTTTGCCGCCTTTGCAGGACCAAAGTAAACGCCTGCATTGAGGAATGCTTCGATTGCTTCGGGGGTAGAAGGCATATTTGCGCCCTCTGCAACGTATTTTACGCCGTTTGCGATAAGTGCCTTTGCATCATCGCCGTTGAGCTCGTTCTGGGTTGCGCAGGGAAGCGCGATATCGCACTTGATAGTCCAGATGCCCTTGCCTTCGGTGTAAACCGAGCCTGCAACGCGGTTTGCATATTCCTTGATTCTGCCGCGTTCAACCTCTTTGATCTGCTTAACAACAGCCAGATCGATACCGTTGGGGTCATAGATGTAGCCGTTGGAGTCGCTCATAGCAACGACCTTTGCGCCGAGCTGGGTTGCCTTTTCGCAAGCGTAGATAGCAACGTTGCCCGAGCCGCTGATAACAACGGTCTTGCCGTCGAAGGAGTCGCCCTTCTTCTTGAGCATATTGTCGGTGAAGTAGCAAAGACCGTAGCCGGTTGCCTGAGTTCTTGCGAGCGAGCCGCCGTAGGAAAGACCCTTGCCGGTGAGAACTCCGGTGAATTCATCACGGATTCTCTTGTACTGACCGAACATATAGCCAACCTCTCTTGCGCCAACGCCGATGTCACCTGCGGGAACGTCGGTATCGGGACCGAGGTATTTCTGAAGCTCTGTCATAAATGCCTGACAGAAGCGCATAATTTCGTTATCCGACTTGCCCTTGGGGTCGAAGTCTGCGCCGCCCTTACCGCCGCCCATAGGAAGACCGGTGAGGGAGTTCTTGAAGGTCTGCTCGAAGCCGAGGAACTTGATAACAGAGGAGCAAACGCTCGGATGGAAGCGGCAACCGCCCTTGTAGGGTCCGATCGCGCTGTTGAACTGCACGCGGAAGCCGCGGTTTACCTGAACGTTGCCGTTGTCGTCAACCCAAGCAACGCGGAACTGAATGAAGCGTTCGGGTTCAACGATGCGGTCCATAATGCCTGCGGCAACAAGGTCGGGACGCTTTTCGATAACAGGCTCGAGCGATTCAAAAACCTCGCCTACTGCCTGAAGAAATTCCTTTTCGCCTGCGTTACGCTTTTCTACCTGAGCGTAAAGGTCCAAAAGATACTGATTTTTGATCTGCATAAATATATCCTCCGATTGATTTACGAATTGACTGCATTATTATACAACGCTTTATGCAACATTTCAATAGAAAAATTGCATATTTTAACGTATTTTTTCAAGAGAAATGCGTTTTTTTGCAACGTCGACGTCGATTACTCTCACCTTGATGATGTCGCCGACCTTAACAACGTCGGATGCGCGCTTTACAAAGCGGTCGCTTAATTTGGAAATGTGAACCAAGCCGTCCTGATGTACGCCGATATCGACAAACGCGCCGAAGTCCGCAACGTTTCTTACCGTGCCCACAAACTCCATACCTGTTTTAAGCGACGAAATATCCATCGCGTCGGTACGAAGTATCTGCGGAGGAAGCTCGTCACGCGGGTCGCGGCCCGGCTTTTCAAGCTCGGAAACGATATCGTTTAAGGTGGGCACGCCTATGCCCAATTCCTTTGCAACCTTGTCGCTTCCGCGCTCGTCTATGCGCGCTCTGAGCTCACCCAATTTTCTTGCACGGACGTCATCCTTGCTATAACCGAGAAGCGTGAGAAGCGAATACGCCGCCTCGTAGCTTTCGGGGTGAACCGAGGTATTATCGAGCACCTCCTTGCTTTCGGGCACGCGGAGGAAGCCGACGCACTGCTTGTACGCCTTTTCGCCGATACCCTTGACCTTCAAAAGCTCGGAACGGGTTTTGAATTTGGAAACGGTTGTACGGTATTCGTAGATGCTTTTTGCGATCTTCGAATTTATACCCGCGATATGCGAAAGCAGGCTGACCGATGCGGTATTGAGGTCTGCACCTACGCCCGAAACGCAGGATTCAACAACGCCTGCCAACGAGCTGTCGAGCGCCTTTTGCTCCATATCGTGCTGATACTGACCGACACCTATCGCCTTCGGGTCGATTTTTACAAGCTCGGCAAGAGGGTCCTGCAAGCGTCTTGCGATAGATACCGCCGAACGCAAGGAAACGTCGAACTGCGGAAATTCCTCGCTCGCAAGCTTGGAAGCCGAATAAACCGAAGCGCCTGCCTCGTTAGTCATAATATAGCTGACTTCCCTATCGAGCTCCTTTATCATTCCCGCAACGAATATTTCGCTTTCCTTCGAGGCGGTGCCGTTACCGATGGAGATTATATCGACCTTGTGCTTGTTTATAAGCGCTTTAAGCTTTGCCTTTGCCTCCTCTACCTTGTTCTGCGGAGGAGTGGGATATACAACGGTGGTGTCCAGAACGTCGCCGAAGCCGTCGACGACGGCGATCTTACAGCCTGTTCTGTATGCAGGGTCGAAGCCCATAACCACCTTATTTCTTACGGGAGGGAGCATAAGAAGATTCTTCAAATTCTCGCCGAACACGCGTATTGCCTGCTCCTGTGCGTTACCCGTGATGATATTGCGCATTTCGGTCTGTACCGAGGGTGCGATCAATCTTTCATACGCGTCGTCGGTCGCCTCGCGGACGTAATCGGTCGACGAGCATTCGCGCGAGGTGAGCATCTGACCGCGAAGGTAATCGAACACACGCTCCTTATCGACCTCGACCTTTACCGAAAGCACGCCCTCGTTTTCGCCGCGGTCTACCGCAAGCACGCGGTGCGACGGCATTTTGGAAAGCAGCTCGTTATAATCGTAATAAAGACGGTAAACGGTGTCCTCCTCGGTTTTTGCCTTGGAAACAAGCTTGCCCGTTTTATAAGTATATTCACGTATCCATTTGCGGAATTCGGCGTTATCCGAAACGCGCTCGGCGATAATATCCTTTGCGCCGTTCAACGCGTCTGCGGCGGTTACGATCTTCTTTTCGGGATTCAGGTAATTTTCCGCCTCGGCAACAATATCAACATCGCGCTTCTGCTCGAGCATCAACTCGGCAAGCGGAGTAAGCCCTGCCTCTGCCGCGATGCTTGCACGGGTGCGGCGCTTCGGACGGTAGGGACGGTATATATCCTCGAGCTCGGCAAGAGTTTTTGCGTTTTCGATAGCCTCGGAAAGCTCGGGAGTAAGCTTTCCCTGCTCGTCGATAAGACGTGAAACGTCAGCGCGTCTTGCATCGAGCGCGCGGTAAAATTCCAATTTTTCGCCAAGCTCACGTAATTTTTCATCATCGAGCGAGCCCGT
The DNA here is from genome assembly GCA_045593165.1 of Eubacteriales bacterium. Classification (GTDB taxonomy): domain Bacteria; phylum Bacillota; class Clostridia; order Oscillospirales; family CAG-382; genus Coliplasma. The sequence continues at coordinate 41,166 of JAZNWF010000022.1, forward strand.
GGCTTCCTTGCGGTAACGCGCTATAAAGGGTATGGTGTTGCCCTCATCGATAAGGCTTACCGCCGCCTCGACCTGCGTTACGCGTATTTTTAATTCTTCTGCTATTTTTGCAATAATATCCATATTTTTCCTCCAAAAAAGGTTCTTTTAATTTTACCATATCTTGCTTCAAAAGTAAACAAAAACACGCGTATTAATTTAAAGAAAAAGAGCAGAAAAACTCTTGTTTTCTGCTCTTTTTAGCTTTTATTCGGTGAATATGCCTTCGTCAGAGGTTACGTCTTCCTCAACCTCGGGAGCGTCCTCTGCAACAGATGCTTCTCCCTCTGCTACAGGCTCTTCAACAGCAGGTTCTTCTGCAGCAGGTGTTTCTTCTGCAACGGGAGCCTCCTGTGCGGGTGAAGGTGCAGGTGCAGGTGCGGATGCAGGTGCAGGTGAGGGTGCAGGTGCAGGTGAGGGTGCTTCACCGCCGAACGATGCACAGCAAACGGGTGCTTCGCAATAGCGTTTGTATTCCTTTCTTAAAATGCAAGCGCGAACAAGGAAGAATATCGCAAATCCGATAATAAACAGATTTGCCGTGCACAAGATCGCGTATATAAGCGTGATTATGGAAACGGACACGCTCTTCTTCAATACGGCAAAGAACGAAAGAAGAAGCGCAATGAAATTAATGAAAATTATAATGCCCAATAAGACATTGAATATCAATTTTATAAACTCGTTATACGACATTCCGAGCTCTGCTTGAATCTCTTCCTTCATCTCCTCGAATTCCAGAAGCTCTTCCTCGAATTCCAGAAGCTCTTCCTCGCTTATGCCGAGGTCTTCGCCCCCTATGCTTACAGCATCCTCCAGCATCTCGGTGATCTCGCGATCAAAATCGACCGAATTCAACAACGCGTTAATGCCTACGACCATCAAGGTCAAAAGCAATGCCGAGAGCACTGCATAAACGGTAAATACCGTCCAGCCCGCCTTGATCAAGGATTTAGCCTTTGGGCTGCACGCGGTTTTGAAATACTCCTTTTTGCTCATGCCGGGTGCCGCAAAGTTATTTGCAGCTCCGTTTCCGCAGTTTGAGCAAAATCTCGAGCCGTCGGGAATTTGGTTGCCACATTTGTTACAGAACATAAATTACACCGTCTTTCTTTGTTTTATTTTTGTTTTTCTGTTGAAACGAGATAAAGTTTATTTCCGTCAACACAGAATTTGATTTCGTATCCGCCGAATTCCATACCGTAAATACGTTTTTCATCGTTATGGTATTGAGGGCGAGGGTCACGCGCGAGTATTTCCAGAAGCGATGCGCGTTTTTCCTCGGGCAGATTATCGATCAACGATTCTTCATCCACGACCGCAAGCATTTTTCCGCCGTCGGGTGCAAATCCTCCCTTTGCCTCGGGTATACTGTCGGCATAGGGCAGATATGGCTTGATATCGTAGATCGGGGTTCCGTTCATCAGATCTGCGCCCGAAACGACAAGTATATTGCCAAAGCCATCACGATGCTCTGTCCGTTCGAGCTTTACGCAGGAAAGCGCAAGCGAATTCGGTCGGTACGGCGAGCGTGTAGCAAACACGCCTACCCTTTCGTTGCCGCCCAATCTCGGAGGACGCACGGTAGGGCTCCATTCGTCGCGCCGTGCTTCCGAAAAGCCCCATATCAGCCATATATGCGAAAAATCGTTAATACCTCTTAATGCTTCGGGAACGCGGTATTCGGGCTCGAAGATTATTTCGGACATAAGCTCGGACGCGAGTCCGCTTTGACGCGGAACGCCGAACTTTGTCGTAAGATCGTTTTTTATATACGCGATAGGCTTTATAACGTATTCGTTATTCATCTTGGCCTCGCATCAGGGTGACGATAACGTTGACCATCTTTTCCATCGACTGCACGGGCACGAGCTCGTGGATTCCGTGGAAATTCGCTCCGCCCGTAGAAAGATTGGGGCAAGGCAGACCCTCGAACGAAAGTCTTGCGCCGTCGGTTCCGCCGCGTATGGGAACGATCATCGGCTCGATTCCCTCGTTTTGCATCGCGTTGACCGCGTTTTCGATAATATGCATATGAGGAAGAATCTTTTCCTTCATATTGTAATAGCTGTCGCGAAGCTCAAGCTCGATCGTGCCTTCACCGTATACGCCGTTTAAATAGTTGACCAGATTCACAATAAAGCTCTTGCGCGATTCGAATTTTTCCATATCGTGATCGCGTATAATGATCGCTATCGACGCCCTTGTTTCATCGCCCGAAACCGAGCAAACGTGGTAAAATCCCTCATAACCCTCGGTATGTGCGGGCGTTTCCGCTTCGGGAAGCAGCGATATGAATCGGCTTGCGATCAACGCGGCATTCTTCATTTTGTTCTTCGCACTGCCGGGGTGAATGTTTACACCGTGAACAACAACCTTTGCCGAAGCGGCGTTGAAATTCTCGTATTCTATCTCGCCCAATTCGCCGCCGTCAACGGTATATGCCCAATCGGCATTGAAGCGCGCTATATCAAATCTATCTGCGCCCCTGCCGATCTCCTCATCGGGAGTAAAGCAAACGGAGATTCTTCCGTGCGAAACGTCGGGGTTATTTATAATGTACTCACACGCAGTCAGAATTTCGGCAATACCTGCCTTATCGTCTGCTCCAAGGAGCGTTGTGCCGTCGGTAACGATAATATCGTTGCCGATGTATTTGTTAAGGAACGGAAAATCGGAAAGCTTTATGCTTTCTGCTTCGTTCAGCCTAATATCGCCGCCTTGATAATTAACGATATTCGGCTTGATATCCCTTCCCGAAACGGCAGGCGAGGTGTCCATGTGCGCAACAAAGCCGATAGCAGGGTCGTTCTCTCTGCCCTCGCTGGCGGGGATAAAGCCGTAAACGTAGCCGTTTTCGTCCATAGCAACGTCCGATAATCCTATTTCTTTCATTTCCTCGACCAAAAACGCGCCCAAATCGAGCTGTGTTTCGGTAGACGGGCAGGAGGGAGAATCCTCATCGGAGGTCGTATCAAACGAAACGTATTTCAAAAAACGTTCTGTAATGTTCATCGTATCACCTTATTTTGCTCGTTTTTTATATTTTACCGCAAAAACGCAAAATAAGCAATAGTTTGCGTGCTTTTTATCCTCTGTTTGTTGACATTCCGACTTCTTTGTGTTAAAATAACTCTCGCGTAAAGAAACGCGGATGTGTCGGAACTGGCAGACGAGCCGGTCTTAGAAACCGGTGCATATGCGTGCAGGTTCAAGTCCTGTCATCCGCACCAAAAAAGCCGAGAGCCTTCAGGCGCTCGGTTTTTTTGTTATAAGAAGACGGAAGGACTTGAAGGGCGCGTATTGAATGACGTGCCGGGGGCACGTCAGACCGCGCCACCGCTCCGCCCCGGGGTCCCTAAAAACGAGCGAAGCGAATTTTTGGGGTGGACGAAGGCGGGCAAGTCCTGTCATCCGCACCAGAAAAACCGACTTGTTTCAACAAGTCGGTTTTTCAGTTATATTCGCCTTTTGACGAGTTATATGCACCTTCGGTGCGTGTTATTTGCTTCGCAAGTTATGCCTGCGGGCGTTTGGGGCGAATATAATATCACGCTATTGCAATAGCTCGCCTATGGCGAGGTATGCAAAGCATATCACATTTTGCGTAGCAAAATATATCACTCCGTCGAAGACGGAATATCACTAAAAACTAGCGGTTAGGTGAGAGTTCGAATTCATACGCAAAAACAGCAAAAATATCTTTTTCGCAGCCCATAGA
>JAZNWF010000023.1:0-21025 GCA_045593165.1 Eubacteriales bacterium
TATACACGTAATCTATCTTTTCGTCGTTTTCGGTACATACCCATATTTTTAAGCCGGATTGCTCTATGTAACCATTATCGGTATTACCCGAGCTTATCATCCCGCTGTCACCAAAACGCACAAAGACCCTATCAATATCGACCATTTGTATATATATCGGTGTTATTTCCGAATTCCAATACTTTGAAGAATCGTTATAAGGAAACAGATCGTCGGGAGTTTGATGTGTGCGTTGTACAGGATATCCGGGCGCAAGTGCGTATTCGTATTCTTCAACGATAGCTTCGTAGTTGTCACATCCCAATATATCCGCTTTTTTCACTTCTACCACAACTAAATATTTTTGTCTACCTGTCATCATAAAATAGTTCGGATCAGGAGGCACTACTTTGTACATTAATGTTACGCCGTTTTCGTCTGCTTTAACATTTAAAACATCAACCGTAAATTCCGAGGTCGGCGTGGGAATCAAACGCATAATAAGAAGATTTTCATCGAAATATTCAGGTGTCAAATCCTGAACAAATTCGATAGCATCGGTTTCGCGCCCGCCCTTGTTCAATTCCAAAATCTGTTCACATACAGCAAAATCCTCTATAATCAGCAAACCCGATTCCTCGTCATACCCGTCTATACTCGACATTGTCGGAAATCCGGGTCGTCTTTCATCGAAGCTGTGATATATGTGTTCTATCTCTCTCGGTGTAGGATCGTATACAACCGTATCTTCCGGCTCAACATTATCCTCCGGTGTATCACTCGGCGTATCGCTCGATGTATCGCTCGATGTATCTCCGTTTGCGTCGTTTGACGTTTCATCGGACGATTCGTTTGAATTATCCGAAGCTTCTTCGGATACGGTATCGGACGATTCATCGGGTTTTTGACTCGAAGTATCGTTGTCCGACTGCGGACTTGTAAGGAACAGCACCGCCACAACAGACGTAATAATGATTGCGGCAACTATTATCCAAAGCATCGGTTTTTTGTAGCTTAATGCGTTTTTCACTCTCTCCTTCACTCCTATCTCGCCGAAGGCGACGGGGCAGGCGGCAATAAATCTTCGCTTTACTCCGCATTCGAGTAATGCAGAAGCGTATGCCCTACGTGCATTTACATCCATACTCTGCACTACCTTTTCGTCGCAGGCGTATTCGATATCTCTGCAAAGCAGTACGTATGCGACCCACACAAGCGGGTTGAACCAATAGACCGCAAGGATAGCGTAGCCTATCGGCTTGATCCAATGGTCGCGGCGTTTTAAATGTGCGCGCTCGTGCGTGATTATGTGAGATTCGGTTTCGTCCGAAAGTCCAAACGGGAGATAGATCCTCGGGCGGATAAAGCCCAATATGAACGGCGAACCCACGTTTTCGCTTCTGCGCACACCGTCCTTACAGGGAACGAACGGGGTTACGCGTCTGCGAAGCAGAATATAGTTCACTACCGCGTATATAACCATAACCGCGATACCGATAACCCAAACAACACTCGCAACGTCGGCAAAGGCACGTATCGGGTTTGTGTTTTCGGTCTTTCCCGACGATTCGGAAATATTTTCGTTTATTGCCGAATTTACCTTATCGTCTATCGCGCCAATTCCGCTTTGCAGGTATATCGGCTTTTTGATAGACACATCGGTATCCTCGGGCGTTGTCGGCTGTACGGAACCGACGTTGTCGGTCTGTATATCTCCGTAAGACGTTTCGGGCTTTTGCGTTTCGTTTGCCGACACGTCGCCTATCTGCAGGTTTTCATCGGTAACTATATCCGAAACGGTATTTTCCTCGGGAGCCTTTACGCTTTCCGACACCTCCGCATAAACCGCATCGGTATTAAAGGTCTGCACACTCGGAACAAGGCTTATCGGGCTTTCAAGCGAAAAGGGTATTATTAACCTTAAGCCGACTATTCCCCAAAGCAGACAAGACACCCATTTCGGTGCTTTTCGCATAATTACCGCACGGATAATAAGCACTGCCGCAATAAGCCAGCTTGCCGCTATGCTGAGGTTTAATATATCAAGAAACAGCTTCGACATATTATTCTCCTCCGCGATCGATTATTCTTTGGATCTCGGCGATATCCTTTTCAGAAAGATTCTGACGCTTCGCAAATGCGGCAATAAACGCGGGCAACGAGCCCTCGAAGCGCTTTTCCATCATTTCATCAAGCTCGGCAAGCTGTATTTCGTCCTTCGTAACGAGCGAGCGCACGGTTGAATTTTCGTTCACCAGCACTCCCCTCTCGCCAAGACGTTTTATAACCGTATATGTGGTCGTGCGCGACCATTCAAGCCTTTCCTTACAAATTTTCGCAAGCTCGGACGCCGATATCGGCTCGTGCTCCCACAATATAAGACAGAATCTATATTCACTTTCAAATATTTTAGGTGTATTCATAATCAAAGCATCTCCTTTTTTGTGTCTAATCTATTCGTCACATACAGTCTAACACATTAGACACGCTTTGTCAACCGTTTTTTAAAACAAAGAGAACGAGTTTATCCTCGGTCCGAGCAGACCGAGAGAAACGAAGTTATTTTTCACAAAAAGCGAGCGTCGGCGTACGATTGTACGACAGTCGAGCTTTTCGTGAAAGTCCTTAAATATACAATAAAAATCAAATACCTTATAAAAAAGAAAATATGCTTCCCGCTTGAATCAAGAAGCATATTTTTTCTTATTATTGTCATTTAAGGACGTAAAGAACGAGTTTGTCTTCGGTCTGTTGTTTGTTATTTTTCAAGCGATTGTGCGTATTTAACCGAGCTCATCGCGTCTGCGCCGTAAAAATCCGCGCCCATTGTGCGAGCGTATTCCTCGGTTAACACCGCGCCGCCGACCATTACCTTTATATCCTTATCGGCTTCGTGTATTTGCTTTACGGTTTCCGCCATAGCGGGAACGGTAGTCGTCATCAACGCGCTCAAGCCCACAAGCCTTGCACCGCTTTGAAGCGTTGCCTCAACAACGCGCTCGGGAGGCACGTCCTTGCCGAGATCGATAACGTCGAAGCCGTAATTGGAAAGCAGAGTCGCAACAATATTCTTTCCGATATCGTGGATATCGCCCCGAACCGTCGCAATAACTATCTTCATTCCCTTTTCGCGCTCACCCGCTGCAAGTGATTTATTGACCGCCGCAAAAGCCGCCTTCGCCGCCTCTGCGCCGCCCAAAAGGCGCGGCAGGAACAATTGCTTTTTCTCGTATCCGTCGCCCAACGCGTTAAGCGCGGGAATAAGGTCTTCTTCTATGATTTCAAGCGGTTTTTTTGTCAAAAGCAGCTTTTCCGCCGCTTCTGCCGCCGTTGCCGAAAGACCGGTATAAACCGCATCGAAAAGACTCATTTCCTTTTTTTCGGTCGAGCTTATCTCGATCTGCACCTCTTCGGTATCAAAAACAAACTCGGGGTTCGGATCTTCATCGGCGAGCACCAGCTTCATGCTCTCGCTCGAGGGATTGATTATCGCCGCCGTTAATCCGCGCGATATTGCCGCACCCAAGAACGATGCATTTATAGCCTCGCGGTTGGGCATACCGTAGGAAATATTGGAAACGCCCAAAGCCGTCATATATCCGTTTTCTGTAAGCTGTTTCACACATTCAAGCGTTTTTTCGCCGCTCTTTTCGTCGGTGGCGACAGTCATAGTCAAAGCATCGAAAAGGAAGATATCCGAAGCGGGCAGGTAAAACTCGCTTACCGCGCGCTTTACTATTTTATCGGCAATGGCTATTCTGCCCTCTGCATTGTCGGGGATTCCGTTTTCGTCCAAAAGCAGAGCAACACACAGCGCACCGTATTTTTTAACTATCGGAAGCACGGAAGAAATATTTTCGTCCTTGCCGTTTACCGAGTTGATTATCGGGATACCGTTATATACTCTTGCCGCCGCGGCAAGTGCCTTTGCGTTCGCGGAATCGAGCTGAAGCGGCAGATCGGTTACCCTTTGCAAAGCAACGACGACCTTGGGGAGCATCTCCACCTCATCGATTTCGGGAATACCCACGTTTACGTCTAAAATATCCGCGCCCGCGGCTTGCTGTGCAACCGCTTCTGCGCAAAGATAATCCATATCGCCGTTTTTCAAAGCCTCTTTAAGCTTCTTTTTGCCCGTGGGGTTAAGTCTTTCGCCGATAACCGCGGTCTTTCCGCCAAAGCGGTATATTTTCGTGCCCGAGCAGACAACTGCAGGCATCGATTCGGGAAGCCTGTGCACAAGCTCGGTTTCGCTCACCGCACGCTCTACCTGCTTTATATATTCGGGATTCGTTCCACAGCAGCCGCCGATCGCGGTGATGCCGCTTTCGACAAGCGATTTTGCGAACGAATAAAAGCGTGTCGGCGGAACGTCGAAATAGGTGCTTCCGTTTTCATCTATTTTGGGCAAGCCCGCGTTTGCGTTTACTATCACGGGCAGTCCGCTGAATTTTGCAATATCCTTTGCGATAGGCTCCATAGCATCGGGACCCAATCCGCAGTTCACACCCAGAATATCCACTCCGAGTGCGGAAAGATAGACGGCAACCGTTTCGGCATCCGCGCCCGTTAAGGTTCTTCCGCTTTCATCGAACGTCATCGAAACGGCAACAGGCAGATCGCTGTTTTCCTTTGCCGCAATTACCGCCGCCTTGCATTCGTACAGATCGGAAAAGGTTTCAAAAAATATAAGGTCCGCGCCTGCCTTGACCGCACCGAGAACCGCGGGTTTGAAAGCGTTTACCGCATCTTCAAACGGATAATCGCCCAGAGGCGACATCAATTTCCCCGTAGGACCGATATCTGCCGCCACGTATATTTTACGGTCGGATTCGTTTGCCGCCTGCTTTGCAAGAAGCACCGCTTTCTCGACCTCTTTTTCGCTGTCCATTCCGTAAGGCGCAAGCTTTGCCGCGTTCGCACCGAAGCTATTGCTCGAAATAACGTCCGCGCCTGCCTCGATATACGCACGGTGAACGTTAAGCACCGCCTCGGGATTTTCGCTGTTCAGGGTTTCGGGCAGAGCGCCTGCCTTAAGTCCTGCCGATTGGAGCATCGTGCCCATCGCGCCGTCGAAAACGAGTGCGCGTTCACCAAACTCCATTTCGAACATTATATCTCTTTTACTCATTTACGTATCTCCGAAACGTTATCCAATATCGCTTTTGCAATATCGGGCTTGTTCATCGCATAAATATGTATGTTGTTCACGCCGTTGGCGATAAGGTCGATGATCTGATTCGTAGCATACGCGATGCCTGCCTGACGCATAGACGCAGGATCATCGCCGAATCTTTCCACCATCTCGCGAAGGCTTCTCGGCACGCTCGTGCCCGAAAGCGAAACGCTTCTGCCGAGCTGGCGCGCGTTGGTTATCGGCATAATACCCGCGATAACGGGAATATTTATGCCCTTGCGCTGAAATTTGGAAAGGAAGGAATACATTACCTCGTTATTGAAAAACATCTGCGTGGTAAAGAACTCACATCCGCTTTCCGCCTTGATCTTAAGGTTGTCGATATCCGCGGAAACGGTAGGAGCTTCGGGATGTCCCTCGGGATAGCACGCGCCGCCGATACAGAAATCGCCCTTTGCCTTTATCGCGCTTGCAAGGTCGCTTGCGTGGGCATAAACCTTCTTCGGCTCTCTGCCCTGCGGCATATCTCCGCGGAGCGCAAGAATATTTTGTATTCCGTTTGCCTTTAAAGCAGAAAGATAATTATCCAGCGACTCCTCATCCGTGGAAACGCAGGTAACGTGTGCCAGCGCGGCAACACCGCAATTTTCCACCTCTTCGGCAAGCTCGGCCGTGAACGATGCGGTAGTACCTGCCGCACCGTAGGTAACGCTTATAAAATCGGGCGAAAGCGCGGCTATATCGGCAACGACCTTGCGGCTTTGCTCAAGCTCGGCACCCAATTTCGGCGGAAACACCTCGCAGGATATGGTTATTTCTTTGGATCTAAGTATATCGGATATTTTCATTTCTATCATTCTCTCTTAAAAACGTAATAGGTCTTTTCCGACTCCGTGCATCCGTCGAAGCCCTTACCGCCCGTTTTGGAAACAAGCGAAAAGCCCTTTGCCGCCTTCAGTATTTCGGCATCGGTAAAAAGACGCTGTGTCTGTGATTCGGAGGAACGAAAATAATTTCCGTCCTCAAGCTCTATAAACATATCTATATCGAATATGCATTTTTTCGTTCTGTCGGAATATTCGCTTCTCCATACGGTCAGGCTGTCATCAAATTCATAAACGTAGCTTTTCCCGTCGAATATTTCTTTGTATCGGTATTCGGTGTTGATATCGAACACGAAAATTCCGCCTGCCTCGAGATAATTGCGCACCAAAGCAAAGACCCTTTGCAGATCCTTTAAGCTTTGTATATAATTCAGGCTGTCAAACGACGAATATACCGCCTGCACCGTACCGTAAAGCTCGAATTCGCGCATATCCTGGCAAAGCAGAAGCGTGTTTTTGCCGTAATTGCGCTCGCGCGCGAAATTAAGCATCTCGGGCGAGACGTCAAGCGCGACCATATCGTAGCCCTTATCGGCAAGCAAAGCACATATACCGCCCGTGCCGCATCCCAGATCAAGCACTTCCTTGACCTCGATATCGGCATTGGCGAATTCGGCAGAAAGCATATCCGCATAGCTTTCGTATGCGTTTCCGTTTATGCGGTCATATATCTCCGCAACGGTGGAAAAGCTCATTCCGATATCCTGTCAAGCACCATCGCATAGCCGTCGTTACCGTATCGGAGCGCACGGTTTACACGGGTGATGGTAGCGGTGGAAAGACGGGTCTTCTCTGCAATTTCGTTGTAGGTATTGCCGTCGCGAAGCATTTCTGCGGCGGTAAGACGTTTGCTCATTTCGGTGATCTCGCTAATGGTGCAAAGGTCGCCTAAAAAGCGGTATGCCTCTTCAACGTTGCGTACGCTCACTATTGCGGCCGCGAGCTTATCGGTGTTTGCGTCTTTGATCTTCTCAAGCATTGTTATTTCCTCCAAATTCTATTTCATCGGCTTTGAATTTACCTTTTATAAAACGATAGGTATCGTTATATACTGCGTGCAGATCTTCGTTTTCGGATTTATATGCGGCGTGGTATATTCCGGGAATTCCGTCCTGATAGTACATATGGGCGGCTTCCGTCATATATCCCGTAATTGCGCCTGCGGCGTAATATTTCCTTATGCGCTCGATATTCCAATCCGCCGTGCCGCCGACCTCAAGCTCTATGCACATTCCCATAAGCTTTGCCGTGGATGCCGCGTCGAAAAGACGGCTGTCGGGCACGCTTTGATTGAACGCGTAGTTCGGCTGATAACACACCATATCGAACCCCAAATGACGCCAATCGTTATAGCCCGACGCGTGATAATAGGGTATCCAGGTAGTAATAAGTCCCAAGCCTCTTACGTGATCGGTAGTAGAGCGAAGCAGGCTTAAAAGCTGATCGTCGGCATAATTTATTTCCTCGGTGAACCAATAAAAGCCCTTTAGATCGAGATGCTTGTATTTTTTCGCCATAAACCGTGAATATTGCTCGTCAATAAGCCACTTCAATGCGCTTTCTCTGTCCTCGAGCAGAGTAAAATCGAGGTTTTTGCCGTTTACATCGCCAAACTCTCGCACCTCGGTCACGGGATAAAGGATAGACATATAAACGCTCACCTTGAAATCGTCTATATTCAATGCCTTACCTACCTCGTTTGCCGCTTCATCGAGCGCGTCCATATTGAAGCCCTCGATAAACTGCGTATCGATGTAATGCATCCAATCCTTTTTCCGAAGCGGACGCTTTTTATAGCCCTCGTAAAGAAACGCCACGTAAGGCAGGAACAGATATCCGTCGAAAAGCGTATCCTTTATTTCACCGTTTTCGATATACGCCACGTGAGGCAGGAATATTTCCTTCGTTATCGGCGCCACTCTTTCGTGGCAGAAATACGCAAGCAAAACGTCCTTTGCGCCAAGCTGCTCGGCAGATGCGAATCTTTCGGGGAAATCCGCGCCGTTTACCGTATCGGGAACGATCTCACACGCACCGTCGGTGCATTCCGTGCCAAAGACTTCCAATTGGTCTATCCACACGTGACAAACGATGCAAAACGTAAATTTAACGTATCTCGCACGGTATTTCTTATCAAAATCTATACCCTTACGGATAATATCGTTTTCCTTTTCCGACGTAAGCCCCGTTATTTCGCACACGGTCTGCCAATCGTTTCCGTTTTCGGAAAGCAGCACGCATACCCTCACGGGAGGCCGTACCGCCGTTGAATCCTCTTTCAGCACGCCGATACGCACACCGTCGACCGCGCATACGTCACCCAGATCGTAGGTGATGCTTCTCGCACAACCGTCGGTGAAATGGAAAAACGCTTCGTCGAAGCAATTCGCCTCGCTCGCATATATGCCGTCGGTAAGACGGGCGCAGGACGCAGGACTGTTGAACCATTCGGTTCGACGCTCCATAGCTATGCTTTCGTAATTTTTAATATACTGAGGAAGCGACAGCAGGAGATTTTTCCGCTTAAGATCGGACTTATCCCGCTTTACCTCGATCACCTTGATTTCAAGGCTTTCGTAAATATCTACGTTGCCGTTCATCTTTGCCTCCTATGCTTTTCCGCTTTAGCGCGTTAAGTTATTATACAATTATTTTTGCAATATTGCAATAGGCAAATACATTTTTATATGGCATTGAAAAGCAAAATATTTTATGATATACTTGTTTTATCCGAACAAGAGGTGTATTTTATGGTAGCTTTACTTGCAAAATTATTTATAAAGGAAAACCTTTCGCCGACCGAAAAGCGACGCAAATACGGCATACTGTGCGGCGCGTTGGGAATAGCGTTGAATATACTGCTTTTCGCCATGAAGATATTCGTGGGAACGCTCACGGGCTCGGTTGCGGTAACTGCCGACGCGGTAAACAACATTTCCGATGCGGGAAGCTCTGCCGTAACAATGGTCGGATTCCGTCTTGCAGGCAAAAAGCCCGACCCCGAGCACCCATTCGGTCACGGCAGAATAGAATATATTTCGGGACTTATCGTCGCGATGTTTATATTCGTTATGGGCTTTGAGCTTATAACCTCATCGGTGTCCGCAATAACCGCCCCCGCGCCCACCTCGATTGATACCGCTTCGCTTATTATTCTTGCGCTTTCGGTAGTTATCAAGCTTTATATGTTCTTCTACAACCGCCGTTGCGGCAAAAAATATCAATCCCCCGCGATGACTGCAACTGCATCCGACAGCATCGGCGATGCGATAGCGACCTGCGCGGTGCTCGCTTCCCTGCTCGTTTCGCGTTACACGGGCTGGCTTATCGACGGCTACATGGGCGTCTGTGTTGCGATATTCATACTTATCGCAGGATACCGCGCCGCAAAGGAAACGATAGAGCCGCTTTTGGGCACACGTCCCGACAAGGAGCTCGTTGATGAGCTCGAAGCTCTTATACTCTCGCGCGAGCCGATAAACGGCGTTCACGACCTGATACTTCACGATTACGGCCCGGGCAGACAATTCCTTTCGCTTCACGCCGAGGTGCCTATGGATGAGGATATCCTCCACGTGCACGACGTGATCGACAACGTCGAGCTGGAAATACTCGATAAATTCGGAATAGAAACCGTAATACATATGGACCCCGTCGACACCCGTGACGAGCGTATAAACGTAATAAAGATCCGCGTGAAGCAGCTGCTCGACGGCTTGAACGAAAATATGAAGGCGCACGATTTCCGTATCGTACCCGGAAACACCCACACCAACGTATTGTTCGATATCGCCATTCCCGCGGACAGCAAGACCGACCCCGAGGCATTAAAGCTTGCCGTTTCAACGGCAATAACGGCAATCGATCCGAAATACCGTTGCGTTATACGCATCGACCGCGATTACGCCTGACGCACGCTTGTATTTTGGGCTAAAACGAACGTCAAACACAACAAAAAGGAGTTATGCTTTTCTTGCATATCCTCCTTTCCTTTTTTTACCACAAACTAACTGTTGAAAAAGGTCGAAATATATGTTAAAATTGAATTTAACGTAGAAATTTGGAGGAGATATGATGTTAAGACGTGCGATTTCGCTGGTGCTGTGCCTGCTTTTTGCATTTGCCGCGCTTCCCTTGACGGTGAGCGAGCCCATATCGGTCTCGGCAGACGGATATAATTTCGGCGACCGCATACTTTACGGCGGATATGCCGTTGACGTCGGAAGCGATATTTATTATTCCGAAAACGGCTCTGTTTGGCGCAAGGACAGCCTCGGAAGCGTTACGCATATAGCAAGCATCAACGCAGAAAGTCTGAATTACCATTCGGGCAGACTGTATTTTATATCGGGCAACCGAATCATGTCGATAAATCCCGACGGAAGCGACCTTGCCACGCTTTACTCCTTCACGGAAAGCATCTCCTGCCTTTACGTTACCGATGAAGCTATGCTTTATCTTAAGGGTGAAACCGTATACGCGAATACAGACGGAAACGAATCCGCTTTACTCACACGAAAAGGAATAAAGGGCTTTGTTCCCGAGGAAAACGGAAAAATACGCTGGATAGCGGAAAACCCGAATTATACATACGTTGAAGAAAACGGCGATGAGGTCTGGAGCGAAAGCAACGACAAATACGTACAGTATTTAGCTACGCAGAATACCGATGAGGAATTTGACGTTATAACCGTTCCCTCTTACGGAAGCGCGGTATCGACAAGCGCGGATTCCTACACCGGTCCTTACGTTCAGGTCGGCTCGGTAACGCTTCCGCTTGAGGAGCATATGCCGGGCACGTTCTTCTCGAAGAACGGTCAGGCATGCACCTGCCACTATACCTCATCCACCTACTGCATACAATCGGTCGGCAACTGCAACTGTATGCGCTATTATCCCACGGGGTACGCAGATACCTGCGAAATCGACCTGCTCGGTGCACAATGCTTTGCGTTTGCAAGAATGATATTCTACAAATGCTTCGGCTTTATAGACCACTCGATGAACCAATCGCTTTACTACAACGTCGGCACGCTGTCGAGCGGCGCGGTAACGGCAAACAGCGTTAAAACGCTTCTTATGAAGGCGGCGCCCGGTGCGCACGTTCGTCTTGCCGCAGGACACTCGGTGTCCATACTTACCATGGACGAGGACTTTATAGTAATCTATCACGGCAACGCAGGCGGCGACGGCGTTACAAGCCAACCCTGCATAGTTTCCACAAGACGTTATACCTGGGAGCAATTCGCAACCGCGGCGGCGCAGGGTATTCTTTACGTGAATATGCCCTATAACTACCCCGATTCCACCGTTATTCCCACCGTTAAGGTTCCCGGCTATTACAAGCTCAATTCCAATTTGAATCTCCGCGCGGAAGCCAATACGCAGTCCGATCCGCTAACAATAGTTCCCATCGATTCCATTATAAACGTAACCGAAATAAACGGATTCTGGGGCAGGACCGAATACAACGGTCAAAGCGGTTGGGTGTTCCTTGAATATGCAACCTTCTTCAGCCGTATGACCATTACCCCCTCGGGCGATATTTTCTCGCTCGGCGAGGACGGTTACCTGAAAGGTCTGGCGTGGAAATACACCTTTGACACCTTTACCGAGCTGTTTGACAAGCAAAGCATAACCGTAATATCCGCAGACGGAAGCGACCTTTCGCAAGGCGGATACGTCGGAACGGGAAGCAAGGTGACTCTTTCTGTAAACGGCGAGCTTGCAGACGAAGCGACTGTTTGCATAGCAGGCGATATAAACGGCAACGGTGCGCTTGACGTAGGCGATTACATTATGGTAAAGCGCGCTGTGATGAAAACGCTTGATCTGTCCGAAATACAGTCGAAGGCGGCTGACGTTTCGGGAAGCGGAGTCATCGATACCGACGATTACATACTTATCAAACGCTTCTTCTTCAATCCGAACCCCGCATTTTTCGAGGGCTTCGGCAATAATTAAGTAAAAAAGCGTCTTCCATACGATACGGAAGACGCTTTTTGTATTATTTGCACTGTGTTACGGTAAGTGTATCCTCATCGAGCGTTGCGATATAATCGCCGTCGAGCATTATCGATGTGTTGTATATTACCTCGTGACGCTCGGTTATGGCATCGTACAGACGCTTGCCCTCTTCGCAGAAATGGGTAAACGCGATCACAAATCCGCCCTCGGGAATATATATCTTTTCGTTCCAGCCGTATATCGATCCATCGTCAAGGTTGTTGCCGTATTCGTTGATATAATATCCGCCGTCCTCATTGGGTGCAAATACAAGGAAGTACTGATATCTCAGGCTATAGCCTCTCGAATCGATGCTGGCTATATTTTGATACAGATTGATATCCTCGCGGTTAATAACGAAGGTTTCGCCGCCTTCAAACGAATACTCGGGAGCAACAGGCTCGGTTAGACCGAAAATGTTGTCCTCACAAATAAAGTTCTTTCCGTAAAGGAATCTGTAGGGATAATATCCCTCGGGATAAATAACCACGTTCTGAGTAAACTTGGAATATACCTCGGGCGTGCCGCGCTTCTTATACGGGATCTTGTCCGAAAGGAACGCGTTATTGTACATATCGATCTTTTCGCAGGCTATCTGTGTGCCGTCACCTCTGTCCGCACCGCCGTGCGCGTCGAAGATATGATAGATAGCCGTGCCCATATGAACGTTATCGTGAGCCTGATATCCGCTCTTCGCCGCACCGTCCGCCGCAATAGCGTGACGGTCGAAGTTGAACAAATTGCGATATATTTCCGCGTAGCTCGGGCCGTAGAATACAACGCCGTAGCCGTAGCCGTTACGCTGATTGTGATGTATAAAGTTATGATGGATCTTTACGTCTACGCTCTTATTTGCCGAAGCCTTATCCGAGCCGATAAATATACCCGCCTCGGAAAATCCCGATATTTCGCAGTTTGATACCTCTGCGCGAGGCGCGTTCGATATCGTAATACCGCGTGTAAGAGCCAATCTGTAATAATACTCGGTGTACTGCGTGCCCGTCTCGTTAAGACCGCGCTGAATGTGGGTCATATGACGCTCGGTATCCGCACCGACAACAGTAAGACCGCTCAAAACCGAATCGGCAGAAAGCATAATAAGCGTTTCGGTCCTTACCGTTGTATAAAGCATCGCGCCCGCAGAAATGCTGCCGTCATCAAGCACTCTGCCTCTGTCAGACGCAAGCGTTACGCCGCTCGGAACCGTTATTTCATATCCCGTAAGGTCGATTTTCATATCGCCGGGAATGAATACGACCTGACCCGATTTTGCGTTATCTACGATCTCCATAAAATCAAACGGGTCTGTGGTGTCGATTATAATATCGCCGGTGGTATAGATGCTTGAATATCCCGCACCGCCGCCGAGCGGAGTGCCGTCATCGGTAACACCGTAGACCTTGCCGTCCTTTTCGATAGAGATCCTGTCCTTGTATTCGTAATAATTGGTCGTTCCCGAATGTATCGCAAGAGCATCTCTTACCTTCGAGATATCGCCCGCTTCGATTTCGGAAAGAAGCGCATACACCTCGTAGGAATCAGCGGGAAATACGCTTACGGTGATATCGGGGTTCACTCGCTCGATAGCAAGCGCGTTTGCCTTCTTTTCGGAAAGAACGCCGTTGCCCGAGGGAAGCGAAGCCTCCTTATCCTCTTTTATAAGGTTGACGTCGCACGCATAAAATGCGCTGTTGGTAACGGTTACCGTATTTTTCACATCCTTAATGCCCGTTGCGCTGTGGTGAATAAAGCAATTATCAACGGTTGCGCTGCCCTTACGTGCGAGCTGGATCGCTTCGCCGCTGAACGACGCTATTTCGCAGTTGGAAATAGTAACGTTGTCACCCTCGACGCTGATGCCCACGTCAAAACGCGTTTGGCTTCTTTCGCCCGAGGGAGCAACAACACCGCTGAAGTTCAGACCGGTAATAACCGTGTCGTCGTTACATCTGAGCATAACGCCGCTGGGATGCGAAAATCTTATAAGGCCGCCCTCGTTTATGCCTCTGTCAGATGCGAGGACAACGCCCTTTCTGAGCTCGGCAATAAAGGTTTCGGTGTAGAAAAGATCGGACACGTCGATGGTAACACCCGACGGAACGAATATTACCTCTCCCGATTTTGCAGACTTGACCGCCGCCTTGAATTCATCGTCGGTGGTTACGATATAATCGCCGGTTTCATATATCTTGCCGCTGTATTCGGCGCCGCCAACAGGTGCTTCGCCCTTGTATTCGGCACCCTTCATAAGCGATTTCAGGCTTGTTGCCTCCGCCTTTACAGCATCGTCAGACGCATTTGATACGTACATCGAGTATAATCTCGTGTATATCTCGCGTCCGTCTGCGACAAGTATGCGTTGAGGAATGTCATAAAGCGTGAGCTGCTTTTCATCTTCCTTCTCTGTACAGGAAAACAGCATCGGAAGTATAAGCAGAACTGTTAAAAATAACGCTGATATTCTTTTCATTTTCTTGTCCTCCGTAAATATATTTATATTATACACTTACATTATCCTGCCGTCAATATTTTTTTGGGCGACAAAAAAGAACGCGTCTTGCGAGACGCGTTCTTTCTCTATATCATTTATTATCTTGTATGCTTCTTGCCGCGGAGATAAATAAGCACACATATGCCGCCGAACACTATCGACACAACCGCAACGATAAGCGCCGTTCTGTTGCTGTCGTCAGCGTTATAATTTGCAGGGGGATAGTATTTGCTTTCCTCGCTCGATTCCTCCCCAGCGGAGATTTCACCGCTTACATCGCCGATGTCGACCGAAAGGTCACCGCTTGCCGATTCCTCCGTCGGCTCTTCCTCGGTCACAACAGGAGGAAGAATTACCTTGTGGGAGCTTCCGCAGACCACGCACACGTATTCCGCAACGCCCGCTTCGCTTGCGCTCGGCGCCTTGAGCACCTTCTGGGTATAAACGTGATTACAGCCCACAACGGTTTTGCTTTCGTCCGCGGTTATGGTTTCGGACGTGCCGTCATCATACGTTATTGCGATCTCACAGCCTACCGACTGCTCGCCCTGCACGTCAACTCCCGTCTTTAAGGTGAACGAGAAGATATTGCCCTTGACCTCGCTTCCGTTGTTGAATGCGATGCTCGCGCTTCCCGTTTCAACGCCTACGTCAGCCAGAACGCCTGCGATAAGCCACCTGCCCGAAACAAATTGGAACGCCTCGCCGCTGTATTTGGGAGTAATGGAGATCGTCCTTACGTTCTCTGCGCTGGAAATACGCAGAATGAATTCTTCTTCCGCGCCTGCAGAAATTGAATTATCTGAAACCACCTCGGCGGTCACGGTGCCGACCGCGCCTGCCGAAATGCAAGACAACGCCATAAAAGCCGCGAATAATATTACTGCCGCAATTCTTTTCATCAAGATCCCCCTTGTTAACAGTAAACTTTTCTTATAATTGTATCACCAATCAACCAAACATTCAAGCCTTTTATGAATATTTTATTTTCTTTACCAAAAACCGTTCGTTGCTGCAGTTAAAAAATAAAGCAAAAACGGCACTCGAAAAAGCACCGTATTATATGGAAAAACCGAATTTTTTCTTTAGCCGAAGCAAACGCGTTTCAGTCCTTTTGGGCCGGTTCAAGTTCCAATGCTTCGGCTATTTTAAAGCAACTGCATTATTCCCGCAACTATAGCGGCTATCAGCGGATTAAGCACGATAGTTCTTAACCATTTGCCTGCTATCACCTTTGCCGGAATATACGGCTTCAGATCTTCTGTGCCCGGAATCTCCCACGCTTTCGTTTTTCCGACCCAATACCAATCGATGAAAAAACGGTCAAATACACCTTGTATCCACAGAATGATCGACATCTGCCAAAAGCCGTCCCAAAACCCCTCTGCGCCGTTGATGCCGTACACCATCAGCGGAGGCAAAATAAACAGCGGTAAAAACAAGGCGATACTGCAAATAATAAAGTTTCTGCGGATTTTCTCTTTGGTGGTAAGCCCAAGCTCCACTACTCGTTGTTGCACGTCGTTTTCATATAACAGCACCAACCCAACGGGTCCGTTGGCAATTCCAACCACACATACTATCAAAAGCACAAAGCACATCACAATGCCTTCAATAACAAGAAGCATATCAAGCATCTCCTTTCGATCGCTGTTTTTTGACCTGCATTTATTATACAACCAAGCCCGGCCTGTTTGCAAGAGGCAACGGGTGTTTTAATACAAAAAAGACGGCAACCGCAAGGGCGATGCGCCACAGTACCGTCTTTATATATTCAACCGCTTGAAAAAACACGCTTACTCCGCTTTTAATGCTCCGCAATCGGTGAAAACCAGATCGCCAACGGAAAATTTATCGCCCCGTCGGGTGTTACGGGGCTCAACACTTCTGCGGCTTTCCATATAGCCCTCTTTATAATTCACGGCAACGAAAAGCTGCATATCGTTTTCGTTTACAAGGTAATATTCCGTGCCAAGCAGCTTTATACTGTTTTGCAGATCGCTGAATCCGCAAAGATCGGTAAAGAAATCGATAACGAAATCAAACGCCTTATCCACCTTACTGCTCTTCTTCTGAGGGAGCAAAGTTCTTATTTCCGCACAAGGATATTTTTCACGCATAAGCTTATCCGTAAGTTTTTTCTTAACAAGAGCTTTTCCGTATTTGGAAAGGTCGATACCTTCACGGATCACGTTTACGTCGATTTCGTTTCCGTCGTCCAATAAATAATCTACGCTCACGTTCAGAAGCTGTGATAATAATTTAAGATTGGAAACGTCGGGAATTCCCTTATCCGATTCCCATTTTGTAATCGCCTGACGGGATACCATGATTTTTTCCGCAAGCTGTTCTTGGGTAAGCCCGCAATCGATTCTTGCCTTTTTGATTTTTTCGCCGAGTGTCATAATGAGATCCTCCACAATTGTTTTTTGTTTTGCGTTTTCAGTTTAAGCCACTCGTTTTGCAAAAACAAGAATCCCTCCGTGGCGACCATGCAACGCTCCGTAGCATCGGCTGTTACATCAAGCCCATACACCAAATAACGCCCAGCGCGGTTAAGGTTACAAGAGTATCGATCGTGATTCCGTAAAACATCGGCTTAAGTCCGGCTTTCTTGAAATCGGTTATGCTTGTTCCCAAGCCGATAGCCGCCAAGGCGGTAACCATCAAAAACTTGCTCGCGCCCTTCATCACGCCCGATGCTGCCGCAGGAATAAAGCCGACGCTGTTCAAAACAGCCAACAGCAGAAAACCGCCGATAAACCAAGGAATGATTTTTACCATATTCACTTTTTTGCCTTTGTTAGCCGCTTTAAGCTCTTTGCGCTTCAAACGGATACCGATATATGCAAAAACCAATACGGTGGGAATAATCGCAATCGTTCTTGTGAGCTTGACCATCGTTGCAAAATCGCCCGCAAGCTCGGAAAAGGCATATCCCGAGGCAACAACGCTTGCGGTATCGTTTACCGACGTCCCTGCCCATATGCCGTATGCAATATCAGACATGCCCAACGCCTTGCCCATAAGCGGATAAAGCGCGATCATCACCATATCAAAAAGAAACGTCGAGGACATCGCAAAGGCAACGTCCTTATCGTCGGCATCGATCACAGGCGCGATAGCCGCCACGGCAGAGCCGCCGCAAATGCCTGTGCCTGCAGAAATAAGGTTACTGAGCTTCCAGTTCAAGCCAAAAAGCTTTCGGATAAAATAACCGCCGCCGAAGCACATAGCAAAGGTAAATATCATCACAAAAAAGGTCATTTTGCCGACAGACATAATGGTGTTGACCGACAAAGACGCACCCAAAAGGATGATAGCCGCCTTTAATATTTTCTTTGAAGTAAATTTAAGCGCAGGCTTTATCCAAACGGGATGGAAAAAGCTGTTGATTATCGTGCCCATAAATAGTGCGACGATAGATGCGCCCAGCAGCTCGCCCGGAATAAGCTTTTCGATAAGAACCGATAAACCTGCTACCGCGAAGCATATTGCAACGCCTAATATAAACATACCTCTGTCTTTTGCTTTGGAATTCATAACGTGTGTCCTTTTAGCTTACTTGTTTTTTTGTTTGATAAATTGTGTTTTACTTTTTTAATACTTTTTTGCACCAAGTGCGCTTTCCGCATTTGGGGCACTTCAGATGGCGTGTAAACCCTCTGTGCATTGCCCATAACGCTTCCGAATAGGTAGGCACGATTTCGTGTCCGCATTCCTTGCATTTGTATGCGCCTACGCTTACCTCAAGCTTTAATGCATAAAAGCAAGGTGCCAAAAACACGACGCAGATTCCCAAAACCGTTACAACCTGCCAAACGCCTTCAGGCATCAAAAATGCGGCAAGCAAGATGCCCGCAAACATAGCTACCATGCTTACGATCATAATTACCTTCATAGAGGTCCATATCGTTTTATTTTTCTTTTCTACTTCCTTTGCCATATCGAGTAAAAGCTGTTCGTTTTTTTGTTCATTGTTTTCCATACTGATCTTCTCCCCACTTAATAATTCGTTTACGTTAATTCCGAGAATACTGCAAAGCTTCAGCATTATCGAAGAATCGGGCATTGCCACACCGCGCTCCCATTTGGATATTGCTTTGTCGGTGATACCCAATTTTTCCGCTAACTGCATTTGCGTTAAATTCGCATTCTTTCTGCAATCGGCAATAAATCTTCCGATCTTAATCTGGTCCATACAGTGCCTCCTTTCGCTTTTATTATAGATAATCAGGATAAGAAAATACACCTACCGTTGGTTTAGTGAGGAGAAGTAAACCGTCGGTAGAGTAACATTCGACCTGCAAATTCATATTTTATTATACAGCCGAACCGATTTATTTGCAAGAGGCGTTTATCATTTCCTCGTCGGCTTGCTGACCGTCATGAGCCAACCATTTGCACTCGGTCAGCTCCATATTTGTAAACGCCGCCTTGAACGATGAGCTTTCGGGACTGCAGGCATAAATGCCGAACCGAATCGTTCCGCCGCCGTTCCACATATGGCAGATGCGCATCTGTTTATACGTATTTCCATCATCGGAGCATTCGATGCAATAATCGTCTTCTCTGCGGCTGAATCTGTACCACATCGATTTTATCGATGCATCTATTTCGGTGGTTGCCCAATCGGAATAGCCGTTGTTCGTAACCACGCTTCCCAAATGCTGAAAGGTTTCGTTTTCATATTCTATCGAGCCCTTCAGCCAATTTTCGCTGTCGAGATACATTACCACTCCGCATTGGTCGAACCTGTGCTTGCTTTCGAACTCGGTTTTTACGATGAACGAAAAGTATCTTTCGTCGGTTTCCATCTGCAAAACGGGCGCGTTGTCGTTCCTGAAGCGGTAATAGGTCCTCTGCCACAGATCGGTATGCGGCTCTGTAGTGATCTCTATTGTATCGGCAGCTATGGAAAAATCGGCAGGCTCTCTTGTCCACACTAATTTATTAACGTCAAAGGTCATTTTATGTCCTCCGCGGATCGTGTTTATCATCGTGCTCCATTATACAACCGAACCCGACATATTGCAAGAGCTCGCGCAAGATAAAAAAGATATAAGCACATAAGCTGCAAATGCGATTTCGCCGCAATTTACTTGAAACAGTCAAAAATGTGTGGTACAATATTACAAACCCAACAAGGAGGAAAAATATGTCCAAGCTTATTAGATCAACCGCATTAAGCGGAAAAATTATAGTTGCCTTTGGTGACAGTTTGACTAATTTTTGCGGAGATTCCTATGCATCGCATATCGCCGAGGATATGGAATTAACGGTTATAAACGCGGGTGCGGGCGGCAACACCACCTACCACGCGCGCGACCGTTTCGAGTCGGACGTGCTCGCGCACAAGCCAGATCTTGTTATTATCGGCTTTGGCGGAAACGATCAGGCAGTACAGCGCGATAGCCTTAAAAGCCTTGTACCGATCAAGGAATACCGCGCAAACCTCGTTTATTTCCTCGAGAAGATACGCGATCAGGGCGGCGACGTCGTTTTTATAACCGTAACCCCCACGATGCCCGAGCGCTACACCCCGTGGGATTACAATCTCCACTATATCTACAACGACGGCAAGGTGCTCGACCGCTATTGCGACGAGATACGCGATATCGCGCGTGAGTACAAATGCGGCCTTATCGATATCCATCGTGAATACGACCTTATCACCCTCGATGATTATATGCTCGGCGACGGTATGCATCCCTCCGACCTCGGCAGACGTTTTCTTGCCGACCTCGTCGGTGAATATCTGCTCGCAAGATACGACAACGTAAACCGCGCAGAAATGACAGTTAATTGCATCGACAGCACGGGCAAGGTTTTGCGAAGCGACAAGTATGTCGGCGCGATCGGCGCGCATATCGTCATTCCCTCCCCCGCAATCGACGAATTCTCCGCCGCGAGCGATATCACAAACGCAACGTTCGAGGACGGTAAAGTAATCGAGATACTTTATAACTGATGAAAAAGACGACACTCGTAAAAAGTGTCGTCTTTTTATGTTTGAGGGGTTGGGATTTATTATTCTCTGTTAGTCGCTTTGCCGACTCTTTTCTTCAGAATCAGCAATCCAAACACAAGAACGATCGGGAAAAACGTCGCCGCAAGCAATCCTGTTTTCAGATCACCGCCCGCCATTTCGGAAAGGCTGCCTACCATAGCAGGACTTACCATCGCGCCCAAATCGCCCGCCAACGCCAGGAACGCAAACATTGCCGTACCGCCTCGCGGACATTGCTTGGAGGATATGCTTATAGACCCCGGCCACATAATACCGACCGCCAAACCGCAAAGCGCACAGCCGGCAAGTGCGAGAATCGGCAAATTTGACAGCGAAGCCAACAAATAGCAGCCGGCGCACATAATTCCGCAAGCAAGCATAACCTTGGTTAAATCGAGCTTTTGGCTGAACTTTCCGTACAGCATTCGGGATATGCCCATAAACATAGCAAACAAACACGGTCCTGCCAGATCACCGACGGTTTTGGAAACTCCGATTGCCGACTCGGTGAAAGCAGA
>JAZNWF010000024.1:0-1831 GCA_045593165.1 Eubacteriales bacterium
GCATACGTTATCACAAGTCCTGCACTGACGAGCGCGCCGCCGATGATATCGGTGAGCCAATGCACGCCCGACGCAAGTCTGCCTATGACCATAAATGCGGTAAACGCGGCAATAGAAACCAACACGCACCGTCTGAACACGTCGCTTTTTATACGGGCGTGCAGTTGCATCATTGCCTTCGGCATCACACACATAACGAGCATAGTTGTAGACGACGGATAAGAAGCTTCAAGATAACCGTCGATCAACACGGGTCTGTAATTGATAACAACTATTTCAAAGAAAATGTACATCGCCAGCACAATGATGTAAAATCCGCCGAGCGCGAGTATACCTCGGTCTACCTTGAACAAGCTTTTTCGTTTTATCCATTGTACGAGTCCGAGCATGGCAAATCCCAAAGCAACGCCTATCGGCACAAGACCGAGCCAATCGGTGATCGAATACAAACGCATATTCACTCCCGTGAGATCGTGAACGTATCCGTTCAGCGTAGCAAAGCCAACCGACGAACCGTTTGGACCGATTGCGCGGACATCAACAACACTTACAAGAAGTGTCCACAATACGAATACTGCAATCAAGCCCGCCCCCATCCAAAGCATCTTTCTTTTTTTCATAATCTTCTTACCTTCCTTTTTTGTATTGGCTTTCGCCCGAATACAGTTTAGAGGAAGATAGAAGGATAAGCAAGAAACGGCTCGTCACAAGGGCGGTACGCTTGGTATCATCGGTGTTTTATGAGAATAAAAGCCTTGATCAGCAGTAACACGAAGGCAAATACCGCGGCATACGGCTGTGAGCTTATTACAAACAGAAGTACCGATATCGTGCCGAGCATCAATGAAATATTGGTTTTGCTTTTCGTCCAAAATGCTTTTTGACAATTTTGCAAGGCAATCGCAAGAACGCCCGCGAAAAACGTACCGATCACAACAATAAAATACGCCGCCTTCAAATAGGGTTGAACACCCTCAAGTGCGATAAGAGAGACGCTTCGGATCACGCCGTTATTCTCGGCAAAGAACGGCAGAAAAAGAAGCATTGCAATACAGAGATCAAGCAAAGCGTAAACCAGATCCTTAAAGCGTTTTTCTTTTTGCTTATGGTCCTCCTCGGCTATCGTAAGTACCTCGTCGGATGAGAGAAGCAAATCGATGGATACCGAAAAGAATTTTGAAATTGCTTTTAAAGAATCTATGTTGGGATACCCTCTGTCCGATTCCCATTTCGAGATCGCCGTGCGTGTGACGTAGATTTTTTCCGCAAGCTCGTCTTGTGTCAATACGCCGTCGGTACTTAACTTTTTTAATTTTTCACCAAAAGTCACTTTTTTGCCTCCTTGATTTTATCAACTCATTATAACATATGATCTCTTTTAAGTCACGATACTATCCGTCACGTTGCCTTTTCTTTGTCTACTGCGGGGCAAGGGTTGACATTTATATAGAAAAGCCGATGAGGTTTCGATTGATTCCTCATCGGCAAATTTTATCTCTTTTTATAAATAACAAGCTCGGGATTTTTGCCGTTTTCCTCGTAGGTGCAAATGAGGATGAAGTCCATGTTGGCGACGACTCCGAAGCATCGGTCTCCATCGAATTCGCATTCGAGCTGATTGCCAAGATAGGTGGCGTTATCGTCAAGGAATTTGACGGTCTTGCCGTTGGGGAGACTGTATTCAAGATTGACGTAACCGCCCACAAGCGCGTTGAGCGTTTCAAGCTTCGGCATTCCTTCTACGCCGAGGGCGTTGATCTCATCGATCAGTTTACGCTTGAATTCTTCGAACTTCCCGCCATCGTCAAAATTTTTATATTTCTTCCAATAG
>JAZNWF010000025.1:0-17669 GCA_045593165.1 Eubacteriales bacterium
GATGATTCTTATACCCGCGACAGAGTTGCGATAAAAGGCACAATATACACGTTGGACGAAAAAACGAGCGAAATAAACTTTTCCGAGGACGGTAAAACCATAAATATCATCATATCCGAGGGAAAACAAAACAAGCTTTACAAGGCATACCCCGCTGACGGAAGTATTCAGACCGCAGAGCTTGTCGACATCGACGTGCAGGTGGGCGAGCACCCATATTTCCTTGATAACGGCGAATTGGTCTATTTCAAAAACCGCAGTTACGAAACAAACCTGCATCTCGTTGATATGTATATAAACGGAGTTGCGATCGAGCACGACGTCTGGCGCGACAAGATGCGATTTTGCAACAGCCTTATCACGTTTGCTACCGATTATAGCTTCGACGACAACACATTCACCTTGAAATATCTTAAAAACGGCAAAGCTTCCGTCATCAGCGAGGACGTATCCGACTACACGCTGTTCCAAAACGGGATCGTGGCTTATATGTGTGATTATGACACAACGTTCAACAAAGGCACGTTCTATTGCTTCAACGACGGCAAAGCCGAAAAGGTATCGGACGACGTTCAGCTGTTCATCGCCCCGACGAACATAAATTACCGCTCCGAATATTTTGATTGATCAAAAAAAGAGTTCCAAATCGGAACTCTTTTTCTTATTTTTCATCGGTTCGTCCAACAAGATAATCAATTGAAACGCCATAGAAATCTGCTATTTTTATTAAATTGATAAGCTTCGGTTCACGTGTCATCAATTCATAATTCTGATACGCTTTTTCTGTTATATCACAATATATCGCAACCTGACTCTGCGTAAGTCCTTTTTCTTTTCGTAATTGCTTCAATCTCTTGGATAACGTTTCTCTCATAGCTTTCACCTACAATTGTTCTTGACAAAAGCAGTATACAAGATTATAATTATTCATATACCAACAATTGTAGGTGAAGAGGGGTGCAAATTATGAAATTGAATTCTATAATTATCTTTTGCGAGAACGTAAAAGTATTACGCAGACAATCGGGTCTTAACAAAAAGGATTTTGCAAAGAAAATAAATATAAGCGTATATTCGCTCAACAAAATAGAAAACGGAATCATTCCCGAAAGAATGCCTTGTGATATACTCGCCGACATATCAAACGAATTCGGCGTTGACCCGTATATATTGCTTTGCTGTCAAATCACGGATCAGCACGACTAAAATCGGCACTCACATATTACCCGTAGGGATGATTCACGAATCGCCCAAAAAGCCAAAAAAGAGCTCCGAAACCGAACAGACCGCGAGAAACGAGGATATTTTCCGCGAAAAGCGAGCGTCGGCGTACGATTGTACGACAGTCGAGCTTTTCTTGGGAATCCTTAAAAATACAATAAAAATTGATTCCTTATAAAAATGCGCTCCCGAATTTTGTCTTCGGAAGCGCATTTGTTGCTTTTTATTCTTTCAAGGGCGCAAATAAACCATTTCTCTCGCTCTGATTTATTTCGCCTTGGTTGCAATTTCGCGAGTGAATTTCGCAAGCATTTCGTCAACAGGCATCACACCCAGATCCTCGCCCTTGCGGTTACGGACCGAAACGGCGTTTGCCTCCTGCTCCTTCGCACCGACGATGAGCATATAGGGTATCTTTTCGAGCTGTGCTTCGCGGATACGCTTGCCCATTGTTTCATTACGGTCGTCCAAACGAACGCGGATGCCGCAATTTTCCATCTTCTTTGCCACTTCAGCCGCATAGCCGTTCATATCCGCATTTACGGGGATAACGGTTGCCTGAGTGGGAGATAACCACATCGGAAGCGCGCCTGCATATTTTTCCAAAAGGAGCGCAAGCGTTCTTTCGTAGCAGCCCATGCTGGTTCTGTGAATAATATACGGATTCACGAGCTTGTTTTCGGAATCGACGTATTCCATACCGAACTTCTTCGCCAAGAGCATATCTATCTGAATGGTAACGATAGTATCCTCCTTGCCGAATACGTTCTTGCACTGAATATCGAGCTTCGGACCGTAGAATGCCGCCTCGTCGATACCGATTTCGTAATTGATGCCTAATTTATCGAGCAATCTGCCCATAACGTCCTGCGCTTCGTTCCACTGCTCGGGAGTGCCCTCGTATTTATCGGTACGCTTGGGATCCCACTGCGAGAATCTGAAGGTGCAGTCCTCCCAAAGACCAAGCGTTTCGAGGCAGTATTTAGCAAGCTCCACACAGCCCTTGAATTCTTCTTCAAGCTGATCGGGACGCAAAACGAGGTGACCTTCCGAAATAGTGAACTGACGAACGCGGATA
Source organism: Eubacteriales bacterium (assembly GCA_045593165.1). GTDB lineage: Bacteria > Bacillota > Clostridia > Oscillospirales > CAG-382 > Coliplasma. The sequence continues at coordinate 2,300 of JAZNWF010000025.1, forward strand.
AGACCGTGCATTTCGCCGCTGTCTTCATTACGGAAAAGGGTGCTCGTTTCACCCAATCTCATAGGAAGATCGCGGTAAGAACGGCGTTTGTTGAGGAATACCTGATATTGGAACGGGCAGGTCATGGGACGGAGCGCGAAGCATTCCTTGGTTTCGTCGTCGGCATCGCCCATTATGAACATACCGTCGCGGTAGTGGTCCCAGTGTCCCGAAATTTTATAAAGCTCGCGCTTTGCCATAAGCGGAGTTTTGGTGAGCAGATAGCCGCGCTTCTGCTCCTCGTCCTCTATCCAGCGCTGCATAAGCTGAATAACGCGTGAGCCCTTGGGAAGCAATATGGGAAGGCCCTGACCGATAACGTCAACGGTGGTGAAGAACTCCAATTCTCTGCCGATCTTGTTATGGTCGCGCTTTCTTGCTTCTTCAAGCTGAGTGATGTATGCGTTGAGCTCGTCCTTGCTCGGATATGCTGCGCCGTAAACACGCTGAAGCTGCTTATTGTTCTGATCGCCCTTCCAATATGCGCCGGTGCACTGCATAAGCTTGATCGCCTTAACGGCACCCGTCGAGAAGAGGTGAGGACCTGCACACAGATCCACGAATTCGCCCTGACGGTAGAAGGAAATTACCGCATCCTCGGGAAGCTCGTTGATAAGCTGAACCTTATAGGGTTCGCCCTTTTCCTCCATAAGCGCGATTGCTTCGCTTCTCGGAAGCTCAAAGCGCTCGATAAGCAGATTTTCGCGAACGATCTTCTTCATTTCGTCCTCGAGCTTCTTCAAAACCTCGGGAGTAAAGGGAATCTCACTGTCGAAATCGTAATAAAAGCCGTTTTCGACCGCGGGGCCGATAGTGAGCTTGGTTTCGGGATAAAGACGCTTGACCGCCTGCGCAAGAATATGTGCCGCGGTGTGACGGAACACCTGCTTGCCCTCCGCCTCGGCAAAAGTAAGAAGCGCGATATCGTCGCCCTCGTTTATTGCGGTGTTAAGCGCGCAAACGTTGCCGTTTACCTTTGCCGCGATAACAGCACGCGTAATAAGCTCGGCTTCCTTTGCCGCCTCGTAAACGGTAGACGCGTTTTCTGCGTTGAATTCGTTTCCGTTGATGATAAGTTTCATATCTTTCTCCTTTCGAATATAAAAAGCCCCGATGACTGCATAAACAATCATCGGGGTGCAAATTTATAAAATCCACACGGTTCCACCCGTATTTTTAACTCGATATAAAATTGTCGACACAAAAACAGGCGGTATCGTTTTGCGGCGTTGCTTATTGTGCTTTCAGCCCATGACACAAATTCTCTGTAAACCGTTTCGCAAAGGACGTGTTCTGTTTCTTGAAGTATCTTACGGTTAGTATACCACGATTTTCGGGTTTGTCAACCGTATTTTTTATATATTTTTACGCTTTTTTCATCGCTTTTATTATCGTGCCGAGCTTGGGAGGAGTGCCGTAAAGCAACACACCAACGCGGTACATCTTCGCCGCGATATATCCGACACCGAACACGGAAACGAAGAGGACGAATATGGAAATGATTATTTCATATACCTCGACGTTTGAAAGCGCGATACGCGTGAACATCGCCATCGGCGAGGTAAACGGAATGAACGAGCAGACCTTCATAAGCGTGCTGTCGACGTTGCCGCTGCCCATCGAAAACATAACGACCATAAACATAAATATAAACGTGAGCATTAACGGTGTTACTACGGTGTTGACCTCCTCAAGCTTCGAAACGGTCGAGCCCAATGCGCCGAACATAAACGCGTAGATAAGGAAGCCGAGAACAAAGAACACGAGCATATATACCAAAAGCACGGGAGGAATATCAAAGAACATCTCCATAATTCCGAGCTCTGCCCAATATTCTCGGTTGATGCGGTAAAATACCAGCGCCGAGCCGAATATGGTCACGAGCTGTGTAAATCCCGCGATGCAAGAAGCAAAAACCTTGCCGAACATCATGCTTTGGGGCTTTGCGCTCGTTATAAGAAGCTCCATCGCGCGCGAGCTTTTTTCGGTCGCAACGCTTGTCGTCACCATCTGTCCGTAAAGGAGGATAACGATGTAAAGCGCAAATATCATTATGTATGCGTAGAAGAAATTCTCGGTCTGGTCAACACCGAGGCTTATATTTTCGCTCTCGATAGGTGTGCCGAGTATCTCTGCCGCATCCTCGATCGAAATACCGCTTTCCGCCATAGCGTTCATACGGTACATATTAAGCATTACCTCGTTTGCGTAGATATAATTTTCGTCCGCGATCGAAAATGTATTTACGTAATAGGTGTATTTTGTGGGAGATTCGATAGCGAACGCGCATTGCGCCGATTCCGATGTGATGCTTTCCTTTAATGCATCAAGCCCGTCGCCGAAGGGCTTCACTTCATAATCGGTAAACACCGCGGAAAAGGAAAGCGCATACGCCGAAGCGGTCGCTTCATCGTCCGCATAAACGTACATAACCGACTTTTCGAGATCGGTTGCCGTATCGTCGGTTTCTACGCCGCCAAGTGTTTCCTGTATACGCGGGAAGAACATAACGACGCCCAATATAAGCACGAAGGCAAGCGTTATACCGACAAACGCCTTGCTTTTGAAAAAGTTTGCAAGCTCAAAGCCGAGTATTGTTTTAAACTGTTTCATCGCTTCTCCCCTCCTTACATATTTTCTTCGGCATATTCCACGAATATGTCGTTAAGCGACGGCTCGAATACCTTTACTTCGTCGATATCGTAGCCTTCGGCAAGCGTGCGCATCAATTCCGATTTGTCGGATTCATTTTCGAGCGTTATAATTATACCGCCCTGTTCGTTTTTCGTAACACGGTCAGAAAATTTCTCGCAAATTTCCTGCTCCTGCGAAGAGCGTATAACAAGCTTGTTTCTCGGATAATTGCGCTTGATTTCGGCAAGGTCGCCGTGAAGCACGGTCTTTCCGCCGTTGAGTATCGCGATACTGTCGCAAAATTCCTCGATATAGCTCATCTGATGGCTCGAAAACAGCACGATCTTGCCCTTTGCGATTTCTTCCTTGACAACGCTTTTCAAAAGCATTGCGTTTACGGGGTCGAGCCCCGAAAACGGCTCGTCGAGAATAACTATATGCGGATCATGAGCAAGCGCGGTGATGAGCTGTATCTTTTGCGCGTTACCCTTTGAAAGCGTTTCGAGCTTTTTGTCGCGGTATTCGGTCATTTCCAAACGTTCAAGCCAATAATCGATGGATCTTACCGCGTCGGGCTTGTTCATTCCCTTAAGCATAGCAAAATAAACGAGTTGGTCGATAACCTTCTTTTTCGGGTAAAGCCCACGCTCCTCGGGAAGATATCCCATACCTACGCTTTTGTAATCGATAGGCTTGCCGTCGATAAGCACTTGTCCGCTGTCTGCGGGAAAAACGCCCATAAGTATGCGGATGCTCGTCGTTTTACCCGCACCGTTTCGACCCAAAAGCCCAAAAGCTTTGCCGCCTTCCGCAGAAAACGAAATGCCCTTTAAAACCTGCTTTTCGCCGAAATTCTTCACTATATTTTCAAATTCAAGTACCATAATGTGCTCCAAAAAGAACGATTTATGCATCGATAATAGCATAAAATCCCGAACATTTCAACAACAAAATAAAATTTACTGTTTTTCTTTACAAATTGCATTTTTTGTGATATATTATAAAGGATAAGTTTAAAAATATCGGAGGTATTGATATGAAATGTCCCGTTTGCGGTCAGGTAGATCGTGATAAGGTTATCGATTCACGTCCCTCGTCGGACGGATGCTCTGTTCGACGCCGCAGAGAATGTCTTGAATGCGGCAAACGCTTTACGACATATGAAAATATCGAAACGCTTCCCCTTATTGTTATTAAAAAGGATCTTTCGCGCGAAACCTTCGACAGAAACAAGATTTTGAACAGCATTATCCGCGCCTGCGACAAGCGTCAGGTAACCCTTTCGCAGATGGATAATATAGTAAGCGAGATCGAAAACACACTTCAGAACACTTTGCAGAACGAAATCACCTCCGACAGAATCGGCGAGCTCGTTATGGAAAAGCTCAAAAATCTTGACGAGGTCGCATATATCCGCTTCGCTTCCGTTTACCGTCAGTTCAAGGATATCGGTGCATTTATGGACGAGCTTCAGAAGCTTTTGGCAGAAAAATAATATCAAAAAGGGGCTTTCAACCGAAGGCTCCTTTGATTTTTCGCCTTTTCCTTACATTTCCTGACACAAAAGCACTTTAATTTGCTAAATAACTATTGCATTTTATAATAAAGAAGAGTATAATACAATTTAATTATTCTATAAGGCGCAAAAGTTAGGAACTCAACCCATGGGCACAAAAGCAATCATCTGGACAACCATCGCCGTTTACGCCATATTCGTAGCGGTTGTAGGCTTGATTACAAGCAAAAAATCGAAAAATATAAGCGACTTCACCGTCGGCGGCAGAAACGCCGGCGCGTGGATGTCGGCATTCTCATACGGAACAGCTTATTTCTCCGCCGTTATGTTTATCGGTTATGCAGGCGGTACCGGTTGGAAATACGGTATCTGGGGCGTACTTCCCGGTATCGGAAACGCGATAATCGGTTCACTCTTCGCTTGGCTCGTGCTTGCAAAGCGCACGCGCAAGGTAACGCGTGAAAAGGGCATCACCTCGATGCCGCAGCTGTTTGAATCGACCTACGGCTCGAAGGCGATGAAGCTGTTTTCGGCAATCGTCATTTTCGTGTTTCTCCTCCCCTATTCCGCATCGGTTTACAAGGGATTGACAAGCGTTTGCGCGGTATTGCTCGGTATTGACGAGCTTACCTGTATGATAATCATCGCGATTGCAGGCGCATTGATCGTCGTTGCAGGCGGTTACATCACCGCGCTCCGTGCCGACTTTATTCAGGGCGGCGTAATGCTTATCGGCGTTATCGTGCTTATCTTCTCGGTAATGAACAGCGACAGCGTCGGCGGTATCACCGAGGGCTTCAAAAGCATCGCGCAGAAAACGGGCAAGCTTAACCTTTCGGTATTCGACCATATCGGCTTATGGGCTACCGTGCTTATGACATCGTTCGGCACCTGGGGGCTGCCTCAGATGATACACAAATATTACGGCATCCGCGATGATAAAGAGGTTTCGCGCGGAACGGTAATCTCCACCATATTCGCATTTGTAGTTGCGGGCGGCGGATACCTCATCGGCTCTCTTTCCCACCTCTTCTTTAATGAGCTTCCCGCAGGCGGCGCGGATTATCTTGTGCCGAATCTGCTCAAAAATTCGGGCATTTCCGATATACTCGTCGGAATCGTGCTCGTGCTTCTTATCGCGGCAAGCGTTTCGACGCTTTCCTCGGTAACCATCACCGCGGCATCTACCTTCTCGATGGACATTGTCCGCGACAGATTTTTAAAGAACAAGGAAAAGGATATTTCGCTTCTTACAAAGGTGCTTTGCGTTGTATTCGTTGCGGTTTCCTTCCTTATCGCTTGGAAGGGCGAGGGTACTCCGATACTCGATATGATGAGTTATTCCTGGGGTATCATCTCGGGCTCGTTCCTTGCTCCCTATGCCGTTTCGCTTTATTACAAAAAGGCAAACGCAAAGGGCGCGTGGGCAGGTATCATCGGCGGATTCCTCGTTGCGCTTCCTCCCCTTGTTGCAAAGCTTTTGGGGCTCGAAACGACAATCGGCAAATTCGGTATGTTGAGCGGTATGGGCGCGCATTTTGCCTGCCTTGCTATGATCATATCGTTGATACTCGTAATTACTGTAAGCGCACTCACTCACAAAGAAAAAGCTTCCGAATAAAAGGATTTATATAATGGAAAACAGAATTTTTAACAAAGAAATGGAATGTATGCCCCGCAAGGAATTGGAGACACTCCAGCTAGAGCGTTTAAAATCGCTCGTCGATTACTGCGAAAAGAATTCCGAATTCTACGCAAAGCGTTTGGCAAAGGCAGGCGTCACCGCCGACAAAATCAAATGCCTTTCGGATATAGAATATATCCCCTACACCACCAAGGAAGACCTGCGCGACACCTATCCGTTCGGTATGCTCTCTGTTCCCAAGGAAAAAATCGTGCGCGTTCACGCTTCCTCGGGCACCACGGGCAACCCCACCGTTGTTGCGTATACACGCGAGGACCTCGATAACTGGTCGGAGCAGGTGGCACGTGTTGCAACCGCGGCAGGCGCTAACGAAAGCACTATCGTTCAGATATGCTTCGGCTACGGTATGTTCACCGGCGCGCTCGGCTTGCACTACGGTCTTGAAAAGATAGGTGCGGTAGTCGTTCCCACCTCGTCGGGTAACACCGAAAAGCAGCTTAAATTTATGCGCGATTTCGGCACGGAAGCAATCGTTGCAACGCCTTCCTACTGTATGTATCTCGCAGAAGCGGCAAGAGGCATGGCGGACAAATATCCCATGGAATCCTACAAGCTCAAATACGGTATCCTCGGAAGCGAGGGCTGTACCCCCGAAATGCGTAAGGAAATCGAAAATCATTGGGGCAACGGATTCTTCTGTACCGATAACTACGGCATGAGCGAGCTCAACGGCCCCGGTATGTCGGGCGAATGTATGTACCGCGACGGTCTGCATATCAATGAAGACCACTTTCTTTGCGAAATCATCGACTCCGCAACCGGCAACGTACTTGACAAGGGCTCGACGGGCGAGCTTGTCGTGACCAACCTCACAAAGCGCGGACTTCCCATTTTGCGTTATCGCACCAAGGACATAACGAATATCAATTACGACGCCTGCAAGTGCGGCAGAACAAGCGCACGTATGCACAAAATAATCGGCAGAAGCGACGATATGATAAAGGTCCGCGGCGTAAACGTATTTCCGTCACAGGTGGAAAGCGCGCTTATCGGCATGACTCAGATCAGCCCGAATTACCTGCTCGTTCTTCGCAGAGAGGGCTATTCCGATTCGTTGGAGGTTCGCGTAGAGCTTATCGACGGCAGTCTGCTTGAACGCTACGGCGAGCTTGTAAAGCTTCAAAAGCGTATCCACGATAATATCAAAAACATTCTCGGCATAGAAATAAAGGTAACTCTTGTCGAGCCGAACAGCATCGAACGCTTCACAGGCAAAGCAAAGCGTGTTCTTGATTTAAGAAATCAGTAAGAGTTCTTCCCCAAAAACGATTTGAATTTGGGTGTTTTTTCGAGGCGCATGTCCCCGAAAAAAACTTGATTTGATTTAATATATAAGTTTTATATTTAAGGAATTTTATTATGGAAAAGAAACTTCTTCTCGGCAACGAGGATTTCTCCCCAAAAACGATTCTCGTTTTCGGGGACCCCGTTTCCGCACGGCGGAGTTTTTGAGAGTTCCGTTCGCTCGCGCCCGCGCGCCCGTGCTTTGCACGTGCACTTGCGGAACTCATAAGTGTTTTTTTCGAGGCGCATGTCCCCGAAAAAAACTTGATTTGATTTAATATATAAGTTTTATATTTAAGGAATTTTATTATGGAAAAGAAACTTCTTCTCGGCAACGAGGCTGTTGCCGCAGGTTTGTACGAAGCAGGCGTAAGAGTTATTTCATCCTACCCCGGTACTCCGAGCACCGAAATAACCGAAGCCGCTTCCAAATATGATGAAATGTATTCCGAATGGGCTCCCAACGAAAAGGTTGCGTTCGAGGTTGCTGTCGGCGCATCCTTCGGCGGCGCAAGATCCTTCTGCGCGATGAAGCACGTTGGCCTTAACGTTGCGGCAGATCCGCTTTACACCGCTTCTTATATCGGTGTGAACGGCGGTATGGTCTGCGCGGTTGCGGACGACCCCGGTATGCATTCCTCGCAGAATGAGCAGGACTCGAGAAGACACGCTATCGCGGCAAAGGTCCCGATGCTCGAGCCCTCGGACAGTCAGGAGGCGCTTGACTTCACAAAGGCGGCGTACGATCTTTCGGAACGCTTCGACACGCCTATCCTTCTCCGTCTTTCCACAAGAATCTCTCACTCGCGCTCGCTCGTAACCCTTTCGGGCAGAACCGAATCGCCCTTAAAGGAATACAAGCGCGACGTTATGAAAAACGTAATGATGCCCGCTATGGCACGCAAGGCGCACGTCAAGGTAGAAGCACGCACCGTTGCTATGACCGAATGGGCTGATACCGAAGCCTTTGAATTAGGTATCAACAAGGAAGAAATCTTTTCCGACGAGATCGGCGTTATCGCGGCAGGCAGCACCTATGCTTACGCACGCGAAGCGCTCGGCGAAAAGGCAAGCTACTTAAAGCTCGGTATCGTAAATCCGCTTCCCGCAAAGGCTATTATCGAATTTGCCAAGAAGGTAAAAACGCTTTACGTTATCGAGGAGCTTGACGATATTATCGAAACTCATTGTATCAAGCTCGGCGTAAGGGTTATCGGCAGAGAAATATTCCCCGCTCTCGGCGAATACAATCAGTCGCTCATCGAAAAGGCCATCCTCGGCACAAAGAAGGAAACCGTCGCTTTCGACGGAGATATTCCCGCGCGTCCCCCCGTGCTTTGCCCCGGCTGTCCGCACAGAGGTCTTTACTACGCGCTTAAGAACCTCAATCTTTACGTAAGCGGCGACATCGGATGCTACACTCTCGGAGCGCAAGCACCCCTTTCGATGATGGATACCTGCGTATGTATGGGCGCATCGGTTTCCGCACTTCACGGCTACAACACCGCAAGAGGCACTGAGGCGGCAAAGAAGAGCATCGCGGTTATCGGCGACTCGACCTTTATCCACTCGGGAATCACCGGTCTTATCGATATCGTTTACAACAAGGGCATCTCCACCGTCATCGTGCTCGATAACTCGATAACGGGTATGACGGGACATCAGAACAACCCCTTAAACGGCAAAACCATAAAGGGCGACCCCACCACCGCGGTAAACCTCGAAGCGCTTGCAAAGGCGATCGGAATCAACCGCGTGCGTGTTGTCGATCCGTTCGATATCAAGGGCACGAAAGAAGCGGTTGAGGAGGAGCTCAACGCGGAAGAGCCCTCGCTCGTTATCTCGCGCAGACCCTGCGCATTACTTAAAAACGTCAAGCATCCGCCCGCATTGAAGGTCGATTCCGATAAATGCGTCGGCTGTAAGTCGTGCTTGAAGGTAGGTTGTCCCGCAATCTCGCTGAAAAAGCAGGACAACGGCAAATTCAAGGCAGTTATCGACCCGAATCAGTGCTTGGGCTGCGGCGTATGTACCGAAGCCTGCCGTTTGGGCGCAATCAATGCATAAAGGAGGCAAAATATGAATAACATAAACATTCTTATCGTCGGTGTCGGCGGTCAAGGAACACTTCTCGCCTCCAAGCTTATGGGCAAGATATTTATCGACTCGGGTATGGACGTAAAGGTAAGCGAGGTTCACGGTATGAGCCAACGCGGCGGCAGTGTTGTAACCTACGTTCGCGCAGGCGAAAAGGTTTATTCCCCCGTTATCGATTTAGGCGAAGCGGATATGATGATATCCTTCGAGGCGCTCGAAAGCGCACGCTGGCTTCCCTATCTCAAAAAGGGCGGCTCGATTATCTCGAACACCGCGCAGATCGACCCGATGCCCGTTATTATGGGCAACGCCGAATATCCCGAAAACGTACTGCCGAGAATCGAAAACGCAGGCGTTAAGGTAATCTCGGCAGACGCGCTTTCACTTGCCGAGCAGGCAGGCAGCGCAAAGGCGGTAAACATAGTTCTTTTGGGGCTTGCCGCAAAGGAATTGGGACTCGACAAGAACGAATGCATTGAGGCAATCCGCGCAACCGTTCCGCAGAAGACTATCGAAATAAACGAAAAAGCGTTCGAGCTCGGTTATAATTATTAAACGGAAGGACAGACGGTATGTATATCAAACAGCTTTCCGTCTTTGTTGAAAACAAGGCGGGCAGACTCGCGGAGATCACCACTATAATCGCCGAGGCAGGCATCGATATTCGTGCACTTTCTATTGCGGATACCACCGATTTCGGCATATTGCGTCTTGTTGTGGATAAGCCCTACGAGGCGGAAAAAACTCTTAAGGAAAAAGGCCTTACCGTTTCGCTTACCGACGTTATCGCTGTCGGCATTCCCGACAAAACAGGCGGATTTGCCGAAACGATATGCGCTATTGCGGATAAGGACGTAGGCGTTGAATATATGTACGCCTATATCTCGCGCGATAACAACCGCGCATACCTTATAATGCGCGTGCTTGACAACGAAAAGGCGATCGCCGCACTCGTTGCAAAGGGATGCGAAATACTTAACGAAAACGGCGTATATAAGCTTTAAAAAAACAAAAAGCAGGTACAAACGTACCTGCTTTTTTATTCGGATGTTTTTTAAGGAACTTTTTGAAAAAAGTCCCTTAAAATCCTCAAAAACTTTTACAGACGAAAAACTAAAGTTTTTCGAAAAATAACAAAAAGCGAAAGCGATTCAAACTCGTTTCCAACGGGCGATTCGTGAATCGCCCCTACGCTTTTCGCAAAATTCACAGCGTTGTTTCCCGAAAAAAGTTTACTTTTTCGAATATGTAAGATTTTGAAGGGTTTAAGGGGAACTTTTGCAAAAGTTCCCCTTGAAAAATCCTAATTCATCTTTAAAATACCCACGCAATCGTTTTTGCCGACGAGATAATGGTCGATAAGCTCGATATCGGTCATCGCAAGATGCGCGGCTATACGCTTTGTCGCGATGATATCCTCCTCGGACGGAACGAGAATATCGCTCGGATGATTATGCGCCAGCACGACGAACGTGCCGCCCGATCTTATCGCGCCCTCGGTTATATTACGCATACGGAACCGCACCTCGTTCAAACTGCCGCGATGCACTATCTGCTTTCCCGCAAGCCTTCCTTCAGGCGTGAAAAACAGCGCGTAGACCGTTTCTGCCTCTGCCTCGCGGAACAGATCTATAAGATATTCCTTTATACGTGCAGGCTCGAGCGGAAGCTCGTCCCTTACAGCTTCGCCGCAACGCTTTGAAACCTCGCGAAGAAGCTTAAAAAACACTTCGGTGTTATCCTTTATTCCCGTTTTCTTGCGCAAGCTTTCGCTTTCGGCGTTCAGAACGTTTTCTATCGTTCCGTATTCCGCAATAAGCTGTTCAGCCTGAACGCGAATATCAACACGCGGTATGGCATAGAACAAAAGCATCTCCAAAAGCTCGGAATCGGTAAGGTTATCGCACTCATGCTTTAATACGTACGCCTTTCGACGCTGACGGTGACCGTTGTGCGCGTGCTTTTCCTTTGGTTTATCAGCGAAGGATGCGCCGCTCATTACTTCTGCAATCCCGAAACGATTTCCATAGTATCGGATGCAATAACCAATTCCTCGTTGGTGGGAATAACGAGTACCTTAACGCGCGAATTTTCGGTGCTTATCTCGGTAACGCCGCGCTGTTCGTTCTTTTCCAAATCGAGCTCGATGCCGTAGTACGACATATTTTCAAGCGACAAACGGCGGATATCCTTGTTGTTTTCGCCGATGCCCGCGGTGAATACGATACAGTCAAGACCGTTCATCGCAGCTGCGTACGAGCCGATATATTTTTTGATCTGATATGCAAGAATGTTGAATGCAAGGGTCGCTCTTTCGTGGCCCTCGTTGATAGCCGCTTCGATCTCACGAAGGTCGCTCGAAACGCCCGAAACACCCAAGAAACCGCACTTCTTGTTCATCCAGTTGCCCATTTCGGAAACGGGAATATTTTCCTTTTCCATAACAAAAGGAACAACAGCAGGGTCGATAGCGCCGCAGCGCGAGCCCATGATAACGCCTTCGAGAGGAGTAAAGCCCATAGAGGTATCAACACACTTGCCTGCGTTTACCGCACTGATAGAGGAACCGTTGCCGAGGTGGCAGGTAACGATTTTAGCATTGGGGTTTCCGAGATATTCGATAGCCTTGCCCGAAACATAGCGGTGCGAGGTACCGTGGAAGCCGTAACGGCGGATATTATGCTTCTGCGCAACGTCGTAATCAATAGGATAGGTGTATGCCTCGGCAGGCATAGTCTGATGGAACGCGGTATCGATAACCAAGACCTGAGGAGTGGTGGGCATAGCCTCGATACAGCCGCGGATACCCAAAAGGTGAGGGCCGGTGTGAAGCGGAGCGAGATCACGGCACTTTTCAAGGTCTGCGATAACCTCATCGGTAACGAGCACGCTCTTTATAAGCCAAGGTCCGCCGTGGACGATACGGTGACCGACAGCCGAAACCTCGGACATATCGGAAATACAGCCGTATTCTTTATTGGTAAGAGTTTCAATAAGAACGTTGACCGCCTGTGCGTGAGTGGGCATATCGATATTCTTTTCGATCTTACCCTTTCCTGCCGCGGTGTGAGTGAGTTTACCGTCGATGCCTATGCGGTCGCAATTACCCTTTGCGGCAACCTCCTGCGTGTCCATATCAAAAAGCTGATACTTCAAAGAGGAGCTGCCTGCGTTTACTACAAGAATATACATAATATCTCCTTTACTTGACAATTCATATTTTTTTCATTATACTACCGTTAATAAATAATTTCAAGAGTTTTTACGTTTTATGAGGAGAAAATGAACGCAAAACGCTATGCATCGGTCATTTGCGAATACAATCCGTTTCATTTCGGGCACGAATTTCAGATCAATGAATTAAAGCGCGAATTTGACGGAGTAATATGCATTCAAAGCGGCGATATCGTTCAACGCGGCTCGGTCGCCGTGGCGGATAAATATCTCCGTGCCGAGGCGGCGCTCAGAAGCGGTGCGGATCTGGTTATCGAGCTTCCGATGCCTTGGTGTTGCTCGTCCGCACTCGATTTTGCATCCTCGGGCGTTCATATCGCAAAAAGCATTAAAAGCACGCATCTTGCGTTCGGCGCAGAAGACGGACTCGATACCTTATTAAAGGTAAGATCGGTGTCGAATCAGCCCGAATTCACCGAAACCGTTGCCGAAATTGTCGAAAAAAGCGAAAACAAGTCGTATCCGCAGGCATTTTGCGAGGCAATAGAAAAAACACTCGGCGAGGATATCGCAAAAGCAATGAAAAAGCCGAACAACATTCTTGCCCTCGAATATCTGAACGCACTTGACGGCACGGATATCATTCCCTATGCGGTAAAGCGCGCTCAGAGATTTATGTCGTCCTCGCAGATACGGCAAACGGAAAGCGGCGAAAATATGCTTTCGTTGCTCCCCGAGGCAAGCAAACACGTATTCGCACGTGCAAACGGAAAGGGATTCCCTCGTGACGCAAAGCGTCTTGATTCGTTTTTTATAGGAACGCTCCGCCGCATCGCATCAAGCGGCAATATTCCGAAGGATATATATTCCGCACCGAACGACCTTTTGCAGAAAATACTCTCACAATCGGTCAAGACCGACAGCGTCGATTCGCTCGTAATCGCGGCTTCCGATAAAATATACACGCATGCGCGCGTAAGACGTGCGATAAATTCGCTCGTATTCGGAATCACGTCGGAGCGCGTAAAGGCTATGCCCACCTACACCTGCGTACTCGCCGCAAACGGCACGGGACGTGAAATACTGAAAAACGCAAAGAAAAACGATTCGTTCGATATAATTACCAAGCCCGTACACGCATTAAGCAAGCGCTCCGAAACGAAGGAAGCCTTCCTTTTTTCGAAAAGCATCGAGGACGTAATATCGCTGTCAATGCACGAATGCATCCCCTCGGATACCGGACGGGCGCCCTTTATACTGTAATTCTTTATTTTATACGTATCGCAAAGACGATAAATTAAAATTTGCCGAAACACAATGCTTCGGCTACGTTGAGGAGATATCCCGAAATGATAAGGCATCTTTTTATACTCAATCCCGCCGCAGGACGCCGCGACCAAACCGAAGCTCTGCGTAAAATGATATACGAGCTCGAGCTTTCCGATCCGTTCGACGTTTTTGTGACCGATTCCGCAGGCGCGGCGGAAAGAGAGGTCTGCAGATATCTTCGTGAGCACGCGGACGATTTTACGAGAGTATATGCATGCGGCGGTGACGGTACTCTTTCCGAAACGGCAAACGGTATCTATTTCTCGGGCAGTAAAAGCTGTACGCTGGGCGTTGTTCCCGTAGGCTCGGGCAACGATTTCGTAAGAAGCCTCAACGTTCCCATAGAAACGCTGCGCGACCTCCGCACGGTAACCGAAAGCGAAAGCGTACCCGTGGATCTGCTTTTGGCGACCGATGCCGACGGCAAGGAGCGGGTAAGCCTTAATATAGTTTCGGCAGGCTACGACGCGGCGGTTGCAAAAAAACAATGCAAATTCAAAAAGCTTCCGGGCGTAAGCGGAAGTATGGCGTATAAAATATCGCTTGTAAGCTGTCTTTTCACCGGAAGAAGAAATAATTTCAACGTATATGCGGACGGCGAAATTTTCGAAGCCGATAAAAAAGGCCCGTTCCTTTTCGCATTAGCCGCAAACGGTAAATATTACGGCGGAGGCTTCAAGGCGTCGCCCTATTCGGATATGCGCGACGGCGTGCTTGAGCTGATACGCGTAGACAGCATTGCTCTGCCGAAATTCCTGACGCTTGTCGGAAAATTCAAAAAGGGCGATTACATAGAAAAGAACCGCGACATCGTATCCTATGCTCAATGCAAGGAAATGCAGATAACCGCTTCGGAGCTTATTGATCTTAACCTTGACGGCGAGATCCACCCGATGCATGACCCCGTCGTGAAAATATTACCGAATGCCTTGAATATGGTATTACCGACTGAACATCGGGAATAAAGTCAAAATATACCGCAAATTTGCCGATGTTATCGTAAAAATACGGTTTTTTTCGGATTTTTTGCACAAAATAATGTTGACAACTGACAAAACCTATGGTATCATCAATACATATGTGAAATTATTTTTATCGGAGGATACTATGAAAAAGTTTCTTTCTGCAGTTCTCGCTGTTGTAATGCTTGCAGCATTTGCAGTTGTTCCCGCAACCGCAGCGAATGTTTATACTCTGAAAATAACCAATGATGCCGACACCATCACCGTTGGCGATACCTTTGCCGTTGTAATCACTATCGACGACGTTGCAAGCGGTTACGACCTCTCTCTTCTCGAATTCACCCTTACCTATAACGCGGATTATCTTGCACCTGCATATGACCAGAGCGCAGCAGGCGACGATACCCGCTTCGCAGTTACCCCCTCGGGCAAAAACTGGGATCATATCACTACGATCGAAGATGGCAGCTTCTACTGCTTCCTTTCCGCAGATGATACCGGCTATGCAAACGGTGTTATCACCGATTCTGCAATCAGCGCAGGCGACACGCTCACCTTCGTGCTTCCCTTCACCGTTCTCAATGCAGCGGCAGGCAAGTCTGTTTCTATCCAGATAACCGATCTTACCGC
>JAZNWF010000026.1:0-4800 GCA_045593165.1 Eubacteriales bacterium
CATCAAAAATCCGCGATATACGCTCGTATTATCGCGGATTTCTTCTTTGTCTTGCGACAAAACTATCCGGTTTTAAGGTGCATAGCAGTTTTGCGTGTATACGGTTTGTTCTGTAACGACGGCGAAAAACGAAGGAATACCAACGTATTTCAAGGCTTTTTGAACAAGTTGCAGGGCAAAGCGGCAGCGCAAAACCGTTTTCTCACCGTGGTGCATCGCCCAACGTGGGTTTTGTCCTGCCGAGGCTCTGTTTTTTCGGTTGCATCTGTCAACATATGTCAAAAAGATATTGGTTAAAATGGCTTAAAGATATTGACATACGCGCGCGTATTTTGTATAATATTTTAAACAAAAAAGACAAGGAGACAAAATTATGAAGCTTGCAAAAAGATTTCTTTCTTTAGCACTTGTTGCCATTATGCTTTCGTCTGTTTTGGCATTGTTCCCCGTTGCAAAATCGGGCGACCTTGACGGCTCGGGCGAGATCGATTATCTCGATTATATAATGGTAAAACGCTACTGCATGGGCACCTTGGAATTGACCGAGGCACAGCTCAGCTTGGCTGACGTTGACAGAAGCGGCGAGGTAGATTACCTCGACTACATTATGATCAAGCGTCACTGCATGGGCACGCTGACCATTCAGAACTTTGCGATTCCCGAAGGCGACGCTGTTACTGTTGAAGACGGTGTTACCTATCAGTACTACACCATAAACAGCGACTGGGCAGACAGAACCGAAACTGCAGTTGCTTTGGAATTCGATCCCGCAGACGGATATATCCCTATGGTATTCTCCTGCTATTCGGGTACCTCGGGTGTTCTTTCCACCCAGTACAGCAAAGCAGTTGCTAAATACGGCTATGACGTTGTAGGCGTTATCAACGGCGCATTCTTCTCGATGGATACCGGCGGATTGGGCAACTACGGCCTTTTGAACGGTATCGCTATCTCCAACGGTAAGATCGCTTCCGCACACGCAGGTCTTGTTGACAGCGTTGTTGCGTTCGGCACCGACGGCAGTATGAACATCGTTAATTCCGCGCTTGATTACAAGCTCTACATCAACGGCGAAGAAATCAATAACGCTATTTACTATATAAACAAGACCTCCGGCTCGAACTACGCAAATCAGTGGAGCAATAAGTTCTACTACTACGATACCTCTTGCGGCAGAGTTTGCGATACCTATGAGGTTTGCCCCGGCTACGAGGTTATCTGCGAAAAGCAGGATAATTCCGATCTTTCGGTAGGCACCACTCTTGTTGGTAAGGTTTTGGAGGTAAGAGAAGATTCTTACGGCGCAGAGCTTGCTGAAGGCACCAACGATCTTTCCGATAAGTTCGTTCTCTTCGTTAAGACCGGCTCTCCTTACGCAGATTATGTTAAGGATCTTAAGGCAGGCGACAGCGTTAACATCGCAGTTAACGAAACCATTTCCGCATCCAGAGAAATCATGGAAAACGCAAACAGCGTTATTTCCAACGTTGGTTGGCTCGTTAAAGACGGCGAAGACCAGACTATGATCAAGTCCACCATCGGTTCTCACTCTGTAACTCTCGCTGCTCGTTGGACCGCATTCGGTCAGAAGGCAGACGGTTCTTACGTATTCTTCACCTCTGAAGGCGGCGGCACAGGCGACACCTCCAGATCTATCACTCTCCGCGACGTTGCAAGATTTATGATCGAGCAGGGCTGTGTAAACGTTATCCGTATGGACGGCGGCGGATCGAGCGCGATGTACGTTAAGAACACCGGCAACGGCGAAGCAGGCTACGTTCAGTCCAGCTCGCGTTCCGTAGGCGACTGCATACTCGTTGTTAAGAAGAGCAGCCTTGTTGACGAGGATATCGTTGCGGCTCTCGAAGCAAAGATCGCAGAAGCAGAGCCTCGTCTTAATATCGAGGCTGTTAAGGCAGTGGTTGATGAAGCACAGGCTCTTATCGATTCGGGCGTTGTAGTTTCCGGCGATGCAAAGAGATTGATTGCGGAAATCACCGCAGCACTCACCGGCAAGGACGTTCTCGGCGATATAATCGCAGAATGCGGCGGTATTTCCTATGCTGATTACAGCGAAGCAAACCTCACTCTCATCCGTGAAGCATATGCAAAAGCAGTTGCACTCTTCGGCGACGCTAACGCAGATACCGAAGAAATATTTGCTCTTTGCGCTGAGCTTGAAGCACTTCTTGCAACCAAGGGCGAGGGCGAGCTTGTTGACAACGGCGTTTACCTCACCGCGTTCAACTCCTCGATACTTGCAGGCAACACCAACATCTTTACTCCCGACTTCGGTACGATCACGACCGCCAACGCAAACCACAAGTGGACTCATAATATGATCCTCACTTGGGACGAAACCGTTGGCGCATACATCGTTGACAGCCTTGTGTTTGGTAACGGTAACGCCGCAAACGTAACGTTGGCAGACAATCAGATAATGATCGCTTGCCACAGCGACCCCTCTGTTCCCGAAAGCGCAGGCAACTCCACCACGTTCAGAGCTGCTACCGCAGGTCAGAAGATGATGGTATACGGCTTCGATATCGAAACCAAGACGTTCGGCATCGCATCCTACTTCTGCTTCGTTGACGTTGAATAATAACCAAAATCGAAGATAAATAAAAAATTGCTCCCGATCGGGAGCAATTTTTTTGTTGCTTTATTTGCGCTTTTTAATAACTATTGTTACGATTGCGGCGGCGATTACAATAACGGTTGCTATGATAATGATCGGAATTATCGGAGAATCGGTGTCCTCATCCTTGTCCGCAACCGATGCCGCGTTGCTTTCCTCGTCGGTACGGCTTGCGTCTTCGCTTGTTGCGGGGGAATCCGAAACGGTTTCTAAACTGTCGGCGGATGCTTCGTTGTTTGACGTTGCACCGTTGGACGTTACACCGTTTGAGGTTTCTGCGCCTGAGGTTACGTCGTTTGAGGTATCAGCATTTGATGTATCGTCGGGAGGTGTTTCGGTGTCGGTTACCGCTTCTTCGATGTAAGCAAAAGCGTTTGAGTATTCTTGCCTGTTTTTTTCAATATCAAAGCCCCAAAGTCCGATCTGTGTGCCTACCTTATATTGTTCTGCCCGCTTTAACTGTTCGTTTCCTATCCCTTGTCCGTCGGAGTGGAAAGCGATTATAATGTAGTCGTCTTCAAGCGTTTTGAATTCAGGCACCTTTCCGTCGGGTGGAGATATTTCGGTTATTTCGTATAAATCGTTTTCTATCGGCTTCAACGCCCACGAAAGAGTGTAGTTAAGATTATATCCTTCGTCGGAATTGCTCATATCCCCGTAAATATCGGTGAAAAGCACAGTGTCTTCGCCGGTGATGCGTGAGTTCATTTTATAAACGTAAAGCTGTTCTTTATCTCGGAGATGGGAAGGAATTCTACCGGGACCGGTGCAACCGGAATGATGAGGAAAAGGATCGCTAATTGGGAAGTCCAACGTAATTACGCCGGCTTTGTTGACGTCATCTTGATAAAAGCAACCGGTCTGCCACTGTATTCCCGCTTTGCCTAGGGTTATATGTTCCTGAGCGAATACAACGTAGGAAAGACCGAACTTGAAATCTTCACCGATAATGGGAACGCCTGTTAACTCCCAAGGAATTGCGATTTCGTAAGTGGTGATCTGCTTATCCTCATCGCGGGTGCAGATTGTTTTCCAACCCTTGATATCATCGTCGGTAACAGCTGTAGGATAGTTCCAAATAGCTTTACCGGTGGAATCATCAGCGAGCTGACCGAAGCCCAGGTTGAGATAGTTTGCTTCATAGTTGGTTTTACCCGACATAGGTTCGCCTGGAGTGATACATACCTGAACGCAGGAGTGCATATAAAGGTAACCGAAGGATTCGTCGGTAATCTTGGTGCCTTCGATGGGTTTACCGTCAGCGTCGAACTGAGCCAAGGGGAGCTTGGCGTGTCTGGGAGTTTCCACTTCCCAAGCTAAGTAAAGGTTATCAGCGTCCCACGTTGCAAAGAACTCAAAATCCCAATCGTCAAACTCGTTGTTTTTGGTGTAGTCGAATTGCGATTTGTTTTCCGAAAATTTGTGAATGGGGAGGAGACCGTATTCGGTATTGCCGATTTTTCCGTCGATAACGGGAGCTTTGTCTGTATATTCAAACTCCACGCCGTAATTCACAGTATCGTCGGCGCTTGTAGGTAAGATAAGCGCACCGCACAGCATAATAACAGAAATGACGAGCGCAAGGATCTTCTTCATAAAAATACCTCCTTTTCATTATAGGTGGTTGAAAAATCGAAAAAATCTTCATACCTTCAATTACAGTATACCTCCCTATTTTTATTTGTCAACATTTTTTATAATCCCAATATATTGGGTGGGCAGATATTTATAACCGCACTCTATGGGACTTGACAAGGTATGATATAATATTACTTGGACTATATTGCGCTATTTGGAAAAATGCGGTTTTTTAGAGCTTTTTTGGCAAAAGCGGTAATATTTTCTACGGACTTCGCATATTATATCTTAGTACGTTTTTGTTTGCGCGAAGCCGTTAACTTAAGGAGAAATATTTGTGAAAAAAATTATTATTATGCTGACGTTGGTTGCGCTATGCTTGGCGTTAATGCCCCTTGCAATAACCAATACGTCCGCAAATGGAGAGGAAAGCGGAAATACGAAGATTCCCGATGATACGCTCGTTACCTACGGTTATCTCGAAACCTTCAAGGAACAGCTCCGTGCCGAAATAATAGCCGAGCTTACTGCCGAGGGCGGTGTTACCATTACCTCTGCCTACAACGACGTTTCCGTAAAGGAAG